>DASUFO010000001.1:0-5136 GCA_036274475.1 Candidatus Limnocylindrales bacterium
AGGGCCGCAGGGGCGTGGCACCCACGCGCAGTTCGACGTCGTCGAGCGCGTCGACATCCTCACCGGGACGCTCGGCAAGGCGGTCGGCGGCGCGAGCGGCGGCTATGTCGCCGGTCGGCAGGAGGTCGTGGACATCCTGCGCCAGCGCGCCCGGCCGTATCTCTTCTCGAACAGCGTCGCCCCGGTCGTCGTCGGCGCGAGCCTCCGCGCGCTCGACCTGATCGAGCGCTCCGACGACCTCCGCGACCGCCTCTGGGCCAACACGCGCTCGTTCCGCGCGCGGATGAGCGAGCTCGGGTTCGACGTGCTCCCCGGCGACCACCCGATCGTCCCGGTGATGATCGGCGACGCATCCGAGGCGGCGCGGTTCTCCCAGGCGCTCGTCGCGAACGGCGTCTTCGCCGTCGCGTTCTCCTACCCGGTCGTGCCGCTGGGAACGGCCCGCATCCGGACGCAGCTGTCCGCGGCCCACACCGATGCGGACCTCGACGTCGCCGTGCAGGCATTCCTCGCCGCGCGAGCCGCGACATCGGCGTGACGAACGGTTCCAAGTGACACTGTGTCACTTGCCCGCCGGGCTGCCCGGCGAGGGGTGAGCCGTAGCGGGATCCGGCCGCGGGACCGACGGCGCCACGTAGCGGCGGGTGTGGACGTCGGCGTCGGCGAGGAGCTGCGAGTCGCTCCGGCGCTCCCACAGGGCGACCTCGACGCAGGAGACGAGACTCACGATTCCCATGCCGGCGAGGATTCCTGCGAGCACCGCGGTGAGGATCGGCTCGAAGACGAGCGAGATCGCCGCGAGAACCGCGACGCCGACGGTGCTCGGGAGCATCCCGTCGGCGATCGCGCGCGCAAGCGATGCCCGGCGGACTTCGTCCGGCAGCGGATCGGCCTTCGGCGTGCCGAGGAGCAGCCACCGCCGGTCGGTGACGAGCGCGAGCCCGCAGATCCCCGCTCCGAGCGCGAGACCCACGCCCGCCGCC
Source organism: Candidatus Limnocylindrales bacterium (assembly GCA_036274475.1). Classification (GTDB taxonomy): domain Bacteria; phylum Chloroflexota; class Limnocylindria; order Limnocylindrales; family CSP1-4; genus CF-46. Next base: position 984 of record DASUFO010000001.1, read on the forward strand.
GAAGGATCGGCGCCTGCGGCGATCGACCCGGCGAAGGCGAGGGCCGCCAGGCCCAGGCGGATCGCCGACAGGGCGAGTCGCTGGTGCGTCACCCGGTACACGGCGGGTTGCACGCTCGATGTCTAACAGGCGGAGCTGTCAGGCGGAGCGCGTCCGCCGGGCGGCCTCGCGCGCCTGACGCTCGTACGGGCTCCGGTCGTATCCCGTCCGGAGGTAGCTGAGCGGCATCGCGAGCGGGCGATGCTGCATCTGCCAGATGTGACAGAGCTCGTGCGTGATCAGGTCGTCGCCGACGTCGGCGCGGCGGAGGAAGATCACGAAGTGCGTCGCAAAGCCGTCGTAGCGGCGCCACGGGCGCAATCGGAAGAGCCACGGCGTGACGACGATCCGCACGCCGCCGAGCCGCACAGGGCGGGGCCACCAGTCGAGCCGATCGAGTCGCTTCTTGGCGCGGACGAGCCGCGGGTCGCCGTGCACTAACCCTTCGGGAAGGGCTGCAGCTGGAGGAGCGCGTCGCGGCCCCCGATCAGCTGGTACACGCCGTAGTAGAGATTCGAGCGCGTCAGCTGGTCGACGCGGCGCGCCACGTCCGCAGGCATGAGGCCCGGCTCGATCCTCCGCTCGGCGCCGGGGAGAGTCCGGCTGATGGGTTGCGACAGGAGCCCGGGATTCTGGTTCTCGAGCACGTTGCGCCGGTACATCAGGACGACGGCGTCGACGCCCGCAGGCGGCGGGATCGGGCCGAGGAAGACGGTGACGTTGTCGACGCTCGGGTCGAACTTCAGCGTCCGGAGCGCCAGCTCGAGGCCCATCCGCCGCACGAGGATCCCGCGATCGGCCGACGCCGTCCCCGGGATCGCGCAGCGCTGGCCGGCACCGCAAAGCGAGTACTGGATCGCGTCGTCGGGCTGGACGAGGAGCGAGTCCTTGTCCTTGAACCCGTCGCCGGGGCGGATGACCTGGAAGCGAACACGCAGGTACCCGAGGTTCCCGTCCTGGAGCGTGTTGCGACTCGCGACGACGTTGACGAGCTCGTCACCGTTCGGGAGCCGGTAGTTGTGCTGAACCTGGTCGGCGATCTGCATCGCTCCGAGCTCGCCGGGCTCCGACACGGGAAGCTGTGCCGTACTCCCCGTCGGGACGGCCTCGGACGAAGCCGGGTCGCGTAGCGCCTCGACGATGAGCGCGCCCACCGCAACACCGGTGACGAGGGCCAGCACCACATAGATGACGGCGAAGCGCCGGTTATAGCTCGATTTGCGCGCCCGATCCTCGCGGCTGGCCTTCTGGCTTTCCGCGGTGCGGGCAGGCTCGGCGTCGACCACTCGCTCCTGCGACGCGACGTCGCTCATGTGGGGTCCCCGTTCGAGACGGGCACTGTCGGCGGTGGAGGAACAGCCGGCGCCGTCCCTGGGCCACCGCGGCCGATCGCCGCCGAGAACTCGAGGGGCGGCCAGGCTGACTCGTCCCCGTAGTCGATCTCCGGGATCCTGATGCCCTGGGAGTTGAGCAGGTCGAGCAGCTCGTCGCCCATGATCTCGCGCTTGTCCTCCAGCGCGTCCGCGATCCGCTCGATCGCGCCCCGATTGAGAATCGCGAGGTTGTGGGCGGTGACGTATGCCTGGCCGATGACCTGCGCGGCGACGGTTCGCTTCCCGGGATCGCCGAGCACGCCGGCGATCGGATCTGCGTCGAAGGGGCCTCCGCCACCGGAGCGGCTCATGATCTGAAGCCCGATCTTCTCGAACCGGTCGAGCACGCGCCTGTGGGCCTCCTCCGCCGTTTCGTCGTCGCGGGGCGTTACGGTGAAGGGCTGCGGGCCCATCGCCGCCCGGCCGACCATCATCGCCGAGCGGGCGGTGACACCTGCGACGTCGCCGCCGACACCGTTCGAGTTCTCGCCGTAGACCACGCGCTCGGCCGCCATCGCGCCGAGCCCCCAGATGATGTCCTGGAACATCTCGTGCTGGAACGAGAAGAGACGCTCCTCCTTCTCGATCATCCAGTGATGGCCGCCGACTCCCTGGTCGCCGCGCTTCTTGATCGTCAGGCGGGTCGACTCGCGGCTCGTCATGTAGACGTGGCCCGCCACGGCGTGGCCCGCCTCGTGAATCGCAACGGCGCGTCGCTCGTGGGGGACATACTCGGACCCGATCGCGGTGCCCGCGTCGAGGGTCGTGACCGCCTCGACGAGATCGTCCCACGCGAACGCCGTCCGGCCTGTGTGGTGCGCGATGGTCAACGCCATCGAGGTCGCCTGCTCGATCATGGCCGGGGAGTATCCGCTCATGATCCGCGCGATCTCGTCGCGCCGGTTCGGCAAGTCGAGCTCCGGGTCGTGCGAGACCTTCCCGATGTACAGCTCGAGGATGTCGAGCCGGTCGTCCTTGGTCGGTGTCCGGAACCAGACGTGACGGCCCATGCGGCCTGGGCGGATGAGCGCGGGATCGAGCCGGTCGATGGGGACGTTGGTCGCGCCGATGAAGTAGATCTGGTCCTTCCGCGGGCGTGCGGCCGGCAGGCGCAGCTTCGCGTTGCCGATCCGGCGAGGGACGATGAAGCTCGCGTCGAGCATCGTGTTCAGCTTGCTCGTGAACGTCCGCCGCATCCACGGCGGGTTGTCGATGCCGTCCATGACGACCAGCAGCTGGTTGAGAGCGAGCCCGCCGCCGCCCATTCCGCCCATTCCGCCGGGGAACATGAAGTTGTAGAACTGACCGAGCCGCGCGTACATGCCGCTCGGCACGCCGTAGGACACCGGTGCGCGCTGCTCGAAGAGCCGGTCGCGCCACGCGCGGGTCTCGACGATCAGGTCACCAGACGGGTCGCGAGAGCCCCATGGGCCGTAGAAGAGGAAGTCCTCGACGTTCGCGCCGTTGGTCAGCGGGATGAACCCCTGGGCTCCCGTGCCGAGCGACTGCCGTCGCATGCCGACGGCGTCGATCTCGTCGATGAACACGATGCACTGACCACCCCACTTGCGGGCGAGCTTCTTGGCCCGACGTGCGAGGAGCCGGACGATAATCGCGTCGATTCCGATGAAGGTGGCGGCGAAGCCCGAGCCCGGCATCGAGATGAACGGCGAGTTGAAGCCCGTTGCGATCGCCTTGGCGAGCATGGTCTTGCCCGTACCCGGCGCGCCGAAAAGGAGCAATCCCCGCTCGCGCTTGCCGCCGGCGCGCTCGAACTGCTCTCCCGACTGCCAGATGTCGACGACGCGCCGCACCTCTTCCTTCGCCTCGATCTGTCCGCGGACGTCCTCGAGCTTGACTCCCCACTCCGCGTCGCCCGGCTCGAACGACTGCATCTGCGACATGTTCATGAGGAGCAACGGGCCGAACAGGATGGCGAAGTTGGCGAAGAAGAGGAAGAAGACGAAGACGGCCTGGACCCAGAGCGTGGGTGAGCTCAGGATGGTGCCGATCCCGTCGAAGATGAATCCGACGGTGCCGAGCCACGTGCCGCCGCGGAAGATCCAGACGATCGTGACGACCGTGATGAAGAGGATCGCGACCTTGAACCAGAACCGCCAGAACCAGGCCCGGCGGCGCCCGACGACGTCCTCCTCGCGGAGCGTCTGGCTTTCCAGGCCGAAGAGGCTTGGCCACGGGATCAGCCTGCGGAAGAGAAGATCGGCGAAGCCGCGGAAGACGATCACGATCGCCAGCGTGGCCAGAAGAGCCACCCACCAGTCCCAGTTGTTCCGGTGTGTGAACCAGACGAACAACGCGGGCGCAGTCAGGACGGCCACGACGGTGGCGGCGCGCGTCAGCTTCCGCCAGCTCTTCGCGAGCTCCAGTGAAGCCTCGCCCTGCGCCAGAGTGCCTGCGAGAGGCGCATCGATCGTCGCCATCGGTTCAGTGTACGCAGGTGCCCGAAGGGGCAGATGTTGGCGGACCGTTAAGCACCCCCCTGGGTTCGCCTCGCCGGGGAGACCGCGAAGGAACGCTGCTAGCGTCGGCCGCATGACAACACAGGCGACGCTCCACACCAGCGAAGGGCCCGTCGAGCTCGAGCTCTATCCCGGCGAGGCACCCAAGACGGTCGAGAACTTCACCAAGCTCGCGGCCGACGGCTACTACGACGGGCTCTCCTTCCACCGCGTGATCCCCGACTTCATGATCCAGGGCGGCTGCCCGACGGGCGACGGCAC
>DASUFO010000002.1:0-200636 GCA_036274475.1 Candidatus Limnocylindrales bacterium
GGGGCCCTCGTCGACGCACTCCTCGACCGCGAGTATCGGGCGACCCGGCTCCACAGCTCCGGTGGCTTCCTCAAGCAGTCGAACGCGACGATCCTTCTCGGCGTCGAGGAGGACGCGGTCGACGCAGTGCTCGAGATCATCCGCGAGACCTGCAACGCGCGGACCCAGGTCGTGAACCCGATGCCGCCGATCATGGAGCCCGGCGAGTTCTTCATGCCGTATCCGCTCGAGGTCGAAGTCGGCGGGGCGACCGTCTTCGTGCTTCCGGTCGACCGCTTCGAGCGGCTCTGAGCGGTCCGGCGCGGCGAGCCGGTGAGCTGGAAGCCGCCCCCGATCGGGGCGAAGGCGACATGGACCCGGACGTTCACGGCCAATGACGTCGAGGCGTACGCGTCGCTCACCGGCGACCAGAATCCGCTCCACTTCGACGAGGCGTATGCGGCCGCCCGCCGGCCCGGAAGACTGATCGTCCACGGCGGCCTCACGACCGGCCTGTTCAACGCCCTCGTCGCAATGGAGCTGCCCGGTCCGGGCTCCGTGTTCCTGCACCAGGAGTGGGACTACCCGGCGCCGGCGTACGTCGGCGACACGGTCACCGCCGAGGCCGAGGTCATCGAGGCACGCGCCGACAAGCCGATCACGAAGCTCCGCTGCGTGGCGCGCCGAGACGACGGGACGGAAGTGCTGCGGGGTGAGTGCGTCGTCTACACCATGCTGCCTGAGTGAGTGCCTGGACGGCTTACGACGTCGAGACCGACGGCCGCTGGCGCGAGCTCGCGATCGTCGGCGCCGGGATCCTTCTTGCCTTCGCGCCGTGGTTCAGCGCCTCGGCGGTCAGCCAGCTGCTCGCGGCAGAATGGCACACGTCCGGCCTCGACCTGCCGCTGCTGACCGTCGCGGTCCAGGTCGGGTTCGCGGTTGGCGCGATCGCGATCGCGATCACGGGCGCGGCAGACGTCGTCGACGGTCGCTGGCTCTACGTCGGGGGAGCGATCGTCGCCGCGGCCGCGAACCTCGGCTTCGCGTTCCTCGCCACGAGCGCCGGCGGCGCGCTGATCTGGCGAGCGCTGACCGGTGCGGCGCTGGCGGCGGTGTACCCGATTGCGCTCCGGATGATCGCCGGCTGGTTCGCCCGGGATCGAGGGGTCGCGATCGGACTGATCATCGGCGCGCTGACCGTCGGGTCGGCGCTGCCCCATCTCATCCGGGCGCTCGGGGCGGGCTCCGGAGCGGACTGGCGCGTGATCGTCGCCGCGGCGAGCGTCGTCGCGTTGGGGGGCGCGGCGGTGGTCGGGATCGGCCATCGCGCCGGCCCGCTCGAGGTGGGGTCATCGCGGTTCAGCCCGTCGATCGCCGCGTCGGCGTTCGGCGTCGGCTCCGTGCGGCTGGCGAACCTCGGCTACCTCGGCCACATGTGGGAGCTGTACGCGATGTGGACGTGGTTGCCGCTGTTCGTCGCGGCGTCGTTCGCCGCGGCGGGCGTCGCGGATCCGGCCGCAGCGAGTGCCGCGTCGTTCGCGATCGTGGCCATCGGCGGGATCGGCTGTATCGTCGCCGGCGCTCTGGCCGACCGACTGGGTCGGACCACGCTCACGATCGCCGCGATGACCGGGAGTTGTGCATCGGCGCTCGTCGCAGGTTTCGCGTTCGGGGCGGCGCCGGCTGTCGTCACGTTCATTGGCTTGTTCTGGGGCCTGACCGTGGTCGCGGACTCCGCCCAGTTCTCCGCCGCGGTCTCGGAGCTGGCGCCCCCCGGCACGTCCGGATCCGCGCTGTCGCTCCAGTTGGCGCTCGGGTTCCTGCTGACGGCCGTCGCGATCCTCGCAATCGGTGCGCTCGACCCGGGCGACGGCTCGACCTGGCGAATCGCGTTCTGGACGCTGGCGATCGGACCGGCGGTCGGGATCGCCGCGATGTGGCGACTCCGCGGCCGGCCGGACGCGATCAAGATGGCGGGCGGCAACCGATGACCGTCCACCGATGACCAACCGCTACGCCTGGGTGATCGACCTCGAGCCACATGCCCCCGACGTCGTCGCGGCCTGGCGAGGCATCGATGAGGGCCGGTTCATCAGCGTCCGTCGCGAAGTCCGGCGGCGAGCCGGCGAGGGGTCGGCGGCACGCACGGTGCCCCAGCTCGCGGCGCTCGCAACTGCCCTGACGGCCGTCGTCCAATCGCTCCCCGACGCCGCGTTCACGCTGCCCGGCGGCGAGGGTGACTGGAATGTCGCGGAGGCCGTCGGCCACGTCGCGACCAGCCGGGCCGGCCTCGTCCTTGCCGCGTCGCTCGCCGCGTCGAATCGCTGGCCGCTGGACGCGCCAGTGGTCGTCCCCGGCATTCCCGGCTCGCCTGTGGCAGATCGCCCGGCCCTCGTCGCCCGCCTCGAGAAGAGCCAGCGACTGATCGAACGAAGCGCGAGGGCGGTCGAGGGCCACGAGCTCGACCCGTGCCCGCTGGAGCACCCGCTCGTCGGACGCCTCCGCTGCGGCGAATGGCTGCTCTTCGCCGGCGTCCACGATCTGATGCACCTCGAGCAGATCCACAAGATCGAGGCATAGGTCGAATTCGCGACCCAGATCGGTCGCTCGACCGATGGCATGGAGCGTTCCTACTGCCTGGATAGGCAGCGAGGGCGGCCCACTGCATCGAGGCCGCCTCGAGGGAAGGAGCGGATCCATGCGATCCATCTCGAAGCGGCTCGCGATCACGGCAGTCCTGGCCGTCGGCGTCCTGGGGGCGCCGGGCGGCGCGCTCGCCTATGGCACGTGCCCCGGCGAGGCCATCGAGACCGCCGCGAAGGGCAAGCTCGCGAAGATCGATCTCAACGGCGACGGCATCGTGTGTGCGATGCCGCAGAAGATCATCGGCAAGCATGCCGGGAAGCCCGTGTACGTCGACAACAGCTAGTTCCCTTCGCTGGGGCGCCGACCGCGTCGGCGCCCCGGTCGGCTAGACTCGGGGTCGATGACGACCTCGACCACGCCCGAACCCGCGATGTCTCCGCTGACGACTCGCCGGGTCTTCCGGTCGAAGGTCGACGACCTCCGTCCCACCTACGGCTTCGAGGACGTCTCGCTCGCCCCGGGCACCGAGACGATCGAACCCGCCGACGTCGACCTGACGAGCTCGCTCGCAGGAATTTCGCTCGCGGTGCCGATCCTCGCGTCTGCGATGGACGCCGTGGTCGACGCGCGGTTCGCCGGCGAGCTGGCGCGGCTGGGCGGACTCGCGGTCCTGAATCTCGAGGGCGTTCAGGCCCGCTACGACGACCCCGACGCGGTCCTCGAGCGGATCGCCACCGCGCCGGATGACGAGGTGCAGGATCTCCTGGCCGAGGCGTACGCCGCACCGATCCGCGAGGAGCTCGTCGCCCGCCGGATCGCCGAGATCCATCACGCCGGCTCGAAGGCCGCCGTCGCCGCGACGCCGGCCGCGGCACGCCGATTCGGGCCGTTCTGCGCGGAGCACGGCGCCGACCTGTTCCTCGTCCAGTCACAGGTCTCGTCGGCCAGACATCTCGCCACGGGCTACGACCCGCTGTCGCTCGGCGACTTCACCCGGTTCATGCCGATTCCGGTCGCGGTCGGCAACACGACGAACGCCGAGGCCGCGTTTGCATTGATGGAGCAGGGCGCCGCGGCGGTCTTCGTCGGCGTCGGGCCCGGTGCCGCGTGCACGACGCGCGAGGTGCTCGGCATTGGCGTGCCGCAGGTCACCGCGATCAGCGACGTTGCGGGGGCCCGCGACGCGTACTTCGCGGAGACCGGCCGCTACGTGCCGGTCGTCGCCGACGGCGGGATGCGCCGTGGCGGCGAGCTGGCGAAGGCGATCGCGGCTGGCGCGGATGCGCTCATGCTCGGCTCGCCGCTCGCTCGCTCGGCGGAAGCGCCCGGCCGAGGCACGAACTGGGGCATGGCCGCTCCCTCGCCGACGCTGCCGCGGGGCACGCGGATCAAGGTCGGGACCGTCGGCTCCCTCGAGCGAATCCTGTTCGGGCCCGCCCATGTCACCGACGGCTCGGAGAATCTCGTCGGCGCCCTCCGCCAGTCGATGGCCGCGCTCGGGGCGCGGACAATCGCCGAGATGCAGCGAGCCGAGCTGGTGTACGCCCCATCCGTCCAGACCGAAGGCAAGTCCTGGCAGCGGAGAGGCTGACGCGTCGTCTGCTGACGCAGCTTCCGTGACCGACGAGATCGGCGAGCAGCTCGCCGGCTGGGGAACGGTCGCGATCATCGAGACCCGCGGCCATCGGTCGGGGCAACCAGCGCGGGCGGCGGTCGGCTACGTCCAGGAACCGGATGGCTCCGTGGTCGTTGCAGCGGGCCGGCCAGAGGCCGCCTGGGCGCGCAACCTCCTGGCCGACCCATCGTGCCTGGTCACGATCGGCGAGATTCGCGCGCCGTTCGTGGCCGAGGAGCTCGAGGGCGCGGAGCGAAATGCCGCGATTGCGAGCCTGATCCTGCGCTACGGGACGCCGGCCGAAGGTCTCGGACGCGGCCCGGCTTTCCGGCTCCGGCGGGTCGTGACTGCCTGATCCGCGTGCACGTACGTCATCCGTCTCATGCGATTCGATGACCTTAGGACGATGGACTGACGCGCGTTAACCGCGATCGTTGGGTCCATCAACCAAGGCATCCGCGAGGATCGGACATGGACCCGCTGGGGACCCTGATCGTCACACTCGGAACGCTCGTCATCCTGGACATCGCCGCGCTTCAGCTCGGTGGGTACAGGCGGCCGCGGGCCCGGGCACGGGGTTCCCGCCGGTAACGATCCTCGAGGCACAACCGAATACTTCCCGCCGGTGATCGGTCTCCCTCCCTCCTCCCCCGATCCTCGGTGAACCAACAAACGGCGCCGAACGCCTCCACTCGGCGCCGTTTGTTCATGTCTGCGATCGACGGCTGTGGCGACTGGACGACGCTGGACTGCGTTGGCGCCTCCGCTCCTCGCTCACGCATCCTTAGATGCGCTCGCTCCGGTACTCGGACGCCGCCTTGCCAGCCTCGCCAATCCGCGACGAATGCAATAGCGTCCCTCGGGGGACCTGATCCGCCTTTGCGCGGGTCAGGTATCGGCGGCCCGGCGGATGCGCTCGAGCTCGCGTCGGAGGCGCTTGCTGGGCCGGCCCTCGCCTCGGACCGCCATGATCCCCGGCCGGACTTCGGTCACGATCGGCGGCGGGCTGTGGTCGACGTAGCACGTCGCGGCGACCGGAGCTCCGACGCGGGACTCGATCGCGTGCACGACCTCCACGATCCGGTCACGACCAGCGATCAGCGCCTCGACTCGATCGCCCGCGCGGACCTTCGTCGACGGCTTGGCGGGCACGCCGTTCACGCGGACGTGACCGCCGTCGCAGAGTTGCGTCGCGAGCGGACGCGTCTTCACCAGGCGAACCGCACACAGCCAGCGATCGACGCGTGTCTGGGGGGCGGGGCGATCAGTCACGCGGCCAAGGGTCGCACGACGCGGCAGCCGGAACCATCTCCGCACCTCCGTCCTGTCTGCGGCCCGACACCCCATCTACGTCATTCGGCGTAGCGCGCTGGTGGCACTTGTCGGTGGGTCGCGGCCAGCCCCACGTCTACCTTGCCTTCACCGGGTTCTGGAACAAGGACCTTCGGGGAAGGAGCAATCTCGATGGATCAGTCCTCAGAGGCACGGACCAAGGAGCGTCCGATCCATCGCGCCTGCCTCGTCGCCGGATGTCCCTGCAAGGCCGAGGGAACCGTCCCCGATCGCCACGCAGCGCTCATCGCAGTCGTGGCTCGCCGTGGGGAGGCCACCGGCCGACATCGCTCACCTGATCCCACCTGGCGGTTCGTCGGGCTGCCCATTGCCTGACGGGGGGCCGTCACACAACTGAAGAACAACCGAATATCTACAACTGAAGAACAACCGAAGAACAACTGAATACCCTGACCAGCCAGACGACCGAGCGACAGTGCCCACACTGCGTCGCCCGGTCGTTCGGCATTTCTGGCGCCGTGCGCTGATCCGACTCGGACCTGCATGCGCACACCCAGTCAAACGGCCGACACCAGGCCGATCTGCTGTAACCGTCCTGCCGGGATGTACGTCATCGGGCGTAGGACGGGCATGGCACAAGCCGATATCGATGAGAACGGGCCAGACCTACCGTCTCAACTATCAAGAAACGGCCCAGCAACACCGGGGCCACGGATCGAACGGAGAACACGTGATGGACAGCCAGCAGGTCGAACGCCATCCGGCGACCACCAGCCAGGGCCGTCGCGCGTGCCTCGTCGAAGGGTGCACCTGCAAGGACGCCCGGATCGTCTCGCACCGCCGGGCCGCGTTCTTCTCGGCCTGGGCCAAGGATCACGGCGAGACGGCCAACCGAATCATCAAGCCCGATCCCTCCTGGAATTTCTCCTTCTCGGCCGCCTGAACCTCCTCCTCCCTCAGGCTACCGGGCCACAACTGAAGAACAACCGAATACACCGACAACCGAAGAACAACCGAAGAACAACCGAAGACCACATCGGACTCGACGGCCGGCAGCTCTGGGGGCAGCCGGCCGTCAGTCATGTCCGGCTGCCCATGGCCGCGTACGTCATCCGTCGGGGCGCCGGGCCGCCGCCTGCCGATGCCGCTCGGGTAACGAGCGCCAGTACGGTGGCACCACTGACAGCAAGCCGCCTCCACCACCAAGGAGCGCCACCAGATGTATCGCGGTTCTCGTCTCGCCGCCTCGTTCCTTCTCGTCCTAACCGGCAGTGCCGCGACGGCGATCGGCTTCGGCGTCGTGCCCGGCCTCGTCGGCGCCGCTGCCTGGCCGCTCGCGTTCCTCGCGATCGCATTCGGGATTGCCCATTTCGTCGCGCTGTTCGGGATCGCCCGGGCTCGGACGTGGGGCCGCACGCTCACCGTCACGGTCGCCCAGATCGGCGGCGGGGTGTCGTTCGCCGCGCTCTTCGCGATCGCGCTCGCCAAAGATCCCGTCGCCGGAAGCGGCGGCTTCGTTGCCTGGTCGCTCGCGATGTATCTGCTCCTTGGCATCAGCGCAGGTCGCGTTCGTTTCCACGGCTGGAGCCAGCGCTCGGCGTGGTGGCCGGCACCCCTCCTTCGCGTCGGGGCGTAACCGCCAAACCGTCGGGCGCGCCGGCTAGACTCCCGCGGGTGACCGACGAGCCAACCCTCTTCGACCAAGCCGGCGGGATGCCGTTCTTCGAGTCCCTCGTCGATCGGTTCTACGAAGGGGTCGCCTCGGATCCCGAGCTGCTGGCGATCTACCCAGAGCCGGACGACCTCTCGGGCGCCCGCCACCGCCTGACGCTCTTCCTCGCCCAGTACTGGGGCGGCCCGACGACCTACGACCGGGAGCGCGGCCACCCCCGACTGCGGATGCGGCACGCCCCGTTCGTGATCGGCCCGAGCGAGCGCGACGCCTGGCTGCGGCACATGCGCGACGCAATCGCCTGGACCGATCCGCCGCCGCCGGTCGCCGCCCGCCTCCACCAGTACTTCGACATGGCGGCCGAGGCGATGCGCAACCGCGACTGAGGCCTCCGGCTCCCGTAGACTTGCGGCAAGCGGCGGCGGGCAGCGAGGAGGCGGGCATCGATGGTGGTCGAGGAGCCGCATCCGGCGGCGGACGTGGTGGATCCCGAGGACGGGGCAAGTCCCGAAGCGGAGCCAACGCCCGCGAAGCCGATGACCGAGCGGGGCAAGACCGTCCACGGCGAGGCGGCGAACGCCGGTCACCGGGTCCTCGCCCCCGACGACGCCGAGGTGGAGGCCTACCTCGAGACAGCCCTCAACGCCCCGGCCCCCGACCGAGCCTCGCGCGACCGGCCCGTCGAGCCGGACGCCGTCGTCGTCCTCGACTTTGGCAGTCAGTTCGCTCAGCTGATCGCCCGCCGGATCCGCGAGCTGAACGTCTACTCGGAGCTGCTGCCGCACGACACGCCGTGGTCGGAGATCGAGCGTCGGGCGCCGAAGGCGATCATCCTGAGCGGCGGTCCGAGCTCGGTCTACGACGAGGACGCCCCCAAGCCCGATCCGGCCGTCTGGCGCGGCGACATCCCGGTCCTGGGCATCTGCTACGGCGCCCAGCTCATGGCCCACGAGCTCGGCGGCGACGTCGTCCCGGTCTCGAAGCGCGAGTACGGCCCGGCGACCGTCTCGATCACGACGCCGGATGGCCTGTTCGAGGGCCTCGACCGCGACCAGCCGGTCTGGATGAGCCACGGCGACTCGATCACCCGCCTGCCGCCGGGCTTCAGCCCGACGGCTCAGACGGACTCGTCGCCGTTCGCGGGTCTCGTCGACGCCAGGCGAAACCTCTATGGCATCCAGTTCCATCCCGAGGTCGCCCACACACCGAAGGGCCGCGACGTCCTCCGCAACTTCGTCGTCGGCATCGCCGGCGCCGACCCCACCTGGACGCCCGCGAGCTTCATCGACCAGACCGTCGCCGACATCCGCCGCCGGGTCGACGACCACGCGGCACGGACGGGCTCCGATGGGCTCGTCATCTGCGCGCTGAGTGGCGGCGTCGACTCGGCCGTGGCCGCAGCGCTCGTCCACCGGGCCGTTGGCGATCGGCTCACCTGCATCTACGTCGACCACGGCCTGATGCGCAAGAAGGAATCCGAGCTCCTTCGCGAGACCTTCGCCGAGCACCTCGGGATGCGGCTCGTCATGGTCGACGCCCGCGAGCGGTTCCTGCGGCGACTCGCGGGTGTCGAGGACCCCGAGCAGAAGCGCCGGATCATCGGCGACGAGTTCATCCGGGTCTTCGAGGAGGAGTCCGCGAAGCTGGGGCAGATCGACTTCCTCACCCAGGGCACCCTGTACCCGGACGTCATCGAGAGCGCCACGGCCGAGACGAAGGCCGCCCAGAAGATCAAGACCCACCACAACGTCGGCGGGCTGCCGGCGGATCTCCGCTTCCAGCTGATCGAACCGCTGCGCTACCTGTTCAAGGACGAGGTCCGCGCAGTCGGTCTCGAGCTCGGTCTGCCCGAGGCGATGGTCCTGCGCCAGCCGTTCCCTGGGCCGGGCCTCGCGATCCGGATCATCGGCGAGGTGACGTCGGACCGGCTCGACACGTTGCGTGAAGCCGACTGGATCGTCATCGACGAGATCAAGGCCGCGGGTCTGTACCGGAGTCTCTGGCAGAGCTTCGCGATCCTGACGCCGGTCCGGAGCGTCGGCGTCATGGGCGATGGCCGGACGTACGCGAACGTCGTGGCGATCCGGGCCGTCACGTCGGAGGACGGCATGACCGCCGACTGGGCGAAGCTGCCCTACGACGTCCTGGCGAAGATCAGCAGCCGGATCGTGAACGAGGTCAAGGGCGTCAACCGCGTCGTCTACGACATCTCGTCGAAGCCGCCGGCCACGATCGAGTGGGAATGAGCGGTGCAACGGAGGGGTGCGCGGCCTGAGGCGCTCCTGTTCGGCGGGACGTTCTGGCTCGTCGGCGTGCCGGCCGTCGCCTTCCCATTCGCCTACGCGGCATGGCCCTTCTTCGCCCGACTTGGCGGCTGCGCCGCCGGGTGTTCGTGGCTCGCCGAACGCAGCCGCTGGTCACTCGTCGCGACGATCGCCATCGCGGGCACGTTCCTCGCCCTGACGGCGCTGTTCGCGTTCGCCCGCCGCCGCCCGTCGGCTGGCTATCCGCTGTTCGCTGCGATCGGCGTCGTCATTCTCGGCGCGTCACTCGGGATCGTGGTCATCGAGCGTCAGCCGTTGTTGCTTCCGGTGGTGCTGTCGTGGCCGGGCTGGTCGGGGATTGCCTTCATCACCGCGGCGCGCCGGGCGAGGCAGCCGGCCGGCCCGACGCCGGTCTGGCGACCCTGGTGACCGCCCGAAGGACTGACATCGGGGAGCCGCGAGTGCAGGTCGTATCCCTGACCATCGGGGTATTCCGCGGGCCCGGTGACGCGGTATCGTGTCGAGCATGCTGGACGACGCGATGACGGACGCGTCGACACCGGTGCCTCGGTGCATGTGGTGCTCGGCCGCGCTTCCCTCGGATTCGGAGACAACGTGCCCCTCGTGTGGCGCGACGCTCGTGGGGGAGGGTGACAACAACGTCCCGGGCGTGACGGCGATCGACGCGGCCGCGATCGTGCGAGCCGGTCGTGAGGTCAAGCCCCGGTCGCGAAACCGGATCATCTCGTGGATCTCGGGCGACTACCCCGAGGAAGAGGAGCATGCGCCGGAGGGCTCGTTGACCCCACCCCCGCCGGAGGTCCAACGCGAGATGCTTCGCCTCGAGCTCGAGGCCCAGGTCGCGAATCTCCAGGCAGAGGCGAGCGCCCTCGCCGCCGAACAGGCCGTCGAGGCCGTCGAGGCGGGTCAAACGCCCGAACAGGCCGCCGCCGGCGCCGCGGCCACCGTCGCCGCTGTCAGCGAGGCCACGGCGAGCGTTGTCGAGGTCGCCAACGCAGGCGACGAGACCCCCGCCGAGGTCCCTGAAGCGTCAATCGACACGGCCGACGCCGCTCCGGCCACCGCGCCCGACGCCGCGGGTTCGGCCGAGGCAGACCCGGCAACCTGATCCCGAGGGCTATCCTCAGTCCGTGCCCGAACGACTTCCTGCGCCCGGTCCCTCGTATCTCCGCGAGCACGACGTTCACATCGGCGACCGCCTGCTCCGCGCCGGCATGAGCCGCCCGACGACCACCGACGACGGCTGGTGGCTGGCCATCCTGTGGGTCGCCGACGACGACGGCGTCGTTTCCCTCCGCGACCTCGCGCCGGCGGCGGGTCCGCCTCCTGACCCGCCCCTCGCTCGGCTCGGACCCGCGCTGGCAGGATCGCTCAGCGGGATGATCCTCGAAGACGCCGGCCGCCTCTCGATCCGCGTTGCGACCGTCGTCCCCGCCGACGACCCCGCCCGTCCCTGGCGGGTGCCCGCTGCGATCCGGGCCGCGTTCCGGTGGGAGCCGGCACGAGCGGCGACACTCCAGGCGTCCGAGCTGGCCGACATGGTGCTGGCCGGGTTCCGCCGCTCCGTGGAGGGGCTGGCCCGGCCCTAGGTCGTTTGTCGGCTATCCTCGATGGGCCGTGCGAGACATGTTCGACGAGTTCATGGAGGAACTCCGGCGCCGTCAGGCCGGGGAGCTTCCAGAGGACGAGGGGTCCCGTCCGCCCCGGAAGGGGTCCGACGACGACGGCCCTGACGACGACGGCCCGGACGGTGGCGACGAGCCGCGCGCCGAGGATTCCGACCAACGGGACGACCTGAGAGACCGTCGCGAACGAGCCGACCGCGACCGCGCGTCGGGCGGCGGTCGAGGCGCTCCGCCTCCCCGCCGCCGGCGCCGCGACAGCGACGGCCCCAGCCTCCGACGCCAGGCTGGGACGACGGTTGCCGTCCTCCTCGGCGTGTTCGTCATCCTCATGGCCGTCATCGGCATCGATCTCTGGACTGACGCGATCTGGTACACGAGCGTCGGCTACGACGAGGTGTTCTGGCGACGGATCGGCGTCCAGGTCGGGCTGTTCGTCGCCGGCGGACTCGTCGTCCTGCTCGTGCTCCTCGCGAACCTCTGGCTGGCCGGCCGGCTCCTGCCGCCTGCGGACGGCGATGGCGGGACGTTCCGGATCTGGGTCGACCGGCTGAACGACGCCGCGGAGCGCAGCCAGGGGCGTGGCGCGCCGCCGTGGGAGCAGATGAACCGTCGGCCACGGGAGCGCGTCGTGAACGTGACCCCGGCCGAGATCCCCGACCCGACCCCGCTCGGCCGCGGAATCATCGCGGTCCTGTCGGTCTTCGTCGCGCTCACGATCGCCGGTTCGATCGCTGCGAATTGGGAGACGATTCTGCTCTGGATGAACCGGGTCACCTTCGACCCGTCCGGTCCGGCCGCCGCGGTCGATCCGGTGTTCGGCAAGGACATCGGGTTCTTCCTGTTCGACCTCGGGTTCCTGCGGTTCCTCCAGGCGACGGCGATTGCCCTCGTCATCGCCTCGCTGGTGGTCGCAGGCGCCCGGTATGTCGTCGGTGGCTTCGCCGGCAGCCCCGTGTTCAGCACCCAGGTCCGGGTCCACCTCGGGGTGCTCGCCGGCCTCGTGCTCATGCTGATGGCAGTCGGCTACCAGCTCGACAAGTTCGAGCTCACCTACAGCACCCGGGGCGTGGCGACCGGCGTGAGTTACACGGACGCCAACGCCCAGTTCCTTGCGTACGACGTTCTGACCGGTCTGTCGGCGATCGCGGCGGCGCTGCTCGTGGGCGGCGCGTTCACCCGCGTCATGTGGCCGCTTGCGCTCACGGTCGCTGTCTGGTTCATCGCCTCGATCGCGATCGGCCGGGTGTACCCCGAGCTCGTCCAGAGGATCAGCGTCCAGCCGAACGAGCAGCAGCTCGAGGCTCGCTACATCGCCAACAACATCCAGATGACCCGACTCGGCTTCGACATCGACGGCTGGGACGTCCGCGACTATCGAGGCGAGGCGCCGCTCACCGAAGCCGCGATCACCGAGCATGCGTCGACGTTCCTGAACGCCCGCCTCTGGGACTACCGCCCGCTCGGCAACACGCTCGACCAGCTGCAGACCGTTCGCCAGTACTACGACTTCGCGGACGTCGACACGGACCGCTACACGATGGGCGAGGACGTCCGCCAGGTGATGGTCTCGGTCCGCGAGTTCAACACGGCGAAGAACCCGAATCCAACGTGGACCAACGACCACCTCTTCTACACGCACGGGATCGGCGTCGCGATGGTTCCGGTGAACGAGGTCACCCAGCAAGGCCAGCCCCGGCTCGTCATCCGGGACATGCCACCGGTGTCGTCGTCGGGAGCGCCCGACATCACCCAGCCGCGGGTGTACTACGGCGAGCTCACCAGCCAGTACGTCGTCGTGGGCTCGAAGGTGGCCGAGTTCGACTACCCCCGCGGTGGCAGCGAGGAGGCCGGCAACGTCACGACGAGCTGGACGGGGACGACAGGGATCAAGCTCGACACGGTCCTCTCGCGGCTCCTGTTCGCGCTCCGGTTCCGCGACTTCAACCTGCTCATCAGCGACCAGATCACGACCGACAGCCAGCTGCTGTTCCACCGCGCGCTCGCCGACCGGCTGCCGCGGATCGCGCCATTCCTGCTCTACGACAAGGATCCCTATGTCGTCGTCGACGGCAGCGGCGGGCTCGTCTACGTCCAGGATGCCTACACAGCCTCCGATCGATTCCCGAACGCCCAGGCCTTCAGCCCCGGCGATCTGGGGGTGACCGGGCTCGGCTCGTCGCCGTTCAACTACCTCCGGAACAGCGTCAAGATCGTCGTCAACGCCTACGACGGGACGATGACGTTCTACGTCAACGACCCGGAGGACCCGCTCATTCGAGCGTGGCAGGGCGTCTTCCCGACGCTCTTCCGGCCCATGTCGGAGTTTCCGACCGATCTCCGACCGCACCTCCGCGTCCCGGAGGAGCTGTTCAACGTCCAGACCCGGATGTACGGCCGCTACCACGTTTCGGACCCGGTGACGTTCTACGGCCAGGACGACCTCTGGACGGTGCCCATCGGGCAGACGACCGACAACAGCCTCCCGAGCGAGGCCTACTACGTGATCATGTCGCTGCCCGAGGAGAACAGCCCGGAGTTCCTGCTGCTCCAGCCGATGATTCCCCGTGAGCGGCCGAACATGATCGCCTGGGTCGCGGTCCGGATGGACGGCGACGCCTACGGCCAGACGCTCGTCTACCGCTTCCCGGCCGAGACGAACGTCTTCGGCCCGGCCCAGATCGAGGCCCAGATCTCGGCGGACCCCGTGATCAGCTCGCAGTTCACGCTCTGGAGCCAGGCGGGCAGCACCGTGATCCGCGGCAACCTGATCGTCGTACCGGTTGGTGATTCGCTGATCTACCTCCAACCGGTGTATCTCCAGGCAACGAGCGCGAAGTTCCCGGCATTCCAGAAGATCATCGTCTCGTCGCCGACGACGGTCGTCTGGGGCGACACGCTGCGCGAAGCGCTCGACTCGCTGCTCCGGGAACAGGGCAGCGCCGGCCCCAGCCCGTCGCCGACCCCGGGCGGCTCGCCCGGTCCGACCGCGACGCCCGGCCCGACCGGGACCCCGGGCGCCGGCCCGACACCACCGGCAGGCGACGTGGCCGCCCTGATCGAGTTCGCGAACGCCCACTTCGAGCTCGCGCAGCAGGCGCTGCGCGACGGCGACTTCGCCCGGTACGGTGAAGAGATCGCGCTCGTCCAGCAGGCGCTCCAGCAGCTCGAGGAGCTGACCGGCGGAGCGCCAGCTTCCAGCGTGGCGCCCAACCCCAGCACGAGCCCGCCACCGGCTCCGTGACGCGGCGGGCGGCGTTCCTCGCCGCGATCCTCGTGGCCATCGGACGCCCGACGTTGTGGTTCATGGCGCTCGCGACATTCCTGCTCCGCGGCGGGATCGTCCTCGTCGTGCTGCCGATCATCACGCTGCCGAGCGTCCTTGGCCTCTCGAACGCGTTCGCGCCGATCCTCCTGCCGCTCGCGCTCGGCCGGTTCGAGCCCGCGCTCCTGTTGGGGCCCGCGGCCGTCGTGGTCGTCCTGCTGGCGTGGCTGATCATCGGCGGCCGGCTCGCGGCGGGGATCGACGTGGCGCTTGCCCGGGACGCTGCCGATGCGGCGATCGACGAGGGCGTCGGGGGCGAGGGATCCCTGCCGCCCGGCGGCTCGGTCTCGGCAGTCGGCTGGCGCGTCGTTGCGATCCGGCTCGTTGCGTGGCTGCCGCTCGCGATCGCGCTCGGCATCGGACTCGCCCGGATCGTCCAGGTCACGTATCTCGAGCTCACGCGGCCGGTCGACGTCCTGACTCCGCTCATCGTCCGGGTCGCGGCCGAGAGCACGAGCCAGCTTGGCCTCATCGTCGTGGCCTGGGCCCTCGGGGAGGTCGTCGGTGGCGTCGCCACCCGCCGCGCCGCCCTTACGACGACCAGGTACGGCAACGCGCTCGGCTGGGCGATCCGGACGTCCGCGTCGAGCCCCCTGTCGTGGCTCGTGCCGTGGGTCGGTACGACGATCCTCGTCGCCCTGGTCATGGCGCCGACGCTCGCCGCGGCCTCGTTTGCCTGGACCAAGGCAGTCGACGCCCTGTCGGACCGGCTCTTCGAACCGGTCGCGACGATGCTGACGATGCTTGCCTTCGTCGCGATCTGGCTCGCGGCGATCGTGCTGTCCGGGGTGGCCCTGGCCGTTCGGAGCACCGTCCAGACCTTCGAGCATGTCCGGCGCCACGCCCTCGAGACCGCCGCGCGGCGGGGCGTCGGCGGCGCAACCGCGACGGACGCGGCCGGGACGTTCGGGGCATCCGCGCACCGCCGACCGGGGGATTGGTCGCCGGGCGACGAGGGTGGCAGCCTGTAGGACCGCGACCTGTGGTCCGGTGGTTGTGTTGCGAGGTGATGGATGGCGACGAAGGTGCTCGTCTGCCCCGAGTGCGAGTCAGCGGTCGTTCCAGGCCGCTTCTCGTGCTCATCGTGTGGCGCCCTTCTCGCGGCGGTCGCGAGCGTCTCGCGGTCGTTCGGCCGCCCTGAGCGCTCGCCGGAGCCGATGAGCGAGCCCGCGCCCGATGAGCCGCTCGACGAGGACGCTCCGCTCGCGGCCACCGTGGACCCCGACGCCGAGCGCGGCGATTCCGACGACGCCGAACCGGCCTGGGGCGAGCCGGACCCGACGCCAGCCGTCGCGGTCGTCCTGCCGCCGGCTCCCGTCGCCGACGTCGGTGCGGACGTGTCCGATGCCCCGCCAATCGACGTGCCCGTCGCGGCGATGACGGCGGCGTCCGCCGTGGCGGCGCCGGCGCCGGCGTGGCCGGAATCGCCCACCTGGCCGACCCAGCAACCGGCGCCCGCGCAACCTTCATGGCCGGAATCGCCCATCTGGCCGATCCAGCCGACCCAGCCGAGCCAGCCACCCCAGGCCGCGGCGGTCCTCGTGGCCGCTCCCGAGGCGCCGGCGTGGCCGGCCCAACCGACGGCGCCAACCGCGCCGCCTCAGGCGGGATGGCCCGCGCAGCCGACGTGGCCGGGCGGCGAGATCCCGGTTGCCCCGCAGCCGCCCGAGCGGACGCCAGCGGGCGCGTACCTGCCTCCGTCGGCGGTACTGCCGTCGGGCGAATCCCTCCCGGTCAACGGCGACGCGGGCGCCGCACCTGCGAAGCGCCGCAAGTCGATCTCCGAGGTGTTCGCGCTCGGCGAGGGCGACGGGCCGCTCGGGCTGCCGGCGAACGCTCCGGGCCGCACCGTCGCGTTCGGTGCCGCGGTCGCCGGGTTCGGCTTCCTGCTGCCCTGGGCCGAGATCGTCATCGGGAGCGGCTCGATGGGCAGCTTCTTCGACCAGTGGGGCCTCGCCGGACCCGGAAATCTCCTGGTGTTCCTCTTGCTGTTCGCCGTCGGCGCCCTTGCCGTCGCCCACGAGCGCTTCCCGATCACCGTCAGCACCGGCCTTCCGGCGCTCGT
Organism: Candidatus Limnocylindrales bacterium; assembly: GCA_036274475.1. Classification (GTDB taxonomy): domain Bacteria; phylum Chloroflexota; class Limnocylindria; order Limnocylindrales; family CSP1-4; genus CF-46. The sequence continues at coordinate 16,443 of DASUFO010000002.1, forward strand.
CCTGGGCTCGATTCTCCTCGGCCTCGTCTTCCCATATGTCATGGGGCCGTTTCACGAAGCGATCGGCGTGTATGTCGTCGCAGTGGGCGGGGTCATCATGATCGTCGGCGGGTTGCTCTCCCGGGCCGCCTCGCGTCACGCCACCGCGGACGCGAGCGTCTAGGGGGTTCCGGGTCGCGGCTGCGGCCCCTGCTACACTGCGCCGGACGCCCCCAGGCAACCGGTGCTGCGGGACCCAGACTGAACGGCCGGCTCGAGTCGGAGGCACGCACCTAGCCGCATGGATCAGATCTTCGCCGAGATCGGCGACGCCCTCGCCGACTTCTTCTCGACGCCTGCCGTGCAGTTCGTGCTGCAGGCCATCCTCGTGTACCTGGTGGTCCTCTGGCTGGCGGGCGCCTACTGGGCTTTCCGCGACATGCAGCACCGGACCGAGAACCCGATCCTGCCGTATGTCGCCGCGTCCTTCGTGATCGTCTTCACGCCGATCTTCTTCCCGCTCGCGATCTTCGTATACAAGATCATCCGGCCCCACGAGAAGATCGGCGAAGTGTACGAGCGGAACCTGGCCGAGGAGGCGCTTCTCGCCGAGGTCGAGTCGATCAAGAGCTGCCCCACGTGCGCCCGGCGGGTCCACGACGAATGGATCATCTGCCCGACGTGCCGGACGAGGCTCAATCGCGTCTGCCCCAACTGCAGCCGGCTCGTCGGGCTCGACTGGTCGCTCTGCGCGTGGTGCGGCAAGGACTTCGAGCGGCGCGACATGCCGGCTGCAGCGATGGCCCGGCCGGCCCAGATCACGCCGCTCCCCGGCTCGCTCGACGAGACCGGCCGGATCGCGAAGACCGCCGAGGGCGGTTCGCGCTCCGCTCGCGCGGCGTCCGGCCGCTCCGTGAACCGCCCGGCGCCTCAGCCGCGACCGTCCCAGGACATCCTGCCCGAGGGTTGAGCGTCGCCGGATGAGCCAGCATCCGGCCGAATCGGACGGACCCGCGCCTCCGCCTGATCACCCGGCCTCGGCCGAGCCCTCCGCCGTCCCGGGCTGGCCCGTCGACGCCGATCCGCCGCCCCCGCCTCAGACGCCCACGGGTCCTCCGGGCGCGTCGACGTTCACGATCGAAGGACGGGCGGCGCCGGCCTTGTTCGTCATCGCCTGGCTGACGTCGCTGCTCGGCCTTGCGATCGCAGTGGCCGGACTTCTCGGCAGCTCGCCGCTGCTGTTCGCGTTCGTCGGATGCGGGCTGCTGTCCGTTGGCCTCGTTGCGGCGTGCGGCAACCAGGCCTTCGAGCGGCGAGCGCACGGTGCGAGCTATGCCGGGCCGTCGCCGTTCCTCGTGTTCGGCGCGATCATCGCGATCACGATCTTCGTCGGGTCGATCGTGGGCGTCGTCCTGGGCCTGGTCACCGGCGGCAGGGCCGCGTTTCCGCCGGTCGCGCAGCTCCTCGCGGCGATCCTGACCGGCGTCGTCTTCGTCGGCGTCGTCCGGCTGACGGTCGTGGGGACGGGCGCCCTGAGCTGGGCCGACATGCAATGGCGGCGGTTTTCCCGCCGCGCGCTCGACGACCTCGCGATCGGCGCCGCCACGGCCGTGCCGGTGATCATCGCGACGTCGTTCCTCGCTGCCATCCTCGTTGCGATCTTCCAGGTGGAGCCCGAGAGTCCGCTGCCGCCGACCGGCACGACAGGCGGCCTGATCCTGCAGCTCCTGACCGGCGCCGTGATCGTGCCGGTGTACGAGGAGCTGGTCTTCCGCGGCTTCGCGATCACGGCCTGGGAGCGGTCGATCGGTCCGAGGCGCGCCGTCATCCGGGCCACGTTGCTGTTCGCGCTCGCCCATGTCATCGGCATCGAGGTGCCGAGCGACTCGACGGCGTTGCAGGCGGTCGGCCTGGTCGTCATGGGCGCGGCGACTCGACTTCCGGTCGCCTATGTTCTCGGCCTGCTGTACGTCCGGCGCCGCTCGATCTGGGCGCCGATCGGACTGCACGCGACGTTCAACGGGCTGCTGCTCATCCTCGCCCACATCTACGCGGTCTCGGGCGGCGCCTGAGCCGGCCCGAAATCCGCCGCTAAGTCGCGGGTGATCGGCGGGAGAGCGCTCCTCGGTAGCCTGCTCGATGTCTCCGGGTCCGGATGGCGGGAGGAATCGGCGGGCTTCCGTCGTTCGGGCTCGGGGACTCCCGGACCGCCGCGATCAGGAGCGACGCGATGCCGGAACCCACCCGACTGCCGGCGCCCGGCCGTGCGATCCGGGAGATCCCGCCGATGGAGCGGCCTCGCGAGCGACTCGCCGCCCGCGGGGCGGCAGGACTCAGCGCCGCCGAGCTGATCGCGCTCGTCTGGGGCTCGGGGTCAGCCGGCCGCTCGGCCGTCGACCTCGCGGACGACGCGCTCGCCCGTCACGATGGCCTGACGGGTCTCGCCCGCGCGACGGACGTCGAGCTGGAGTCCGTGCCCGGGATCGGCGGCGCGAAGGCGGCCCAGCTGACGGCGGCGTTCGAGCTGGGCCGGCGCCTGCTCGCGGACTGGCCGGCTGCCCGCTGGACGATCCGCTCGCCGCACGACGTCGCGGACCGGCTTGTCCTGCAGATGGGCCGGCTCGAACGAGAGGAGCTGCGAGTCGTCCTGCTCAACACGAAGAACGTCGTGCTCCGCGTCGCGACGGTCTACCAGGGCAACGTGTCGACGTCGCTGGTTCGAATCGGCGAGCTGTTCCGCGACGCCGTGCGGCTGAACGCCTCCGGGATCATCCTCGTCCACAACCATCCCAGCGGCGACCCCACGCCCTCGCCCGACGATCTCCACCTCACCGCCGAGACGCTCGCCGCCGGCCGGCTCCTCGACATCGACCTGCTCGACCATCTGGTCGTTGGCCACGACGCGTGGATCTCGCTGCGGGACCGGGGTGTCGCCTTCGACCGGCCGGGGCCGAGGCCGTTCGCGAGCTGAGCGGGCTGGCGCGGCGGCGCCCTGATCGCTCCGGGCGATCGAAGAGGTCAACGTGCTCGGGCAGGTCATCGCGCGATGGTCGGACCAGCGAGGTTGATCACCGATTCGCGGTGAGCAGCCCGATGAAGTACGACGCGTTGCGGGTCACGTCGGCGTAGTCGCTTGGGCGGACGCTGCCGGTGCGGGTGTATCGATCGAGAAATGCGCGTGCCGCCTTCTTCCCGTCGCTCCGTCCGAGGCCGGTCGATGCCGGGATGAAGAACGGGCAGTCCATGTAGACCCCGACGGTGAACTCGCGGCCCGTCGGTGTCGTCAGCGGCTGGTCCTCGAGCCGGCGGGCGAGGGCGAGCAGCTGCTCGTAGGTCACGTTCGAAGCGTACCGCCACGACGCCCCGCGAGCGCCGACGGCAAGCGGCGACGGCGATCGACATCGGGGCCGAAGGACGCGAGGCGGTCATCCCGAGGCGACCGGGCTCCTCCCTGCGGCGTCGGTCGGGCGGCCGGGCGGCGCACCGGACCTTCGCGGGTATACTGCACGCGCTTCACCGCCCGACATCCCGAGCGCGCGCTCTCCCCGCCCCGCTGAGCCGCAGCGCTCGCTCCGAACCCCAGCACGAGAAGGATCTGCCGGCCATCATGCTCGACCGCTTCCTCGGCCTGTTCTCCCGCGACATCGGGATCGACCTCGGGACCGCGAACACGCTGGTCCACGTCCGCGACCGCGGGATCGTGATGAGCGAGCCGTCCGTCGTGGCGATCGATGCGAAGACGAAGCGGGTTCTCGCGGTCGGCGCCGAGGCGAAGCGGATGGTGGGCCGGACGCCGGCGAGCATCATCGCGATCCGGCCGCTCCGCGACGGTGTCATCAGCGACTTCGACGTCACCGAGGAGATGATCAAGTACTTCGTGCGCCGGGTGCACGACCGGGTCGGGATGATCCCCCGGCCACGGATGCTGCTCGGGATCCCGTCGGGCGTGACGGAGGTCGAGAAGCGGGCCGTGCGCGATGCCGCGCTCAACGCCGGCGCGCGCTGGGCCCGGCTGATCGAGGAGCCGATGGCCGCGGCGATCGGGGCCGGGCTTCCGGTCAGCGAGCCGTCGGGCAGCCTCGTCGTCGATGTCGGTGGCGGCACGACCGAGGTCGCGGTGATCTCGCTCGGCGGCATCGTCGTCTCGCGCTCGATCCGGATCGGCGGCGACGAGATGGACCAGGACATCGTCGCGTTCGCCCGCCGCGAGTACAACCTGTTCCTCGGCGAGCGGACGGCCGAGGACATCAAGATCGCGATCGGCTCGGCGTATCCGGGCGACTGGGATCAGCAGCGGATCGCGCTCCGTGGCCGCGACCTCCTGACCGGCCTGCCGCGCAGCGTCGAGGTGGGTGCCGACCAGATCCGCGAGGCGATCGAGCCGTCCGTCCAGCAGATCGTCGACACGATCAAGGACACGATCGAGGAGACGCCGCCGGAGCTCGTCGCCGACATCATGGACCAGGGCATCGTGCTCGCCGGTGGCGGCGCGCTCCTCGCGGGTCTCGATCGCCGCGCGGCGGACGCGACCCAGATGCCGGTCCACATCGCCGACGACCCCCTCACGTGCGTCGCCCGCGGCACCGGGATCGTGCTCCAGGAGATGGGCGACCCGACGATGGATCGCGTCCTCGTCGCGGACACCTACGCTCGACCGCCGCGCTAAGGTAGGTCGCCGCCACTCGGACGCCGAGCATCAGCGAGTCACCCAGATGTCGTCCCTCCTCGCCTCCCGGACTGCCCGCCGCCGGTCGATCGTCTTCGTCGCGCTGCTGTCCGTGACGCTCGTGCTCATGGCGCTGTCGTCGAACCCGATGGTGCGCGACTTTCAGAACGCGGTGAACTACGCCCTGCGACCGATCCAGGGCGCGATCGACGGGGTGGCGTCGGGCGTCGCCGGCGTGTTCGGGGCGGTCGGTGAGATCGAGCGGCTCCACGCCGACAACACCGCCCTCCGTTCGGAGAACGACCGACTGACCGCCGAGAACCTCCGGGCCCAGGAGGTCGAGCGCCAGAACGACCTGCTGACGGGCCTCCTCCAGCTCCAGAACTCGTTCGAGTACAAGACCGTCGCCGCCGAGGTCATCGGTCGCGAATCGTCGGAGTTCCGCCGGACGGTGACGATCAGCAAGGGCAGTGACGAGGGGATCGCCGAGGGCGACGTCGTCATCGCCGAGGGCGGCGCGCTCGCGGGCCGGGTCGTCGAGGTCGGGCCGAGCTTTGCCCACGTCGTGCTCATCACCGACCCGAGCTCGACCGTCATCGGCCAGCTCCAGACGAGCCTCGCGACCGGGGAGGTCATCGGCACGCTCGAGGACACGCTCACGATGCAGAACATCGACTCGACCGAGCCGATCGAGCTGGGCGAGGAGGTCGTGACCGCGGGCATCGAGCTCGCCGGCGGCATCCGATCGCCGTATCCCAAGGGGCTCCTGCTCGGCCAGGTCGTCGACGTCCGGCGCGACGCGAACAGCATCGTCCAGACCGCGTTCCTCGACCCGGAGGCGAACCTCGAGAAGCTCGAGTATGTCCTCGTCGTCCTCGATTACGAAGGGGGTCTGCCGCCGCCCGGCGACGAGCCGATCGACTGCTCGATCACCGGCCCCGGCGGCCAGCTGCCCGAAGGCGAGCGGCCCTGCATCCAGCCGACGCCATCGCCGACGCCGTTCGTGTCCAAGCCGCCCGTCACCCCTTCGCCGTCGGTCCCGTCGCCCGCGCCGTGACGGGTCGCGCCCCTGCTACGCTGACGGGCGCATGAAGGGAATCGTCCTCGCCGGCGGCACCGCGACGCGGCTGTACCCGCTGACGATCGTGACGAACAAGCATCTCCTGCCGATCTACGACCGGCCGATGATCTACTACCCGATCGAGACGCTCGCGGGGATGGGCATCCGCGAGGTGATGGTCATCGTCGGCGGCAAGAGCGTCGGCGACGTCGTCGAGTTGCTCGCGGACGGCGCCCACTTCGGGCTCGACCTCACGTACCGCTACCAGCGCGGGGCGCTCGGCATCGCGCATGCGATCGGGCTCGCCCGCGATTTCGTCGGCGACGACGCGTTCTGCTGCGTGCTCGGCGACAACATCCTGCGCGGTCCCGTTCTGGGGCCCGTCGCGCGGGAGTTCGAGGCCGGTCCGTGGGCCGCCGGGACCCTGCTCTATCGCGTGCCGGACCCGGAGCGGTTCGGCGTCGCGGAGCTCGACGGTGAGGGGCGCGTGATCGGCTTCGAGGAGAAGCCCGCCGAACCGAAGAGCGATCTCATCCCGATCGGTGTGTACTTCCTCCGGCCCGACGCGTTCGACGTCATCGACCACCTCGCCCCGTCCGGCCGGGGCGAGTTCGAGATCACCGACGTCCTGAACCACTACATCCCCGACGGCCGCCTCTACAGCCCGATCTACGAGGGCATCTGGACCGATGCGGGGACCGTCGCCTCGCTCATCCGTGCGGCCGAGATGGCTCGCGACGACGACGACGCCGGCAACCTCGCACCGCCGGTCGAGCGACCGGTCTCGTGACGGCCTCGCGGGCGTTCCCCCGGCTGCTCGTCACGGGCGGGGCCGGGTTCATCGGGTCGTGCTACGTCCGCGACGTGCTCGCTCGGGACGACGGCACGCGGATCACCGTCATCGACAAGCTGACGTACGCCGGCAACCGGTCGAACCTGGCCGAGGTGGAGCGTCATCCCTCCCGCGCGGCGCGCCTCGAGTTCGTCGAAGGCGACATCGCCGACGCTGCTGTCGTCGGCCCGCTCGTGGCCGACGCGGACGCCGTCCTCAACTTCGCCGCCGAATCCCACGTCGATCGCTCGATCCTCGATCCAGAGGCGTTCATCCGGACGGGTGTCGTCGGCGTTCACGTGCTCCTCGAGGCAGTCCGTGAGGTGAGCGGCTCGCGGGTGGAGCCCGTCCGCTATCTCCAGGTCTCGACCGACGAGGTCTACGGCTCGGTCGAGGACGGCCACTCGCGCGAGACGGACCGGCTCGAGCCGCGCTCGCCGTACTCGGCGGTGAAGGCGGCGGGCGAGCTGCTCGTGAACAGTTACGTAACGACGCACGGCGTCGACGCGGTCGTGACCCGCGGCGCGAACACGTACGGGCCGTACCACCACCCCGAGAAGCTGATCCCGCTGTTCCTGACGAACGCACTCGACGACCTGCCGCTGCCGCTCTACGGCGACGGCCTCCAGCGACGCGACTGGCTGTTCGTGGCCGATCATGCCGGGGCGATCGACCACGTCCTGCGGAACGGCGCGACCGGCGAGACGTACAACGTGCCGGGCTCGGCCGAGATGACGAACCGCGACGTCGTCGAAGCGCTGCTCCGCCGGCTCGGCAAGCCGTGGTCACTCGTGCGCTCCGTGCCGGACCGGCCGGGCCACGATCGGCGGTACTCGCTCGACGGCTCGAAGCTGGCCGGGCTCGGCTGGCGCAATCGCGTGTCGTTCGAGGACGGGCTCGCGGCAACCGTCGAATGGTTCCTCGCGAACGAGTCGTGGTGGCGCGCCGCGAAGTCCGGCGACTGGGACGCGTACTACGAGCGCCAGTACGGGGCGCGGCTCGCGGCGTCGACGGAGGCGTAGGGCTCGGTGCGCGTTGCGGTCACCGGCGCCGGCGGACGGCTCGGCCGGGCGCTCGTCGAGGCGCTGGCGGAGGCACCGTTCACCGGCCTCTCGGGTCCGATCGCGTGGACCCGATCGGAGTTCGACCTCGACGAGCCTGGCGCGATCGCGGGCCTGCTCGATCGGGACCGCCCCGAGGCCGTCGTCAATGCCGCCGCCTGGACGGACGTCGATGGCTGCGCCCGCGAGCCCGACGTGGCCCGGCGACGCAACGAGATCGCGGTCCGGGTCCTGGCAGAGGCGACCGCAGCACGGGGCGTCGACCTCGTCCAGGTGAGCACGAACGAGATCTTCGACGGCGCGCGGACGGACGGCCACGGCTACACGCCCGACGACGTCCCGAACCCGATCAATCCCTACGGCGAGTCGAAGCTGGGCGGCGAGCTCGCGGCGGCCGAGGCGTACCGCGAGCCGGGCGCCCACCTCGGAATCGTCCGCACGGCGTGGCTCTACGGGCCGCCCGGCAACGACTTTCCTTCGAAGATCCTCGCCGCCGCGGATCGGGCGCGGAACGTGGGTGAGCCCCTCAAGGTGGTCGCCGATGAGACGGGCTCGCCGACCTATGCCCGCGACGTCGCCGACGCGATCGTCGACCTGCTCGGGTCGGGCGACGTGTTCGGAATCCATCACGTCGTGAACAGCGGTGTCGCGTCGCGAGCCGGCTGGGCCCGCGAGCTGTTCCGCCAGGCACGGCTCGACGTCGCCATCGAAGAGGTGCCGGGCTCGACCTGGCCGCGGGCCTCGACGCCACCGGCCTGGGCGGTCCTCGAGCCGACGCCGCTGCCGAGCGGCGAGCCACTCCGGCCGTGGCAGGCGGCGCTCGCGGACTACCTGCCGTCGCTGCTCCGGGCCACGGCCGCCCGATGACCGATCCCGCGTCCCAGCTGCCGGGCGTCCGGCTCGGTCGCGTGCAGCGCCACGCCGATTCGCGCGGCTCGTTTCGCGAGCTCTGGCGTGAATCGGCGTTCCCGGCCCTGACGCACGATGAGACCGGCGCGCCGGCGGACACCACGCCCCGTTTCGTCCAGGCCAACCTCTCGACGTCCGCGGCGGGCGTCCTCCGCGGGCTCCACTACCACCGGCGCCAGCTCGATTACTGGGTCGTCGTGTCGGGCCGGGCGCTCGTCGCCCTCGTGGACGTCTGGCCCGTCGCGGCCGGGACGGCTTCACGGGCCCCGGTGGAGACGCACGAGCTAGTCGCCGACGACTGGGTCGTGATCCCGGCCGGCGTCGCCCATGGATTCCTCGCGCTCGAGCCGCTCGAGCTGCTGTACCTCGTGACGAACGAGTTCGACAACACCGACGAGCTTGGATTTGCCTGGGACGATCCCGACGTCGGCGTCCCGTGGCCGGCGGTCGACGCCACGCCCGACGGCCGGCCGATCCTCTCGGATCGCGATCGCTCGAACCCCTCGCTGGCGGAGCTCGTCGCGAGCCTTCGCCGCTGACGGCCACGTTCGGGCAAATCAACCGGACAGCACCGCTCGCCACCCGTCCGCCCGAGTCCGCACTCCGCGCCTGACCGTTCGGGCCATGCCCGGCGGGACCATCCCGCGATTGTTCCGGGACAGCGCTGGCGGGACGCTTCACCGACCGTGCGCAAGCTCATCGTTGCTGCCGTCACCGTCGCGTTCGTCCTGCTCGGCCTGGCCGTGCCGGTCGTTGCCGCGGCGGATGGCGTGGACAGCGACGCGAAGGTCGTGATCATCGTCGGCGCGGACACGCCGCAGTACCTCGACGACGCCAACGAGCTGTATGCGGAGGCCGTCCAGCACACGTCGAACGTGATCAGGGTCTACAGCCCGAATGCGACCTGGTCCGCGGTCTACGAGGCGACGACCGGGGCCAATGTCGTCATCTACCTCGGCCACGGCAACGGCTGGCCGAGCCCGTACACGTACGACCCCAACTACACCACGAAGGACGGCTTCGGGCTGAACAGCTCGGCAGCCGGCACGCACTCGAACCTCAAGTACTACGGCGAGCCCTCGATCCGATCGCTGAAGCTCGCTCCCGGCGCGATCGTGTTCCTCCACCACCTCTGCTACGCGTCGGGCAACTCCGAGCCGGGGCAGGCTCAACCGAGCCAGTCGACCGCCCGACAGCGCGTCGACAACTACGGCGCGGCCTTCCTCGCCGCCGGCGCGTCGGCGGTCATCGCCGACGGCCACAGTCATACCGGCTACTACCTGCGGGCGCTGTTCACGCAGACCGAGTCGCTCGTCGACCTCTGGCGCGGCGCGCCGAACTACCACGGCCACGAGATCATGTTCGTGCCCAGCCGCAGCACCGGGACCGGGATCATGGATCCCGACAACGGTGGCGGCAGCCCCTCGAACTTCTACCGCTCGATCGTCGGTGACCTCTCGTTCATGACCTCTGCGGTCATCGGCGTGAAGCTGCCGCCGGGCGTGCGCGGCGATCCGGGCAGCGTCGTCGTGCCCGACCGGATTCCCGGGCAGGACCTCGGAACGGCCCCCGACGATGTCTCGGCGACGTGGAGTGAACCGGTGACGGTGTCCAGGGAGGCGGCAGGATTCCTCGCCGGACCGCGGCCGCTCCAGCTCGCCCGAAGCTCGTTCCTCGAGGGCCGTCCACTCTCAGCGCCGCGTCGCTGACGAGCGGCCTCGCCGGCCCGACTCGACGGGGCCGCGACGGTACCAGACCCCACCGGACCCCACCGTACTAGTCTCGAGCGGGACCTTCGTCAGCGTTGGCGGGCTTGCCTTCCGGGTCTACCGTTGAACGTCCCCGCCGCACTGCCGCAGCCGCCGCGCGATCAGCCGAGGACCCCGCCGTGACGACCCGCTCCGCGCCCCGCCGCCCCGGCCGCCCCCACGGTCTCTCGTTCCGATCCCGGGTCGCTGCGCTCGGCGCGGCCGGGCTCGTCCTCGGTCAGCTCCTGGCCGCCGTCCCTGTCGCGGCGGCCGAGCCGCGCCCCGTCGTGGCCCCCGCCGCGGACCCCGGGGAGGTCGGCGAGCTCCAGCCCGGCGTCCAGTACGAGGAGGCGATGGCCCACGCCGGTGACAGGATCGAGTTCGCGCCTGGTGGCCGCGTCACGGTCGGCTACCGGCCCCGGGCGGGCGACTCGTGGGACGTCGCCGGGCGTGCGCCACGGGCACTCCCGGCCGGATCCGCGTCCGGCGGGGAGCTGCGGTCCTCAGGCGCGAATCCTGCTCCAGCCCCGGTGGCCCCGGCGCCATCGGATGACGCCGCTCCTCCCCCCGCGTCGGACGCGCCCGTCGACGCACCGACCGACGACCCGTCGGCAGTACCCCAAGCCGACGGCGCCTCGATCGGCCTCCCGGCCGCCGACGAGGACGTCGCGCTCGACGGCACCCGCCTCCGCAAGCAGGTCATGGGCTTCCTGCCGTACTGGGAGGTCAGCGACGCCGTCCTCGACTACGAGCTGCTCTCGACGATCGCCTACTTCAGCGTCGGCGCCGACAAGAACGGCAACCTCCTCAAGCTCGATCCCGACGGCACGCCGACGACCGGCTGGGGCGGCTGGACGAGCTCCCGGATGACCTCGATCATCAACGCCGCCCACACGAAGGGCACCCGCGTCGTGCTGACGCTCAGCGTGTTCGCCTGGACGAGCGGCCAGGCCGCCACCCAGGGTGCGTTGCTGGGGAGCCCGGCCGCCCGGCTGAACCTCGCGCAGCAGGCCGCGGCAGCGGTCCGCGCTCGTGGCGCAGACGGGATCAACCTCGACTTCGAGCCGATCGCATCGGGCTATGCCGACGAGTTCACCGCGTTCGTGCGAACCGTCCGGGCAGAGCTCGACAAGCAGGCACCGGGCTACCAGCTGACGTTCGACACGACCGGGTTCATCGGCAACTACCCGATCGAGGCCGCGACCGCCCCGGGCGGCGCCGACGCGATCTTCATCATGGGCTACGACTATCGAACGGCGGGATCGACGTACGTCGGCTCGATCGATCCGCTCTCGGGACCGGCCTACGACCTCGAGGACACGATCAACGCCTACGCGGCCCGCGTCTCGCCCTCGAAGCTGATCCTGGGCGTGCCGTGGTACGGCCGGGCCTGGTCGACGGTGTCCGACCAGGTCAACGCGAAGAACCAGAGCGGCACGAAATACGGCTCGTCGAACACGGTTGTTCTCGACACGGCGCTCGACTACTCGAAGCAGTACGGCCGGCGCTGGGATTCCCGCGAGCAGGCGACCTGGGTCGCGTACAGGCGCGAGAACTGCTCCGCGACGTACGGCTGCGTCACGAGCTGGCGCCAGCTCTACTTCGACGACGGGCCGGCGGTCAAGGCCCGGTACGACATGATCAACCGGCGGGGTCTGCGCGGGGCCGGGATCTGGGCCCTTGGCTACGACGCCGACAGGATCGAGATGCGCCAGGCGCTCGCCGAGAAGTTCCTCGACGACAAGACCGCGCCGCTGGCCGGGATCAAGGCCCTGGCTCCGAGCCAGTCCGGCGAAGCGTTCACGGTCTCGTGGAAGGGCGCCGACGAAAGCGGAATCCGCGACTTCGACGTCCAGGTCTCGGTCCATGGCGGGCCGTGGGCCGACTGGCTCGTGAAGACGACCGCGACGAGCGCGGCGTACCAGGGCGCGGCCGGCTACGGCTTCGCGTTCCGCGTCCGGGCTCGCGACACCCACGGCAACGTCTCGCCGTGGGACGTCTCGACCGTGTACCGGTCGCACTTCTCGCTCGGGACGGGCGAGTTCGGGAAGGTCGTGTCCTCGGTCAACCTCCGGGCGACGCCGAACACGTCGGGCACGATCGTCACGACCGTTGGGGCGGGAACGCTGGTCGCGATCACCGGCGGCCCCGTCTCGGCCGACGGCTACACCTGGTACGAGGTCACGGCACCGGTGTCGGAGTGGGCGCCCGTCGCCGGCGTGCAGCGCGGGGTATGGGCGGCATTCAGCAGCTCCTCGTCGACGCTCGTCCAGCTCGTTGCCCCACCGAATACGACGCACGTCGACGCGGCCGCCGCGAAGCCGGCGGGCGCGCGCTTCGTCCCGATCGCTCCCACGCGCTTCGTGGACTCCCGGTTCGGGCAGGGCATCGGCGGCGCATTGCCGAGCGGCGCGGCCCGCACGACGACGCTCGCGGGCCGCCTCGGTGTTCCCTCGAGCGCGGTCGCGGTGACCGGGACGATCACCGTGGTCGGACAATCCAGCGCCGGCTACCTGAGCCTCGGGCCGTCGGCCGCGACCGTCGGCCAGTCGTCGGTCGTGAACGCCCCGAAGGGCGACAACCGCGCGTCGGGATTCACGGTGAAGCTCGGCAGCGGCGGCTCCGTCGCAGCGCTCTGGAGTGGCGCGGGCGGCTCCAGCGCTCACGTGATCATCGACGTGACCGGCTACTACGTCGGCGGCACGTCCGGGGCGACGTTCAAGCCGTTGTCGCCGGCCCGGGTGCTCGACACCCGGATCGGGGCGGGTCTTGCAAGCCCGTTCGTCAGCGGCGCACCACGATCCTTCCCGGTGGCGGGCTCCGGCGGGGTGCCGTCCGGCGCGACGGCCGTGACCGGCAACGTCGTTGCCGTCGGTCCGGGCAGCAGCGGCTATCTCACGATCGGTCCGTCCGTCTCGGCGATGCCCGCGACCTCGAGCTTGAACGTGCTCAAGGGCGACATCCGGAGCGCGGCGGTGACGGTGAAGCTCGACGGCAGCGGCCGCCTCGGCGTCGTGTGGCAAGGCAGCGCGGGCTCCGCATCCCATGTGATCTTCGACGTCACCGGCTACTTCGTCGACGGATCCGGCGGCGCCGCGTACCACCCGATCGACGCGGCGCGGGTCCTCGATTCACGGGCCGCGAACGGACTGTCGGGCCCATTCGCGGCGAAGGTCGCCCGGACGCTCGTCGCAACCGGCCGCGGGACCGTCCCGTACGACGCGCTCGCGATCACGGGCGGCGCGACGGTTGTGTTGCCGACGGGATCCGGCTGGCTCACGGTCGGGCCGAGCACCGCGTCGCTGACGACGACCTCGACGATCAACGTTCCCAAGGGCGACGTGCGCGCCAACGGCCTCACGACGCGGACGGGTTCCGGCGGGACGGTCGGGCTCGTGTACGAGGGGCCGTCCGGAACGTCGGCGAACGTGATCCTCGACGTCACCGGCTACTTCCGCTGAGCCGGGCAGGGACGATCGGGCGGGTCGCGGCGCCAGGCGCCGGCGCTATATTGGCCCGGCGATGACGACCCCGCGACGCCGAGCAGCGTCCAACCCCGCGACCGCCGCCGACTCGACCCCCGTCGGCAGCGGCGCCTGGGTCGTGCTGCCGACGTACAACGAAGCCGAGAACCTCCGCGGGATCGCCGCCGCGATTCTCGACTCCGTCCCGGGAGCGACGCTCCTCGTCGTCGACGACGGCTCGCCCGACGGCACCGGCGCGATCGCCGACGAGCTCGCCGCAGCGGATCCCCGCGTTCGCGTCCGCCACCGCACCGCGAAGCAGGGACTCGGCCGGGCGTACCTCGACGGATTCGGCGTCGCCCTCGATGGCGGTGCGGAGTCGGTGATCCAGATGGACGCGGACTGGTCGCATGATCCGGCGGTCCTGCCAATGCTCCTCGCGCCGATCGCGGGTCGTGACGCCGATCTCGTCATCGGATCGCGCTATACGCCGGGCGGCGGGGTCGTCGACTGGGGCCTGGGCCGGCGGTTGATCTCGCGCGGCGGCAGCCTGTTCGCCCGGACGGTGCTCCGCCTCTCGCCGCACGACCTAACCGGGGGTTTCAAGGCATGGCGAGCGTCGACGCTTCGGGCGATCGCGTTCGACGGCGTCCACGCCGGTGGCTACGTCTTCCAGATCGAGATGACGTTCCGGGCATCCCGGGCGGGCGCTCGCGTCCGCGAGGTCCCGATCACGTTTCGCGACCGCCGCGTCGGCCAGTCGAAGATGAGCCGGCGGATTGTCGTCGAGGCCCTCGTCGTCGTCGTCGAGCTCCGGGCCGAGGAGCTTCGTGACCGCGTTCTGCGCCGGCGACCGCCGTCGGCCGGCCGGTCCACCGCGTCCGGCGGCGGGCCGGCCGAGGCCGCCCCGTCGTCCGGCGACGGCCGTAGGACCGAGATCATCGGGCGCTCCGAGCCGCTCGGGAAGCCGGCGCTGGACGCCCCGGCCGGCGAGGGCGGGTGACAGAGGCCGACACCAGAAACCTCGGCGGCGCGCGATCGTCAGGCGCGGCCGCCGCGCCGAATCCGGCGGGACTGCGCGTCGTCCTCGACGCGCGCCCGCTCCAGGAGCCGGACCGCGCTCCGCTGACGGCGCAGTATCTCGACGCGCTGCTGCGGGCCTACAACGACGCTCCGGTGGACGGCGAGTCCTTCGCGCTCCTGCTTGCCTCGGACGCCGAAGACCCGACCGAGGAGCTCACGCGACTCGACGTGATCGGTCGGCGGCTCCTGCCGCCGACGCGCCTCCTGCGCTCGGGGGCGCTCACCGTCGATCCGTTCCTGCTCTCGGGGGCGAGCCTCGGCGCCGCGTGGCGTGCCGAGCGGAGCGGGGCCGCGGGGTCGGTGTACCACGCCGCCGGTGGCTCGATCCCGCTCGCGACGGGCGTGCCGCTCGTCGTGACGCTCCTCGATCTCGCCCCGTGGGAGCTGCCGGGCGCCTATCAGCGAAGCGTCGCGACCCGCTTCGGCCAGCGGCTCCGGGCGCAGCTCCTGCGTGACGCAGCGGCGGTCATCGTCGGCTCGGTCGCGGTCGCTCGCGCAGCGCGCCGGCTGCTCCACGTGCGGCGCGAGCGGATCCACGTCGTCCGGCTCGCGGCCCGCGCGGCGTTTCGGCCCGCGAATGGCGCGAATGGCGGCATGGTGGCCGCCGGCACGAGGCGACGACCGTCAGGCGCCGATCCGCGCGCCGAGCGCGACCGCCTGGGCCTCCCCGAGCGCTACGTGATCTACTCGGGACGCTACGACGCCCGGCAGGACATGAACTCGCTGCTGAGCGCCCTCCGCGACCTAGAGCAGGCGGGTCGCCCTGCTGGTCTCGCCGCCGACGAGCCGTGGCCGCCCCGCGTCCTCTTTGCCGGTGCGACCCCGGACGATCGCGCGGCGCTCGCCCGGGCGGCCGCTCGCGAGGGCGTCGGCGAGGCGCTCGTCTACGCCCCGCGCCTGGACGACGAGCGGCTCGCGGCGCTCGTCCGCGGCGCGCGAGCCGCGCTGCTCCCGGTCGTTTCCGACAGTGCCGGGCTGCCCGCGATCGAGGCGATCGCCTGCGGCGTGCCGGTCGTCGCCTCGTCGGTCGGTGCGTTGCCCGAGATCGTCGGCGCAGCCGGCATCCTCGTGGAGCCGCGCGATGCCCGCCGGCTCGCATCCGCGCTCGAAACCGTGTTCCTCGACGATCGCGTCCATGCCACGCTCGCCGGCGCCGCGCTCGAGCGGGCGACGACGGACGGTCGTTCGTGGGCGGACGTGGCGCGCGAGACCCGGGCCGTCTACGCGAGCGTCGGGGTCGCCCGGGACCCAGCCGTCGGCAACCCGGCCTCGGCTATTCCGCGTTGATGTAAGGCGAGCGCGGAGTCGGGGGCGGCGGCGGGTCGCCCGGCGTGATCGTGACCTTCGATCCGGTCTGGAGGACCTGGACGAACGTCTGGCCGACCGTGAGCGTCACCGGCTCGCCGTCGGCGTCGAAGAACTGGGTCGGTTCCGTGAGGCTCTTCTTGCGCCACGTGCCCTTGATCGTCGTGCCGTTCGTCGCGATCCAGGCCGTGCCGCTGCCGACGACGTCCGCCTCCAGGCGATGCTTCTTCGAGCCGTCGTTCAACGGCCCGAACTTCATGAGCATCACGATGACGTTCTTGGGGTGCACCCGGCCCCCGTCGGCGGCGTCACGCTGCTTCTCCTGGCCGCTGACGCCGCGCATGTAGGAGTTCGAGAGCCAGTCGTAGCGGTACGAGATCTGGTTGTACGGATAGGACACCGAGATGCCGCCGCCCCGCGGCCGGTAGATCTCCGGCAGGTCCGGCCCGAACCGCCACGCGGGTTCCATCGGGCCGTCCTTGGCCTTGACGCTGTTGGCGAGCTTCCGGAGGTGCTCGCCGTCGGTGAAGAGGTTGTGCGGCGGGTAGCGGCCGTCCGTGTGGACGCGCCAGAACGACTTCGCCCAGCGGAACTCGTCGGCGTTGTAGACGAGCTGGCCGTTGCCCTTCTGGCGGAGGGTCTGGAGGGCCTGGGGTGAGCCGCCCGCATGGGCATACACGGCTCGCCACTCCGCCGCCCACGCGATGTAGTAGTAGCGCGAGCTCCGAACCGGACCCACGTCGCCCGGGACGTTCTCCTGGAACACCATCATGTAGCGCGGGATGCCACCCTCGGCCGGTGCCTGCCATACGACGGACGCGGCGTTGAAGCCCGCCTGGGGGCGGGCAGGGCCGAGGTCGTCGACCATGACGGCGATCGGATGGCGCGCCGCCACGTCCGGTGGGACGAGGACGCCGGTCAGAGGCGCCGGAACGGGCGTCGGCGTCGGGACGGGCGTTGGCGAGGGTGTCGGCGTCGGCGCTAGCGTGGGGGTCGGGCGGGGCGTTGGTGTCGCCGTCGCCGTGGGAACGGGCGTCGGCGATGGTGACGGCGACGCGACGGCAACCTGCAACGGGCCGCCCGACGGGGTCGCGGCGTTGCCGATCGACCCGGCGAGCATGCCGGCGGCGAGGCCGCCGACGACTGCGGCAACCGTGAAGATCGCGATGAGCGCGCGCTTCATCGGCGCTCCGGGTCCTGGGGGTCCACGATGTTCCCTCGGTGCGGCTGACGGGCGCGTGGCGCCCACGATGTCACGCGACTGCTCGTCGGACGGTGACGGTCCCTCGCACGTTCCGACCGGCGCAGGATAGCAACCCGCCGCCATCCGACGTCTGCGGGAGCCTTCGTTCGGGCGCCGAACCATCGCCGACGCGGTAGGCTGAGGCGGACACGGAGACACGAGGGAGGGACGGCGCATGCCCGACACGGAGCCACCCGCGGACCAGCCCGAATCCTCGAGCGACGCCACGGCATCGCCGGACCTCGCCCACGCCGAAGAGGCCGCCGAACGCGAGGCTGCGGCCGAGGCGACACGGTCGGAGGCTGCAGGCCCGAAGGTCATCCGGCCACGGGCGACGACGAGCCGCAACGCCGCCGACAAGGAGCCGTCCGCCGCGCCGGCATCGAACGGCGCAGCAGGCGGCGCCCGACCGGCGACCGGCCGGCGACGTACTGCCGCGAGCTCCGAGACGCCGGCCGCTGCCGTGCCCGGCGACGAGGGCACGTCGGACGCAGGACACCAGCCGGACGTCGTCTACATCAGCCAGGGCGGAACGAACGAGGTCACCGCGACGAACGTCGACGTCGACCGCGGTGGGATCGGTCGGGCGCAGGCGTCGGACATCGCGGTGTCTCGGGGCGGCGTGGGCATGGCCCGGGGCGACCGCGTCTCGGTGGAGCTCGGCGGGATCGGCGCGGCATTCGGCCAGGAGGTCCGGATCACGCAGGGTGCGGCGTACTCGGTCGTCGCCCGCGAGGCAAGGATCGACCAGGGGATCGTCCGTACGCTGATCGCGAACGAAGTCCGGGCGGAACGCACGACGGGCGTGCTCGTGCTTCTCGCCCGTCGCGTGGACGGCGACGTCCGAACGGTCCTCGACTGGCGCGGAGCGCTCGCGTTCGGGGCCGCGTTCGGGATCGTCAGCGCGTTGCTGCGGCGGCGCCGGTAGGAGGCGGGTGGCCGCGACAGGCCCTCGGCTAGAATTCACGGCCGATCGAACGAGAGGAGCCCCGCCCACCTGTGATCGACCCCACGGCGCGCGTGCATGAGACCGCGGACCTCGAGGACGGCGTCAGCGTCGGCGCCGGGACGGCCGTCTGGCACCGGGTCCAGCTCAGGACCGGCGCGCGGGTCGGGGACGAATGCATCATCGGTCGCGATGCCTTCGTCGACGAAGGCGTGATCATCGGTAACCGCGTGAAGATCCAGAATGCCGCCCTGATCTACCACGGCGTCACCGTCGAGGACGGCGTCTTCATCGGGCCGGGCGCGATTCTCACGAACGACCGGTATCCCCGGGCGATCACGTCCACCGGCGATCTGGCCAAGGCCGGCGACTGGCAGGTCTCGCCGATCACGCTTCGGTCGGGCTGCTCGATCGGGGCCGGTGCGGTTGTCGTGGCGGGCGTCGAGGTCGGGAACTACGCCACCGTGGGCGCCGGCGCGGTCGTCACCCGCGACGTCACGAACTACGCCCTCGTCGCCGGCAGCCCGGCCCGCCGGATCGGCTGGGTCTGCGCCTGCGGCGAGCGTCTCGTCGACGCCAACGGCGACGCTGCCCCCGCCGAGCCCGATCGCTACGCGACCCACACCGAGCTCATGTGCGGCGCTTGCCGCCGCACGTACGCCTACATCCCCGACGCCGAGACGCTCGAGGAGCGCACCGGCCCGCGTCAAGGAGCAACCGCATGATCCCGATCGCCCGGCCCGATTTCGGCCCGGAAGAGACCGCGGCGGTCGCCGAGGTCCTCGCCAGCGGCATGGTCGCCCAGGGCCGCCGCGTCGCCGAGCTCGAGAAGGAGTGGGCCGAGTTCGTGGGGGTCAAGCACGCGATCGCGACCGCCAACGGGACGCTGGCGCTGATGTCGATCTTCGCGGGGATCGGCCTCGAGCCCGGCGACGAGGTCATCACGGTGTCGCACACGTTCGCGGCGACCGCGAATGCGATCCTGTTCACGGGCGCCACGCCCGTCTTCGTCGACATCGAGCCCGACACCTATCTCATCGATGCCAAGAAGATCGAGGCGGCGATCACCCCGCGAACCCGGGCGATCTGCCCGGTCCACCTGTTCGGTCTCGTCGCCGACATGGACATGATCCTCGCGATCGCCGACCGCCACGGACTCGCGGTCGTCGAGGATGCCTGCCAGGCCCACGGCGCCCTGTTCCGCGGCCGGCCCGCGGGGAGCTTCGGTCACGGCGCGTTCAGCCTGTACGCGACGAAGAACATGACGACCGCCGAGGGCGGCTTCGTCACGACCAACGACGACAAGATCGCCGACTGGCTCCGCCTGTACCGGAACCAGGGGATGCGGGCCCGCTACCAGTTCGAGATGCTCGGCTACAACTTCCGGATGACCGACATCGCCGCGGCGATCGGTCTCGCCCAGTTCGACAAGCTCGAGCGGAACACCGCCCGACGGCGCCAGATTGCGTCCCGCTACGACGAGGCCTTCGCGGACCTGCCGGTGCGCCTGCCGGTCACGCCCGACGGCCGGACCCACGTCTTCCACCAGTACACGGTCTGGGTCGGCGACGCGCGCGACACGATCGTCGAGGAGCTTCGGTCGGCGGGGATCGGCGCGGACATCTACTACCCGGTGCCCGTCCACCGACAGGAATACATCATGGAGCGGGGCCTGCACGCGGAGCTCCCGATCACCGACGCCGCGGCCGCGCACACGCTGGCCCTGCCGATGTTCCCGGGCCTGTCCGATGCCGAGCAGGACGAGGTCGTGGCGGCCGTCCGGGCGGCGGTCGGGCGGCACGCGTCCGCCGGCGGCACCGCGCCGACCGCTCGCAAGGAGCTCGCCACCCGATGACGAGCGTCGCCGCCGGGCCCGTGAGGATCGGCCTCGCTGGCCTCGGCGCGATGGGCCGGAATCACCTCCGGATTCTCTCGGCCCGGTCGGACACCCGGCTCGTCGCGGTCGCCGACCCGGTGCCGGAGGCGCTCGACGCCGCGGCCGCCCAGTCCGGTGCCCAGCCGTTCGCGGAGCCGGGCGCGATGGTCGCCGAGGCGGATCTCGACGCGGTCGTCATCGCGGCCCCGACGACGGCCCACGTCCCGCTGGCGCTCGCGGCGATCGAGCGCGGCATCGCGGTACTCGTCGAGAAGCCGCTCGCGGCCACGGTCGATGACGGGATGCGGATCGTCGCGACCGCACGCGAACGTGGCGTCCCCGTCCAGGTCGGTCACGTCGAGCGGTTCAATCCGGCGGTCCTCGAGCTCGGCCGGCTGCTCGCGGATGGCTGGCTGTCGTCGATCTACGCGATCGCTTCCCGCCGCGCCGGCCCCTTTCCGGCGCGAATCCGCGACGTCGGCGTGACCGTCGACCTCGCGACGCACGACGTCGACATCCTGTCCTGGATCGCGGGCGAGCGGCCGTCGCGGGTCTACGCCGAAACCGCTCAGCGGATCCACGCCGACCACGAGGACCTGCTCTTCGGGCTGCTTCACTTCCCGTCCGGCGCGACGGGCATGCTCGACGTCAATTGGCTCACGCCGGCGAAGCGGCGCCAGCTCGTGGTCGTCGGCGAGGAGGGCATGTTCGAGCTCGACTACCTGACCCAGCGGCTCACGTTCACGCGCGCCACCGATACGACGAATCCGCGGCTGATCAAGGGCTACGCACCCACGTTCGAGGGCGAGGTCCTCGAGCTGCCGGTCGCTTCGGCGGAGCCGCTCGCGGCCGAGCTCGACGCGTTCGTCGACGTCGTCCGCAACGGCGGCCGGCCGATCATCGATGCCGAGGACGGTCTCTGGGCCGTCGCCGTTGCCACGTCCCTGCTCGATGCCGCCGCCCAGGGCACTGCCATCGACCTCTCCGGGCTCTCCTCGAGGTTCGCCTTCGCATGACGATCGTTTCGCGCCCTTCTTCCGTTCCTTCGTTGCTCGGCGGCTCGATCGAGCTGCCGGTTCACGCGTGCGGCCACGAGCCCGCGATCGAGGCATCTCCATGGATCGGCGAGCCCGGGACGAGCGGCCGCGTCGCGGTCGTCGGGGCCGGGAAGATGGGCCTGCCGCTCGCCGCCCAGTTCGCGTCCCATGGCTGGCGCGTCACGGCCGTCGACGTCCAGCAGTCGGTTGTCGATTCGATCAACGCCGGCGAGTCGCACATCGGCGAGGAGCCGGGCGTGGCGGAGCTCGTTCGGACCGCCCACGCGGGTGGCCGTCTGCGGGCGACGACGGATGGTGCGGCCGCCGCCCGGGAGAGCGACGTCATCGTGCTGATCGTCCCGGTGATGCTCGACGACGGCCACCAGCCGGACTATCGCTACATGGACGGCGCGGTGGACGCCATCGCGCCGGGCGTTCACCAGGGGTCCCTCGTGATCTTCGAGACGACGCTCCCGGTCGGCGACACGCGCAACCGGTTCGCGGCGCGCCTGGAGGCGGCCACGGGTCTCGCGGCCGACGAGGACTTCTTCGTCGCGTTCTCCCCGGAGCGGCTCTACAGCGGCGCGGCCCTGCGCAACCTGGCCACGTACCCGAAGCTCGTCGGTGGTCTGGGCGCTGCCTCGACGGCGAGAGCCGCGGCGTTCTACGACGCGGTGCTTGACACCGAGATCGTGGCGATGTCGAACGCCGAGGCGGCCGAATTCTCGAAGCTCGCCGACACCACGTACCGCGACGTGAACATCGCGCTCGCCAACGAGTTCGCCCGCTATGCCGAACGCGTCGGGGTCGATGTTCACGAGGTGATCGCCGCCGCGAACAGCCAGCCGTACTCGCACATCCACCAGCCTGGCCTCGGCGTCGGCGGCCACTGCATCCCGGTCTACCCCCACTTCATGCTGTCGCGAGCACCGGAGCTCGAGATGGTCGCGCTGTCGCGGCGGACGAACGACGGCCAGGTCGGGGTCGCGATCAAGGCGCTCCAGCAGGAGCTCGGCGGGCTGGCGGGCGTCCCGATCCTCGTCCTCGGGCTGACGTACCGCCACGGCGTGAAGGAGATGGCGTATTCCCGGGCGCTGCCGCTGATCGAGCGCCTCACCCACCAGGGCGCGGTGGTCTCGGCGTACGACCCGCTGCTCACGCCGGCCGAGACCGCCGCCTGCTGCGCGGCCGCCTGGGAGTGGGGCGCGCCCGGGCCGTTCCGGGCGATCGTGACCCAGACCGCGGACCCGCTCTTCGAATCGCTGGATCCGTCCTGGTTCCCGGACCTCGCGGTGCTGTTCGACGGCCGCGACAGTCTGCGGTCGCTGGCCCTGCCCGAGACCGTCGCGTATCGCGGGATCGGCGTTCCGGGTCGACCGCGGGCGGCGGTCGCCGCGTCGTCCTGAACCGAGATCGAGCCCGACGCGCGGGCGCCGTGATCCTGCTGCCGCATCATCATCGAGGCGAGCAAGCGTGACCGCATTCGCCGGGGAGCGGCGCCTCGCTGCCTGCCGCGTTCTCTGATGGACCGCGGGGATCGCCGCGAGCGACACGGGGCGACTGGGCCGCAGTCGGTCGGTAGGCTCTGAGCGTGCGAATCGTCAGTGTCGTCGGGACGCGGCCCCAGCTGATCAAGGCTGCGGCTCTGTGGCCGTCGCTCCGGGCCAGGCACGAGGAGGTCTTCGTCGACACCGGCCAGCACTGGGATGAGCCGCTGGCCGGGGCGTTCTTCGAGGAGCTCGGGCTGCCGCGCCCGGACCATTCGCTCGGCGTCGGCGGCGGAACGAGCGCGCAGCAGCTGGGCCGGATGCTGCCGGCGCTCGCCGATGTCCTCGCGGCGGAGCGGCCCGAGGCCGTTCTCGTCTACGGGGACACGAATTCGACGCTGGCCGGTGCGCTCGCGGCCTCGTCGCTCGGCATCCCGGTCGCCCACGTCGAGGCCGGATTGCGCTCCTTCGATCGGGGCATGCCCGAGGAGACGAACCGGGTCCTGACCGACCACATCGCGCGCTGGCTGTTCGCCCCGACGCCGGCCGGCGTCGCCAACCTCGCGGCCGAGGGAATCACGGACGGCGTCCACCACGTCGGCGACGTGATGCAGGACCTGGCGGCGCACATCGCGCCGACGCTCCGCGACCGGGCCGTCCTCCAGCCGATCGCGGACCGGTTGGGGGTCTCGCTCGAACCCGGCCGCTATCTCTTCGCGACGATCCATCGGGCGGAGAATCGGGTGCCGGCCGCCGTCCGTGCCTGGACGGCGTTGCTCGACTCGGTCGCAAGCGAGGAGCGCCCCGTCGTCCTCGCCCTCCATCCCGGCACGCGGGCGGCGCTCTCTACCGCCGGCGTCCCGCTGGAGCCACCCGTCGTCGTCGTCGAGCCCCAGCCCTACGCCTCCACCCTTGCCCTCCAGCTGCACGCGGCCGCCGTCCTGACCGACTCGGGCGGCATCCAGCGCGAGTCGTCGTGGCTCCGGGTCCCGTGTCTCGTGCTCAGGATGACCACGGAATGGGTCGAGGCCGTCGCCGGCTCGGGCGGCTCGATGGTCGTGATCGGCGTCGACGGGACCGCGGCCCGTGCGGAGCTCGAGCGACTCGCGCCCCAGGATCGTGCGCCGGCCCTCGCGGCTGAGCGCGCGGCGTCGCTCGAGGTGGCGCCGGCCGGTGCGGTCGATCGAATCGCGGCCGTCCTCGAGGCTGGCGAATGAAGGTCGCCATGTTCGTCCGGAACGACATGACGGTCGATGCCCGGATCCTCAAGGAGGCAGGCTCGCTCCGCGATGCCGGCCACGGCGTGACGATCTTCGGGATCACCCGGCCCGGCGCCCCTCGCGAGATCGAGCGCGAGCCACGGGACGGGTTCGAGATCGTCCGCGTGCCGTTGCCCCAGTACCGCCGCTGGTGGCGCTGGCTCCGGGCGCCGTCGCGACTCTGGTCGATGATCCGGAGCCGCTCGCTCCACGCCCGCGAGGGCGCCCGGATGGACGGTCTCGACTGGCTGGCGATGTGGCGATTCGGGACGCTGGGCTGGGCCCGCGACGCCGCCCGGCTGGCCGGCGAGGCCGACGTCTACCACGGCCACGACCTGACGGGCCTGCCCGCCGCGCTGATCGCCCGGCGCCTCCATCGGCCGTCGGCGCGTCTCATCTACGACAGCCACGAGCTGTACGTCGATTCGACCGCGACCGTCGGCCGGCCTTCGTGGGCCGTCAACTGGTTGCGTCGGAAGGAGCGCGAATGGTCGGCAGAGGCCGATGCGCTCGTGACCGTGAGCGATGGCTACGCCGATCACCTCAGGCCGCGCATCGGGATCGAACGGGTCGTCGTCGTTCACAACTGCCCGCCCCGGCCAATCGGCCCGATGACGCGGACGACGCTCGTCCGCGACGCGCTTGGCCTGCCGGCCGAGACCCGGGTCGTGATCTATACCGGCGGCTTGCGCGTCGGCCGAGGCATCGAGGTCCTGGCGCGGGCGATGCTGGAGCCCGGCCTCGAGGCAGTCCATCTCGCGTTCCTCGGGTTCGGGCCGCTCGCCCGGGACGTCGAGGCGATGGCGGCCGATCCCGCGTTCGGCGGTCGCGTCCACCTTCTGCCGCCCGTGCCCCCGCTCGACGTCGTCCGCTGGGTGTCGTCGGTCGACGTGGCGGGCATGGCGATCGAGGCGACGAACCGGAGCTACGAGCTCTCGACGCCGAACAAGATGTTCGAGGCGTTCACTGCCGGCGTCCCCGTCGCCGGCAGTGACTTCC
The DNA here is from genome assembly GCA_036274475.1 of Candidatus Limnocylindrales bacterium. GTDB lineage: Bacteria > Chloroflexota > Limnocylindria > Limnocylindrales > CSP1-4 > CF-46. The sequence goes on from DASUFO010000002.1 coordinate 41,397, forward strand.
CAGGGTTCCGGGCGATCGTCGCGGAGAATCCCGAGGGTCCGCTCGGCGAGCTGTTCGACCCGGCGTCACCGGCGTCGATCGCCGCGGCGATCCGGCGGATCCTCGACCTCGCGCCGGCGGCGTACGACGCGATGGCCGAGCGCGCCCATCGGGCCGCCGTCGAACGCTGGAACTGGGAGACGGAGGCGGCGAAGCTCGTCGCGCTCTATCGCGACCTCGAGGCGGAGAGGTGACGCCGGCGTCGAAGCCAGTCGCGCAGCGGGCGACGCTCGTGCTGCCATCGAGCGGCGCGTTCGACTCGCGCGCGTGGCGCATCGCGAGCTCGCTTGCGGCCCGGGGCCACGAGGTGACCGTGCTCGCCCGGTCCGAGCCGGGCCTGCCCGACCGCGAGGACCATGCCGCGGGCTACCGGGTCATCCGTGTCCCGGTGTCGACGGAGGCCGGCCTGCCACGTCCGCTTCGGCCGGTCGCGCGGCGAATGCGCCGTCGTGTCCCGCCCGGGCCGCCAGCCGATGGCGAAACCGCCGTTTCGTCCCGGCCCCCGTCCCGTCGTGGCGTCCTCGGCCGCATTCGCGCCGGGTTCGCGGCTGCGTGGCGTCTCGCGGCGATCGCGCTGACTGTCCGGTCCCAGCGCCTTGCGACACGACCGGTCGCGCCGATGGCCGACCTCGTCCACGCGATGGCCTACATGGGCATCCCGATCGGGCTCGATCTCGGCCGTCGCGATCTCGCCCCGGTCGTCTACGACGCCCGCGACATCTACATCCACGCCCGGAACATCGCTCGGCTGCCGTTGCTCGCGCGACGGCTGTTCGGGGCGGTCGAACGGCGCTGGGCGCGGCAGGCGTCGCGGGTCATGACCGTGAACCGGCCCTACGCGGAGGTTCTGGCGAAGAGCTTCGGGACGCCGCTGCCGGCGATCGTGATGAACTGCTCCTACCGCCGCGATCCGCCGGCCGAACGGCCGCGCCGGTTCCACGAAGCGCTCGCCCTTTCGAAGACCGCCCGCGTCGTGCTGTACCAGGGCGGCCTCGCGCCGCATCGCGGGATCGAGGAGCTGATCGCCGCCCTCGACCAGCTGGCCGGCAACATCCACCTCTGCCTGCTCGGCTATGGGCCGCTGGAGGCGGCATACCGGGAGGCGGCCCGACGCGACGTCCACCGCGGCCGGCTCCACGTGCTTCCGGCGGTGCCGCCGGCGGAGCTCCTCGACTGGGTCGCGTCGGCCGACATCGTCGCGATGCCGATCCAGCCCACGACGCTCAACCATCGCCTCACGACGCCCAACAAGCTGTTCGAGGCGATGGCTGCGGGCGTGCCGGTCATCGCGTCGGACCTGCCGGGGATGGCGCCGATCGTCCGGGAAACCGGCTGCGGCGTGGTCTGCGACCCGACCGACCCGGCGGCAATCGCGGACGCGATCCGCTCGATCTTCGCGCTGTCGGCCGAGGAGCGCGACGCGATCTCTGGACGGGCGCTCGCGGCGGCCGCGGGACCGTACTCCTGGGAGGCCCAGGTCCAGGTCCTGCTCGACGAGTACGGCCGGCTGACCGGTCGTCCATGGTGACGACCCGGGCTGTCGTGCTCGTGGGTGGGCCGGCCGCTCCGTACTCGCGTTCGGTCCGCATCGCCCGAGCGCTCGCGGCCGAAGGCTTCGCAGTCGAGATCGCGGCCGTGACGGCGCCCGGGCTCCCCGATCGCGAGGTCGTCGGTCCGGGCCGAGCCGGCGCGGCCGGCGAGCCGGAGCCGGGCATCGAAAACCACCCGCCGATCGAGCTCCGGCGCTACGCGCCCTCTGGCCCGTGGCGGTTCGTCGGCGCGAGTGACGCGGCTTCCGGCGCTCGGGCCGAAGTGGGCAGCACGACGGCGCCCCGCGGCGGTTTGATTCGGCAGCTCGCTTCGCCACTCCTCGACCTCCGCCGGTGGCTGCTCTGGCCACATCCGGTTCGCGGCTGGTGGGCTACGCTCGCCCGCGACCTCGCCCCGGCCGACGTGTATCACGCCTGCGGCTCGCTCACGATCGCGGCCGCACTCGCCGCCCGCGATCGGTATCCGGTCGGGCCGTCGGGCCGGCCCGCGCGGGTGATCTACGACAGCGTCGACATCGTCACCGAGTCGAACGCGGTCACGGCGATGCCGCCGCGCGTCCGGCGCCGGATCGCTCGGATCGAGGCGGCGTGGGCGACGGCGGCGGACCGGATCGTCACGATCAACGACGCCTTCGCGGAGCGCCTGACGGCCATGTGGCGTCCGGAGGAGCTCATCGCCGTCCTTCCGAACATCCCGGAGCCGCCAGATCCCGGCGAGCTCGAGGCGGGCGCAAACCTACTTCGGCGCGCCGCCGGGTTGCCACCGTCGACGCGGATCGTCGTCTTCCAGGGCCGCACCGGCCCGAATCTCGGCCTCGAGGCGGCGGCGGAGGCGATCACGCAGGTCCCGGATGCGGCGCTCGTGATCCTCGGCTTCGGCCGGGGTATGGCCGCCGCCCGGGCACGCGATCGCGACGCACGCTTCGAGGGTCGCCACGTGACGCTCGACGCCCGGCCGGCCGACGAGGTCGTGGCGTGGGTCGCCTCGGCCGACGTCTGCCTGATCCCGCTGCCGCCGGTGTCGGCGAACCAGCGGCTGACGACGCCGAACAAGTTCTGGGAGGCCGTCGTCGCGGGCACGCCGATCGTCGTCCCCGCCGGGCTGACGACGATGGCGTCTCTCGTCCGCGACCACGACCTGGGCGCCGTCGCGGCGAGCGCAGAACCTCAGGACCTGGCCGCCGCGATCACGTCGGTCCTCGACCGGCTCGCGACGCCCGACGGAGCGGCGTGGCGGGCCCGGATCAGGCGGCTGGCGGACGAGCAGTTCGGATGGCCGCCGGCGGCGAGCGCCTATCGGTCGCTGGTCCGGTCGCTGTTGGGCGCCCCGCCGAACGACGGCGGCTCGACGGCGCAGTCCTCGTAGGACGGCGGACCGGCGTTCGCGCCGGACCTGGCGGTCTGTCCGGACCTGGCGGTCCGTCCTGCCGGCGACGATGCTCGCCAGTACGCTTGGAGCATGTCCAGGGAACGGTGGGTGGTCGTCCGTGCCGGTGAGCAGCGACGCTGGGGCGGGGAGATCCGGCGGCAGGAGATCTTCGCGCGGCTGGCGGCACGAACCGGCGCGTCGGTGACCGATGGCTGGCCGGCGTTTCGCCGCGAGATTCTCGGCGGGCGGTTGCGACGGGTGGCGGACCGCATCGGAATCCGGCCGCCTCCGGCGGCGCAGCGGCCACTTGCCGCGTCGGAGCAAGCACCCGCGTCGTGGCTCGACTGGATTCCCGGCCATGTCGATCCGGCAGTCGTTGCGATCTACGACGACCACGTGCTGCAGGCGCGCGCGATGGACGTGGAGCTCAGCGAGGCGAGGATCGAGGAGCTCACGGTCCGTCGGGCCCGAAACGAGGGGCTGTTCCGCTGGCACGTCGTGCCAACCGCTTCGTTCGCGCGGCTGATCGGCCTCGACATGGACCGCGTGATCGTCGGGGCGAACGGAACCGTCACGTCACGGGTTCGACCCGGGCCGTGGCCGGACGTCCCGACGATCGGAATCGCGTCTGGCGCGGCGCCGGGACGCGGCCTCGAGACGCTGATCGAGGCGTCGCGGCGGCTCCGCACCTCGATTCGGGATCTTCGACTGCAGCTGTGGCTCGCGGCGACGGGCGGGTCGGGCAGCGCCTACATCGACGGACTCCGGGCGACGGTCGGGAATGAGTCCTGGATCCAGATCGGAACGGCGCCATACGAGCAGCTCGGCCAGGCACTCAGCCAGTCGACGGTGCTCGCGCTGACGCTGCCGCCGAACGACTACTTCGATGTCGCGCTGCCCGTGAAGGTCTTCGACTACATGGCGGCCGGCCGCCCGATCGTGTCCACGCCGCGGACCGAGACGGTCGCCGTTCTCAAGCGGTTCGACGTCGGCGTCGTGGCACCAGGCGACGACCCCGACTCGGTCGCGGAGGCGCTCGCGCCGCTGCTCAACGACCGCCGCCGGGCCCACGAGATCGGCGCCCGGGCGCGGGCGGCCGCGGAGGCCCACTTCGACTGGTCGGTCGTCGGCGATCGGATCGCCGACGAAGTGCTACGTCGCGAGTCCTGAGCCTGGCTCGTCGAGCTCCGCGCCGGCACGCCATTCGTCGGCGAGGCGCCGCACGCCGCCGGCGCCAAGCCAGGCATGCCCGGAGCCGAGGCGCGCGGCGACTTCAACGTCACGCCCGTCGAGCGGCACCAGCCGGAAGGGACCGTCTGGCGTATCGTCACCGAAGAGCGCCGATCGAACCTCCGCCGTCGCCCGGGCGACGCCCGATTCGGTCAGCCCGTCGCGATCGCGCCGCGCTTGAATCTCGGCGCGTGGATGGACGGCGAAGCGCAGCGCGCGCTCGGCGAGGTTCCTGCCACCGGGACCGGCCGTCACTGCGGCCAGCGGCGGGACGGGAACCTCGAGCAATCGGCCGACCGGGGGCAGCTCGACCGTTTGCGGTCGCGACGAGGTCACGACCGTGAGTCGTCGGCGGAGCTCGTCCGGGAGCCGGCCAAGGGCGGCTCCGGCCGCGGCCCGGTCCAGTCCGATCAGCAGCGGCGGCCCGCGACGGGGCACAGAAGGCGTGCGTGCGATCTGCGGCGGTCGCGTCGCGCCCGGGCGTCCGCGCCACTCCCCGAGCACCTCGTCGTAGAGCGCTGCGATTCGCGCTCCCACCGCCTCCAGCCCGAAGCGAGCCACGACAGACGCCCGAAGCCGAGCCGGATCGTACGCGGCACGGTCGTCGAGGACACGCAGAACCGCTGCCGCAAACGCGGCCGAGTCGTCGACCGCGACGACCTCGCCGGCGCCGGACGGCATGCTCGCCATCAGCTCCGAGACGCCGCCCGAATCCGTCGCGACGACCGGCAGGCCGGCCGCGAGCGCCTCGGCCGCGACGACGCCGAACGTCTCGTAGCGGCTGGCGTGGGTGAAGACGCTCGCCCCCGCCATGGCTTGCGCAATGTCGGCCCGTCCGGCGACGCCTTCGAACGAGACGGCGTCGGTCACCCCGAGCCGTGCCGCCAGCTCGTGCCAGCGCCGCTCGAGCGCCTCGTCGGGCCCGCCGCCGATCAGCCGCAGCCGGGCTCCGGGACGGCGGGCCCGGATGAGCGCAAACGCCTCGATGAGCGTATCGATGCCCTTGATCTCCTTCCGGTAGCCGACGAACAGCAGCTCGTCCCGCCGGCGATCCGCGATCGGCGGCGCGCTGAACTCGTCGATCGCGATCGCGTTCGGGATGACGACGAGGCGGTCTTCGACCCCCGGCAGGGCCGCCCGGATCTGATCGGCGAGCAGCTCGCTGACGGCGATGACGCGCGACGCCCGGGCCACGGCCGCGGCGTAAAGCTCGCGCTGCGTCGGCTCGGCCAGGATCCGAGCGAGGAACGTCGCGTGCTCGGTGATCACCAGCGGGCAGCCCAGCGCGTCCGCAAGGACGACCGACGCCGCTCCATCCGGGTAGCCAGTGTGGCTGTGGACGAGGGCCGGCGGGCCGTCCGGGCTCGCCGCGAGGCGCTGCCCGAGCGGTCGCAGCACCGCGCGCCGGTGTTCCGCAGCCGCCGCGGTTCCGAGGACCGGGGTGGATCCGTCGGCGACGGCGAGGCGCGCGACGTCGAACGGCGGCTCCACTCCAAAGCCCGGGACGAAGATGGGTTCCTCGCGCTCGATCGCCGTTGCGACGGCCGCGTGAACGACGGGCGCCTGGCGGGCGCGAGCCGTCGCTCCGCCGACGAGCGGAATCGGGTCGAACGACACGACGCGAGGCGCGACTCGACCGGTCTTCGCTACGGCGATGATCTGGTCGGCGACGAACCGACCCGCCGCGAGGTCGACCACGTTGGGGTACCAGCTCGCCACGACGAGGACGGACGCTCGTGTCGCGTTCTCGACGTCGCCGCCACTCACGGGTACGAGTCCCGGCGCCGCTGGGCGGCGCCCCGTTCGTCGACGAGCCGTCGAAGCCCGCCGGGTCCCAGGCGGGCGGATCCGGTTCGGAGCGCGTCCGCGATCGCGAGGTGGTCGTGACCGTCGAGAGCGATGACCTCGACCGGCCTCTCGCCACCGAGCTCGCGGGCCAGCCGGACGAGCGCGTCGGAGGTACCAGCGAGCGAACGACGCGTGCCGGCGTCGCGTCGGAGGACCCGCCTGAGCGTCGCCCCCGGGTCGTGCGCAAGGCGGGCGAGTCGACCCGGCCAGCCCGCCCTTCGTGTTCGGGCGGGCGCAGCACGATCCGGGGCCCAACGCGCGTCGACCGCCAGCTCGATCCGTCGCCCGACGGGAGGAATGGCCACGCCGCTCGGTTCCACGGCCGTCACCAGGGTGAGCGATGACCGGAGGTCGTCGGGGACCGCGGCCAGCCGCGATGCGGCACGCGCCCGGTCGAGCGCCACGACGAGCGTCTGCGCGCGGGCCGGCAGACCGGGCGCCGCCGGTGACTCGAGAACGAGCCCGTGACCGCGCGGCATGGCAGCCGCCGCCTCGCGATACACGACCGCGAGGCGCTCGGCGACGTACCGCCCGCCGAAGCGCCGCTCGACGCTCCCCCGCAACGCTGCAGGGTCGAAGCCGTCCAGCCGCCCAAGCGTCTCGACGATCGCCGCTCCGAGCGCTGCCGGATCGCCCGCGGGCACGACCGCGCCGACCGCCCTCGGGTCGTCGCCCATGATCTCCGTCACGCCGCCCGAATCGGCGGCGACGACCGGCAGCCCCGTGGCGAGGGCCTCGACGGCCACGACCCCGAACGTCTCGCGGGGGCTCGGATGGACGAACAGGCTGGCCTCGTGCATCGCCGACGCGATCGCAGCGCGATCGACCGCCTCCTCGAACGCGACGACGTCGGCCAGGCCGAGGTCGGCGGCGAGCCGGTGCCAGCCGGCCTCGGTCGCAGCGTCCGGTGAGCGCCCGATCAGGCGGAGCGTGATCGCGGACCGCTGCTCCCGTGCCACGACGACTGCCCGAAGCAGCGCCTCGATCCCCTTCGTCGGCTTGCGATGGCCCACGAACAGCAGCTGGTCCGGGATCCGCTTCGCCGGCTCGCCGAGCGAGAAGTCCTCGATCGGGACGGCGTTCGGGAGGACCTCGATGTGTCCGGCGGCCGCCGGGAACGCTTCCGCGAGCTCGCGGCCCAGCATCGAGCTGACCGCGATGACACGGTGGGCACGGGCCAGGGTCGCGGCATAGCGAGCGCGGATCGCCTCGTCGGCAACGATCCGGTCGACGAACGAGCTGTGTTCGGTCACGATCAGCGGCCAGCCGAGGCGATCGGCCAGCGTCGCCGCCGCTGCGCCGGTCGGATACACGACGTGGGCGTGGACCACGCCCGGGCGCCGGGCTGCCGGAGTCGCACGAGCCTCGACGAAGGCTGCGAGGACGTCCGCCCGGTGGGCGCTGCCATGGATCGCTCCGGTCGTCGAGGTCCGGCCCTCGGCAACCGTCAGGCGCGCGACGGTGACGCCGTCCCGGACCCCGCTCGTCGGAAGAAAGCCGGTCCGGGAATCCGCCGCAAGCGTGCGGGCGGCCGTCAGGACCGCGGCCTCCTGCTGCCGCCGAGCCGCGGCCCCGCCCGTCAGCAGCGCCGCATCGAACGAGACGACGCGGGGTGCGACGAGCCCGGTCGCCGCCACCGCCTCCACTTGATCTGCGACGAACCGGCCCGCGGCGGGATCGTCATACGCGGGAAACCAGTCGGCGACGACGAGGACGTCCATGACCTCCGGCTCGATCTCGTCCTCCGCCATCGATCCTCAGCCGGCAGTCGTCGGTTGATTCCCCTCGACGGCGGCGATCCGGCGCGCGAGCTCGGCCTCGCGTTCGATCCGGGCCTTCTCGGAGCGCTCCTCGTGGAGCTTCACGACGTCGGCCGGCGGGCCCTCCATGATCACGTGGCCGTGGTCGAGCAGCATCGCCCGGTTGCAGAACTCGGTGACCCAGGACATGTCGTGGGTCACGAGGACGATCGCCTTGGCGTGCTTCGTGAGCTCGATGATCCGCTGCTTGCTCTTCGCCCGGAAGACCGCGTCGCCGGTCGCGAGGACCTCGTCGATGATGAGAACGTCCGGGTCGACCGCGGTGGCGATCGAGAACCCGAGCCGCGCGCGCATGCCCGACGAGTACGTCTTGATCGAGGCGTCGATGAACTCGCCGAGGTCGGCGAAGTCGACGATCCCCGGCAGCTTCTCCTCCATGACCTTGTGGGGGATGCCCAGGAACGCCCCGGCGAGGCGGATGTTGTCGCGGCCGGAGAGGTCGGCGTCGAAGCCGGCACCCAGCGTCAGGAGGCTCGACACGTGGCCGACGACGTCGACCGCGCCCTCGTTCGGCTGGATGATCCCGGCGAGAACCTGGAGGAGCGTGCTCTTGCCGGCGCCGTTCGGGCCGATGACGGCGAGGCTCTCGCCGTGGACCACTCGAAACGACACGTCGCGGAGGGCCCAGAAGTGGGACGGGCCCTCGCGCTTCTTGAGGAGATCCCGGAACGACGTCCGGACCGTCGTCTGGCGGGTCAGCCGCAGGTTGTAGCGGACGCCCAGGTTCTGGACGTCGATCGCGTAGTCCGGGAGAGGTGCGCCTTCGCGCCGGTCGGTCATTGATTCAGAGCACCTTCGCGAACGCGGGCTCGACGCGCTTGAAGAAGACCATCGCGAGGCCGAGGAAGATCGTCGAGACGACGAGCAGCGCGAACAGCCACGGCCAGTTCGGCATCGTCTCGTCGTAGATGACGTTGCGGTAGGACTCGAACAGCGGCGTCCACGGGTTCAACGCCAGGATCCTGCCGACCCAGCCATCGAGCCTGCCCGCGACGGCTTCGTACGAGTAGAGCGCCGGCGACAGGTAGAACCACAGCCGAAGGGCGTGGCGGGCGACGTTCGCGATGTCGCGGAAGAAGACGTTGACGCCCGCCACGAGCACGGCGCACGCCAACGAGAAGACGAACTGCACGGCCGCGATCGCGGGAATCAGCAGCAGGTACCAGCTGAGCCGGTCCGAGAAGAACAGGACCATCATCGCCAGCAGCGGGATCAACCCGAACGCGAAGCTGACAACTCCGCCGACGGTCGCCGCGACCGGCAGCACGATCTTCGGAAACTTCACCTGCTTGATGATCCGCTCGCGGCTCGTCACCGACGAGATCCCGTCGTTGACCGCGGACGAGAACCACTTCCAGGGCAGGATCGCCGAGAACACGAAGAGCGGATAGTCGGGCGTCCCGACGTGGAAGATGAAATCCACGAGGACGACGTACACGACCATCTGGAGGAGCGGGTCGAGCACCCACCAGATGTTGCCGAGAACGGTGTCGGCGCCGTGCTTCTTGAGGTCGGCGCGGACGAGGTATCGGGTGAGCCGGCGATGGCTCCAGATCTCCCGGAACCCAGTCTGGATCAGCTCGAGCGCACCCGGCCGTCGCGCGGCCCGTAACGGCCGGGCCTCTGCGGTGGTTGCCATGCGGGCGCGAGCGTAGCACGCGGTCGGGCGCCACCGGACTGCCGATCGCTGCGTTGGGCGCGGAGCTCGCGCGGGCCCTGCCCTCGGCCGCCCCGCGGCGCGCCTCTCGTTGGGTGACGTTGGCCGATAATCCGGCGATGCCCCATCCACTGCTTCTGTGAGCCGGCCCTGGCTCGTCCTCCGCGAGGGTGACCGACGCCGCTGGGGCGGTGATCTCCGGCGCCACTACCTGCTCGATGGACTTGCAACCGCGACGGGCGGCCGTGTCCTCGAGGATCGCCGGGTCGATCCGCTGTCCGCGGCGCTGCGCGAGCTGCGGGCACCGCGCTGGCAGGTCTGGCGCCGGCCGCCGCTCGTCGCATCGACGGAGCTGCTCGTCGACAAGCAGCTCGCCGCCGTGCGGCGCCTCGGGGATGCCGCGGTCGTCGACATCCACGACGACGCGCTGCTCCAGAACGACGCCCTCGGCATCGACACGCCCGCCGACCTCGCGAGCGACATCCGCGCCCGGCAGGCTGGGAACCGCGACGCCTTCCGGGTCCTCGTCGCCCCGTCACGACCATTTGCCGAGCTCACCGGTCTCGATCCGGATCGGGTCGTCGTCGCCTCGAACGGCAGCGACACCCGTACCGTCAGACCCGGCCCGTGGCCCGAGGCCCCGGCGATCGCGTTCGTCTCGGGCGCCGCGCCCCGCCGCGGAATCGAGGAGCTGATCGCCGCAGCCCGCCTCGTTCGGGAGCGGGTCGCGGACACGCGCCTCCACCTGTGGCTCGCGGCGACCGGCGACGACAGCCGGGCCTACCTCGACGCCCTCACCGAGATCGTCAGCAGCGATCCGTGGATCGAGATCGGCCAGGCCCCGTACACGGAGCTCGGCGCGCGGCTGGCCCAAGCCACGGTCCTCGCGATCCCGACGCCCGCCCATGCCTACTGGGACTCCGTCGCACCGGTGAAGCTGTTCGACTACCTCGCGGCCGGCCGGCCCGTGATCACGACGCCGCGCCGCGAAATCGCCGCGATCGTCACCGCAAGCGACGCGGGCGCCGTCGCGGAGGCGGACTCCGCGGAGGCGATGGCCGCGGCGATCGCCTCCGTCCTCGAGGACCAGTCTCGCGCCCGCGAGATGGGCGCGAACGCGCGGGCCGCGGCGGAGCGCGACTACGACTGGCAGGTGATCGGCGCGCGGCTGGCCGGCGAGATTCTCGCCCGTATCCGCTAGCCTTCCCGGGAACCACGCGGAGGACTCGTGACCGACCTGCAGCAGCAAACCGAGACGGACGCGGCACCGGCAACCGACCGGCGGATCGCGATCGTCGGACTGGGCTACGTCGGCTTGCCCCTGGCGATCGCGTTCACCGAAGCCGGCCTCGACGTCGAGGGGATCGATGCCCACGAACCGCGTGTCGACGAGCTGTCCGCCGGTCGCTCGCCGATCGACGACATCTCGAACGAGCGGCTGGCTGACGCGCTCGGCGCTGGCCTGAGCGTCGTCCGCCCGGGCGAGGCGGCGCTCGCCGATGCCGACGTGATCTTCGTCTGCGTCCCGACCCCGATCACGCGCTCGAAGGACCCGGACCTCGGGCCTGTCCTGAGCGCGGCTGCACTGATCCGGGAGCACCTCCGGCAGGGCCAGCTCGTCGTCCTCCAGTCGACGACGTTCCCGGGCACGACGAGCGGTCCGTTCCGCGAGGAGCTCGAGCGGTCCGGCCTCCTCGCCGGCCAGGACTTCGACCTCGCGTTCGCTCCCGAGCGCGTCAACCCGGGCGACCCCGCGAGCGCGTCAAAGGGCATGCCGCGTCTCGTCGGAGCGACGACGACCGACGCGACGAGGCGGGCGGCGAAGCTGCTCGAAACGATCAACGATCAGGTGCTCCAGGTGTCATCGCCCGACGCCGCGGAGCTCGCCAAGCTCCTCGAGAACGTCTTCCGCAACGTCAACATCGCGCTCGTCAACCAGCTCGCGCTGCTATGCGAGCGGATGGGCCTCGACGTCTGGGAGGTCATCGACGCCGCGGCGACGAAACCGTTCGGGTTCATGCGGTTCACGCCCGGGCCGGGTGTTGGCGGCCACTGCATTCCCGTCGATCCCTACTACCTCTCGTGGCGGGCGCGCGAGTTCGACTTCATCGACCGGTTCGTCGAGCTCGCCGGCGACATCAACTTCGCGATGCCGCGGCACGTCGTGGATCTCGTCGCCGAGGCCCTGAACGAGCACGGCAAGGCGCTCCGCGGCGCGCGCGTCGGTGTGATCGGGGTCGCGTTCAAGCCGAACGTCCGCGACGCCCGCAACTCGCCGGCGGCCGACGTCATCGCGGGGCTCGCGGCGCGTGGCGCGGCAGTCGTCTATCACGACCCGCACGTGCAGAGCTTCCGCGACGGGTCCGGCGCGGTCCACGAGTCGGCGGCGCTCGACGACGTGCTCGGCACGGATGCGGTCGTCGTCATCACCGCCCACGCGGCCGTCGACTTCGAACGCGTCTACGCGACCGCCCCGCTCGTCGTGGACACCGTCAACAGCTCGGCCGGTCGACCGGTCCGGGCCCGCCAGGTGCTCCGTCTCGGGGCCGGTTGGAGCGGCCGCTGAGCACGGTACGGCGTCCCGGCCCGCGGAGGCCCGTGGCGATGCTCGTCCACGCGTACTACGACGAGGATCCCCGCGTTCGGCGGGAAGCGGAATCGCTCGTCGCCGCAGGGCGACCGGTCGACGTGTTCGGCCTGCGGCGAGACGGCGATGAAGCCTACGGAACCCTCGATGGCGTGACGGTCCGCCGGCTTGACGTCCGCCGCCACCAGGGCGCTGGCCTGCCGACGTACCTCGCGGAATACCTCGCGTTCCTGGCCCGGGCCACGTGGGCGCTGACACGGGCCCACGGCCGTCGCCACTACGCGCTCGTCCAGGTCCACACGCCGCCCGACTTCCTCGCGTTCGGCGCCCTGCCGCTGCGTCTCGCCGGGGTGCCGCTGCTGCTCGATCTCCACGAGGCGATGCCCGAGTTCTTCCGGTCGCGGTTTCCACGGGCGTCGAACCGGGTCGTCCACGCCGCGCTTCGCCTGACCGAACGGATGTCGATCGGGCTGGCGACGGCGGCCGTCACCGTGAACCCCGCGATGCGCGACCGGCTCGTCGCGCTCGGCACGCCGGCCGACAAGCTCGGGGTCGTGCCGAACAGCCCCTCGCTCGCACGCTTCGATCAGGCAAGCCTCGCCCGCCGAACGTTCGCCGAGGAGGGCACCATCCGGCTCGTGTACGCGGGGGCGCTCACACCCGTGTACGAGGTCGACGTCGTCATCGACGCGATCGCCGCGCTGCGCCGCTCCCGGCCCGAGCTGGACGTCGCGTTCGACGTCTACGGCCGAGGCGACGCCGCAGAGCCGCTCGCCGCCCGCGCCCGCGCGAAGGAGGTCGAGGACAAGGTCACGTTCCACGGCCGCATCCCGATCGAGGACGTCCCGCTTGCGGTGTCACGAGCGGACATCGGCGTCGCCCCCACCCGCCGCGATCCGTTCACGGACGTCAGCCTCTCCACGAAGGTGTTCGAGTACGCGGCGATGGGCAAGCCGGTCGTCGCATCGCGGCTGCCGATGGTCGAGCAGACGTTTCCCGCGGGGACGGTGACTCAGTACGAGCCGGGCGACGCGAGCGCCCTCGCGACGGCGATTGCCGAGATCGCGGACGACCCGCTCGCGCGCGAGGCGGCCGTCGAGCGAACGGCCGCGATCGTGGCGGACCGGGCGTGGGAGCGTGAGGCGGAGGGCTACGTCGCGCTCGTCGATCGGCTGGCGACGGATACCCGCCGATCGACCGGACATACCGGGGAGGCGTGACCAGACCCGTCCACGGGACGCGGGCGCCGGGTACGGTACGATACCGGACCCGTCCGACCAGGATTTGATCCACCCCATGTTGCAGGACCGCATCACCCCATGACCTTCCGAGCCAAACCCGTCGCGAACAAACCCCGCCGCCAATCGAGGGAGGGCGAGAGCCGGCGGAACCTCTACCTCAATGTCGGCTTCGGTCTGGCGGTCGTCAGCGCCGTCGTGATTCTCGTCGGCGTCGCCGTCGTCTCGTACTACAGCGAACACCTTGCCCCGGCGGCGAGCGTCGGTGGTCAGACGATCACGAAGGACGACTTCACCGAGCAGGCCCAGATCGAGGTCTGGCGTCTTCAGCAGCAGCGATCGCGGATCGAGGCGGCGCTGAACGCCGGCCACATCACGAGCGCACAGGCCCAGCAGCAGATCCAGTCGCTCCAGCAGCAGGCCCAGGCCCAGGCGCTCACGCCGCAGGTCCTCGAGCGACTCATCGACACGAAGATCCAGGGCGATCTGGCGAAGGAGATGGGCATCTCGGCAACGCCCGAGCAGATCGACGCGAAGATCGTCGAGGAGTCGACGACGCCCGAGGAGCGCCACGCCTGGATCATCGCGGTTCGGCCGGAAGTCGACGACGGCAAGGACGAGCCGACCGCCGAGCAGAAGGCCGCGGCGAAGAAGATCGCCGACCAGGCCCTCGTCGACGTCACGACCGGCGGCAAGAAGTGGGAGGACGTCGCGAAGTCGGTATCGACCGACGCTTCGGCATCGACGGGCGGAGACCTCGGCTGGATCAGCAAGGACGCCGTCGAGGATCCCAAGTGGCTCGATGCGGTGTTCGCCGCCGAGAAGGACAAGCCGACCGCGGTCATCGAGGGCGACAACGGCGACTACCTCATCGGCAAGGTCACCGACATCGCACCCGCGACGGTCGACCAGGCCTGGACGGAGAAGCTGAAGGACGCGGGCCTGAAGGAGGACGTCTACCGCGAGGCCGTGGCTGCCGAGGTCATCCGCGAGATGCTCGAGGACAAGGCGATCGCCGACGCCGAGGCGTCGGACAAGCAGCGTCACATCCTCGAGCTTGCGCTTCAGGCGCCGAGCCAGGCGCTCGCTGCGGACGCGGTCAAGGTCCGGCACATCCTGTTCTCACCGTATGACGATCCGGACAAGGCCCAGACGCTGCCCGCGGACGATCCGGGCTGGAGCGAGGCCCAGCTCGCGGCCGACAAGGCGTTCGACGAGCTCCAGAAGGACCCCGCGAAGTTCGACGAGATGGCCCGTGCCGAGAGCGACGAGACATCCGCGCAGGGCGAGACCGGCACCGGTGGCAAGCTGGGCTGGGTCGACAGCAGCACCAACTTCGTCCAGGAGTTCAAGGACGCGGTCCTGAAGGAAGGCCTCAAGGATGGTCAGGTCCTCCAGCCGTTCAAGACCGCGTTCGGCTGGCACGTCGCCCAGATCATGTACCACCCGCCCGACGCCGACGAGATCGCGAAGCTGCGCGACGAGATCGCGAGTGGCAAGGCCAAGTTCGAGGACGTCGCGCGCGACTACTCCGACGGCAACGAGGCCGGCAAGGGCGGCGACAAGGGCTGGGTTGCGCCCGGTCTGATGGATGCCCGGCTCCTTCGCGACATCTACGCGACGCCGGTCGGCGAGCTGTCGCAGGTCGTCGACATCAAGGATGGCGGGCTGTTCCTCTACAAGGTCCTCGAGGAACGGACGCAGAAGCCCGATGCCGAGCAGACCGACACGATCAAGGCCCGCGCGTTCCAGAACTGGTACGGCGAGAAGAAGGACGCGGTGACGGTCACCCGCCAGCTCCTCGACGACCTCCAGCTCAGCTAGCCGCTCGGCATGCTCGACGCGCTGGTCGCGGAGGCACGGTTGCGGTGGGGCCTCGACCTCGCCGCCGGCCTCCAGATCGTCGCCGCCGAGCGCCTGATTGCGACGCCACTCGAGCCCTCCCGGCCGGCGCTCGTCGTTCCGTTGGCGGTTCTCCGGGCAGAGGGCGCCGGCTCGTCGGCGGACGTCCACCCGCTGCCCGGCCGTCACGGCCCGTCCGGCCGCGATCCGCTCGCGGTGCTCGCCCGGCTCTACCCGGCGGACCACGCCGTGGGCCGGTTCGGTATTCCGGACGGATCCACCGTTGGGGCGCTGACCGCCGGCGATCTCGGCGCCCCGTTCTATCTCGGGCCGGTGGCGCTTGAAGCTGCCGTCGCGAGTCCCTGGGCCATGCCCTGGATCTCGGATCGGCTGCGAATGCCCGACGGCTGCCCGTGGGATCGCGAGCAGACGCACGAATCGCTTCGCAACCACCTCCTCGAGGAGGCGTACGAGGTCTACGACAAGCTCGGCGAGGCGGCGACCCCGGGCCTCGCCGAGGAGCTCGGCGATCTCCTGCTCCAGGTCGTGCTCCACGCGCAGCTCGCCGCCGAGGAGGGCGTCTTCGACCTGACCGACGTCAATGCCGCGATCGCCTCGAAGATCGTCCGCCGCCACCCCCACGTCTTCGGCGACGCCGAGGTCCGGACCGCGTCCGACGTCAACCGCCAGTGGGAGCGGATCAAGGCCGACGAGCGGGCCGGCGCGGCCGCGACCGGCGACGGGGCGGCCAGCCGGCCGAAGGGCGCCCTCGACGGCGTCAGCCGCTCGCTGCCGGCCCTCGCCGCGAGCCAGGAGATGCAGGAGCGCGCGGCGAACATCGGCTACGACTGGCCGAGCATCGACGGCGTGATCGAGAAGGTCACCGAGGAGGCCGAGGAGATCGTGGCCGCCACGACGGCGGCCGAACGCGAAGAGGAGTTCGGCGACCTGCTGATGGTCCTCGTCAACGTCGCCCGCAAGCTCGATATCGAGGCGGAGGCGGCATTGCGCTCCGCGAACGACAAGTTCCGGCGCCGGTTTGCGACCGTCGAGCGGCTCGCTGCCGAACGGCACGTCGCGCTTCGCGACCTCTCGTTCGAGCAGCTCGACGACCTGTGGGATGCGGCCAAGGCCGAAGAGAAGGAGACCGTCCGATGAGCATCGGCAACCCCCCGACCCTCCGCGCCGACGGTCGCACGGCGACCCAGCTCCGGCCGGTGAGCTTCCAGCTCGGGGTCCAGAAGTGGGCCGAAGGCTCGTGCCTCGTCCGCTTCGGCGACACCCAGGTGCTGTGCGCCGCCACGATCGCCGACCGTGTGCCGCCGCACCTTCGAGGCAAGGGCACCGGCTGGGTCACGGCCGAGTACTCGATGCTGCCCCGGGCGACCGCCGAGCGGACCGATCGCGAGTCGGTCAAGGGCAAGCTCGGCGGCCGGACGCACGAGATCCAGCGGCTGATCGGGCGGTCGTTGCGTGACGCCGTCGACCTCACCCGGCTCGGCGAGCGGACGATCGCGATCGACTGCGACGTGCTCCAGGCCGACGGCGGGACGCGGACCGCGTCGATCACCGGTGGCTACGTCGCGCTCGCGGCGGCGATGATCACGTACGGCCTCGACCGGCATCTCGTCGGCAAGGTCGCCGCCATCAGCGTTGGCATCGTCGACGGCGCCCAGCTGCTCGACCTCGACTACGGCGAGGACTCCCGGGCGGATGTCGACTTCAACGTCGTCGGGACCGACGCCGGCACGTTCGTCGAGGTCCAGGGCACGGCGGAGGGCAAGCCGTTCGATCGGGCCGCCATGGAAGGCCTCGTTGATCTCGCGTCCGCTGGCCTCGAGAAGCTGTTCGCCGCCCAGGGCGAGGTCCTCGCGACCGTCCGACGCTGAGGTGCCGGACAGGAGCGCCGGACCGCGCCTCGTGGTCGCGACGCGATCGCCGCACAAGCTCGCCGAGCTGCGCGTTCTTCTCGACCTGCCGCGGGCCGAGCTGCTCACGCTCGACGACCTCGGCATCGAGGGCGACATCGAAGAGACCGGCTCGACATTCGAGTCGAACGCGTCGCTGAAGGCCCGGTTGACTGCCCGGGCGACCGGCCTGCCGGCCCTCGCCGACGACTCCGGACTCGAGGTGGACGCGCTCGACGGCGGACCCGGCGTCAGGACGCGGCGCTATGCCGGGGAACACGCGACGGACGCCGACAACAACGCGAAGCTGCTCGCCGCGCTCGAGGGGCTGCCGCCGGAGCGGCGCGGCGCCCGCTACGTATGCGTCCTCGCGCTGGCACTCCCCGGCGACGCGGGCCCGCGCGGCGGCCTACCGGTCACGCTCGTCCGCGGAACCTGTCGCGGCCGGATCGCGACCAAGCCGCGCGGGAACGGCGGGTTCGGCTACGACCCCATCTTCGAGTACCGAACGGAGCCGCCCGGCGGCCGGACGCTCGGCCAGTGGTCGGCCGACGAGAAGAACGCGATCTCCCACCGTGCGGCCGCTGCCCTCCGCATGTCGCCGATCCTGCGCGCCCGAGGGTTCTGAGATGCCGGTACTCCGGAGCATCTGCGTGTTCTGCGGCGCCGCCACCGGGCGGGATCCGCGCTACGCGGAAGCGGCCACGGTCGTCGGCCGGACGCTCGCCGAGCGCGGCATCGAGCTCGTCTACGGCGGGGGACGCCTCGGGCTCATGGGGGCGGTCGCCGACGCCGCGCTCGCGGCCGGCGGTCGAGTGACGGGCGTCATCCCGTCCGGGCTCGTCGATCGAGAGCTCGCCCACCGCGGCGTGACGGAGCTAAGGATCGTCACCACGCTCCACGAGCGGAAGGCCGTCATGGCCGAGCTCGCGGACGCGTTCCTCACGCTGCCCGGCGGGCTGGGGACGCTCGAAGAGCTCGCCGAGGTGATCTCGTGGGCTCAGCTCGGGCTTCACGAGAAGCCGATCGGGGCGCTTGACGTCGGGGGGTTCTTCGGCCCGCTCGTCGGTCACCTCGACCATGCCGTTGCCGAGGGCTTCGTTTCCGAACGTCACCGCCAGCTGCTGCTCGTCGACGACGACCTCGAGCGGCTGCTCGCGCGATTCGAGGCCTGGGAGGCGCCGGACAGCCGCTTCGGCTAGGGCTGCTTCTTCGGCGGCGGCCACTCGCCGGGTGGCGTGCCGGGTGGCGGGAAGATCACCGCGACCATCTGGGCGATCCGCTCCGGCACCGGGATTACGACGCTGCCGTAGGGATGGTTCTTGCCGCCCGACTTGACCATCGGCGACGTCATCACCGCCTGCGTCGTCTGCTCGCCGCCGATCTCCTCGGCGAGCGCCGCGAGCTCCGGCAGCATCTCGGGCGGAAGGTCGGTCCGGACCGAGTCGCCGACCGCATCGAGCAGGCCCGGCAGGCTGACGAGCAGGTTCGATGCGACCGCGCTGTCGCGAATGCCCACCAGCACCTGCTGCTGCCGGGCGGCCCGCGTGAAGTCGCTCTCGCCCGCCGATTTGCGGATCCGCGAGTAGGCCAGCGCGTTCGGTCCGTCGAGGTGGTGTTCGCCGGCGGTGATCGACCAGCCGGGCCCGACACCGAAGCCGCCGTAGTTGGGGTCGCTGAGCGGCTTCGCGACGTCGACATCGACGCCGCCGACCGCGTCGACCATCTCGACGAAGCCGGCGAGGTCGACCTTCGCGAAGTAGTGGATCGGGATCCCGAGCATCGCCCCGACGGCGTCCTCGAGCGCCCGCGTCCCACCGTTCGGGAAGTCGTCGGGGTGGCGGTTCGCGTACGCAAGGAGCGAGTTGATCTTCGGCGCGAACGTGTCGCCGTCCCCGAGCGGCACGTCGACGAGATCGCGCGGAATCGAGAGCATCGTGACCGTCCGGCCGACGGGGTCGAGCGACACGACGATCAGCGAGTCCGTCAGCGCGTGGTTGCGGCGGGGCCCTGAGTCGATGCCCATCAGCAGGACGTTGACGCGCTCCCCGGGGCGCGGTGTCGGGCCGGCGGTCGAACCCGGGTCGTCGTCCGGTCCAGAGGTCGCATCGCCGCCCGCGCCGGCGAAGACCCGTTCGAACGTCGAGAAGGCCGTGCTGCCGTAGACGTGTCCGACGACGTGGGGCAGCGCAACGAGCAGGACGATCACGATGAGCCCCACGAGACCGCCTCGCGTCGGGCGCCTGGCGTAGCGCCGGTCGGCGAACGCCTCGAGCACCGCCAGGACGCGCCAGAGCAGCAGCACGGCGTTCAGGATCAACAGGGTCTGGAGCGTCGCTGGGACGATCGCGTGGGCGAAGAGCATCGCCGGGGTGTTGAACTGAAGCAGCACCCACGTGACGCCCAGCAAGGCGAGCGACGGGATCGCGAAGATTGCTGCCGCCTTCCAGCGGCCATTGAACGCCTGGCCTGCGCCCGGCAGGATCGCCGACAGGGTGGCGGCGATCAGGCGGCGCTGATCGCTCGGTCGGGCGACTGCGGAGGTGCGTTGGTCGGTTGCTCGGGCGACGGGACGGGCGTGCACGACGGTGGGTCAGGTCTCCAGGGGGATCGGGCGGGAGCCCGGGGGGAGTCTAGCGCCGGACGAGGAAACGGCGGAAATGTGGAGACGCCGGCGGTCGATCAGCCTGCCAGTGACCACCGGCGTCCTGGGCTGTGACGGACGACATGGGGCGAGTGTTCCGTTACTGCGGTGAGACGGCCGCCCGGTACGGTCGCGGCCACCAGGCAGTTCGGCCTGACAACGCGGGTCCACGGAGGTCGCCATGCCCCAGTTCGCAGTCAACACGCATCGGTTCGACCCATACAAGAACTTCAAGTTCCGGGTGAAGTGGGACGGCCGCTACGTCGCCGGGATCAGCAAGGTCAGCGCGCTGCGGCGCATCACGGACGTGGTCGAGCACCGCGAGGGCGGCGACCCGAGCTCGACGCGGCGGTCGCCCGGTCTGACGACGTACGAGCCGATCACGCTCGAGCGCGGACTCACCCACGACCTGGAGTTCGAGCAGTGGGCAAACCTCGTCTGGTCGCTGGGTCAGTCGGGGCAGGAGATGTCGCTGAAGAACTTCCGGAAGGACATCGTCATCGAGATCCACAACGAGCAGGGCACGACGACCCATGCGTTCTTCGTGTACCGCTGCTGGCCATCGGAGTACCAGGCGCTCCCGGACCTCGACGCGAACGGCAACAGCGTGATGATCGAGCACCTCGTGCTGGAGAACGAAGGCTGGAAGCGCGACGAGGCCGTCGTCGAGCCGCAGGAGACGTAAACCGGGCTAAGCGGGCTCGGCAACGGGCTCCGGGCGCGGTCGCGACCAGCCCAGGTCGAGCAGGAAGGCGATCACGAGGATGATCGCGAGCGTCACGATCGATGCCGGCTCCTGGATGAGCGTCGTGAAGACGAACGTGATCAGTGCGATCCCAGCGGTCGCCAGCGCCACGACGAGGAGGCTGAGCCGGGCGCCGGTCTTCCGGTAGATGCGCAGGTGACCGATCGTCACCAGGCAGAAGATCCCGAGTGCAACGGCGCTGCCGATGGAGGCGATCGCCGAGAGGTCGTGACCCAGGACCAGGATCACGACCGTGATCGCCGCGACGAGCAACCCGACCGGGAGCTGCTCGCGGAGGCGGCGACCCATCACCGGCGGGAATTGTCCGGTCGAGGCCAGCTCCTCCGAGAGGCCACTGGCGGGATAGAGGCCGGCGTTCGTCGCCCCGGCTGTCGCAAACAGCGCCGTCACGGTCATCAGCCAGTAGCCCACGTCACCGAGGACGGGCTTGGCGGCGACCGCGATCGCCGTCGGGCCGGCCGCAATCACCTCGTCGACGGAGAGCGTTCCGAACACGCCCAGCGCGACTGCGACATAGACGACGGTCGCGAGCCCGATCGCGATCGCCATGGCCCGCGGCAGCTGCCGCGACGGGTCGCGCAGGTCCTTGGCAGTGAACGTCACGACGCCGAAGCCGAGGAAGGCGAAGAACGTCAGGGCGATGCTCGAGACGATGTCTCTCGCGCCGGGATAGGTCGACGGGGCGATCTTCGACGCGTCCATGTTGAGGATCGTCACAAGCGCGAAGAGACCCAGGATCCCGACGACGATGAACACGATCAGGCTCTGGACCCTCGCGACGACGGTCGATCCCAGGACGTTCAGGACCGTCATCAGCACGACGAGACCGACGGCGAATGCCTTGGTCAGGGCGAGATCCGTGCTGCCGAATGCCGAGGCGGCGTAGCTGCCGAACGACATCGCGACCATCGCGGTCACGATCGCGTTTGCGGCGTACGTCAGCCACGCGGTGATCGTGGCGACGTGGCCCATCCCGTAGCCCCGATTGACGTACTCGAGCAGGCCGCCCGCGGTCGGATACTTGGACCCGAGCTTCGCGAACGAGTAGCCCTGGAGGGCTGCGATCGCGCCGGCGAGGATGAACGAGAGCCAGACCGCGGTCCCGGCGACCTCGCCGGCGGTGCCGAGGAGCGAGAAGATGCCGGCGCCGACCATCGACGCGACGCCGATGAAGGCAGCTTCACGGGTGCTGACGTACCGCCTCGCCCGCGCCTCGCTCACGTGCCGCCCTCCATGACGGGCATCGTACAGCGGGCCGATCATCGCCCAGCGGGCAGCACGGCGCTATCCGGTGTCCCAGCCCTCATCGAGTGTGAAGGACACCTGGAGCCGGTCATCGCCGATCGGTTGCGTCCGGATCGTGTCCAGCACGTGCAGGGCGGCATTCCGCTCGAGATCCGTTGTCGACGGTTGCCAGGTGACGAATGCGCAGAGCGTGCGGTCGTCGACGGCGAGCGCGTAGGCGCGCGTGACCTCCGTGCCTCTCGAAGGCCCGAATGTCACCGGTGGCTCGTATGGCTCCACGGCCACGCCATCGAATCCAGCGACTCGGACGGGTTCGGTTGCCGAATCGTTGATCGATCCGAGACAGTTGGCCCCGACGCGGAAGGTCAGCGCCGTTGCCTCGCGGACGGCCCCTCCTTCCCCGATGACCTTGTGCATGCGGGCTGTGGCCGAGGTGCGCGGGCCGGCTTCGAAGCCATACACGCCAGCCGGTGATGCCCTGGTGCCGGGGAGCCGAAGAGGCGGCTCGGACTCGACTGGCGAGGGCGAAGGCCGCTCCGCCTCCGCCGGATCGAACCGTATCGAGTCAACGAGCAGGTTGAGTTGGCGCTCGAGAGCTCCCAGCTCGTCGCCGCAGCATCGGCTAGCTGCGATTCCGAGCACAAGGCCGTCGACGTCGACGACGTAGACCGTCACCGTCGCGTCCGGGTCGAGGGAGGCGTCGCTCGCCCCGGGCGACCGCCACAATGCGAGGCTCCCGGCGGTGCAGGCGCTCGGATCGAAGGAAGCCGCGAAGGTGAAGCGCGTCGCGGGCTTGCCGCCGAGCGTCATCTCCGTAGGTTCGAGTGTTTCGTGACCCTTCTGCCCGGTGAGCGATGTGACCATCGCCCCGCGCGTCGTTGCCGCGACGACGGCCTGACGGCGGCATGCGTCCGCATAGACACCGGCCACTCGCGAGATCTCCAGACGAGCCGTTCCCACCTGGGTGCACGACGCGTTCTCCAGCCTCACGTGGAAGGCGTCCTCGAAATGGTTCCAGCCCCTGGGCAGCGTGGCGTGTACCGCGGTCGTCCCGAGGACGGCGCGGTACTGTCCGCCGGGCTGCGAACAGTTGGACGGCAACGTTGCTGGCGGCGACGTTGCGGGCGGGGACGAGATTGATGTCGACGGAAGGGGCGAGGGCAGCGGTGTGGGGCTGCCGGCACCGAGCTGCGCCAGCCGGGGAGCGAGGTTCACCCCGACGAGCGCCACCGCGGCGACCGCTGCCGCGGCGAGCGAGAACCGGGCGCTCGCGCGCAGCCCGCGGACTCGCCCGGCCGACCACGTGGCTCGCCGCTGTGGCGTCCGTGGAAGCGCATCGAGGACAGCGTCGACGACATCGTCGGTCAGGACCGTCAGGCCCGGATCGAGCCACGACCGGACGATGCGCTCCATTTCGCGGTCGGTGGTCATTGCGCGATCTCCCGGATGGCCGTGCGTGCATCGGCGTCGATTGCCGCCCGCAGCCCGCGCATGGCGTGGTGGACCCGGGACTTGACGGTGCCGCGCGAGATCTCAAGCGTTTCGGCAATCTCGTCGATCGACAGGTCGAGGTAGTAGTGGAGCACCACGACCGCGCGGTGTTCGGCCGACAGCCGGCGGAACGCACGCTCGAGCTGGTCGCGATCGTGGACGTCGCCATGCGTGTCGCTCGGATCCGGCGCCTCGAGTGCCACGAGTCGAGGCACCGATCGCAACGTCCGCGTCCGCCTGATCTCGCCGTAACAGTGGCGGACGAGGACCCGGTACGCCCAGGCCTCGAACCGGTCCGGATCGCGAAGTTGCGGCAGGTCGCGCCAGATGCTCAGGAGCGCCTGCTGCGTCGCGTCCTTCGCGAGGTCGACGTCACGGAGGATCCGGTGGGCGACGGCGACGAGGCCGTTGCCGATCGCGACCACGAGCAGGCCGAACGCATCTTCGTCGCCCTGTTGCGCCCGGGACACCAGACTCGGATCCATGCTTCACCACTGCGGGCGCCCGTTGGGGCGCGCTCACACGGTATGGGTATCGGCCCCCGAAAAACGGTGCAGTTTTGCTCAGGCCGGGTAGGCTACGCTCGCCAACGTGTGTCGGGCGGGGTGTAGCGAAGCCTGGTTATCGCACGTGCTTTGGGAGCACGAGACCGTCGGTTCGAATCCGACCACCCCGACCACCTCTCTTGCACCTGGGGAGCCGTGAACCGACCGAGCATCGCTGCGGTGACGATCGGTCACGCGCCCCGGCCCGACCTTCTGGAGCCGCTCCTCGCCCGCGTCGGCGGCGAACACGTCAGTGAGTTCGGTGCGCTCGACGACCTCCCTGCTGATCGAATTCCCAGGAGCGCCGCAGCTTCCGAGCGGGCCTATCCGTTGACGACGCGGCTTCGAGATGGCGCGGCCGTGACGATCGACGAGGCCGACCTCGCGCCGCTCGTCCAGCACGCGATCGATCGCGCCGAGGATGCCGGCGCGGTCGTGACGCTCCTCCTGTGCGCCGGTGGGTTCCTCGACACCACGGCGCGGGGCACCCTGGTGCGGCCGTTCGATGCGGCCGTCGCACACCTCGGGCGGCTTGGCGCTCGGCGGCTCGCGGTCGTGGTGCCGTACGCCACCCAGGTAGAGCCGTCGCGCCGAAAGTGGTCGGCGGCGGGGTTCGATGCCGCCGTCATCGTCGCGGACCCCGGGACGTTGGACCCGACCGCCGCCGCCGGCAGCGATGCGATCGTCCTGGACTACGTCGGGCATCCGAGAGACGCGATCAACGCGGTGCGGGCAACGACCGCGATCCCGGTGGTCGATCTCGGCGAGTCCGGCGCCGATGCCGCCGTGGCCGCATTGGCCGCGTTGCCCGGGCGCTCGGTCTGATGGCGGTCGATCTCGCGATCACGGGCGGAACCCTGGTCCTCCCGGACGGCGTCCGGCGCGCTGACCTCGCGATCGATGCTGGCCGCATCGTCGCCATCAGCCCCGACGACGAGCTGCCGGAGGCGGGCGAACGGCTCGATGCGACCGGCCTGCATCTGCTGCCCGGCGTGATCGATACGCACACCCACGCTCGCGACCCGAGCGTCGACGCCCGCGAGGACTTCGCCTCCGCGACGGCCGCTGCCGCCGCCGGTGGCATCACCACGATCCTCGAGATGCCGATCTCGACCCCGTCCGTGCACTCGGCGGAGACCTTCAGGCGACGGGTCGAGATCGTCCAGCCGAAGGCGCACGTCGACTTCGGGCTGTACGGCGGGGCGGCCGCGGACAACCTGCGCGAGATCGAGGGGCTCGCGGCCGCGGGCGCCGTCGGCTACAAGACGTTCCGCACGCCGGTGCCCGCCGGGCGGGAGCGCGAGTTCATCGGCCTCTGCGCGCCGGACGCCGCGGACTACGCCGCCGCGCTCCGCGAAGTCGCCCGGACGGGCCTCGTCGGCGCGGTTCATGCCGAGGACGCCCAGCTGCTTGCGGCCAATCAACGCGAACTGCAAGCGGCCGGTGATCGCGGGCCAAGCAGCCATGCGCGGTGGCGGCCGGAGGGCGTGGAGCTCGCGTCGGTCGCGCAGTCGATCGAGCTGGCGCTCGCGGCGGGTGCGCGTCTCCAGCTGGCCCATTGCTCGAACCCGACGGCCGTCGGCCTGGCGACGGCGGCGCGGCGCCGCGGCAACGTGACCGTCGAAACCTGCCCGCACTACCTGTTCCTCACCGAAGCGGACATCGAGCGGTTCGGGCCGTTCGCGAAGATCAACCCTGCACTCCGGTCGGAGGCATCAGTCGAAGGCATGTGGAAGGCGCTGGGAGCCGGCGAGATCGACGTCATCGGCTCCGACCACTCCCCGTTCCTCGTCGAGGAGAAAGCGCCGTTCGCCGACGACATGTGGGGCGCCCTGCCCGGCGCACCCGGCCTGGAGTCGCTGCTGCCGCTGATGCTCACGGCGGTTGCGGATGGCCGCCTGTCGCTGCTCGAGCTCGCTGGGCTGACCAGCGGCAACGCGGCACGCATCTTCGGCCTGGCCGACAAGGGCGCGATCCGCATCAGCGCCGACGCCGACATCGCGATCGTCGACCTGGCGCACGACGGGACGATCGACACGAGCACCTGGCTCACGCGGTCGAAGGGTACGGCCGCCATCTGGGACGGGCGCCGCGTCCGGGGCCGCGTCACGATGACGCTCGTACGTGGCCGCACGGTGTTCGCGAACGGCGCGGTCGTGGGTCCCCGCGGCTGGGGCAGGCTGGTCAAGCCGTCGGCCTGAGTACACTCACCGCGTGGACGCGACCCCGTCACGTAGCGTCTGGGATGCCTTGCCAAAGGTCGAGCTGCACTGTCACGTCGAGGGCACGGTGCGCCCGGCCACGGTCGTCGAGTTGGCGCGGAAAGCCGGCCGGCCGCTGCCGACCACGGACCCGACGGACCTCTACACGTACGACTCGCTCGACTCGTTCCTGTCGATCTTCTGGCTCGTCCAGGAGACGCTGACCGATCGCGAAGACTGGGCACGTGTCGCCGAGGAGTCGCTCACGGACGCGGCGGCCCACGGCCTTCGATATCGGGAGATGTTCTTCACGCCGGCTCGACATCTCGCGGCCGGCCAGGACCTCGGCGAGATCGTCGTGGGCCTGACCGAGGGCATCGAGCGCGCTGAGGCCGCCACCGGCGTCCAGTGCTTCCTGATCGGTGACGTCGACCGGGCGTACGGGCCTGCGGCCGGCCTCGAGTTTGTCGAACGCCTGGGTGGGCTCCGCGGCCGGGGCAAGGCCGAACGCGTCATCGGCGTTGGCGCCGATTCCACGGAGCTCGGGATCGATATGACGACGTTCGAACCGGTGTTTGCGGCCGCCCGCCGCCACGGGTTCCGGACGACATTCCACGCTGGTGAGGCGGTCGGAGCCGGGGCTGCGAACATCGCCGCGGCGCTGGACGTGCTCAAGGTCGAACGAATCGATCATGGAATCGCGATCGTCGAGGACCCCGAGCTCGTCCGACGCGTTGCGGGCGAGCGGATCCCGCTGACGGTCTGTCCGTGGAGCAACGTCGTCATCGCGAATCGCTTCTCGTCCCTGGCGGAACACCCGTTCAGCGCGATGCGCGACGCGGGGCTCCTGATGACGGTCAACACCGACGACCCGGCGATGATGCGCTGGGACCTCGGCCGGGAGTACGAGGCGCTTTCCGAAAGCAGCGGGTTCGATGTCGCGACGATGGCCCTGATCGCGATCGAAGGCATCGAGGCGACCTGGCTCGACGATGCCGAGAAGTCCCGTCTCCGGAGCGGCTTCGAGCAGGAGA
The DNA here is from genome assembly GCA_036274475.1 of Candidatus Limnocylindrales bacterium. Classification (GTDB taxonomy): domain Bacteria; phylum Chloroflexota; class Limnocylindria; order Limnocylindrales; family CSP1-4; genus CF-46. Next base: position 68,410 of record DASUFO010000002.1, read on the forward strand.
TCGCCGCGCTCACGGTCTGACGCGCGAGAGGGCCCCTCCTCGGCGCAGAATCGCTCCGTGATCCGCCCGCCCGGCGCCGGCGCCGAGAGCCACCCCGACCGCGACTACGCGCCGGCGATCTACGGCTCGCTGCTCGTCACCGGCATCGTCGCGGTCCAGTGGCGGTCCGATGTGTCGACCGACGCGATCTCGCTGACCGTCATCATCTCGGTGGTCGTGTTCTGGCTGGCCCACGTCTGGTCCGAGATCGTGAACCGCCGGGTCCACGGGCCGATCGGCCAGGCCGACGTCCGCGAGGCGGCACTCGACGAGGCCTCGATGCTGGCCTCGCTCATCGTCCCCGCGATTGCGCTCGCGGTCGGCCCGCGGATCGGGCTGTCGGTCGACAACACGATCGAGGTTGCGCTCGCGCTCTGCATCGGCCAGCTGTTCCTGTGGGGACTGATCGTCGGTCGAGCGGCACATCGTGGCTGGGTCCTGCCGCTCATCGTCGCGGTCGTCGACAGCTTGCTCGGCATGGTCCTCGTCGCGCTCAAGGTGGCCGTGCTCCACTGAGGCGTGGCGGCGATGGCCGTCCGCCATACTCGGGCGGTCTCCCGGAGCGAGGAGTGAGGGGCAGTGACCGAGGCCGAGGACCCGCTGGCGCTCGACCCGGAGTCCATGCGCCGCATGGGCTACGAGGTCGTCGACCTGCTCGTTGACCGGATCGCGACGCTGCGCGACGGGCCCGCGCTTCTGACGGCACCCCGCTCGGCGATGGCCGAACGGATCGACGAGCCGGCGCCGGTCGAGGGACGGGACTTCGCGACGCTCCTCGAGCGGCTTGACCGCGACGTGCTGCCGTTCGTCGGTCACTTCGACCATCCCCGCTTCTTCGGGTACATCCCGGGCGCGGGAACGTGGCCGGCGGCGCTCGGCGACCTGATCGCCGCGGCGACGAACATCGACGCAGGGGCCTGGCGCGAGTCGGCCGGTCCGAGCCAGCTCGAGCTGACCGTCCTCGAGTGGTTCCGGCAGTGGATGGGCTATCCGGCCGGCGCCGCCGGCGTGCTCGTGTCGGGTGGCTCGGCCGCCAATCTCACGGCGATCGCCTGCGCCCGCGAGGCGGTCATCGGCCCGATGTCGCCACGGATCGTCGCGTACACGAGCGACCAGACGCATTCGTCGCTCGCCCGCGCCGCACGCCACCTGGGCTTTCGTCCCGACCAGATCCGGGTCCTCCCGAGTGACGACCGATACCGACTCCGCCCCGACGATCTCGAGGCCGCGATCGAGGCGGACGTCGCCGCCGGCCGGCTGCCGTTCCTGGTGAGCGCCAATGCCGGGACGACGAACACCGGCGCGGTCGACGACCTCGTCGAGATCTCGCGGGTCGCTCGCTCGCGCGGCATCTGGATGCACGTCGACGGCGCGTACGGCGGGTTCGCGGTCCTGACCGAGCGCGGTCGCGAGGCGCTCACGGGCCTCGCCCTTGCGGATTCGGTCACGCTGGATCCCCACAAGTGGCTCGCGATGCCGTTCGAGGTCGGCTGCCTGATGGTCCGTGACGGCGGCACGCTCGAACGGGCCTTCGAGCTGCACCCCGAGTATCTCCAGGAGCACCCGACCGGCCCGAGTGCCGTGAACTTCGCGGACCGCGGGCTCCAGCTGACGCGGGCGAGCCGGGCCATCAAGGTCTGGCTCGCAATCCAGACGTTCGGCGTCGACGCGTTCCGGGCGGTGATCGACCGGGCGATGGACCTCGCGATCGGGGCGCAGCGCGCGATCGAGGCCGACGACCGCCTCGAGCTGGTCTCGCCCGCCTCGCTCGGGATCCTCTCGTTCCGCCGGCGCGGCAAGGCCGACGACGAACCGGATGCGGTCGACCGCTGGAACGAGGCGATCGTCGGGGACATCGCGGCGACAGGCGACGTGCTGCTCACATCGACCGTGATCGGCGGGCGGTATGCGATCCGGCTCTGCGTCCTGAACCACACGAGCACCGCGAGTGACGTCGCGTACGCGCTCCAGCGGGTCGCCGGGGCCCGCGTGGCAGTTGCGGCGCGAACGGCGGCGGCCCCGGAGCGCGCGTCGATGCAGGCCGGTGTGAACCTCGCCTGGCTCGGATCGCGCGGCATGTCGCCCGATGACCTCCGGACCATCGCGGCCTTCGCGGAGGTTCCGGACGAGTCCGCCGTGCGGTTCCTCGCCGCCGGACGCGAAGAGCACCACGTCGCGGGCAGGCCGATCACGTCGCGCTGGGAGCAGGGGCGGACGTTCTACCTCGTCGGGCGAGGCCGGCTGTCGGTCCGGGTCGACGACCACGAGGTCAACGTCCTCGGAACCGGCGACCACTTCGGCGAGATCGCAGCCATCGACTGGGGCCGGGACTTCAGCTACGGCCGGACGGCGACCGTCGTGCCGCTCGAGCCGACGACGGTGCTCGCGTTTCCCGCAGCCGCGCTCCGCGAGCTCATGACCGACTGCCCGCCGGTCGACCGCGCGATCCGGCGCATCGCCCAGGCTCGCCTCGCGCGCCGCTGAGGACGCGACCCGCGGGCGGCGGCTACGATCGAACCCGTGAGTCGCCCGCTCAAGGTCGGAGTGCAGCTGCCCGAGGTCGAGCGCGACGTCCGTTGGCCCGAGCTCCTCGACATGGTTCGGGCGATCGAGGATCTCGGCTACGACTCGGCGTGGTTCGGTGAGCACCTCCTGTATCGGTGGCCCGATCGAGCAGCGCGCGGTCCGTGGGAGGCCTGGGGCATGCTCGCGGCGATCGCGGCCGTCACCACGAGGGTCGAGTTCGGGCCGCTCGTCGCGTGTACCGCGTTCCATAACCCGGCCGTGCTCGCGAAGCGAGCCGACACGATCGACGAGATCAGCGGCGGCCGGTTCATCCTCGGCCTCGGCGCCGGCTGGAACGAGACGGAGTTCCGCGCGTTCGGCATCCCGTTCGACCACCGGATCGACCGGTTCGAGGAGGCGTTCACGATCATCCGCGGGCTGCTGCAGGACGGCGCGGTCGACTTCGCGGGAACGTACTACCAGGCCCGCGACTGCTATCTGCTGCCGCGCGGCCCGCGCGCCGGCGGCCCGCCGCTGATGATCGGCTCGAACGGCGAGCGGATGCTTCGAATCACCGCGCCCCACGTCGATGCCTGGAACTCGTGGTATGCCGACACCCGGAATTCGCCGAGCGGCGTCGGGCCGCTCCGTGACCGCGTCGACGCCGCGTGCCGGGCGGCGGGCCGCGAACCCGCGGAGATCGAGCGGACCGTCGCGGTGCACGTCCGGATGCCGGGCGGCAAGGGCCGGACGATGGGCAGCACGGACCCTGAACACGATGTCCGACCGCTTCAAGGCGACCCGAAATCCATGGCTGAGGAGCTGCGGGGCTACGCTCGCGAGGGCATCGGTCACGTCCAGCTCGTGATCGACCCGATCGACCGGGCGGCAATCGAGGGATTCGCACCCGTCCTCTCGCTGCTCGACGGTGACTGATCCCGCCACGAGCACGATTTCGCCCATTGGTACCTTCGTCAGGGGTTCGGAGCGTGCGAAGCGCGTGCTAGGATCGCGCCGCTCATGCGAGTTTCGAATCAGAAGCGCCGGGGGATCCTCGCCGTGGCACCGCTGATCGCGCTGTCCGCGATCGCGGCTGCCTGCGGCTCGAGCGCCGCGCCGTCGGTCGCGGTGGTGGCGACCCCGCCGCCGACGCCCGTGATCACGCCCGATCCCCATCTGACCGAACCGGCCACCGCCGACGAGATCTTCAACGCGATCCGGAAGGGCGACCTCCCCCTGAGCGTCAACAACGCGACCGCAGGCGCTCCGAACGACCCGCTCGTCAAGAAGATCAACGCGCAGATCGGCAACTGGCCGCTGATCATCAGCGAATATCGCAACTCGGCGCTTCTCCGCCAACAGCTCGGCTGGAACCCGGCCAGCGGCGTGAAGCAGGGCGATCCGCCGTTCACCTGGGTCGGGATGAACATCGTCGTGACATTCGGGCCGACGACCGGCGCACCCGCCGCCGCCGATCCGGCACGACAGGAGCAGGCAAAGGGCGTCGTAGCACTCATCGACCCGCTCCTGTGGCCACTCGAGCAACGGTCGCTGACGCCAATCCCAAGCAAAACCCCGCCGACCGCCCCGCCGGCGTCGGCCGCTCCGGCCAGCGCGCCCGCCGCGACCGCCGCGCCGTGACGATCGCTCGACCCCGCCACAACGGCCGCTCGCCGGACGACGTGAGCGAGCTCGACAAGCGGATCATCGAGCACCTCCAGCAGGACGGCCGCCGGCCGTTCACCCAGATCGCGGCGGACCTTGGCGTCTCGGAGGCGGCGGTTCGCGCCCGGACGAATCGGCTCGTCGAACGGGGCATCCTCCAGGTCGTCGGCGTGACAGATCCGCTGAAGCTGGGCTTCCAGCAGATGGCGATGATCGGCATCCGGTGCGAGGCCGACCGGCTGATGTCGGTGGCGGAGCAGGTCGGACAGTTCCCCGAGGTGAGCTACGTCGTCATCACGGCCGGGACGTACGACATCCTCATCGAGACGGTCTGCGAGGACAACGACGGGCTGCTCCGATTCCTGGCGGAGCGGTTGCGGACCATCGATGGCGTTCGTGACACCGAAACGTTTGTGTATCTGCGCCTGATCAAGCAGTCGTATCAGTGGGGGACGCGCTAGGAGGTCCGCCGAACGGCGCGTCCGGCGGCAAGGTTCGCCTGAACGCACCGAATCCATGCACGGGACGCTTGAGCGCAACGGGGGATTGGCTAACATGCGAACCACGGAGCGCGCACTGCGCGACGATGTGCAGCAGAGGTCCGAGTAGGTGCCGGCAAACCTCGAGCCCGTTCTGACGCTGCTGCTGATCGCGGTCCTCGCGAACCTCGTCGTCATGGGCGTCGTCCTGATCCCGCCGATGCTGGGTCGCCGTAGCCCGCTCGCGACGGGCCGGCCAGTCGACGCGCATGACCAGATGGCGGCCGAGTACGCCGCGGTCGCCGGCGAGCAGCCGGTCCCGATCGAGCCGGGGACGGTTCCGGCCGGCACATACGATCGCGTCGTCCGGATCGTCAGCTGGGTATTCATCATCGCGACGACGCTCATCGTCGCGGTCACGGGGCTCTGGCCGGAGAGCCAGGTGACGATCTTCGTCCTGCTGGCCTGCGCAGGCGGCTTCGTCCTCGTGATCCACGATCTGCTGCCGCCGCGGTCCCTGGGGACGGCCAAGTTCGTGGTCGAGGGCAGCGTGGCGATCACGTTCGCGACGCTGCTCGTGCTGCTGACCGGCTCACAGGACAGCCCGTTCTTCTTCACGTTCCCGCTGATCGTCGGCGGCGCGGCGCTCGTCGTCTCGCCGCGCGTGACGTTCGGACTCGCCGCGGTGGCCAGCCTGGGCTACATCTTCGCGACGGCCATCCCGCCCGGTCCGGTCGACGCGACGACGGTCGCCAAGGTCGGCATCAACCTCACCGCGCTCGTGCTCCTCGCGTACGTCGCGACCGTAATCGCCCGGGAGCAGCGCAAGGCGCGCGACGCGGCCGTCCGCCTCTCGACCGTGGATCCGCTCACGGGCCTGTTCAACCGGACATTCTTCTTCGCCGCGGTCGACCGCGAGATTGCCCGAAGCCTGCGCTCGAACCGCGGCTTCTGCCTGCTGATGATGGACCTCGACGAGCTCAAGGCGATCAACGATCGGTACGGCCACTACTTCGGCGACCAGGTCCTGCGAGGCGTCGGGGAAGTCATTCGGTCCGGCGTCCGCAAGATCGACACCGCGGCCCGCTACGGCGGCGACGAATTCGTCGTGCTGCTACCGGAGACCGATCCCACCGGCGCGTGGGTCCTGGCCGAGAAGGTCCGGATCGGCGTGACCGAGCTCGACGTGAAGGTGGCCGGCGCCGAAGTGCCGGCGTCGATCTCGGTCGGCGTCGTGAGCTTCCCGGACGACGGCTCCACCGCGGACGCGCTGATGATCAGCGCGGACCAGGCGATGTACGCCTCGAAGCGGGCCGGCAAGAACCGCGTCACGGGCCTCCCGGTCGCCGTTGGCGGAGGCACGGCCGAACCGGTGTAGCATCCGGCCATGCCGGAGCAGGGATCCCGCGACCAGGGCTTTTCGACCCGCGCGATTCGCGCCGCCCACCGTCTTCCGGAGGTCGACCAGCGCCCGACGTCTGTGCCGATCTACCAGACGGTCACGTTCGCCAGCGAGGACGCCGCCGAGCTCGGCGACGTTCTCACGGGCAAGCGACCGGGCTATGCGTATGGCCGCATCGACAACCCGACGACGGCTGCCTTCGGCCGGGCGGTCGCGGAGCTGGAAGGCGCCGCGGACGGCCTCGCGCTGGCGACGGGGATGGCCGCGATTCATGCGACGCTCGTCTCGCTCCTGTCGGCGGGCGACCGGGTCGTCGCGACGGCAGCCTCCTACGGGACGACGCGAGCCCAGCTCGATGGCATCCTCCGCCGCCTCGGCGTCGTCACGGAGTTCGTCGACGTCACGGACCTCGACGCGGTGGAGCGGGCGCTTGCCGCGTCGCCGGCGCGGATCCTCTACGCGGAGACGATCGCGAACCCCACGATCGTCGTCGCCGACCACGCCCGCCTCGCGGAGCTCGCCCATCGCCACGGCGCGGCGTACGTCGTCGACAACACGTTCGCCTCTCCCTACCTCTGCCGCCCGCTGGAGCTGGGGGCGGATCTCGTGGTCGAGTCCGCGACGAAGTACATCGCCGGACACAGCGACGTCCTCGCCGGGGTCGTGAGCGGTCGGGCTGAGCTCGTCGACGCGATCCGGGGCGTCCAGGTGGACACCGGGGCCACGCTGCCGCCGATCTCGGCGTTCCTCGCGCTTCGAGGGCTCTCGACGCTCGCAATCCGCATGGACCGCCACTCCGCGACGGCGTCGGCACTGGCGGCGTGGCTGGAACGTCAGGCCGGCGTGACGCGCGCGTATCACCCGTCTCTCGCCTCGCATCCCCAGCACGGCGTCGCCGAGCGCGAGCTGCGGGCCGGCGGCGGGATGCTCGCGTTCGAGCTTGCCGGCGGGCGGCCCGCGGGCCGGGCGTTCATCGACGCGCTGGAGCTGTCCGCGCTCACGGCGTCGCTCGGCAGCGTGTTCACGATGGTCGTCCACCCGCCCTCGACCACCCATCGACAGCTCGACGACGCGGCGCTCGCCGAAGCCGGCATCACCGCTGGGTTGCTCCGAGTCTCCGTCGGGCTCGAGGACCTCGACGATCTTGTCACGGACTTCGAGCGCGGCCTGGATGCGGCTCGGGCGGCTAGGGCGGCGTCCCCGGCAGTAGAGCCGGCGCCGGCCGTCCGCTAGGAGCCGTTCCGATCGCCAGTCCGGCCGCGACCCTCACCCGCGCCCGCGCACCCGAGCTGAACCCGCCGGCCAGGTTCGGCCGCGCGATCTGGCGGCTGCTCACGTCGGTGAACTTCGCCGTCGTCCAGATCATCGTCCTGTCGCTGCTCGCGGTCGTCGGGATGACCGTCCGCCAGCTGCCCGGGTTTGCCTTCCGTTCCACGTCCGACTACGTGACCGCGATGGCCGATATCCACGACCGCTACGACGGCCTCCTGGGCGCCGGTCTGGTGAACGCGCTCGAACGGCTCCAGGTCTTTCAGATCTTCACGTCGACCTGGTTCACGATCTCGCTCATCGTCCTCGCGACCTCGATCATCTGCTGCACGCTGGACCGCACGCCGCGCCTGTGGCGCCAATCTCACGAGGTTCGGGTCGTCCAGCCGGAGCCGTTCTACGACCCGAAGCTGCCCGACCGAGCGGCGATGACGGGGGCCGCCGCCGCAGATGTGGCGACGGTTCTCCGCAGGCATCGATTCAAGGTTCGTGTGGCCTCGACCGACGACGGCGCGACGCACCTCTACGGCGACCGCAACCAGTACACGAAGCTGGCGACGCTGTTCACGCACGCCGGGTTGATCCTGTTCATCGTCGCGGCGGCGGTGACCACGAAGCTGGGTGACGAGCAGCCGCTGCTGATCACGGAGGGCGGCTCGCTGACGGTCCAGCCGGTCGGCGCGCCCGGGATTCTCGTGGTCAAGAACCTGGGGTTCGACGCACCGGGCTTCCTCGAGACCGGCCAGGCCAGGGACTTCACGACGGAGCTCGCGGTCTACCGGAACGGCCAGGAGATCGCCCACAAGACGATCCGCGTCAACGACCCGCTCGAGGTCGAGGGCTACACGCTCCACGAGAACAACTTCGGGCCGGCACCGCAGATCTTCGTCGGCGACGCCGACGGCAAGCCGCTCTGGGACGGCCCGGTCCCGTTCGACGGCTCGGCGGCGGGGATGCCGTACGGCTCGATGATCGTGCCCGGCCGCGACATCCTGCTCGAGTTCCTGCTCCGCCGCGACGCCGACGGCATCGCGACGGTCATCGTCCAGCCCAGCCTGATCACGGGCGAGGACGCGGCCGGCCAGCCGACGACCGAAGCGCTGCAGCCGCTCGCTCCCCGGGCGGGCGAGGCGTTCGCGGTCGCGGGAACCGACATCAGTGTCGGGGTCCGCGGCTTCTCCGATTACACGCTCCTGATCGCGAAGAAGGATCCCGGCAAGCCGATCGTCTGGGCCGCGTTCCTGTGCCTCATTACCGGCATCGCGATCACGTTCTACCTGCCGCGGCGCCGGGTCTGGGCCCGGGTCGCCGCCGACGGCCGGCTCGGGATCGTCGCCCGATCGGATCGCTACGTCGACGTCGAGCGCGAGTTCGGACGGCTGCTGGACGACCTCGTGGCGACGCGCCGTCCCGCCTGAGGGGCGATCGAGGTCATGGCGACGCTCAGAGATCTCCTCCGGGCCGTGCTGCCGCTCGCAAGGCTGGCCGGCGGCGAGGAGCTCGGCCCGGACTGGGCCGAGCGCGAGGTCACGTGGGTCCGCGTCCTCCGGCCTCGCGTCCCGGCCTTCGAGGCGCTCGAGGCCGGCGTCCTCGCGATCATCCCGGCGCCAGCGCTCGCGATCGTCGCGCCGAACGACCACGACATCGCCGAGGTTGCGGCGGCCCTCGCCCGGGCCCGCGTGTCAGCCGCCCTCATCGTGGAGGGCGACGGCGGCGAGGACGGTGTGGCGACGCTCACACAGGCAGCCACGGAAGCCGGCGTCACCGTCCTGCACGCGGGCCGCGAGGACCCGGCCGTGCTCGAGCGGACGATCATCGGGTTCCTCGTCGATCGCCGCAGCGAGATCGACCGCCGGGCGGCGGAGCTGGAGGGGCAGGTGACCCACCTCGCATTGCTCGGCCGGGGTCTCGACGTCCTGGCGGCAGCCATCGGCGAATCGCTTGGTCGGGCCGTCGCCATCGAGGGCCGACGCGGAGACGTGATCGCGATCCATGCCCCCACCGATCTACCCGAGGCGGCGGCCGCCGTCAGCCGCTATCTCGCCCGGCCCGCGAACGCTGCCTATCGTGTCGAGATCCCCGCACCCGCCAATCAGCCGGGAACGGGCGGCCGGCTGGCGCTTCTCGGCGACGATCCGGCCTCCGAGCTCGAACGGATCGCTGCCGGCCGCGTCGCGACTGTCCTCGCGCTCGAGCTCGCCCGCAACGCGGCGGTCAGCCATGCCCGCGAGGAGACGCGCCGGGGCGATCCGCTGCCGGCCGACGGTCCGCCCTGGGTTGTCATCCTGGCGCGGCAGGCCGCTGAGGACCGGCCGGATGACATCGCCGCCCGCGAGGAGACCCGGGCGGAGCTGCGGCTGCTCGTCTCGCCGCGACGCCTGACGCTACGCGGCACGAGTGAGAGCCTCGAGGTCCGACTGGTCGCGGCGGCCCCCGCAGACGATCCGGAAGGGCTGCTGACGGCAGGCCGGATCGCCTCGTTCCTGTCCCGCGGCGTTGCCGTGTCCGAGCCGTTTGCGGAGCCCGCTGCGCGCCCTTTGGCCGAAGCGTCGGCGCGCGCGACGCTGGCAGCGGCCGAGGCGCTCGACCAGCCGCCGGCCGTCGCCCGCGCATCGCGCCTACCCGCGTACCAGCTTCTCGGCACCATTCGCAACCTGCCCGACGGGTTCCGCCAGGCGCGCGAGCTGCTCGCGCCGATCCTTGTCGGTCGCGACGGAGTCCAGCAGGAGCGCCTCCGGACGCTCCAGGCGGTCCTGGAGGCGGGCAGCCTCGGGGAGGCGGCCGCGCGTCTTGGGGTCCATCGCAATACGGTGGCGTACCGGGTCGGGCGGCTCGAGGAGCTGGGTGGCTGGGACCTGTCGGACCCGGACCTGCGGTTCGCATTGAGCGTGGCGACGAGGATCCTTCGGAAGGAAGGACACGGCGCTGCGCCGATGGCCTAGATTGTGCAGGATGCCCAAAGAAGTGGTCCAAGACGGTACTGATCCGCAACCGAGGCCGGTGATAGCCTCCACGCAAACGACGCTGAGGGCTTGACCTCGTGCGTCCTGCACAAGCACCACCGTGGCGGAGGTCCGGATCGAATGATCACGATCGAGCGTGAATCGAACGGGGCAGGGGAAGCGCCGGCGTCCGGCGGCACGGGACGAGATGGCGGCTCCCAGCGAAAGGCCGGATCGGCGACAGGCGGCACAAGCACGATGACTGCCCGCCAGAACGCCCTCGCCGCAGTCGCCACGCATCGCGTCACGCCGACCCAGGATTACCTCAAGGACGCCGGGGCCGACATCTACGGCCAGTACGTCTTCGACGAAGGCGCCCAGCGCCAGTACCTCGCCAAGCCGATCGCCCAGAAGCTCCGTCGGACGATCGAGGGTCGCGAACCGTTCGATCCGGCGATCGTCGATGCGGTTGCCCACGGCGTAAAGGAATGGGCCCTCGCCCACGGTGCCACGCACTACACCCACTGGTTCGTGCCGATGACCGGCTCGACCGCCGAGAAGCACGACTCGTTCCTCGCCCCGACCGGCGACGGCCAGACGATCGCCGAGTTCTCGGGCCGGAATCTCGTCCAGGGCGAGCCCGACGCGAGCTCGTTCCCGTCGGGCGGGATCCGGGCGACGTTCGAAGCCCGCGGCTACACGGCGTGGGACGTCACCTCGCCGATCTTCCTCCAGGTCGAGCCGAACGGGACGACGCTCACGATCCCGACGGCGTACGTCTCGTACACCGGCGAGGCCCTCGACCACAAGATCCCGCTGCTCCGATCCCAGGAGGCCGTCGGCAAACACGCCCTGCGCGTCCTCCGCTGGTTCGGCAACGCCAGCTCGCAGCGCGTCTTCACGACGATCGGTCCCGAGCAGGAGTACTTCCTCGTCGACCGCCGGCTCGCCGAGCAGCGGCCCGACCTCCTCCTGACCGGCCGAACCCTGTTCGGCGCGCCGTCACCGAAGGGCCAGGAGCTGGAGGACCAGTACTTCGGCTCGATCCGCGAGCGGATCCTGGCGTTCATGATGGATCTCGATCGCGAGCTCTGGCGCCTCGGCATCCCGGCGAAGACCCGCCACAACGAGGTCGCCCCGGCGCAGTTCGAGATGGCCCCGGTCTTCGAGGCGACCTCGGTCGGTTCGGATCACAACATGATCGTCATGCAGACGATGCGCCGGCTCGCGCCGCAGCACGACCTGGCCTTCCTCATCCACGAGAAGCCGTTCGCCGGGATCAACGGTTCGGGCAAGCACAACAACTGGTCGATGTCGACCGACGATGGCGAGAACCTGCTCGACCCCGGCAGCGACCCCCACGCGAACGCCCAGTTCCTGGCATTCCTGATGGCGGTCATCCGGGCGGTCGACGTCCACGCCGACATCCTCCGCGCGAGCATCGCCGACGCCGGCCAGGACCACCGCCTCGGCGCGAACGAGGCGCCGCCGGCGATCATGTCGGTCTTCCTCGGCTCGCAGCTCGAGGACGTCATCGAGCAGCTCGAGCGCGGCCCGGCGGCGGCTTCGCAGCGGGGTGGCGATCTCGAGCTCGGCGTGACGAGCCTGCCGGTCCTCCCGAAGGATGCGACCGACCGAAATCGGACCTCGCCGTTCGCGTTCACTGGCAACAAGTTCGAGTTCCGGGCCGTCGGCTCATCGGCCCCGATCTACTGGCCCCAGACCGTCCTGAACACCGCCGTCGCCGATTCGATGGCGCAGCTCGCCGACGATCTCGAGCAGCTGGAGGCGGGCGACTTCGAGGGACTGACCGGGATCCTGTCCGGGATCGTGAAGGCCCACAAGCAGGTCATTTTCGGCGGCAATGGCTACTCGCCCGAGTGGCACGCCGAGGCGGCCCGGCGTGGTCTTCCGAACAATCCCTCGACCGTCGACGCGCTGCCGTCGCTGACCACGACGAAGGCCCGCGAGGTCTTCTCGAAATACGGCGTGCTCACCGAGCGCGAGCTGATCGCGCGAGTCGAGATCAACTGGGAGCGCTACGTCAAGGTCCAGAACATCGAGGCGAATTGTGCGATCGACATCGCCCGGACGATGATCCTTCCGGCCACCGCTCGCTACCTGGGGTTGATCGCCGCGGTCCCGTCCCGGGGAATCGGGGCGATCGCCGATCGCGTGGCGGCCCTCGCGGATGACCTCGTGGACCGGATCGACGCACTCGCCCACGCCCAGCACGAGGCCCATGAAGCGGGCTCCGTCCAGGACGAGGCGCGGGCATTCGCGAGCAACGTGATCCCCGCCCAGGAGGCGCTCCGCGCGGTCGTCGATGAGCTCGAGACGATCGTGGCCGACGACCTCTGGCCGCTGCCGAAATACCGCGAGCTGCTCTTCCAGTACTGACGGCGGCCGGCGCTACTTCGCGCCGCGCCCGCGCCGAATGCCTCGCCGGGTCGTGACCTCCCAGCACGGCCCGGCGTCTCGCACCGGTGGCACACACCCCACCAGCTCGGGCCGAACGACCGGATCGATCCCGCTTCAGAGCTCAACCGTGGGCTCCGAGCCGGCGGTTGCCGTCGTGGCATTGTCGAACACGGGCTCCGACGCGAATGGTGGGCCGAGCGCCACCGCTCGCTAACGAGAGGAGGGACTCCTCGTGGCAGATCAGGACGCCACAGCGCAGATCAAGGCCGCCCAGGAAGGCGGCATCCGCTTCGTCCAGCTCCAATTCACCGACGTCATCGGCGCGGTCAAGGCGGTCACGATCCCGATCCACCAGCTCGCAGGGTCCGTGGAGCACGGGACGTGGTTCGACGGCAGTTCGATCGAGGGCTTCACCCGGATCGCCGAAAGCGACCAGTACCTGATGCCGGACATGAGCACGTTCGCCGAGATTCCGTGGCAGAAGGGTTCCGGCCCGCGCGGCACGGCTCGCGTGATCTGCGACGTGTTCACGCCGTCGGGCGAGCCGTTCGTGGGCGATCCCCGCGGCGTGCTCCGGCGGCAGGTCGATCGGGCCCGAACGCTCGGCTACGTCGTCAACACCGGCCCGGAGCTGGAGTTCTTCCTGTTCCGGCGCGGCGATGACGGCGGCATCGAGCCGCTGCCCCACGACCAGGCCGGCTACTTCGACTTCTCGACCGACCTCGCCCAGGAGATCCGCCAGGACATGGTCGACGCCCTCGAGGCGTTCGGCATCCGGGTCGAGGCGGCCCACCACGAAGTTGCCGTCGGACAGCACGAGATCGACTTCGAGTACAGCGACGCGCTCACGACCGCCGACAACGCGATCACGTTCAAGTTCGCGCTCAAGGCGATCGCCCAGCAGCACGGCCTCTACGCGACGTTCATGCCGAAGCCGATCCACGGCATCAACGGCTCAGGCATGCACACCCACCAGTCGCTGTATTCGATCGCCGAGGACCGGAACGCGTTCGCCGACGCGTCGAACCCGTACGGGCTGTCGGAGGTGGCACGGTCGTACATGGCCGGGATCCTCGCCCACGCCCGGGGCATGGCCGCGGTCCTCGCGCCGCTCGTCAACTCGTACAAGCGGCTCGTCCCGGGCTACGAGGCGCCGACCTACCTGACGTGGGGCCGCACGAACCGCTCCGCGCTCATCCGCGTGCCGAAGGTCTCGCCGGGCAAGTCGATCGAGGGCACGCGGGCCGAGGTCCGCTGTCCGGATCCGTCATCGAACACGTACCTGGCGTTCGCGGTGATGATCGCGGCCGGGCTGGACGGGATCGAGAAGGGGCTCCAGCTCGGCGACCCGGTCGAGGAGTCGCTGTTCGAGATGGACGCCGCGACGATCGCCGCCAAGGGCATCCGCGAGCTGCCGGGAACGCTCGGCGAGGCGATCACGGAGCTCGAGGCGGACCCGGTGATCATCGAGGCGCTCGGCGAGCACGTCTTCTCGCACTACGTCGAGGCCAAGCGCGCCGAGTGGGACGAGTACCGGACGCAGGTCTCGGATTGGGAGGTCGATCGCTACCTCGAGCAGTTCTAGCGCCGCTTCCGCTCGCGGCCGCGACCCGTTCCGGCATCATCCGCGGGTGACGACCAGGCGCCCGACGCTCCGGGAGGAATACGGACCCGGCTACGAGCTGTTCATCGTCGCGCTGTCGGCGTTGTCGCTGTTCAACGTCGTGGTCGTGATCCTGCCGATCGACCACGAGGTCAAGGAAGTCGCGCGGATCGTCGACCTGCTGCTCGCCGCGATCTTCATGGCGGACTTCGCAGGGCGGCTCTACCTCGCACGGCCACGTCGCGACTACTTCATCGACCGCCAGGGCTGGGCGGACCTGCTCGGCAGCCTGCCGTTTCCGTTCCTCCGGGTCTTCCGGATCGTCCGTCTCGTGCGCGCGGTTCACCGAGTCGAGGCGATGGGCGGCCGGAAAGTGGTCCGCGAGCTCATCGTCGAGCGGCACCAGACCGCGCTGCTCGTCGCGACGTTCTTCGTGATCGCGATCCTCGAGTTCGGCAGCATGTTCGTCCTCGGCGCCGAACGGGACAAGCCGGCCGCGAACATCAAGACCGGCGGCGACGCACTGTGGTGGGCGGTCGTCTCGATCGCGACCGTGGGCTATGGCGACCGCTACCCCGTCACGCCGGAGGGCCGGGTCGTCGGCGTCGCGTTGATCATCGGTGGTGTCGGGCTCTTCGGCGTGTTCACCGGCTTTCTCGCGCGCGTCTTCCTGACGCCGGTCGGCGGCGACCGGCCCGCGGGCGCAGTGCCGTCAGCGCGGTCCGACGAGGAGGGTTGAGGCTCGCGGATAGCTTCTCGTGGGTCCCGCCGAGACCGACGGGCCGCTAGCCCGCCAACCGCGCGACGAGCGCTCGCGTCTCTGGGTCCAGCCGCGGCCGGCCGCCGCCGAACCAGGCGAGCTGCCGGCGGTAGTGTGCTTGCGCTTCCGCGACCGACGCGGTCCAGACCTTCGTTGCGACGAACATCTCCTCGCGCCGGCCGCCAGCGAGCGCCGCGGAGACGACCGCCTCGGCGCGGCCGTACATCGGCGACGAGTCGATGACCCGAACGCCGGCCCGAAACGCTGCGTCGACGACGTCGTCCGCGTCCCGCTGCGATGACGGCGGGATGTCGAAGACACGCCACGTCCCGAGCCCGACGACCGGCAGCTCCGAGACGGCGGGCCCGAGGCGGCGGCGTTCGATCACCCGCCGGACGAGGCGACCGCGGGGGCCGCGGACGACGCCGCCGGCAGGCTGAACGAGAACGTCGAGCCTTCGCCGACCTCGCTCTCGAGCCAGATCCGTCCGCGGTGGTGCTCGACGATCTGGCGGCAGATCGCGAGCCCGAGGCCCGTCCCGCGGGGCGTGTCGGTCAGCGTGTCGCCGGCCTGGGCGAACTGCTCGAAGACGCGCTCGCGGTCTTCTGGCGCGATACCGGTCCCGGTGTCCGCCACGCTCACGACGACCCCGGTTCCGTCGTCCGCGGTCGTGGCGCGCACCGTCACCGAGCCCGCCGGCGTGAACTTCACGGCGTTCGACAACAGGTTGATCACGACCTGAACGAGCCGATGCGGGTCGCCGTCGACCGGCGGCAGATCCGCCTCGACGTCGCGCCGCAGCTCGAGCCCCGTCGTTTCGAAGAGCGCCGCCGTGGCGGCTGTCGCTCGGTCGACGACATCGGCGACGTCGACGCGTTCGTTCCGGAATTCCATCCGGCCGGCTTCGATCTTCTCGAGGTCGAGGATCTCCGTGACGAGCGCCGTCAGCCGGTCGCCCTCGGCGACGACGATCTCGAGGTTCTCGCCCAGCTGCCGGACCGCCCGGTCGAGCTTCGGGTCGGCGGGCGCGGCGGCGGTGGCGCGGGCGTCGACGAGCGCCGGCAGCACGACGTCGTCGAGGCGCTTGCGGACGATCTTCGTGAACCCGACGATCGAGGTCAGCGGCGTCCGCAGCTCGTGGCTGACGTTCGCGAGGAACTCGCTCTTCGTGGCGCTCGCCGCCTCGGCCGTGGCCCGGGCGTGCTGAGCCTCCTCCGTTGCGGTCGCGAGCTGGGCCGTTCGCCGAGCGACCTGGGCCTCGACCTGAGCGTAGCCGCGGGCATTCTCGACGGCCGCGGCGAGCAGGTTGCCGACCGTGAACAGCAGCGGGCCCATCGACCGCTCCACCTCGCGGCCCGAGAGCCGGTTGTCGACCGCGAGCACGCCGACCGTCCGGCCCTTCGTGACGAGCGGCGTCCCGAGGAACGAGGTCACCTCGAGCGCCCGCGCGAATTCGCGGTTCGGTTCGTACGTGTCCTCGTGGACGTCGCGGAACACGAGCGGGCCGTCGGCATGGGCGAGCTGGACGAGCGTCGAGCGTTCCTCGCTGAGGCTTACCTCGAACCCGACCAGGAGCGCCGCCGCCGCGGGTTCGGCGCCGATGCTCCGGCCATCGGTCAGGACGCCCGCGTCGTCGTCGACGAGCAGCACGAGGGCCCGGTCGAAGGGAAGGTTGCTGACGATCGCCTCGAGCGCACCGTCGACGAGCTCGTCGAGGTCGAGGGTGGAGCTCACCGCTGCAGCGATCTCGTTCAGCGCCGTGAGCTCCGAGAGCCGCGTCTGGAGCTCCGTTCGGGACCGGCCGAGCTCCTCGGCCTCGCGCGACAGGCTCTCGCGCTGGCGGCGGAGCTCCGCCTCGGCCGACTCGGCGGTCGCGGCCCGGCGATGGGCGGTGGCGCCGTACAGCACGAGGCCCGCGGGAAGCAGGGTCGCGAGGACAATCGCGGCCGCCTCCCACCAGGGCGGCCGAGCGAGCAGGACGACGAGAACCGCGAGCGATCCGCCGATGCCGACGAGCAGCTCGACGGGCCGGAAGCGCGAGCGCACCGGCGCTGGCTCGACCGTCAGCGCGCCGCGAGGCGCGGGTCGAACTCCCCGGCCTGGGCGATGGCCGGACCCGTGAGGGATGCGATCGCGGTCAGCACCTTCAGGTCGCCGGCCTGGTACTCGTGCGGTCCCGCGGTCGCGGCGCCGATCACGCCGACGCCGATCCCGCGCTCGCGGAGCGGTGCGACGATCAGCGCCCCGAGCGCGCGCTCCACGGGGCTGGACCGGGGGTCGGCGGCGATGTCGTTGAGGATGACCGGCTCGCCGCTGCCGAGCCCACCGACGATCCCCTCGCCGATGCCGATGTGATTGAGCGGTCCGACCGGCACGCCATCGGGCGACGAGAGCTTGCCGCTCTCGGCGTTCGCGAGGAGCAGGAAGCCGGAGCCTTCGCCGCGCATCCGGGCGACCTCGGAGAGCGCCGCCTGGCCGATCGCCGCAACGCTCCGAAGCCCACTCAGCGTTTCCGCCAGGTCGTAGACGAGGTTCAGCTCGCGGTAGCGGTCGAGCGCCTCGCGGGCGAGGCTCCGCTTGTCGGCTTCGCGGGCGGCGGCATAGGCGATCACGGCCGCGACGGCCCGCGCCGAGCGATCGCCCTCCACCCAGCCAACGGTCTCTCCTTCGACTTGGATCGGGAATCGCTCGTTGCCGATCGCGGCGGCGTCGCGTTCCAGGATCAGGAGGCCATCCGCGGCGGTGATCCGGACGGCCGCATGCGTGGCACCGAGGACCGTCGACAGCATGGGCGCGACATGGCGATGGCGGACGACGAGCCGCTCGAGGTCGATGTCCATCAGCTCGTCGCGGCCTCGAGACCGAGCGCCCGCCGGGCGATCGCGAGCAGCTCGTCGGGGTCGAACGGCTTCGTCATGAACAGATCGGCGCCGGCTTCGAGGCCGCGTTCGCGGTCGTACGCCTGGCCTTTCGCGGTCAGCATGCAGACGTACGTGTTCGTCTTCCCGAGGTCGTGCTTGATCGCCCGGCAGGCGTCGAAGCCGTTGAGCTTCGGCATTGTCACGTCGAGGAACACGAGCTCGGGCGACTGGTTGCGGACGACGTCGAGGGCGACGTCGCCATCGGGCGCCGTCAGCAGCTCGACGCCGTCATCCTCGAGCTCCTCGAGCGCCTGCTCGATCAGGAGCCGGATGTGCTGCTCGTCGTCGACGATGAGGACACTTGGCATCGAACCCTCGGAGACGCATTGAGCGGCCGGTGACGGCCACGGCGACACGAGACGGTTCCCCAACGATGCAGCATCGAGCGCGACCGCGCAACGCGAAGGCCGCCGATCCGCGACGATGGAGGGCGTGATCGCCCCCTCGGAGTCCGCCCGGCCGGTCGCGGCTGCCCCGATCAACCCGAACGTCACGCTCTGGCTGCTCTCGGTGGCACACGCAGTCAACCACGCGCAGGCCGTGCTGCTGCCGCTCGTCTACATCCGGATCATCGCCGAGTTCGGCGTCACCGCCGACGTGATCGCGCTGCTCGCGGCCGCCGGTGCGTTTGCTTCCGGGCTCGTCCAGCTGAGCTACGCGAAGCTGACTCGAATGATCTCCCGGCGAACGATCCTGGGCGCCGGCGGCCTGCTGTTCGGTGGCGGATTCGCCGCGATGGGACTCGCGCCGACCTTCGCGTCGTTCGCCGCGGTCAACGTCGCCTCGCGGATCGGCGGATCCCCCCAGCATCCCGTCGGGAACGGGTTGCTCGCCGAGCAGTTCCCCGAGGAGAGACGAGGCTTCGCGATCAGCGCCCACATCTCCGGCGGGAACGTCGGGACCGTGATCGTGGCGGTCATCGGCGCGCCGCTGATCGCGCTCCTCGACTGGCGCTGGGTCGTTGTGCTGTTCGGCATTCCGGCAGTCGTCATCGCGCTGGCGATCCTGCTGCTCGTCCGCGAGACCGGCACCGACCGCGCCGCCGCCGTCGCCCACGGAAGCGTCCGGAACGCGTTTCGCCAGGTGCTCGCCGACGCCGACCATCGCTGGGTCTATCTCGCGTCGATCCTCGGCGGCGGCGGGCGGGGACTCGGCGTCGTCAATCTGTTCGCGTTGCTCTACCTGAGCCGGGTGCTGCTGCTGCCGCCCGAGACGACCGACGTGATGTACGGCGCGCTGATCGTCTTCTCCGTGCCGATGCCGCTCGTGGCGGGCTGGCTCTCGGACCGGATCGGCCGGAAGCCCGTGATCATCGGCTGCTACGTCGGGGGCGCGATCGGATTTGCGATCTTCCTGCTGGCCGGGTCGTCGCTGGCCGGGCTGTGGGCGGCGATCGTCGTCATGGGCCTGTTCTCGTTCGCCGAGAGTCCCCAGCTCCAGGCGCTCCTCGCCGACATCGCGCCGCCGGCGATCCGGGACGCGTCGTTCTCGCTGTACTTCACGCTGGCGTTCGGCGTGGGATCGCTGTGGGTCGCGATCTATGGGCTCATCATCGGCTGGTTCGGGGAGGCGGCCGGGCTGCCGTTCGTGTTCTGGCTGATGGCGGTGTCGTTCGTGCTGGCGGCGCTGTCGGTGCTGCCGATCCGGGGCGGCCTCGCCGGTCGCGGAGCCGCCGGGCCACTCCCGCCAGGAACGTGACGCACAGTCGCGTGTTCGTCGGCGACTCACAGTCCGAGCCGCGCCGGCGACGGGGTCCTGTCGCGTTCGGACGGCCGGCTGCTAGAATGCGCGGGCTCGGTCTCCGGGCATCGCCCTCGGTCGGGGCGTGGCGCAGCTTGGTAGCGCGTATCGTTCGGGACGATAAGGTCGTGGGTTCAAATCCCGCCGCCCCGACCATTCCCTTCTCTCAGCGCCCGGTCATCCGTGGCTGCGGCCGCGTGGGCGGCGTCGGGCGAGCGGCCGGCTCGCGCCGCTCGGCCTGGGAAGACGGCGGAGCGGCCCGCGGGACGTGCCACGCGATATCCGTGTCCTCCTGGACGCCATGCGGCCATGGCAACGCGTCCTGCCAGAACCGCTCGCGGCTTTCCCGGCCGAGCGGCCAGCCAAGCGGCACGTCCGCCCGAAACAATCGACCGGCGAACCGGGCGAGGACGCACGTCGCCGCAACGAGCGCCGCGAGCATCAGCAGCTGATCCATGCCCGAGCCTGCGCGCTACCTCTTGGGCGGCATCGAGCGTGCGAGCGCGATGCCCTGCTCGACCCAGGCCCTGATCGCGGCGTCATCGTCGACGTCGGTCGCGGGGATCACGACGAACGCCTTCATCGGCTTGCCCGGCATCGGTTCGAATCCGCGGGCGCCATCTGCCTTGGCCGCCTCGATCTCATCCTCCGGCAGCCGTACGACCCACTGGTCGGCGAACAGCCCGGTCGCCATGTTGCCGCCGACGAACGCCGCCGGATAGCCGAACATCTTGCGTCGCTCCGCCTCGGGGTAGCCGCCCAGGATCGCGGTAAAGCGCTCGATGAGCTCCGGCGGCGACTTCGCGAACGACGGCGTCTTGCGCTCGGCCATCTGCTTCTCCTGCGGTTCGCCTTGTGCCACCCTACGCCACGACACGCGATGGCGCGATGGAGGTCGATGGGGTGGCGGCGACGACGATCGACGAATACATCGAGAATCTCGGCGACGACTGGCGTGCGGCGATCGTGGCCGAGCTGCGTCGCGTCGTGGACGCAGCGGCGCCCGACGCGAAGTCGACGATCAAGTGGGCCCAGCCGGTCTGGGAGTCGAACGGGCCGTTCGCGTACATCAAGGCATTCTCTCGCTCGGTCAACATCGGGTTCTGGCGCGGCGCCCAGCTTGACGATCCGGCGGGAATCCTGGCCGGCGAGGGTGACCGGATGAAGCACGTCAGCCTTCGTGAAGGCGACGCCGTGCAGGCTGATGAGCTGGCGGCGTTCGTCCGCCAGGCGGTCGACCTGAACCGCGAGCTGGGAAGCCCCGCGAGCACGCGGTAGGGATCTCGGGTCCGGGCTGCCGGCCACGGCCACGTCCGCCGATCTTTAGGCCTGCCCTAAGGCCGCCGAAAGGGTCCTCGACGAAGGTGCGCGTCAACAACCGCCACCTGCCACCTGAGGACCACCCACCGATGACTCCGCGCCAGCAGAACCTCATCAAGGAAAGCTTCGGCATGGTCGCGCCGATCGCCGATCAGGCCGCGATCATCTTCTACGAGCGCCTCTTCGAGCTTGATCCGTCGCTCGAGCGGCTGTTCGCCCACACGGACATGGCCGGCCAGCGCCGGAACCTCATGCAGACGCTGACGGTCGTCGTGAAGAGCATCGACAAGCTCGAAACGATCGTGCCGGCCGTTCAGGCGCTGGGCGCCCGGCATGCCGGCTACGGCGTGACGCCGGCGATGTTCGCCACGGTCGGGCACGCCCTGCTCGATACGCTTGCGACGGGGCTCGGCGACGCGTTCACGCCCGACTGCCGGGACGCCTGGGTCGACGCCTACACGATCCTCTCGAGCGTGATGATCGAGGCGATGGAGCGAGAGACCGCGATCGCTGCCTGACGCTGGCCACTCCGAGCGCGCAACAACGCCCTCCCCGGCTCGACCGGGGAGGGCGTATCGATTCCGGCTAGGCGTCGGCGAGGTTCGGGGCCAACCAGCGAGCCATCGTCTCGACCTCGGCGCCCTTCCGGGTCGCGTAGTCCGCGAGCTGGTCGGGTCCGATCCGCCCGAGACCGAAGTAGTGCGCCTGGGGGTGCCAGAAGTAGTAGCCGCTGACCGACGCGCCCGGCAGCATCGCGAACGATTCCGTGAGCTGAATGCCGGCCCGTTGCTCCGCCTCGAGGAGCTCGAAGAGCGTTCCCTTCTCGGTGTGGTCGGGGCAGGCGGGGTACCCGGGCGCGGGGCGGATGCCCTGGTATTCCTCGCGGATCAGCGCCTCGTTCGGCAGACGCTCGTGCGCCGAATAGCCCCAGAACTCGCGCCGGACCAGCTCGTGGAGCCGCTCGGCGAAGGCCTCTGCGAGTCGATCGGCGAGTGCCTTGGCGAGGATCGCGTTGTAGTCGTCGTGGTCCGTCTCGAAGCGCGCGACGAGGTTGTCGAGGCCGTGGCCGGCGGTGACCGCGAACGCGCCGACGAAATCCGCGACTCCGGAATCGGCGGGCGCCGTGAAGTCGGCGAGCGCAAGGTTCGGCCGGCCCGGCGGCTTGACCATCTGCTGGCGCAGGGTGTGGACGACGGCAGCGGTCGCGCGGCGGTCGTCGCCGGTGTACAGCTCGATGTCGTCGCCGACGGCGTTCGCCGGCCAGAAGCCGAAGGCTGCCTTCGCCGTGAGCAGTCGCTCATCGACGATCCGCTGGAGAAGCGACGTCGCGTCGCGATGCAGATCACGCGCGGCCGGTCCGACCACGGCGTCGTCGAGGATCGCAGGGTAGGCGCCGCGCAGCTCCCAGGTCGCGAAGAACGGCGTCCAGTCGATCCGGCCGACGAGATCGTCGAGCGGGTGGGCGTCGATCGTTCGGACGCCCGTGAACGTTGGTCGCGGCGGCCGGATTGCGCCCGGCCCGGTCCAGTCGATCCTGAAACGATTCGCGCGCGCCTCGGCGATTGGATGCCGCGCCTCGCGCTCCTGCCGCTCGCCCCGTTCGCGCCGGACGCGGGCGTACTCGTCGCGGACCGTGGCGGCGTACGCCTCGCGCGCGTCGGCGTCCAGCAGTGACGCAGCGACGCCTACCGCTCGGGAAGCATCGATCACGTGGACCACCGGCGCCCCGTAGCGCGGCTCGATCTTCACGGCGGTATGTGTTTTCGACGTCGTCGCGCCGCCGATCAGCAGCGGAATCCGGAAGCCCTGCCGCTCCATCTCCGATGCCACGAACGACATCTCCTCGAGCGATGGCGTGATCAGTCCCGACAGCCCGATCAGGTCGGCGTCCCATTCCCGAGCGGTCTCGAGGATCTTCGCGCTCGGGACCATCACGCCCAGATCGCGGACCTCGTAGTTGTTGCATTGGAGCACGACACCGACGATGTTCTTGCCGATGTCGTGGACGTCGCCCTTGACGGTCGCCATCACCACGCGGCCAGCGGAACGCGACGCGCCCGGCTCCTTCTCCGCCTCGATGAACGGCACGAGGTGGGCGACCGCCCGTTTCATGACCCGGGCGCTCTTGACGACCTGGGGCAGGAACATCTTGCCGCTGCCGAACAGGTCGCCGACGACGTTCATCCCGGCCATCAGCGGTCCCTCGATGACCTCGATCGGCTTGGTTGCCTTGAGCCGGGCCTCCTCGGTGTCCTCCACGATGTACGCGTCGATGCCTTCGACGAGGGCGTGGGTCAGGCGCTCCTCGACCGGCAGCTCGCGCCACGCGAGCGCGTCGCCCGTGTCGTCCTTTGCTCGGCCGGCGACCGAATCAGCAACGGCGAGGAGGCGCTCCGTCGCATCCGGCCGCCGATTCAGGACGACGTCCTCGACGAGCTCGCGAAGCTCCGGATCGATGTCGTCGTAGATCGCCAGCTGGCCGGCATTCACGATGCCCATGTCCATGCCCGCCGCGATCGCGTGATACAGGAACACGCTGTGGATCGCCTCGCGGACCGGGTCGTTGCCGCGGAAGCTGAACGAGACGTTCGAGACGCCGCCGGAGACGCGGGCTCCGGGTAGCTCGTCTTTGATCCGTCGCGTCGCCTCGATGAACGCGACGGCGTAGTCGGCGTGCTCCTCGATGCCGGTCGCGATCGCGAAGATGTTCGGGTCGAGGATCACGTCCTCCGGCGCGAAGCCGGCCTTCCGGGTGAGCAGGTCGTAGGCCCGGTGGGCGATTCCGACCTTGCGCTCGACCGTGTCGGCCTGGCCCTGCTCGTCGAACGCCATCACGACGGCCGCGGCGCCGTAGGCTCGGCAGAGCGCGGCGTGCTCCAGGAAGACGTCCTCGCCCTCCTTGAGCGAGATCGAGTTCACGACGGCCTTGCCCTGGACGCAGCGCAGGCCGGCCTCGATCACGGACCATTTCGATGAATCGATCATCACCGGCACGGCCGAGATGTCGGGCTCCGAGGCAAGCAGGCGGAGGAAGCGGGACATCGCCGCCTCCGAGTCGAGCATCGCCTCGTCCATGTTCACGTCGATGAGCTGGGCGCCGGCCTCGACCTGTTGGCGGGCGACCTCGACCGCCTCCTCGAAGCGATCCTCGAGGATCAGCTTCGCGAACTTCCGTGAGCCGGTGACGTTCGTGCGCTCGCCGACGTTGACGAAGACGTTGCCGGGCTGGGGGATCGCGACCGCTTCGAGGCCCGACAGCCTCGTCTTCGGCTCGATCTCCGGCAGCTCGCGCGGCGGCAGGCCCGCGACCGCATCGGCAATCGCCCGGACGTGAGCCGGCGTGGTGCCGCAACAGCCGCCTGCGATGTTCAGGAGCCCGTCGCGAGCAAACCCGCCGAGGACGTGGGCCATCGATTCGGGCGTGTCGTCGTAGCCGCCGAACTCGTTCGGCAGCCCGGCGTTCGGGTAGCACGAGACGGGCAGAGGGGCCACCCGCGCGAGATCCGCCACGTGCGGCCGGAGCGCAGCCGCGCCCAGCGCGCAGTTGAGCCCCACGATCATCGGCCGCGCGTGGGCGATCGACGTCCAGAATGCCTCGACGGTCTGGCCGCTCAGCGTTCGCCCGGACGCGTCGACGATGGTGCCGCTGACGATCAGCGGCAGGTCCGTGCCTGCCGCCTGCTGGGCAGCCTGGACGCCGAAGATCGCGGCCTTGCCGTTGAGCGTGTCGAAGATCGTCTCGATCAGGAGGATGTCCGCGCCACCCTCGATCAGGCCTTCGGCGGCCTCCTGGTATGCGGCCGCGAGCTCCTCGAACGTGACGTTGCGGGCAGCCGGGTCGTTGACGTCGGGCGAGATCGAGGCCGTTCGATTCGTCGGGCCGATCGCACCGGCGACGAACCGCGGGCGTCCGGGCTCACCCTGTTCCCGCGCGTCGGCGGCTTCACGAGCGATGCGCGCGGCCGCGGCGTTCATCTCGCGAACGACGTCCTCGAGGCCGTAATCGGCCTGCGCGATGCGGGTCGCGGTGAACGTGTTCGTCTCGATGATGTCGGCACCGGCGTCGAGATAGGCATCGTGGATCGCGCGGACGATCTCGGGCCTGGTCAGCGAGAGCAGGTCGTTGTCGCCGCGGAGATCGCGCGGATGGTTCTTGAACCGTTCGTCCTCGCCGCGGTAGCCGGCCTCGTCGAGCTGGTAGCTCTGGATGAGCGTGCCCATCGCGCCGTCGATGACGAGAATTCGCTGCGTCAGCAGGTCGCGGAGCAGCCGGGCACGATCCTCGCGGGTTCGAGCGGCGGCCGCGAAGGTTGGTGTGGGGAGATCGACCACCGGCCGGGAGCCGGCCGATGTGCTGACGGACACGTGCTCCGCTCCTATCGCACCTGGCGGGGGCACCGTTCCCGCGAAGAGCGCGCGGGCCGGCTGCCGGGCCGTCAACGAGCCAGGACTCTCGGGCCACTCGTGATAGGCGACGCCTCGCGGCGTCCGGTCGATCGTGGCTGCCGCGGCGTGGTTTCGTCAAGCGTGGCGTCGTGGCGGGGGCGCGCTCAGCGTCCGTCTCGCCGTTCGATTCGGGCGCTCAGACGACCGCCCGACTCGACACCTGTCCAGTCCGCGACACCCACCTTAAAGACGACCCTAAGGCCACCAAAACCCCGATCGACAAGATTGCGGCAAGACGACAGCGCGGGCCGCCCGTCCCGCCGCAACTGGAGAAACCAGACATGGATCGGACGCTCTTCCAGATCGACGACACGACGCACCGCCTCCGCCGCGTCGGCCGGCTCGCCCGCCGTCGGATGCGCCTCGAGGGCACGCGCCTCTCGAACGGCACGCACACCGACGGCCGGCTCACGGTGACGATCTCCGGCCTGGGCGACCCGGCCGCTGGTGCGCCCGACACGTTCAACTGGCAGTCGAACCGGCCGATCGCCCTCGTCATCGTCCGCGCCGGAGCCGATGGCGACGACGTCTCCTTCCACGTCGGACCGGCCACGGCCGGCAGCGGCGTCGGGACGGTGAGCGACGGGACCGGGATCCGCTACATCGCCTTCTGCTACGACGCCGAGCCGGACCCGGTCGCAGTCGCGGTTCCGGCCGTGCCTCGTGCCCCTCGCCCTGCGGTCGCCGCCGCGAGCGGCCGGCCGTCGATCCTCGGGCGGATGCTCCAGGGTCGGCCGGTCACCGCCGGCAGCGCGGCCTGAGGTCCCTCGACAGCCTCCTCCACCTATTCCGCCGGCGTCGATCGCGCCGGACCCCCGACCGTCGCGTCCGATACGCCCTCGGAGCCCGGGCCCTCGAGCAGGACCCGGGCTTCGTGCTGTCTACGCCCCGCCGCCCGCCGCGCGTCACATCCCTGCAAATGTTCGGTGTGGCCGAACAGGATTCGCTCCTGAGCCGCGTCGGCGAGCCATTCGGGGTTCAGCCGCAGGATCAGCCCTGCACTTGTTCGGTGACAGCGAACATGCAGGCCTTCAAACCCGCATTTCGGCCGAATCCTGTTCGGTGTGAGCGAACATTTGCAGGGATCACGCTTGACCGGACCATCTAAGCGCCTCGGCGGCGTCTGCGTAGCCGGCGAATCTGGGTCGGACAGATCGGATCTCGTCGAGGGGTACGACGCGCCGCCGATCGGACCGTCCGCGGTCGACCGGATCGAACAGCACGAACGAGCTCGTGACGCCCGAAGCGGGAGTGGTTCCGCCCAGCCATCCGAGGAAGTCCTTGGGCGAGTCCGGACGGACCGCGCGGAAGCTGGCCTCATGCCGACGAACCTCCGCCAGCACCTCCGACGACCAGAGAGCGACCACGACGTTCGTCACCGACGCAAATCCTCCACGGACGCCCAGGCGCTCGGCGATGGCTGCGGGCAGATATCGCCGCTTCGCGTTGTAACTGCCGAAGGTCTCACCGATATTCGGGAACCGCGTCCGATTCTCGATGTGCAGGAGCGCAGTCAGGTCTGCGCTCGAGGCGACGAGGTCCGCGCGACCAGCGAACTGGTAGTGCTGGTACGGCTCATCGAGCGCCACGTGTACCCCAACGGCAGCCAGTTGGGAGGCCTCACTCGTGCCCATCGCCGCGTGGACCGGATCGGCGGCCGGCCCGGCTCGCCCGCGCTTGCGTGGGTCGAAGAGATCGAGGATCAACTGGAGGTCGAGCGCATCCGCGATCGCGGCATACGTCTCCAGGCTCGCCTTCTTGCCGTGCTCGATGGAGTGGAGAAACGAGACGGAGATTCCGGCCTGATCAGCGAGCTCGCGAAGTGTCCAGTGTCGTGACGTTCGAGCATCGCTGATCACGACGCCGATATGAGCGGCGAGTTGGGACATCGGCGGAGTCATCACAGGCCGCTTCACTCGCGATGCACTCGCGCACCGATCCCTAATCGGGCCTTAAGGCGGGGCGAAGGACCGTGCCGAAGATACGGCCATGGACACGTTCGTACTTCGCATCTGGGCCCCGGCATCCGGGGCGGGCGAGGCCACGGGGCTGCCGATCGGCACCCACGGCACCGCCCACCACGTGATCTCCGGCCGGTCCGGCGTCTTCCGGAGCGAGGAGCAGCTGATTCGGCTGCTCGACGAGCTCCGTCGGGAGGCGCTCGCGGATGGCGAGGCTAGGACCGGGACGACCCCTTCCCGGAACGTCGCCGCGTAGCGGACGACACCCACACCACCTCGACGACAAGGAGCACCCCGAATGCACGCAGCATCGATCGCCGACATTGTGCCCGCGCGCCTCCGCGCGATCGGCGGAATCGGCGTCCTCTCCGTCGCGATGCTCGCCGGCACGGCCGGCGCGGTCAGCGCGGCCTCGGTCACGCCCACGCCCATCAACGACGGCAACCCGACCTGTAGCGACTTCGATTCGACATGGAGCCAGCTCAAGGTCGACGGCGGCCTCGGCGATGGCACGTTCAGCGACGGCACGCTCACGGTCACGATCTCGAACTACCAGAACTCGGACTCCGGCAACCCCGGCAGCTTCGACTGGAGCTCGAACATCGGCGTCGACGCGGTCTTCGTGAAGGCCGGCAATGACAAGCACAACCTGTTCGTCTACGACCCGGAGTCGACCGGCGATACCGATCTCGGCCCGCAGGCCGGCCAGGGCAACGGCATCAGCCACATCTCGTTCTGCTACGACGGTGGCGACGAGCCGACCGACGAGCCGCCGGTCGACGAGCCGCCGGTCGAGGAGCCGCCCACGGACGAGCCTCCTGTCGACGAGCCGCCGGTCGAGGAGCCGCCGACGACGCCTGAGCAGCCGACCCCGACGCCGACCGGCGAGGTCCAGGGCGTAACGGGCACGCCTGATCCGACGCTCCCGCCGACGGACACATTGGCCGCCGGCGAGTCGACGGGCTCACCGCTCCCGGCGCTGCTTGTGATCCTCTCGATCGTCACCCTCACCGGCATCATCACCGTTCGGATGCCGACCCGGTCCCGCCGCTAGGGGACCACCCGCCGGCCACGATCCGGCACGACGAACGAGGGCGCGGAGCGATCCGCGCCCTCTTCGATTCCCGGAAAGGAACTCAGATCGCGGCGATCGACCGCGGGGCCATCCGCGGGCCGCGCGCCTCCGGCCGGGGACCGCCGTCTTCGAGCAGCCGGATCACGCGAGCGCGGTGGCCGCGGAATGGCTCCAGGAGCTCGAGCATCCGGTCGTCGGTAGCCCTGCGCTCGCCAGCCAACGCATACGCGACGAGGCTCGGGAGGTGGTAGTCGCCAACGCTCACAGCGTCCCGGTCGCCCAGCGCTCTCAGCGCGACCTCGGCCGCGGTCCACGGCCCGATGCCGGGCAGGGCCTGCAGCCGCGCATATGCGTCGGGCAATGGCATCGAGACGACTTCTTCAAACCTCTTCGCCCGCCCCGCGACCGCCCGGACGAGATCTGCACGGCGTCGCTCCAGGCCGATCGGGTGAAACGCGTGATAGGGGATCGCCGCGAGAGCGGCAGGTTCCGGCAGCAGGCGCAGCCCGAACGGCCCGGGGGCCGGTTCGCCCCAGCGGGCGATGATCCCGCGATACGCCCGACGAGCTTCGCCGCCGGTGACCTTCTGCTCGAGGATCGCGGGGATCAACGCCTCGAGGACGGCTCCGCTGCGGCCGATCCGGATCCCGGGCCGTCGCTTGTCGAGGTCCGCCAGCAGGCGGTTGGCAGGCGCGAACCCCGTTCGGTCGTCGTCGAGCCCGATGAACGCAGGGATCGCAGCAAGCGCGCGGTCGGCACCCGGTCCCCACGCCTCGACTTCGACCCGATCACGGAACTGTCGGATCTCGAACGTCGCCGGCCCGTCGGCCGTCCGCGTCGCGCGAATTGCGTGTCCCGCCGCTAGCCGCATCGCCGGGTCGCCGCGACCCCGAAGGTGCGGCGCGATCGTCCGGGCCAGGTCGAGCGGCACATCGAGGAGGAACGTCTGACGGGCCATTCGGAGGTCAGTCTGTCACGCGCTTGCCACGCTCGCGAACCCGCAGGGCATTCGCGGAAATCCGAGCGGCCTGCTAGGGTTCCCCCGACGTGCGACGCCTTCGGGTCGTCGCGAGCACAGTACTCATTGCTCTGCTCGCCGCGGTCGCCGTCCCTGGATCTGTCGGGTCCCGGGGCCCCAGCCCCGAAACCGTGATTGATGCTGACCTCTTCCATGGCGTGGAGGTTGCTTCGACACGCGGGACGGTGATGACGACGCCAGCCCTAGACCCGGCGTACCGCTCCGACGGTGCGCTGGCGGAAGACTCAGTCCTCCTTGATCCCGAGCAGCAGCCCACCCCGGTGGGGCGGCCTGATGCTGCCGTGATTCAGCCGGCCTCCAAGGCCGGTGTCGTCGTCGTTCCCACGTGGCACTACGACTCGAACGTGAGCTGGTACGGGCCGGGCTTCTACGGCAAGCGGACGGCGTGTGGCCTCGCGTACACGGAGTCAGTCATCGGCGTGGCTCACAAGACGCTGCCCTGCGGCACGAAGGTCACGTTCAAGAACCCGGCAAACGGCCGCATCGTCACGGCGCGCGTCATCGACCGGGGTCCGTACGTCGCGGGCCGCCAGTGGGATCTCTCCGGCGGGCTGTGCCTGGCCCTTGGCCACTGCTACACGGGCGACATCTACTGGAAGATGGGGTAGCCGTCCGCCGCGGTACCCTTCGGCCATGTGCCGAAGCATCAAACCCCTCCGCCGCGCCGACTCCGACACCACGACCGGTGAGATCGAAGCCGCCGCGCTCCAGTTCGTCCGCAAGGTGAGCAACTACCGGACACCATCCTCGAAGAACCAGGAGGCGTTCGACGCGGCGGTCGCCGAGATCGCCGCCGCCTCCCAGCGGATGCTCGAGACGCTCGGGGTCGAGGTCGTCGAGGGACCGAATCGCTGGGTTGCCCGAACCGGCGAGATCCGCTACGAGACGGCCCACGACCACCCCCACCCGCATCCGGTCGCCGGCTGACCTCGCGCGTTCGATCGCTCCGTGGTCCTCGTCGCCGCTCCGTGGTGGACGCGTCCGGGTCTCGAGGCTCGTGACGGCCGCCTGATGATTGCCGGCGAGGACGCGGAGGCCCTCGCGAGCCGTCACGGGACGCCCCTGTTCGTCTACGACCTGGCCCGGTTCGCGGAGAACGCCCAGCGCCTGGCCTCGGCGCTCGAGGCCACCGGCCTCGAAACGAGACTCCGGTTCGCGCTCAAGGCCAACCCGGAGCCGCGAATCCTGGCCGCGCTTCGCGCCCACGTGGGCATCGATGCCTGCTCACCCGGCGAGGTGGCCCGCGCGATCGAGTGCGGCTGGACCTCCGCGGAGATCAGCTACACCGGCACGAACCTCTCGGAACGCGATCTCGACGCGATCCTGCCGCTCGGCGTCCATCTCAACCTCGACGCGGTTAGCCAGATCGAGCGCGTCGGGCGGCGAGCGCCGGGCCGAGTGATCGGGCTCCGGATCAATCCCGGCGCCGGTGCCGGCTATCACCCGGGACTCGCCTACAGCGGCGAGCGGCCGACGAAGTTCGGGATCTACGAGGATCGCATCGGCGATGCCGTGACGGCCGCACGAAGCCACGATCTGACGATCGACACGATTCACTTCCACGCCGGGTCGGGCTGGCTGGGCCGCGACGGCCTCGCGGGCTTCGAGGAGGCCCTGGCGCGGGTCGCCGCGATCGTCGGGCGACTGCAGGCCGACGGCCACCCGATCGGCGAGGTCAACGTGGGTGGTGGCCTCGGCGTCCAGGCGCGGGCCGACGAGGAGCCGGTTGACCTCGCGGCGTACGCGGCAGCGATCAAGCGGCACCTCGCACCGCTCGGGGTCGCAATCGGCTGCGAGCCCGGCGACTACATCGCGAAGGACACCGCGATCCTGCTTGCCGAAGTCGTGACGGTCGAGCACCGCGGCGGGACGACGTTCGTGGGGCTCGACGCCGGCTGGAACGTGAACTGTTCGTACTTCATCTACAAGTTCCTGCAGGAGATCGTCGTCTGCCGCGCCGCCGACGCCCCGCGGACGGAGGTCGTCACGGTCGCCGGCCACATCAACGAGGCAGGCGACGTGTTCGCCGAGGACTACGAGATGGCGCCGGTTCGCGAGGGCGACATCGTGGCGCTCCTCAACGCCGGCGGCTACCACCAGGCGATGAGCTCCACCCACTGCCTCCGACCGGTCGCGGAGGCGCTCTATCTCGAGCGCTAGCCCAGCTCGCCCCAGCTCGTCACGCGAACGATCTCGATCCTGATGAGCGGTCGCTCCTCGAGCCGGTGGCTGGCGTACTGCGGGTACTTCGCCCGGAGGTCGGCAACGGCGGCCCGGTGCTCGCCAGCGTCCTCGGCCGGTTCGAGGAGCCCGGCGCGACCGCCAAGTCGAACCCACCCGAGCGCCGCCCAGTCCTCCGACCACCTGTGGACCAGCATGCCGACCGTCGGCCGGGCGACGATGTCCCGCACGCGGGCGAGCTCGTGGACGTCAACGATGTGCTTGGGCTTCTCGTCCAGCGGGGTGTAGATGACCGGCGGGTCGCCTGCTGCCACCACGAAGCACACCGGCACCAGCCGCGGCGAATCGTCCGGCGCGATCGTTGCCAGCGTCGCCGTCCGCGCGGCGGCGACGAACGCGAGCTCCGGCGCCGTCATCGCTGTCACAACCCGATGATGCATCCTTGGCCCGTGTCGACAACGGATCCTGCGCCGCCCACGCGCCACGTCACCACGGCTCGCATCGTGGCCGTCCGAGGCAACGCCCTCGAATTCCGGGGCGACCGGGTGGTCGGGGAGGAACCGCTCGAGATTCGCGCTGCCGGACCGGGCCAGGAGCCGGTTGCGGTGGCTGTCACGATGCGCACGCCCGGTCACGAGGACGAGCTGGCGGTGGGCTTCCTTCGGACCGAAGGATTGATTGACGGTCCCGAAGTCGTTCGGATCGAACCGGGCGACCCGGCCGACATGAACCAGCCCGACGACCGCGTCACGGTCAGGCTCGCCCGGCCGTTCGATGCGAGCGTCGTCGCGGAGCGCCACTTCGTGGCAACGGCGTCATGCGGGATCTGCGGCAAGGCGTCGCTCGACGAGGTCGCCGTCCGCTCCGCGCCGATCCCCGATGGCCCGATCGTGACTCGCCAGCTCCTGATCGCGCTGCCGGATCTCCTCCGGGCCACGCAGCGGGCGTTCGAGGAGACCGGCGGGCTGCACGCGGCCGCGCTCTTCACCCCCGGAGGCGAGCTGATCGCGATCCGCGAGGACGTCGGCCGGCACAACGCGCTCGACAAGCTGGTGGGGTCGCAGGTCCTTGCGAAGGCCATGCCGCTCCACGGCCGAATCCTCATGGTCAGCGGCCGGGTCAGCTTCGAGATCATCCAGAAGGCCGCAGTCGCGGGCGTCCCGATCGTCGCGGCGGTGTCGGCGCCATCGGACCTTGCGATCGAGGCCGCCGACCGGCTCGGCGTCACGCTGGTTGGCTTCCTGCGGGGCGACGGCTTCAACGTCTACGCCCATGACGAGCGGATCCATCTGCGCGACCTCAGCGGCTTCTGACGCTCGCCGGGATCAGGGCAGCCGGACCGTCGCCCCAACCAGGCAATGGTCGCCGACGGGCGGGCACGTCTCCGAGATTGCCACTGGAGCGATGTCCGAAGAGACGATCACCTGGTCGATTCTGACGAGCCCCATCCCAAGGAACTCGAGCCGGATCGGCCGCCACGTCCACCCCGGTCCCTGGCCGACCTCGGCATGGACATCGCGGCGTCCAGCGATGAGCCGGTGGAAGGCCGGCTCCGAGGACGCGGTGTTCAGGTCGCCGAGCAGGATCGCCGGGACTCCGGCCGCCTCCTGCCGGTCGAGCATCTGATCGATCGTTTCCAGGTCGCCGTCCCTGGCGGTGTTATCAATCCCGATCGGGAGCCGAGTGTTCGCGAGGAACTCGAAGGCCCCGTGCATCGGGTGGCCGTTGATCAACGCGATCGTCTGGTCGTTGACCACCACGGACGCCTGCTGGATCGCCGGCCAATGGCTGGTCGTCACGCCCCTGAGCGGGAACCGGCTGAGCAGTCCCAGCCCGAGGACCGTCTCGTCGGGTTCGAGATCGCGGTACGGATACAGCGACGCAAGCGCGGGATGGGCGGCGATCGCGGCAGCGACGTCCGGCTGGAGCTCCTGGAGGGCGACGACGTCCGCCGGATGAGCGGCCAGCGTCGCGGCGGTCTCGGCTCCTGGCCGCGACCCGGCCTCGAGATTCCAAGTGACGACGTCGACGGTATTGTCGCCGGCAGCGACCGCGGACGGGAGCGAGAGCCACTCGCCGCCAAACCGCAGCCCGACCGCGCTGAGCAGGACGAGCGCCGGAATGAGCGTGC
The DNA here is from genome assembly GCA_036274475.1 of Candidatus Limnocylindrales bacterium. Classification (GTDB taxonomy): domain Bacteria; phylum Chloroflexota; class Limnocylindria; order Limnocylindrales; family CSP1-4; genus CF-46. The sequence continues at coordinate 102,309 of DASUFO010000002.1, forward strand.
CTCGATCTCGACGAGCTGCAACGGCGACCGGGACGAACGCCAACCCGACCAATGCCAGGTGGGGTGCAAGCACCTGCAGAACCGCGAACGGCCCGTCCCCTGGCTGCAAGACGATGAGGAGCCATTCGATCGCGGCGACGGCGACGACACCGGCCACGGCGAGGCGCGCGACAACGGTGCGAAGGGAGACCATCGGGGCAACCGACGGATCCGGACCCGCGACCGTGACGGCCGTACGTCGCTGGGGCGCCGAATGCTCAGTCGCGGGGTTGGCGGTTCTGGACGAACTGGAAGCCGAACCGGCCCTTGACGCAGAGGTGGCCATCGGTCACCGACGAATCGAGGGGCGAGGTCACCTTGACGATCTCGTTGTCCTGGACGTGCAGGTCCACCGCGCAGCCGACGCCGCAGTACGGGCAGATCGTCTGTGTGACCGTCTGGGCGGTCTCATCCCAGGTCCCCGCCGCCCGCATGTCGTGCTCGGACTTGAACATCAATGCGCCCGTCGGGCACACGCCGATGCAGTTGCCGCAATAGACGCAAGCGGAATCAGGCAGCGGCACCGCCTGCTCCGTCGAGATCCGGGCGTCGAAGCCTCGACCGGCGACCGCGATCGCGAACGTGTTCTGGGCGTCGTCGCCGCAGGCCTCGACGCACTTGTAGCAGAGGATGCACTTCGAGTAGTCCCGGACGTAGAGCTCGTTGTCGATCTTGACGGGCTGGTGGACGGTCTCGGCCAGCTGGGCGTCGGCGCCGGTGGGAGCGTGATGGTGACCGGCCTCGTGCGCGTCGCGTTCGCCGGGCTCGGCGGGTGGCCGGGGTGGGCCGTAGCGGGCGCTGTCGGCCTCGTACCGCTCGACGTACGCCTGCGCGGAGGGTGCCGTCGACAGGTCGACCGACGAGCCGAGGAACTCGAGCACCATCTTCCGGCTGTGGCGGACGCGCTCCGTGTCGGTCTGGACTTCCATCCCGGCCTCGACCTTGCGGGAGCAGGCCGGGACGAGGACACGCGAGCCGGTGACCTCGACGACGCAGACCCGGCAGACGTTGACCGGGGTGAGGTTCTCGAGGTAGCAGAGCGTGGGCGTGTCGATGCCCTGGGACCGGCATGCCTCGAGGATCGTCGAGCCGGCGGGGACGCTGACGGCTTGGCCGTCGATCGAGATCGTGACGGGCGGAGGGGCTTCGATGGGCGGCGCGATCGGCGTGCGCGACGGTCGTGCCGGCGGGAAGAGGAGGATGTCCTCGCTGGGAACGCCCGGCTGGACGTGCTGCTCGGTCACAACGCCACCAGGTCGGGTTGCCGAACGGCACTCTCGATTGCCGAGCTCGCGGTCTGGCCGAGGCCGCAGATGCTGGCATCACGCATGGCCCGGCCGATATCGGCGAGCAGCTGAAGTTCCGTGGCCCGATCGCCGCGTGGCTGGGCAGCCGCAAGGCGGGCCAGCAACTCTTCCTGCCGAACGGTTCCGACCCGGCACGGGACGCACTGGCCGCACGACTCGTCGCGGAAGAACTGGGCGATCCTTCTGAGCGTCCCGACCATGTCGGCAGTCTCGTCGAAGACCATCACGACCCCGGATCCGAGCGTCGCCCCGATCGCCCGCACGCCTTCAAACGTCAGCGGCGTGTCGAGCGCTTCCGGCCCGACGAAGACGCCTGCCGCGCCGCCGAGCAGCACCGCCTTCAGCGCCCGGCCGCCGGGGATCCCGCCGGCCAGCTCGAGCAGCTCCCGAAGCGTGACGCCGAAGTCGACCTCGTATACGCCGGGTCGGGCCACGTGGCCGCTGACGCAGAACAGCTTCGGTCCGGTTGAGCTCTCGGTCCCGATCGCCTTGAACGCGTCTGCGCCGCCCTCGTCACCCACGATCAGGAGGACGTTGACGAGCGTCTCGACGTTGTTGATCGCGGTCGGCTTGCCGAACAGCCCGACCTCGACGGGGAACGGCGGCTTGTTGCGAGGCTCGCCGCGTTTGCCCTCGATCGACTCGAAGAGGGCGGTCTCCTCGCCGCAGATGTAGGCGCCCGCGCCGCGCCGGAGCTCGATCTCGAGGTCGCCAAGGAGCCCGGCCGCGGTCGCCGCCTGGATCGCGTTCGTCATCCGCGCTTCCGCGAGGGGGTACTCGCCCCGGATGTACAGGTACGCCTTGTCGGCGCCGACGGCGAATGCCTCGATCGCGATCGCCTCGACGACCGCGAACGGGTCACCCTCCATCAGGACCCGATCCTTGAACGTGCCCGGTTCGGACTCGTCGGCGTTGCAGACCAGGTAATGGGGCTGGGCTGGTTGAGCTGCGACCGCGGCCCATTTGCGACCCGTCGGGAACGCCGCTCCGCCGCGGCCGACGAGGCCCGACCTCGTCACCTCGTCGATCACCCGGTCCCGTCCGACCCGGCGCGCTCGCTCCAGCGCCCGGAACCCGCCGGCGGACCGGTAATCGTCGAGCGACGTCGGGTCGACGACGCCAATTCGTGCGAGCAGCCGGAGACCGGCTTGACCGGCCTGGCCGGCCTGCGGTGCGCCCGGCGCCAGCTCCGCCGACTTGTCCTGTTCGTCGCTGATGCCGGCGGCGGCATTCAGCACCGTGGGATCGGCGAGCCGCGATGCGACCCCGACGGCATCGACCGGCGCGGCCACGACGGTCCGTGACTCCGCGCCGGCGACCGTGAACATCGCGGCCGGCGTACGCTCGCACAGCCCGAGACACGGCGAGCGCAGCCACGTCGTCTGGCCGTCCGTCGACGGCGTGCCGGCCGGCCCGAGCGCCCGCTCCAGGTCCGTGCACAGAGCATCCGCGCCGGAGAGCCGGCACGCGATGTCGTCGCAGACGTGGGCGACGATCGGCGGTCGGGCGCTGGTCGCGAACAGCGCATAGAACGTCGCGACGCCGTACGCCTCCGCCGGCGGCACGGTGAGTCGTCGGGAGATGTAGTTCAGCGCCGGCTGGCTGATCCAGCCGATTCGTGCCTGGACCGCGTGGAGCGCCGGGATCAGGAGGTCGCGTCGCGACCGCGCCGCATGACCGCCGCGGGCGACGTGGCCCTCGACCATCGGATTGCGCTCGCCGCCTCGCCACGACGACTCGGCCGGTCCGAGCACCGCGTCCACGGCTGCACGCTCCGCGGGCGAGGCCAGCGGCCCGATGACGTGGAGATCCATCGCCGCTCAGTGTAGCCACGGTCGATGGCGGCTTCCCGGCGGTGTTCCGACCCTCGACCGGACGGGTACGCCGTCACGCTTCGGTCTCCGCCTCGGTCGGCGAGTCGCGCTGCTGCTGGCGGGCGTAGATGCCGGCGCCCACGAGCAGCACGACCCCGAGCCCGACGAGCGACAGCACGCGGTACGCGAGGTCCAGCGAGGCGAGGTCGACGATGAAGACCTTCGCGGTCGCCAGACCCAGCAGCGCGAGGCCCGCCCGGCGAACGGGCCGGAGCTGGCCGAGGAGCCCGATGACGAAGGTCGTGACGCCGAGCGTGCTCCAGACCAGACTCAGGGCGAGTTGCGCCTCACGCTGGAGGTCCTCCAGCGGTCGCGTTCCGACCTGTTGCTGGAAGACGTCGACGACGCCGACCGAGATCGCGTACAGCAGCAGCAGGGCCGCAGCCAGGGCTCCAAACGGGCTGAGCCGGTCGGTCCGGTGCAGCCCCACGCCGACCGCGCACGCAACGGCAAGCGAAACGAGCGCGACGGTCGCCTCGGTGAGGACCGGATACCCGCCGACGACCGTCGTTGCGTCAACGACGAGGCGCGACGGAGGCGCGATGACCGTGATCGCCACGAACGCTCCGAACCCGAGGAGCCCGATCGCCGGACCACCGACGATCGTCCGAATCGACGGCCACCCCGCGGCGATCGCGAAGCCGATGCTCGCGAGGACTGCCCAGCCGGCGACCGCGTAGGCCGGACGCACCTCGAACGGCAGCAGCCACGCGATCGTCAACGCGGCGGCGACCGCGCCGACGGCACGGGCCGTCAGCCCGGCCCAGACCCAACCCGCGCCAACAAGCGACATCGCGAGGACCAGGAGCGCAAACGTTCTCTCGTCCACGAGCGGCGTCTGCGGCAGGGCCACCTGCCCCGCGAGGGCCGCGAGGAAGCCGCTGGGTGGCGCGTAGAGCAGGCCGTCGACGGCCATGCAGAGGAACGCACCAACGGCCGCCGCGAAGGGAACGCGCTCAGCCAGCGAGCCCAGCGTTGCAGTCCCGGGCAGCGCCGGCTCGAGGCTGACGAGCCGGCGGACGATCGCCAGAGACCCGAGGCCAACGAGCGCCCACGGAATCATGACGAACGGCGCGAGGACTTCGAACGCAAGTGTGTAGCTCACCAGGATCAGCGCGATCCCCACCCACGCCATCCTCGCCTGGCGCGACGCGAAGGAGCCGGCGAGAGCAAGCCCGCCGATGACGGCGGCGGCGGCCGCTCCTTCGATCGAGACGTAGGGCACGCCCGTGATCACCTGGCTGCCCAGCGACCGGGCGGGATATTCGAAGGCCGCGAGGTGGGCCGCGGCGGCCGTGATCGGGACCGCGGCCGTGACCGCGAACGACGGCCGGGCGAGCCAGCTGATCGTCGCCACGAGGTCTTCGACCGGGGCCGCCCACGCAGGCAGCCGCAGGCTGGGGGCGACGCCGTCCGTGAACCCGACCGGGATGCCTGGCGCGACCGCGTACTGCCACGCGACCATCGCCGCGACGGTCAGCAGCGACCATGCCGCGACGAGCAGCGTTCCGGACGCCTCGAACGGCAGGACATACGCGGTCACCAGCACCGCGACGATGGCAAGCGCCACGCGAACCCACCGCAGCGGCACGATCACGCCTGCCACGACGGCCGCCGCGACCAGGAACAGGAACGTCACCGCTTCGGAGCCAACGAACGGCCTCGTCCGTTCGAGGCCCGCGGCGATCGACTCGAGGGGATACTCGATCGCGACCAGGTGCGTCAGGCTCATGGCACCGAGCACGAGCGCGGCGGTCGCCGCGTATGGGTGGCGGAATCGGACGGCGACGAGCGTGAGCGCCACGGCCTCGGCGGCCCAGGCGACCGGCACCCACATCGACCCGAACTGGATCGGGACCGCCATCGTCATCGCAGCGACGCCGGTCGCGGCGACGATGAGCCCGAACGGGTGACGATCGCCGAACCGGATCAGGAGGCCCAGGGCCAGACCGAGATATCCGAGGGCCAGCGCAGCGACGAACGCGCCGCGTGATCCGGCATCGCCGCCGTCCAGGACCTGGAACCCGGCCCAGACCGTGAAGGCCGCGCTTGCGAGCAGCAACGTGACCGTGCTGGGTTGCAGCCGATACGCAGGATGGCGGATCTCCTCACCGCCCGCCGCGATCGTGTTCAGCAGCCAGAACCCGATGACGGTCAGCAGCGCGATCGAGAGCGACGATTCTCCGCCCGTCGCCGAAGCGACCTGCGGCGCGGCGAGGACGAATGCGAGTGGCGGCAGCCAGACCCACGTCCGGTAGAGCGCAATCGCCGTCGTGCCGACGAGGGCGACACCCAGGAACAGGATCGTGAGCAGGGTTGGCGGGGCGCCAAGCAGCGGCGGCGCGGCGAGCACCGAGACGAGTGCGAACGCGGCGACGACCTCGGAGTCATGACGGATCGCGATCGCGGCCGCGACGATCGCGGCGAGAAGCGCGGCAGCGACGCCGGCCTCGGGCGCGATCAGCCCGTACAGGCGCGTTGCGGCAAACAACGACAGCGAGACGACCGAAAGGCCCACGGCGAGCAGCACGTGGCCGACGATGCCGCGCAAACGGACGAACGCGAGCTCACCAAGCCCGATCGCGAGCGAGCCGCCGGCGAGGCCGATGAGCGCGCGCATCGGTTCGGTGATCCAGCCGCGGCTGAAGGCGAGGCTGAGGAAGAAGACCGCGCCGAGAACGAGCGCGATCCCACCAACGACTGCGAGCATCCTGCCCTCCAGCCAGGCTTCAACAGCGCCCCGCGAGACGCCCTGGCCGTCCGTCGCCGGCGCAAGCCCGATCCGCTCGAGGAAGCGTTCGGCTGCGCTGGGTCCGGCCGGGGCGACCGGGCGGCGGGTGGCGGGCGCCTGTGGCGATGCCCACATGGAGAGTGCCCCCGCCGGAGCGGGACTGACGTCGGGCGCGCCGACGGCACTCGTCGGGGCGAGCGGGACCGGCCGCCTCGCGGCTCGCGCCGGTGAAGCGGCCGGGCGGGGCGACACGGGCAGCGTGGGGAGGGGCGCGCGTTTCGCGGGTATCGGGACGGTCGGTGCGGCGGCCGCCGCCGAAGAGGTTGGCGGCGGCGAGGCGTTCGCCGATGGAGCGGACGCCGGCGGAAGGCTTGCGACAAAGGTCATGAGCTCGGCAACGTCGTTCTCGAGGCGCCGGCGCCGTTCGTCGATCGCTTCGAGGCGATCGGTCACGACGAAACGCTGCCACAGCAGGTAGAGCGTCGCGATCCCGATGAGGAGCGTGATGAGTTCCATCGCTTGGAACCTCCAGCCGCGAACCCGGCACCATCGCCGTTCGAGTGGCTGACGCCTCCGCCACGCGGCCGTTGCGCTCCGCGACGCGCCGGAGGCACGCGTTCGTGCTCGAGCTGTCGGCACGCCGACAGATGGCGGAATGAGACCGCGCCGGCGCCGAGGTTCGGGCTAGTCGATCCTGATCCGGCCGTCGGGGCCGAATGGGAAGCCGGCGTTGTAGCAGACCTCCCAGGGGTGTCCATCCGGATCCGCGAAGTAGCCGCCGTAGCCAAAGGGCAGCTCGGTGCCGGGCTTCAGGACGGAGCCACCGGCCGCGAGAGCCTCGGCAATCGCCTCGTCGACCATCTCCTTCGTCTCGACGTTGATCGCCAGCGTGATCCCACCGAAGCCGCCGCGTGACGCGTCCTTGAGGTTGGCGTCTTCGGCCAGGTCATTCCAGCCGAAGATCCCGAGATAGGAATCGGCGGTCCGGAACCACGCGATCTCGTCCATCGACGACGCGCAGCGCTCCCAGCCCAATCGCTCGTAGAAGGCAACCGAGCGGGTGACGTCGGCGACGCCGATCGTCACGATGCTGATCCTCGCCGGGACGGTCATCGCCTCACCCCGTCCGAATCTTCCAGTACGAGTCCTTCTTGACGACCCTGCCGTCCCGGAACGTCCAGAGGTCGCAGCCACGGATCTCCAGGCGCTCGCCATCGACAGTCGTGCCGCGCAGCGTCCATTCGCTCGCTCCGCGGTCTCCCGAGACGAAGTGGTCGTCATCCTCATAGCGGACGTCCGGGATCCCGGCGAAGCGTGCCGCGAAGGCTTCACGCACCGCCTCGATTCCCTCGAAGCGATGGCCCCACTCCGCCTCGCCCCGCGGCGACTCGAAGACGGCATCGTCCGCGAAGTGGCGAAGAATCCGGTCGAGGTCGTGCGAATCGAAGCCGGCTGCGATGTCGCGCAGGACCTCGACGCTCGTCACGCGGCCGGACCCGCCTCGGCGACCACCGACAACGAGATGCGGAAGTTCGGGACCGCGAGCGGGAACTTCGCACCGCTCCGTGCCGGCGGGTTCGTCGGGAACCAGCGGGCCCATTCCTCGTTCAGCCCGGGGAAGTCCTCGGGATCCGCGAGCAGGAAGAGGACGTTCACGATCCGATCCGTCGAGCTGCCGGCCGCCTCGAGGATCGCCTGCACGTTCTGCATCGCCCGGCGGGTCTGCTCCTGGATCGTGTCGCCGACGATCGCGCCGGTCTCGGGGTCGAGCGGTCCCTGGCCGGCGACGAAGACGAGCCCGCCCGCGACGACGGCCTGGCTGTAGGGGAAGGGGCCGGCTGCGCTCCCCGTCGGGGCGGCCGGAGTCGAGACGATACGTGCCATGGATTGACGGCCTCCAGGGTCAGGGCGGCCGAGGCGTTGGGCAGCAGGGCTGAATTCGGCCGCGATCTCGTGGTACGCCTCAGACACTCGCCGCGGTTTCGACCTTTTCGATCCGGATGGCCGTCGCCTTGAACTCGGCGGTTCCGGACTTCGGGTCGGTCGCGTCGATCGTCAGCAGGTTCGTCGCGACGTCATCCTGGAAGTGGAGCGTCATGAACGTAAGGCCCGGCCGGAGCGACGGGTCGATCCGGATGGGTGCGTGGACCTTGCCGCGGCGCGACGTCACGAGGACCAGCTCGCCGTCGGCGAGCCCTAACCGATCCGCATCTTCGGGCGAGATATCGAGCGATTCGCCGCGTCGAAGCGGCGAGGTATAGCCGCCGGTCTGGACGCCGGTGTTGTACGAGTCGAGACGGCGTCCGGTGGTGAGCCGGATCGGGAACAGGTCGTCGAGGCGGTCCACGGGCGGGTCGTGCTCGACCGGCACGAACGGGACACGGTAGCCCGGGACCGGGTTCTCCCAGAGGCGGCTGTGGAGGAACAGCTCACCGGGGTGGTTTTCGTCGTAGCACGGCCACTGGATGCCGCCCAGCTCCTCGAGCCGTCGGTACGACATCCCGGCGTGAACCGGCGACAGCGACCGAACCTCGTTCCAGACATCCTCGGCGGCGTCCGAGCCGGGGTCATAGCCCATCCGCCGGGCGAGCTCGTAGATGATCCAGAGGTCGTCGCGGGCGTCGCCGGGCGGGTCGAGCGCCTTGCGCACGCGCTGGACGCGCCGCTCGGAGTTCGTGACGGTCCCCTCGCTCTCGGCCCACGCGGCCGAGGCAGGTAGAACGACGTCGGCCAGCTCCGCGGTCGCGGTGAGGAAGATGTCCTGGACGACGATGAACTCGCGGCTGCTCAGCAGCCGCCTGGCCCGGTGCTGGTCGGCCTCGGACTGGAGCGGGTTCTCGCCGATGACGTAGATCGTGGAGAGTTCCTCGCGATCCATCGCGTCGAACATCTCCGAGAGCGTCCAGCCGCGCTTCGGCGGGACCGTGACGCCCCACAGCTGGTCGAACTTCGCCCGAAGCTCGTCGTTCTCGATGTTCTGGAACCCCGGCAGCCGGTTCGGCAGCGCGCCCATGTCGCCGCCGCCCTGGACGTTGTTCTGGCCGCGGAGCGGGTTCAGGCCGCTGCCGTATCTCCCGACGTGGCCGCAGAGCAGCGCCAGGTTGATCAGCGCCAGAACGTTGTCGACCGCGTTGTGGTGCTCGGTGATCCCGAGCGTCCAGCAGATCATCGCCCGGTCCGCGGTCGCGAAGGCGTGAGCGAGGTCGCGGATCGCCTCCGCGGGGACGCCGGTCTCGCGCTGGGCGTACTCGAGGGTGTAGTGCTCGACGCTCGTGCGGTAGGCCTCGAAGCTCTCGGTCGCCCGGTCGATGAACTCCTGGTTCGCGAGGCCGGCGTGGATGATCTCGCGACCGACGGCGTTCGCCAGGGCGATGTCGGACCCGACGTCGAGGCCGAGCCAGACGTCGGCCCATTCGGCGCTGCTCGTCCGCCGCGGGTCGACCGCATAGAGCCGGGCGCCGTTGCGGACGCCGCGCAGGAGATGGTGGAAGAAGATCGGGTGCGTCTCGCGGGCGTTGCTGCCCCACAGGACGATCAAGTCCGTCTCTTCGATCTCACGGTATGAACTTGTGCCGCCACCGGCACCGAACACCATCGCCAGACCGGCGACGCTTGGGGCGTGTCAGGTGCGGTTGCAGCTGTCGATGTTGTTGCTGCCCAGCACGGCCCTGGCGAACTTCTGCGCCGCGAAGTTGACCTCGTTGGTCGCCTTCGAGCAGCTGAAGATGCCGAACGTGGTCGGGCCGTGGTTGGCCTTCGCGGCGGTGAAGCCGTCGACCACCTTCTGGAGGGCATCGTCCCAACTGGCCGGACGCAACGGGGCGTCGCGGGAGTCGCGAACGAGTGGCTGGGTCAGTCGAACGTAGTCCTTCGGCACGAGTGCCTCCTGGCGAGTTCGGACGACGCCCCGAGTGTAACGCCGTCGCCCCCCGACTCGTATCGCGCCAGATCTCTTGCGACGCGAGTCGTCCGACCGCGGGCCGGCTCGCGCTGACGACGTTGCCGGTCGTGCGGATCGCCACACGAGCCGGAGGCGCACATCTTGCCCGGTTGCGCGGTCCGCCCTCGCGCCACTGCCGGAAGATTCGGTCACAGGACTCGCCTGACGAGACCCGCTCAGTCCGCGGACCAGAGGTGCTGGGCGGCGTAAGCGCGATAGGGCCGCCAGGGTTCGGCGCGGGCGAGGGCCTCGGCGGGGGTTGGGCGGCGGCCGGCGTCGTCGGCCATCGCCCGGAGCAGGCCCAGATCCGAGGCGGGGAACGCGTCGGCATGCTTCAGGGCACGGAGCGCGATGTAGTGCGCCGTCCACTCCCCGATGCCGGGCAGCGTTCGGAGCCGGGTCACGTCCGCGTCGAGGGAGCCGGTCGCCGTCAGGAGCGAGGGGTCGGCGGCGACGGCGGCGGCCAGCTCGACGATCGATCGGACCCGGGCGCCCGGCATCCCGATGGCCTCGAGATTCGCCGCCGCGAGCTGTTCCGGGCGTGGGAAGAGCGCGACGACGTCGCCGTGCGGGGCCGCGAGGCGATCGCCCGCGCGCTCGACCAGGCGCCCAGCGATCGTCCGTGCGCCCGCGACCGAGATCTGCTGCCCGACGATCGCCCGGACAGCGAGCTCGAAGGGGTCCCAGGCCCCTGGGACGCGGAGGCCGGGCCGGGCGACGACGAGGCGCGCCAGCAGCGCATCGCGCCCGAGATGGGCGTCGATCGTCGAGAGGTCGGCGTCGAGATCGAACCATCGACGGAGCCGCGACGTGATGACCTCGGACGGGACGTCGTCGGCGATCCGGACGCGAAGACCGTCCCCATCGGGCCCGATCTCGAGAACGCTCGCGATTCCACGGATCGCGATCGCCCGTCGGTAGCCGTCGCCGTCGTCCGTGACCTCTTCGACGCCCGGGATCGCACGAGCCGTGAGGAATGCCCGCATCGCCGACCAGTCGAACGGACCGCTCGCGGCCAGCCGAACGATCACGCCGGCCTCGTCTCGCCCATCCGGACGGCGACGATGAGCCCGGAACCTGCGGTGAGCGCGGCGACTCCCCAGATCGCGGCCGCGGGGCCGGCCGTGTCGGCAACGACGCCTACGACGATCGCGCCAACCGCGAAGCCGAGGTCACGCCACAGCCGGTAGACGCCAACGGCCGCGCCGCGCCACGCCGGCTCGGCGACGTCGGCGACCGCCGCGAGCAGCGTCGGGTAGACGAGCGCCGTGCCAACGCCGAGTGCGGCCGCCGCCGCGAGCCATGCTCCAAAGCTCGATCCCACCGCGATCGCGCCGATCGCCGCAGCCTGGATCAGCATCCCGGCGACGATCAGCGGCTTGCGACCGACCCGGTCGGACCAGGCTCCCGTTCCGATCTGGGCCATCGCCCAGACTGCCGGATACGTCGCCGCCAGGACGCCGATCTCGCCGACCGTCAGCCCGGCGGCGGCGAAGAACAGCGGCAGCAGCCCCCATGCCATCCCGTCGTTGAGATTGTTCACGAGCCCGGCCTGGCAGGCGGCCGATAGCGAACGATCACGGAGCGTCGTCCTCACGAGGACGTCGCGCCACGCGAGCTGGCCGGCGGCAGCACGGCCCGACTGCTCGAACGCCACGTGCCCGCTCGTCTCCCGGACGAACCCCGCCGACAGCCCGAGGCCGATCGCGGCATAGGCGAGCCCGAGCAGGAACGGCGCCGGGCGGAGGCCGAGCTGCTCCGCGATCAAGCCGGTGAGCAGCGCGGTCACCGCGACACCGCCGTACCCGGCAGCCTCGTTCAGCCCCAGCGCCAACCCCCGCCGCGCCGGCCCGACGAGGTCGATCTTCATGATCACCGTCGTCGACCAGGTCAGGCCCTGGTTCAACCCGAGCAGGACGTTCGCGAGGACGACCCAGCCCCATGCCGGCGCCCAGATCAGCAGCAGCGGCACTGGCAAGCCGATCAGCCAGCCGGCGACCAGCACGGGCTTGCGGCCCAGGCGGTCCGAGAGCGCGCCCGCCACCAGATTCGCGGCCGCTTTCGTGACGCCGAATGCGACGAGAAACGTCAGGACGGCCGTGACGCCCGGGACAAAGAACACCTCGGAGGCGAGCAGCGGGAGGACCGTGCGCTCCTGGCCGACCATGCCGCCCACGAGCGCATTGACGGCGACCAGCAACGCGAACTGGCCGAGGTTCTCCCGAAGGCCCAGGGCGACACCCGCGGACGCGGTCGCGGGGGAGCCGGGTGGCCGCGTCAATCGGCCTCGGTCGGAATCGGCAGTCGGACGTCGCGGCGAGCCCTCCGGGTAATGCGGATGAAGCTCCGGAGGTGGTCGATCGGCCGGATATGCGACGGAGCCCCGGCATAGATCGTCCGGATGGGCACCCACGCGATCGTGCCGCCCAGCCGGATGCACGTCGTGATCATCTCGACCTCGAACTCGAAGCCGCCCTCGTCACTGTCGATCGTCGACTCCAGGACCCGTCGCCCGATCAGTCGATAGCCCGACTGGTTGTCCGGGATCTCCCGACCGACCGCCCACGAGAACGCCTTCCCGCCGAGCGTATTCGACAGCCGCCGGATCGGCGGCATCGCCCGGAAGTTGCGCCGGCCGATGACGAGATCCGGCCTCGGCTCCGTCGCGAATGCCGCGAGGAACTTCGGGATCTCCGCGGGGTCGTGCTGGCCGTCGGCGTCGAGGGTGAGAACGGCGTCGTAACCGCCTTCGAGCGCGCGCCGGAACCCCGCCCGAAGCGCGGCCCCTTTTCCGGCGTTGGGCCGCTGCTCGATCACCGTTGCGCCGGCTTCGCGTGCCCGGTCCGCCGTGTCGTCGCGGGAACCGTCGTCGACGACGATCACCGGGAGGTGCTCGAGGGCGCCGCGGACGACGGCCGCGATCCGGGGACCCTCGTTGTAGCCCGGGATCAGCGCGACGACCGGCGCCGCCGCGGGTTCAGGCTCGGAGCTCGACGCCAGGGCCAAGGCCGGCCTCGACTCGACCGATCCGCCGGTATTCGACGCTGGCCGCTTCCATGTCTGCCTCCACGAGATCGAGCCGATCCTCGGGCACTGCCGCGAGGAGTCCGCCGGAGGTCTGGGGGTCATGGGCGACCGCAAGGAGCGCCGCGGGAACATCCGCCGACACCGTCAGCGACGGCGCCGTGAACCGTCGGTTGTGAGCCGCGCCACCCGTCTCGACGCCCGCCCGAGCAACGTCCATCGCGCCGCCCATGACCGGTAGCGCGTGCGCCTCGATGACCAGCTTCGCCCCGGATGCTCGGGCCATTTCGAGGGCGTGGCCGAGCAGACCAAACCCGGTCACATCGGTCGCGCCGGCGATCTCGTTTCGGACCAGGACCTCGGACGCGGCGCGATTGAGCAGGCGCATCTGGTCGTGGGCATCGGACAGGGCGATGGGATCGACCAGACTCTGTCGTGAGCCGCTGACCAGGAGGCCCGTACCGAGCCGCTTCGTGAGGATCAGCGTGTCGCCGGGTCGGGCCCCGCCCTTCCGGAGCAGACGGTCCGGATGGCCGACGCCGATCACCGCGAGGCCGTACTTCGGCTCCGGGTCGCGGATCGTGTGACCGCCCGCGAGCGCGCCACCCGCTTCCCGAACCTTTGACGCCGCGCCGTCGAACACCTCCGCGAGCGCGTCGCGCGGCAGTTCTTCGGGAAACGCCGCGATCGACAGCGCGAAGAGGACGCGGCCGCCCATCGCGAAGACGTCGCTGAGCGCGTTCGCGGCGGCGATCTCGCCGAACGTGCGGGCGTCGTCGACGAGCGGCGGGAAGAAGTCGAGCGTGCCGATGACCGCGAGGTCGTCCGAGATCCGGTACGCGGCGGCGTCGTCGGCGGGCGCAAGTCCCGCGATCAGCTCGTCCGGAGCCGCCTGGGCGCCAAGTCCGGCCAGGGCGTCCGCGAGCAGGTCCGCACCCAGCTTCGCGGCGCAGCCGCCGCAATCAGTCAGCTCGGTCAGCCGGATCGAAGGCGCGTCGAGGGCGGTCACAGCCCGATGATACGAGCGCGACTGTGTTCGTCGCGGGCGCGGTCTCGGCCGGCAATGTGTGGCAGATGCTCCCCGGGCGAGCGTTAGGTGACCGATCAACCCCTCATCCGCCCGAAGTACGCCGGAATTAGCCGTACGAAGCTACTTCGGCGCGCGATCCAGCGGCCAAGGCGCTGAAGAGCCGCCTAACGTTGCCTGCAGGAGCAAATCACGACAAGGGCGAGGCTGGGATCGCGAGCCGAGCACGGAACGCGGGCGCGGGCGCGGGCGCGACGGGCGCGGGCGCGACAGCCGTCGATCGCAGACAATCGCGCGGGGGAGTGGTTGGTCCCCGGTGGGGCCCCCGGTCTTCAAAACCGGTGACGCTGCGCTCGGCGTGGCGTGGTGGGTTCGACTCCCATGCGCTCCCGCCACGGCAGGGAGGATCGATTGGCGATCACCGCCCGACGGAGGCCACCGAGCGTCGACGCGCTCGCCGCGGCCGCCCGCGCGCACCTCGACGAATCGATCGACCACGCAGTCCTCGTAGCCGCCGCGCGATCCGAGGCGGACGCTGAACGCGAGCGGCTCAGGAACGGCGAGTCGCCCGAATCGCTCGAGCGACTGGCGGCGACCGTGGCCGCCCGGATCCAGGACCTCGCGGCGTCGTCGATCGAACCGGTCATCAACGCGACCGGCGTCATCATTCACACGAATCTGGGCCGGGCGCCGTGGCCCCTGGCGGCGATCCAGGCCGCGAGTGCCGTCGCGGGCGACTACCTGATGCTCGAGCTGGATCGCGAGACCGGCCGGCGCGGGGCGCGGTTCCGCCTCGCCGAAGAGCACCTCGTGGCTCTGACCGGCGCCGACGATGCACTCGTCACGAACAACAACGCCGCGGCGGTTGCCCTCGCCGTCGGTCTGGCCGGCCGCGGCAGGGGCGTGGCCGTCTCGCGCGGGGAGCTGGTCGAGATCGGCGGTGGTGTCCGGATTCCCGAGATCGTCCGCCGTGCGGGGGCTCGCCTCGTCGAGGTCGGGACGACGAACCGGACGCGTGTCGGCGACTTCGCCGAGGCGCTCACGGACGGTCGAGCGACCGTCGTCCTCCGCGTCCACCCCTCGAACTTCCGCCAGGAGGGCTTCACGGAGGCGCCCGATGCCCGCGAGCTCGCGGCGCTGGCCCGCGAGCACGGCGCGATCGTCGTCGACGACCTGGGCTCGGGGGCGCTCCTCCCGACCGAGCGCTACGGCCTCGCCCACGAGCCGATGCCCTCGGAGCGGCTCGCGGCCGGAGCGGACATCGTGACGTTCAGCGGCGACAAGCTCGTCGGGGGGCCGCAGGCCGGGCTCGTCGCCGGTCGCGGCGATCTCGTCGCGCGGATGCGCCGCGACCCACTGGCGCGGGCGATGCGTCCCGACAAGATGACGCTTGCAGCCGTCGCGGCGACGCTGGGCCTCTACCGGGCAGGGCGTGCCGAGGCGGAGATCCCGGTGTGGATGATGATCGCGACGCCGGCCGACGAGATCCGACGACGCGCGGCCGCGATCGCGGCCGCGATCGGCGAGATGGCCCGGGTCGTCGTGACGGAGGCCACCGTCGGCGGGGGATCGCTGCCGGGCGAGGTCCTGCCGTCGTTCGGCGTGGCAATCGCAGGCCGGGCGAGCGCGCTGGTCGCCGCCCTGCGCCGTGGCCGGCCAGCGGTCGTCGGCCGGATCGATGCCGGGCGCGTGGTGCTCGACCCCCGGACCGTGGATCCGGCTCGCGACGCCGACCTGGTGGCGGCCGTCCGGGCCGCGCTGGCAGCCTGATCCGTGACGGTCGTCATCGGCACCGCAGGCCATATCGACCACGGCAAGACGACGCTGCTGCGGGCGCTGACGGGGATCGACGCCGACCGGCTGCCCGAGGAGCGCCAGCGCGGAATGACGATCGATGTGGGCTACGCCCATCTCGCGCTCGACGACGGTACGGAGCTCGACTTCGTCGACGTGCCGGGCCACGACCGGCTCATCGGCAACATGCTCGTCGGGGCCGGCGAGGTCGACGCGGCACTGCTCGTCGTCGCAGCCGACGACGGGCCCCGGGCACAGACGGTCGAGCACCTCGGGCTGCTCGACGCGCTCGCGATCGCCGACGGGATCGCCGTCGTGACGAAGGCCGACGCGGTCGACGCCGGGCGGGTGGGCGAGGTCGTCGACCAGGTCCGCGCACTGCTCGATCGGTCGAGCCTGCGCGGCGCCCCGGCCGTCGTCGCGTCCGGCGCCACCGGCGAGGGCCTCGACGAGCTCCGGCTTGCGCTCGGCGAGCTTCGCGATCGCGTGGATCTGCGATGGGACTCGCGACCGCCGTCGAGCGGTGCTCGCCTCGCCGTCGACCGGGTCTTCACGGTGCGTGGCCGGGGGACGGTCGTAACCGGCAGCCTCCGCGGCAAGTCGCTCACCCCGGCGTCGCAGCTCCGGCTCGTGCCGGGCGGCGACCGAGTCCGCGTTCGCGGGCTGCAGGTCCACGGCCGGGACGTGTCGCTCGCGACCGGTGGACGGACCGCGATCAATCTCGCCGGCGTCGAGGCAGCGCGACTGACGCGCGGCGTCGTCCTGACCGACGACCCGACCGTCGTCGCCTCGGACCGGATCCTGGTCGCGTTGCGACCGGCCGCGTCGCTGATGCCGGCCGCGGATCGCGTCCCGATTCCGGCCGACCGCGCCAGGGTCCACGTTCACGCCGGCACGGCACGAGTGGAGGCGGTCGTCGCGAGGAGCGGCCGCGACACGGCCGACCTGCCCTCCGGCGACGTCGTCGCGATCCTTCGGCTCGCCGAGCCGATCGCGGTCGCGCCCGGTGACGCGCTCGTCCTCCGCCGGCCATCGCCGCCGGCGACGGTCGGCGGTGGCCGGGTCCTGGATGCGGAGCCGCCGCGCGGCGTCTCACGGCGACGGACGGCACCGGATCGGCTCGCGGCGCTGGCCGCGGCGCCACCGGGCGGCGACGCGTGGGCGGCCGCTCGACTCGACCTGCACGGCGCCCTCGGCCGGCCGAACGCCGGGCTCGCGCCCGATCTCGACCAGTGGCTGGCCCAGCGCGTGGTCGGGGCGGTGCTGGACGCCCCGGACGGGTCGATGTCCCGATCGGCCCTTCGCTCCGCCGTCGCCCGCGAGCTCCGTCGCCGCGTCACCATCGACCCGGCGGCTGCAGCGAACGTTGCGACCGCCGCGATCGATCGAGCTGTCGCGGCCGGACAGCTCCGCGCCGACGGCGACGTGCTCGCCGACCCGGGGCGCACAGCCACGGGGCCGGACCCGCACCTCGTCGCCGCGATGGATCGTCTCGAGGCAGCCCTCGACAACCCGATGCCGCCGTCGCTCGCCGAGGCTGCCCGCCGGGCCGGCTGCTCGCCGGCCGGGATCCGGGCCCTCGAGGCCGCCGGCCGGATCGTCGTGATCGACGACGACCTCGCCTACGCCGCCAGCGCGTATCGGGCGCTCGAACGCCGGGCGGTCGCCCTCGCGACCGAGGCGCCGTTGACGCCAGCCGCCTTGCGCGATGCCACCGGCACGAGCCGCAAGTACGTGATGGCGATCCTCGAGGATCTCGGGCGGCGCGGGATCCTGCGGCGGACCGAGGCAGGACACCTGCCCGGGCCGCGCGCGCCGCTCGAGGTGCGATCGTGACGGTACCGGAGAGCGCCAGCGGCATCGTCCTCGCCGGGGGCGCGTCGCGACGCTTCGGGTCGGACAAGCTTGCAGCAGCGTACGAGGGTCGGCCGCTGCTCGAGCGCGCGGTCGCAGCGGTGGCTGCGGTCAGCGCCGAGGTTCTCGTCGTCGTGGCACCCGGCGACACCCGCCAGCTCCCCGGCGACGACGTCGTCCCGGTCCCTGTCCGGCGCGTCGAGGACCCCGAAGCCCACGGCGGCCCGCTCGTGGGATTGCTCGCCGGGCTCGAGACCGCGCGCGAACCGATCGCCGTCGTCGTCGGTGGCGACATGCCGGCGCTGTCCGTCGACGTGCTCCGCACGCTGACCCGGGCCCTCGGCGCCGAGGATCGCGGTCACGATGCCGCCGTCCTCGTCCGGAGCGGCATCTTCCGGCCGCTCCCCGCGGCGCTCCGCAACGGCGCCGCGACGCAGGCGGCGAGGCGGATCCTCGCCGACGGCGAGCGCAGCCTCGTCGCGCTCATGCGCGAGCTCCGGACGCGGCACGTGGCCGAGGCGGAGTGGCGTGGCCTCGACCCGGCCGGCGCGACGCTCCTCGACGTCGACACGCCGGGCGATCTACCCGGCTGAACTACGGAGAAAACGAAAGCGCCCGCCTTGCCGGCGGGCGTTTCCGTTGGAGGGAGGGAGCAGTGGAGCTGGGAGGAGGTCAGCTCCGGTACGGGTAATCGCTGAGGTTCGGGAGCTTCGCGGCGGGAGCAAGCGTGAAGAAGGAGCGAACCGTGGCCAGGGCCCCGGCGGTGCGCCCGCTCTTGGGGCGGGCGCTCCGGCTCTGCTTCGCGAGGCGCTGCGCGGCGGCTTCCGCCTGCAGCTCGTTGATCTTGCTGTTCGCGACGATCATTGCGGGGCTGAACATGTCCGTGGTTCTCCTTTCCGTATCCCTTGTTCGGGATCACGGACAGATCATGCCCCGGGCCTCGCTCGGAACCCACTAACACGCGACATGAAGTCGTCTACGTCATTTGGTGGACCGGCGGTACGCCGATCGGTGCCGCCGCGTCAGCCACTCAGCCGAGAGCCGGATCCTCGTACACGGCCGCCCCACCCACGAACGTGCCCAGCACCCGTGCATCCGCGATCGGTCCGGCGTCCGAAGCGAACAGGTCGCGATCGATGACCGCGAAGTCCGCCAGCTTCCCGACGGCGATCGAGCCGGCGTCGTCGAGGTGGTTCACGTAGGCCGAGCCCATCGTGAATCCGTGGATCGCCTCGGCGAGCGTCAGTCGCTCGGACGGCAGGAACGGCTCGTTGCCGGGGTGTTCGAACCAGACCCGGGTGACCGCGACGTCGACCTCCTCGAGGACGTTCGGGGTCGAGACCGCCCAGTCGGAGCCCATCGCGAGCCGGGCACCCGATCGCAGGAGCGTCTTGAACGGGTACTGCCACGTCGTCCGTTCCTCGCCGAGGAACGGAATCGTCAGGTCGTCCATGTTCCCTTCATGCACCGCCCAGAGCGGCTGGGCGTTGCCGACGGCCTGGAGCGCGCGGAACCGCGGCACGTCATCGGGGTGGACGACCTGGATGTGGGCGAGGTGCGGCCGGGTGTCGGTCATCCCGTTGGCGCGACGGGCGGCCTCGACCGCGTCGAGCGCGGACCGGACGGCGCCGTCGCCGAGCGCGTGGAAGTGGGGCTGGAGTCCCGCCGCATCGACCCGCGTGACGATGTCCTTCAATGCCTCCGGGTCGATGAAGTCGATGCCGCGGTTCGCGGTCACCGCGCCGTCGTGACCGAGGTACGGATCGACCATCGACGCCGTGAACGTCTCGATGACGCCGTCGAGCATCAGCTTGACGCTGTTGGCACGGAATCGCCCCGGCGGCAGCGACCGAGAGACCTCGACGAACTCCTCGACCTGCTCGATGCCGCCTTCGCGCTCCCACCACAGCGCTCCCTCGACGCGAGCGGTGAGTCGCCCTCGATCCATCGCCCGGCGGTACACGGCGAGGATCTCAGGGGTCACGATCGCGTCCTGCCAGGCGGTGATGCCGAGCGAGTGGAGGTAGCCCTGCCCGACGAGGAAGGCCTCGTCCCATTCCTCCGGGGTGTGCGTGGGCAGCAACCGCTCGACGAGCTCCGCGGCTCCCTCGTGGAGTGTCCCGGTCGGTGTTCCGTCGGGGTCACGCTCGATTCGGCCGTCGGGTGGGTCCGGGGTCGTGGCGTCGATCCCGGCGAGCTCCAGCGCCCGAGAGTTGACCCACGACGAGTGCCCGTCGCGGTTCGGCAGGAAGACCGGTCGATCCGGAACGACGGCGTCGAGATCCTCGCGACGGGGCGTTCCGTTCTCGAAGTCGGACATGTACCAGCCGCTGCCGACGATCCACGTCTTCTCGGGGTGCGCCTCGGCGTAGGCGCGGACCGCCGCGATCACGCCCTCGCGGCCGACCGCTTCCCGCACGTCGCACTCGAGCCGGTCCATCCCGCCGTACACGGGATGGACGTGGGCGTCCTGGAATCCCGGCACGAGGAGCCGGCCAGCCAGGTCGACGACGCGCGTTCGTGGCCCGATCCACGGCCTGACGTCGGCCGCCGAACCGACCGCCGCGATGCGCTCGCCGACGACCGCGACTGCCTCCGCCCGCGGAGTGGCTGGATCGACCGTGTGGACGTGACCGGCCGTCAGAACGAGATCGGCAGGGGACTCCATGGGCGAACGGTCGCACAGTCGCGTTCCTGCGTGCCCCCGACGCCCGACCCGCGCAACTCGGACGCCGCGGCCCGGTCCCGGGGCGACGACCGCGTTAGCATCGGGTCATGGCGACTGTGCATCTTCTTCACGCCGGGTACATCCGCGAGGAGGGCACCCGCGTCGGCAGCAGCATCACGCTCATCCGCGACGGCGAGTTCCTTGTCGTGACCGACCCCGGGTTCGTCGCAAACCGATCGCTCATCCTCGATCCCCTCGCAGCGCTCGGCGTCGCGCCGGAGGCGGTCAGCCACGTGTTCTTCAGCCACCACCACCCCGATCACACCGTCAACGCCGCGCTCTTCCCCAACGCCGAGATCGTCGATTTCTGGGCTCGCTACAAGGACGACCTCTGGCTCGACAACGGCGGCGACGGCTGGAACATGACGCCCCACGCCCAGCTCTGGCTGACGCCGGGCCACACCGAGGAGGACGCGTCACTCGTGGTCGAGGCGGACGACGGCGTCTACGCGATGACCCACCTCTGGTGGCGGACCGATCGAACACCGGAGGTCGACCCGTACTCGCCCGACCAGGAAGAGCTGGAGCGGCAGCGGTCGCGGGTCCTCGCGGTCGCCGACATCGTCATCCCGGGACACGGCGAGCCGTTCCGCGTCGAGCGGTGACGTTCAGCCTGAGGTCAGCGATCTCGGCTGGCCGAGGATTCCCACGCTGAATCGACGAGGCCGCGCCCGTCGGCGCGGCCTCGGTGCGGGTGAAGGGACGAGCAATCAGGCGCTCGGCGGCGCTGTGACCGCGCTCGGCTTGATTACCACGGAGTGGGCGTACTTGTCGTGGAAGCCCTGGCGCTTGGGGTCGTTGGCGGTCGTGTAGACGAGATAGATCGTCCAGGCGAGTCCGGCGAACCCAAGGATGAAGCCGAGGATGCCCGGGAAGATGTACTGGGACAGGGCGCCGATGTACCACGGCGCGATCATGATCACGAACCGGGCGAGTGCCTGGTTGAACGTCAGGGCCGACCCGTCGGTCTCGCTGACGGTCATCATCCCGAGGATCCGCTGGCCGGGTGACGCCTTCAGGTTCGTCCACGTGTAGATGAAGTACACGCCTGCTAACACGACCTGGAGAACGAGGACGGCCACCGCGAGGATGAAGAACAGGAACCCGCCGCCGGTGAGCAGGCTGGCGAGGAACAGGGCTCCGAAGACGAGCCAGATCACGAAGCCGATGACGCCGATGATCACGGCGTCGATGATGAAGGCGATGATCCGGTTGGTGAGGTCGGCGTACTCGATGCCGGCCGCCGGGCCCGCGGCGACAGCAGCCGGCCGCCAATCCTGGGCCTTCTGCGCCCAGTCAGGCGTCTGTCCCTGTTCGCTCCAGTTGCTGCCACCAGCCGCATTCGCCGGTGCGCCGGGGGCGGCCTCGGGCGCGGCTGGCGTAGGCGCCTGATCGCCTGGATCGCTTGGACCGGGACCGGTCATTCCCACATCCTCCCTTGTACGCGCCGCACCAACTCCGCGGCGTCCCAATGCCGCTCGAGGCGGGCGTGCACGCCAGCCCGGGCAGCCTCACGAGGATACACGCGGGGCCATAGGCGGAGAACCCGGATTCTCCGCACCGGACGATCCCCCTCGGCTACGCGGTCGACTGTTCTGCCGGCGCCCCGGCCGCAGCCTTCCTGGACCTCGCCCGCTCGCCCCCCTCGCCGCGAAGCCCGACATAGTTCGCCGCCGCGCCGCCGACGAGCAACACGACCGCGCCCAGCGACGCCACACGAAACGCCTCGACCGACGCGTTCTTCGCGGCCTCGGCCTGCTCGGGCGGGACCTGCTGCGTTGGCTCGTTGAGCGGCGGGAACGTCGTCCGGACGGCGGGGTCGTCCGTATCGAGCCCGGGCACCTGCGACCCGAGACTGGCGTAGAACGACGCCGACACGACGATGAACAGGACCGCCCCGATCAGGGGCTGGCCAACCCGCGACAGGGCGTTGTTGATCGCCGAACCGAGCCCGGCGTTGCGGCTCGGGATGGAGTTCATCAGCGTGCTCGTCAGGGGCGCAACGACGAGCGAGATGCCGAGCCCGAACACGGTCATCGCCGGCAGCACGTCGACGAGGACCGATGCCGGCGGGATGAGCGTCGAGAGGTCCTCGAACGACGCGAGCCACGGCTCCGCGTTCGACGGGATCCGGGCCCACCACAACATCCCGGCGGCCATGATCAGCGGGCCGCTGACGAGAAACGGCTTCGCGCCGATGCGACCGGCGACGGTTCCGACCCGGCTCGAGAGCACCGCGAGCAGGATGCCGGTCGGCAGACCGGTCAGCGCCGCGGCGGTCGCGGTGTACCCGAGCGTCGCCTGGAGGAGGACGGAGATGTAGAAGCCGGTCGCATAGAGCGCGGCGTAGATCAGGAACGTCGAGAGGTTGATCACCGCGAACTCACGGTTCTTGAACAGCGACAGCGGCACGAGCGAGCCGGGCCGGCGCATGAGCCCGAGGAAGGCGACGAGCGCGATCGCGCCGACGACGAGCGCAACCCACGCCAGTGCGTCCTCCCAGCGCTTCTCCTGGCCGCGCGTCGCGCCGAACGCCAGGCCGCCGATCGCAACGGCGCCCACGACCGCCCCGAGCCAGTCGAACGCGCCCGTCGCCGAGTCGTCTCGCGACTCGCGAATGTGACGGAGCGTCGCCCACAGCGCGATCGCGACGAGCGGGACGTTGACGAGGAAGGCCGCCCGCCACGAGAAGGCGTCGACGAGCAGCCCGCCGACCGGCTGGCCGAGCAGCGACAGCGCCGACGTTGCTGCGGCCCACGTCCCGAACGCCCTCGCCCTGGCCGCGCCATCGAACGTCGCGGTGATGATCGACAGCGAGCCCGGTACGAGGAGCGCGCCGGCTGCGCCCTGGAGCAGCCGGAACAGCACGAGGAGCTCGAGGGTCGGGGCGAGCCCACACAGCAGCGAGCTGACGCCGAAGCCGGTGAGGCCGATGGCGAAGATGCGGCGGCGGCCGTAGTAGTCGGCGAGCGCCCCGGCGAGGATGAGCAGCGCCGACAGGACCGCGAGATAGCCGCTGACGATATAGGCCTGGCCCTCGAGGACCCCGAGGAACGTCGCGGGCAGCTGACCGATCGCCCGCAAGGCCAGGTTCACGATCGTGCCGTCGAGGAACACGATCCCCGACCCGATGATGGCCGCGGTGAGCGTCCACCGCTCGGTCCGCGTCATTCCGGCAGTGTGGCACAGGCGCGGCTATGCTCTCGCGCATGCCGGGTCCAGTTGCCCTCGTCGGGTCGGGGGAGTTCCTGCCCGCCATGGCCGATTTCGATGCCGGACTGTTGGCCTCGACCGGCCGAACGCGGCCGCGCGTCGCGATCCTGCCCACGGCTTCCTGGCCCGACGGCGCCGAAGTCTTCCATCGCTGGGCGACGCAGGGTGCCGCGCACTTCACGTCGCTCGGGGCGGAGGTCGAGCCCGTGCTCGTCCGCGACCGGGTCGACGCCGACGATGCCGCACACGCCCAGGCGATCGGCGAGGCCGACCTCGTCTACCTGTCGGGCGGCAAGCCCGCGTACCTGTCGTCGACGCTGTGTTCGACGGCGGTTGGCGGCGCGCTGAAGGAGGCGCACGAGCGCGGCGCGGTCATCGCCGGTTGCTCCGCTGGGGCGATGATCCTTGCCGGCCGGCACTGGTCGCCGCGGCGGCGGCGTGTCTTCTGGCCGCTGTCGTGGCACGAGGGGCTCGGGCTGTTCTCGGGGGCGTCGGTCGTGCCGCACTACGATGCGTTTCCGGAGGCGTTCGCGGCGCTGATGGTGCTCCAGGCGCCGCGCGGCGATGCCGTTCTTGGCATCGACGAGGAAACGGCGGTCGTGGGCCGCGACGGCTCGTGGCAGGTCCACGGTCGGTCGCGCGTCACGATCTGGCACGGCCGGAAGCGCGAGCGCTTCCACGCAGGTGACGTGTTTCGCCTCTGACCCTCGGTTCGATGCCGCTGCCCATGACGTTCCGCGCAGGGTCTTGCGCTCGTCGGTTGACCGGTCGGATGGCTGCCTGGCCCTGCCACCGCCGTGATGCGTCTAGATCCGATGCGCCGCGGCATCCACACCCGGCGCGGTCGCCCGGTGGCGGGCCCGTGAGGGCGTGACCCGAGCCACGATTCGGCCGGTTCCGGGCCCATCGCCACGTGATCCGCGGCGTTCGGGTGGAGATTCGTGGCACCGGAAGCCACGATTTCGGCCGCTTCCGGGCCCGTGACGGCGCGTCGAGTCCAATCGTGGCACCGCAAGCCACGGTTTCGGCCGCTTCCGGGCCCATCGCCACGTGATCCGCGGCGTTCGGTGGAGATCGTGGCACCACAAGCCACGATTCGGCCGCTGAGCGGCCCGTGAGGGCGCGACCCGAGACGTTCGGGGCGAAATCGTGGCGCCGCAAACCACGATTCGGCCGCTGAGCGGCCCGTGAGGGCGCGACCCGAGACGTTCGGGGCGAAATCGTGGCACCGCGTGCACCACTCGGACTGCGTCCCAAAGAATCGAAACGCCCCGGCGACTGGGACCGGGGCGCTTCTCATCTTCCCTTGGCTGTCGAGTCGATCCTTCCCCATCGACCCAACGCGGGTAGTCAGTCCGGCTTCACCTGCCGGAAGCAGTCCGAGCAGTAGACCGGTCGGTCCATGCGCGGCTTGAACGGGACCTGAGCCTGGTTGCCGCAGGATGAACAAATGACCGCGAAGTACTCCCGAGCCACGCGGTCGTCGCCGCGCTCATAGCCGCGCGGCCCTCCAATGTCATGGACGTCGTAGCCGGCGTCCCGGCTGGCGCGGCGGCTGGCTCGACAGCTCGCGCACCGCTTCGGGTCGGAGGAGAACCCTTTCTGTGCGTAGTACTCCTGGTCGGCCGCGGAGTGGATGAACTCCACACCGCAGTCGACACACGTGATCGTCCGATCAGCGTAGGTCACCAGTCTGCCTCTCCTCGTGCTGTGGCTCCGGGTCGCCACAGGCATGGGCATCGGCGGACGGGACGTTGCGAGGAGCGTCGGGAAGGCCGGCGCCGCGCTATCCAGGTGCCGATGTGGAGTCCCTGTTTCGGGGCGCACCGGTTTCTCGGCGGGAAGGTTACAACTCATCGAAAAACAAGGCGTTACATGGCGGATCCGAGCCCGGCCGGGTTTCGCGCCACGCCCCGGACGCCCCGACCGAAGGGGCGGAATCGGCCCTCCGAGAGCGTCGTTCACCGAGAGCTGGTAGCCGTCGGCGGCTAACCTCGGGTTCCTCGGACGCGCGCGGCGCCGTAGCCTGCCGCGGCCGGCGCCGGGCACGAACGGCGCCACCCAGCTGGCGACGGTGACACCCAACCTGTCAGAATGAACGGCGAGATTCGGGGTGGCGAGCGAGGGCCAGGGGGCGCCTCGCTCGCGCCATAACCGGGGACGCTGAGGGGCGACTCGGGCGGGCCTGCCACCTCGCCTCGTCGCTTCGCGCGTGCCGACGGGACAGGAGGCCAGCCGCAACCGGATGCTTCGAGTGCTCCATACCGCGGACGTCCACCTCGGCGCTCGTCACGCCGACCTCGGCGACGCCGCGTCGGCCCAGCGCGAGCGCCAGTTCGCGGCGTTCAAGGCTGCCGTCGATCTCGCGATCGAGGAGCGGGTCGACCTCGTCCTCGTCGCCGGCGACCTCTTCGACTCGAACACCCAGCCCCGTCGCTCCGTCGAGCGCGTCGCGGCGGAGCTGGAGCGTCTGGCAACGTCCAGGATCCGGACGGTCATCATCCCGGGCACCCATGACTGCTACGACCGGTCGTCGATCTACCGCGCCTATGACGTGAAGGCGCTGGCCGGCAGCACGCCGGACGACGACCTCGTGACCGTGATGACCCCGGATGCGCCGTCGCTCGATCTCCCCGCCCTTGATGCCCGGGTCCACGCCGTCGTCTTCCCCCAGAAGCGGGCCCCGCACAGCCCGCTGCGCGACCTGACGGTGCGGACGGCGGCAGAGCCGAACGCCACCTGGCACATCGGCATGGTCCACGGCGCACTGGCGATCCCGGATCGAACGGACCGCGACGAGGTCGTCGTAACGAAGGAGGAGATTGCCGCGACCGGTCTCGACTATTTGGCGCTCGGTCACTGGCACTCGGCGCAGAAGGGCAAGGCGGGCGCGACGACCTACGCCTACTCGGGCGCCCCCGAACCGGTTGCGGTCGACCAGGACGGAGCAGGCAGCGTCGCCCTCGTGACGCTCGAAGAGGTCGCCGGCGGCCGCCAGGTCACCGTTGAAGAGCGCCGCGTCGGCCGGACGCGCTTCGAGCGGCTGGACATCGACGCCGCCCGGCTGAACGGCCAGCCGGACCTCATCGCGAAGCTCTCCGCGAAGGCAGATCCGGATCTCGTGCTCGAGGTCCGGCTCACGGGCGTCCGCCCGGACGAGCTCGACCTCAGCCCGGTCGAAATCGAGGACCAGCTCAAGGGCTCGTTCCTGCGAGTCCGCGTCCGCGACGCCTCGATGCCGGCGCTCAGCGAGGGTGCCCTGCCGCCGCCTGACACGATCGCCGGTGCGTTCATCCGTGACGTCGAGGCCCGGATCGCGGAGCTCGAGGCCGATCCCAGCGACGCGACCACGACCGAGGCCGCCGAGCTGCGCGATGTTCTCCGGCTGGGACGGCTGCTGCTCGCCGGGCACGAGGTCAGCCTGTGAGGATCACGAAGCTCAGCGTCCGCGACTTCCGGCGCTATCGCGAATTCGAAGTACCCCTCGCGCCGGGCCTGACGATCGTTCACGGACCGAACGAGGCCGGCAAGACGACGATCCAGCGGGCGCTCGAGCTGGTGCTCACCCGCAAGGCGACCGCCGGCGGCGCCGAGATCGACGGGTTCCGGTCGTGGGACGCCACAGACGACGCCCGGCCGGTCATCGCCATCGACTTCGAGACCGACGACGACAACGGCAATGGCAACGGGAGTGGGCCGAAGCACGGCTCGGTCGTGAAGGAGTTCCGCGGCCAGAAGGGAACGGTCCGCCTCGAGGTCGACGGCCAGGTCATCACGGACCCGACGCTCGCCGACCAGGCGCTCGCGGAGCTGACCGGCATCCCGACAGAGGCGTTCTTCCGCTCGACCGCGTCGATCCGCCACCACGAGCTCGCGGACCTCGACCGCGACGAGGCCGCGCTCCGCGACCGGCTCCAGGCCTCGATCAGCGGCGCGGATCGTGGCACGTCGCGAGCGAAGAAGCGCCTCGAGAAGGCGATCTTCGAGCTCAGGACACAGGGCGCGAAGAACCCCGGCCGGCTCAAGGTCGCTGAGGAGCACGTCGAGCGCGAGCGGGGGTTCGTCGAGCAGGGTGAGCAGTCGCTGGCGCAGCTCGAGCGCGACCGCGACACGCTGTCGGCCGCGAAAGACCGCCGAGCGGAGATCGACTCGCATCTCGTCGAACGGCGGGCGACGCTCGAGAAGGCGCGCCAGGCCGAGCGCCTGGCTGCGGAGCGCGGCGCCGCCCAGGAGCGGTTCGAGCGCTACCGGACCGCGGTGAAGGTCGCCGACGAGCTCGCGAAGCTCCACGCCTCGCATCCGTCCGCGAATCCGTTGCCGGTGCTCGAGCAGACCGTCGGCCGCCTCCGGACGCTCGACACCCGGATCCGCGAGCTGAAGGCCGCACTCGCGGGCGAAGTCGAGGTCCAGTTCGAGGTCCCGCCACCGCCGACATGGCGGCCGCTGTCGCGCTGGGCGGTGGCCCTCGTCGTCGTCGGCCTGCTCCTGGCGGGCATCACGTTCGCCCTGCGGTTCGCCGGCGTCGTGGACCTCGGCGACGCGCCGCTGATGCTCGGCGGAGCGATCGCGGGCATCGGCTTCATCCTCGCGTTCGTCGCGTGGTGGCTGCGACGCAACGACCGGATGCAGACGGAGCTGCGCGACGTCGAGATCGACCGGCGCCTTCGTGGCCGCTCCGAGATGGAGGAGGAGCTCAAGCACTGCGAGGCCGACACCGAGCAGCAGCTCACCGGGATCGGGCTCGCTGACCTGGCCGCCGCCGAAGATGTCCTGGCGGCCGAACAGGAGCACGTCGCCCGGATCGACCGGCTCAAGGCCCAGCTCGAGGGACTCGTGGGGCACGAGCCGGCCGACGCGCTGCCCGACCTCCGGGACACCGCGGCACTCGAGATCGAGCAGAAAAGCCACGCGCTGGAGGCACTCGGGCCGATCGCCCGTGAACCGCGCGCCCGGGAGCGCCTCGAGGTCGAGGTCCGCGACCTCGAGTCGGCGCTCGAACGGGCCCGCGACGACGAGGCGAACGCCCGCGCGAGGCTCGAGGCGAACGCGGTCGACGCGGAGGCGGTCGCGGCGCACGCAGAGGCGCTCGCGACGTGGACGGAGGAGCTCGCCGCGCGCCAGCGCCAGGCACGCGTGTACGAGCGGACGCTCCGCGAGATCGAGACCGCCGAGCAGGCGACGATGAAGACCGCCACCCGCTATCTCGAGCAGCGGATGGTCGCCGACATCGCCCGCGTGACCGAGGGCCGCTACCGCCGGGTCGAAGTCGACGACCGGACGTTCGACATCCGGGTCCACGCCCCGGAACGCGGCGATTGGGTCGACGTGACCCAGCTCAGCCAGGGCACGCTCGACCTCGTGTACCTCGTGGCCCGGATCGGGCTCGTTCGGCTCGTCACCGGCGATCGCCGGCCGCCGCTGATCCTCGACGATCCGTTCGTGACCTTCGACGACGAGCGCGCCCGCCGCGCGCTCCAGCTGCTCCGCGACGTCGCGAAGGACTTCCAGGTGATCTACCTGACGACGTCGGACCGCTATGACACGGCGGCCGACGCGGTCGTCCTCCTGGCGGGCCCCACGGAGCGCGATGACGCGGCCGACACAGCCGACGCGGCCGACGGCGTTGGCTCGGTTCTCGACGGGGTGCCGGTTCACGGCTGACCTCTTCGGCCCCGGCCTCGCGGTCGTGGCCCTCGGCCTCGGCTCGTCGGTGGCGCTCGGGGCGGGCGACTTCGGTGGCGGCTGGTCGAGCCGGCGAGCGCCGGTGCTCGGCGTCTCGTTGGTCGTTCAGATCATCGGGTTCATCGTCACGCTGGCAGCGGCCGTCCTGGTCCGGGAGCCGTTTCCGGAGGCCGGCTCAGTCGGTCTGGGGATCGTTGCCGGCATGCTGGGGGTCGCCGGAATCATCGCCCTGTACCACGGCCTGGCCGTGGGACGGATGGGCGTGGTCGCACCCGTCACCGGCGTGCTCGCGGCGATCGTGCCGGTCGTTGCCGGGTTCGTCCTCCAGGGCCTGCCCGCTCTGCCGGTCTGGGCCGGGATCGCCCTCGCGATCGTCGCGGTGGTGCTCGTCTCGCGTGCCGCCGGGGTCGAAGGCGGACGATCCGGGATCGAGTTTGCGCTCGCGGCCGGGCTGGGGATCGGCCTCTACACAGTCTTCCTGGGGTTGATTCCGGAAGGCGGCGTCTTCTGGCCGCTGGCGGTGATGAAGGCCTCGGCGCTCGTGGTCCTGGCGGCGATCATCGGCATCGGTCGCGGGGCGTGGCGGGTGCCACGAGCGGTGCTGCCGGTATCGATCACGGTGGGTGTCTGCGACATGCTCGGCAACGGGCTCTTCCTGCTCGCGGCCCAGATCGGCGGTCTGGCCGTCGCGGCGGTGCTCACGTCGCTCTATCCGGCGACCACGGTGATTCTTGCCGCAGTCCTGCTCCACGAGCGCATCACGAGGTCGCATGTCGCCGGGATCGTGGCTGCGATCACGGCGATCGTCCTGATCGGCGTCGGGACGGCGTGACGGCGTGACGGCGGTCTCAGCACGTCGGCGTGGGCGGCTTGCCCTCGAAGCGGTCCCGGGTCCAGGCGATGAGCTCCGGGATCAGCGGCGAATCCGGCTCGACGACCGAGATGTGGTCCTCGCCGGGGTACGTCCGGTAGTCGATGCGCTGACCGGCCGCGCACCGGGCGTCGACGTAGGCCGCCTGGGCTGACGGCAGGATGAGGGTGTCTGCCGCGCCCTGTCCGATCAGCACCGGCGCCGGGATGGGCCGGGCCGGCACGTTCTCGGCGAGATGCCGTCCGAGCGGATCGCTCAGCGGGTCCGTCGACCAGATCGTCTTGTCGAACAGGAGCGTCTGGACGATCGACACGAGGCTCTCGCTGGTCAGGCAGCGGCTCGCCATCTCCCGGACCTGGAGCTGGGCCGTCGGGCGGACGTAGTCGGAGAACCGGACGTCGGGATACGCCCCGCTGTAGCCCTCGATCGCGAACGAGGCGAACACCGCCCCGCCGGTGACGACGGCGAGATTCTCGACGAGGCTCGGCAGATCGCTCGCCGGGGACAGGGCCGCCACGCCCACGACGTTGACGTCGGGCGCGTAGGCCGGTGCGACGATGCCGGTCCAGAGCGCGGCGCCGCCGCCCTGGGAGTGACCCCAGATCGCCGTCTGGTCGGAGAGATCCAGATCCGGGAGCTCGTGGGCGGCTCGCACCGCATCGAGGACCGCCCGGCCGGCCGGCTCGCCAACCAGGTAGGCGTGCGGCCCGGCCGTCCCGAGACCGATGTAGTCGGTCGCCACCATCACCCAGCCGTTGTCGATGACCTCGTCGATCGCGTTGGGCGAGCCTGACGAGATGCCGGTCTCGAGCAGCGACGGAGCGCACGATTCGTTGACGCCGGTCGTGCCGTGAGCCCACGCGATCACCGGCCGCGGCCCGGCGAGCGGGCCGGCCGGGGCCGCGACGAGGCCGCTCGCGACGGCCGGCCGGCCGTCGCCGTGGCTCGTCGTGTAGAGGATCCGCCAGACCGTCGCCCCGTCCGGGACCGCGACCGACGTCGGCTCGCTGCGGAGCAGCCGGCCGGCGTCCGGCGGGACGTCAGAAGGCGGCCGATAGAACGCGTCCGGCGTCGCGACGCCGCGGTTGACGATCACGCTCGCCGCTGCGATCACGAGCGCCCCGACGAGCGCGGCCGCCGCGACCGCCGTCCGGGCGGGTCGCCGGCGACGCCCGAGCGCCAGGCCGTCGGTCGGACCATCGCCGACCGCGGTGGGTCGAACGGCGTCGCCGACGCGGGCAAGCCCGAACAGGAGCAGCCTGACGCCGAAGACGAGGGCGACGACGAGCAGCGTGATGTCGGGCCAGCCGAGCGCGACCAGGCCGAGGATCGCGCTTGCCGCGCCGAGCACGGCCTCGGCCGCTCGAGACTCGGGCTCAGCTCGAACGGCGCCCGCGACGCGGGCGATGCCCGACACGGCGAGCCCCGCGCCGACGACGATCGCGAGCCCCCGGAGACCCAACCCGGGCCACACGAGGACCGCGATGCCCAGCAGGATCCAGCCGATGCCGACGGCGCCGGAGAGACGCCGATTCGGACCATCCGCCGGCCCGGCGATCTCGATCAGGCCGGAGACGATTGCGCCAACGCCGATCAGCACGACGAGGACCGCAAGCGAGGCGAACGGGCGCGTCACGAGCAGCGCGCCGGCGAGGCCGCTGACAACGCCGAGCCCGAGGCCGACCCAGCGACGAGCCGCCGGACCCGGGCGCGGTGTCGTGGACATCAGGAGCGTTCGATGACGATGGCGTCGGCCTCGGCCGGCGTCCGGACGACGGTGACGGCGGTGAAGCCCTCGTCCGCGAGCGTCGCCAGCGCCGCGTCGAGGCGGTCGAGGTGCCGGGCGACGACGGCCGGGTCGACGACGCGGCCGGGTCGGGCCGCGTTCCGGGCCATGACGACGTCACGTGGCAACGCGAAGACGATCGCGACGGCCGGGGCGCCGCGGAACCGTGCTCGCGCGATCAGCTGTCGTCTGGCCGCGGCCTCGACGTTCGTCGCGTCCACGACCACCGTCCGGTCGGCCGCAAGCCGCTTCGTGACCTCGCGATGGATGATCGAGAACGCGGTCTTCGTCGCCCGCTGATCGCCGGCGTCGCCGGTCAGGATCTCCCGGAACGCGTCCGAAGAGAGCACTTCCGACGGTTCGAACCAGCGGCCGGCGAACGTCGACTTGCCGCTCCCCGCAGCGCCGACGAGCACGACGAGCGTCGGGTCCCGCAGCTCGATCCGGCTCATGACCTCAGGCGGAAATGCGGCCCGTCGGATCAGACGGCGCGGACGGCGGCCGGCGCCGAAGGCCGGATCGATGCCCCTCGACGTCCTCGGGAGCGGCCGCATCGCCCGCCGAAGCCGCCTCGGCCAGACGCTTGAGGTTCAGGTACGTCCTCCTGAACTCGGCCTCGAGCCGGTTCCCGGTCAGCATGCCGAACAGCGACCCCACGACTTCGCCCGGCAGCTCGTACTCGAGGGATACGCGAACGTCACACGATGCCGCGCCATCCGGCTCGATCATCGTCGTCCAGCGCGCCCAGCCGCCGCGCGTCGTTCCGGCCGCCTGGTGGAGCGTCGGTCGCTCGGCGGCGGTGACGATGAACCGGCCCTCGAGACGGCGTCCGGCGACCCTGTAGTAGCCGACGTAGCTCGAGCCGACGCCGCCCGGTCGTCCCGAGATCTCGCCCAGCTCGGACACGAGCGTCTGCCATTCGGGGCCGCGCCGCGGATCGGCCACGATGTCGTAGACCTCGTCCGCCGGCGCATCCACGCGAACCGTGGTCGACAAGTGACTCATCGAATCCCCCACGTGCGCGCGCTCGGACGGTACCCCTGGCGCGGCCGCCCGATCCCCGTCGACCGCGATCCCGGAGCGGATGCTACGTCACCCGGGCGCTCGACGCGCCTCCCAGCCCGCGTCGGTCCGACGGAGCTCGTACGCCGGCTGGCTGTACATCGCCGGACCGCGCGCCACGTGGCCGTTCGCGAGATGGAAGCGGGAGCCATGCCAGGGGCACTCGATCTGGTCCTTGACGAGCGTGCCCTCCGGGAGCGGCCCGCCGGCGTGGGCGCACACCGCGTGGAGGGCGAGGGTGGACTCGCCGTTGCGAACGACGACGATGTCGTTGATCCCGACCTTGAGCCTGGTCGGCCCTCCTTCGGGGATGTCGGGCAAGCCGCCGAGATCCACCTTGATCCACTTCGCCCCGGCGCCGCGCCAGGCGTGGCGGTTGACGTGCGTGCCGATGAGGTACACGAGGTCGCCGCCGACCTCCGCGGCGAACGCGACGATCAGGTAGCCGATGAGGAGCAGGCCGAAGGCAACCGTTCGGTCGGGCGGGTTGCCCGCCCGGATCGCGAGCGATACGAGGAACGCGACGACCGCCACGACCATCAGCGTCGAATGGACGGTGGCCCGCATCCGGGCGGTGCCATCGGTGTCGGTGTAGTCCGCGAGGCCGGCGACCGCCGCCGCGAGCATCGAGAGGACGCCGATCAGCAGCGCCACGTCGGCGCCGAGGGGCACGTTAACGATGTCGAGGATCAGCGCGACCGTCAGGGCGCCGATCGGCACGTCCGTGATCGCGGCATGAACGGGGTGCCCCAGCCAGGTCCCGTTGAGGAGGTCCTTCACCGGACGCATCGGCCGGAACAGCGCCGAGAGCCAGCGGTGATTGAAGTCACCGAAGGGCTTCGCCCACACCGCCTGGGCATCGACGATGCGGGTGACGAGCCGACCGATCATGCGGGCACCTCCAGCGACCCTCCCCTGGCGGAGGATACGGCGCCCGGCCGCCGGCGGATCGCCCGTTCTCCTACGATCGCTCGCGATGTCGTCCGAATCGGCGCCCGCGGAGAGGCCGTTGTCCGGGCCCTCGGCGCCCTCCGCGAATCACGCCCACCGAGGCCGCGAGGACTGGCGGGTCATCGTCGCGATCTTCTGGCTCACGTCGATGATCGAGGGCCTCGGTGTCAGCCAGGTCTTCGCGTTCCTGCCCTCGCTGCTGCGCGACATGGGCGTCGCGGAAGCGGACCGACTCGCGTTCGTCGGCCTGTTCACGGCGCTGATCTTCGTCGTGGGCGCGCCGCTCGTCCCGCTCTGGGGCGTCTGGGCGGACAAGTACTCGCGCAAGGCCGTGATCGTCCGAAGCTGCCTCGTGGAGGCGGCGGTGTTCGCCTGCGTCGCGCTCTCACGGGAGCCCTGGCAGCTCGCCCTGAGCCTGTTGCTGATCGGGTTCCAGCTCGGCAATACCGGGGTCATGCTCGCCGGGATCCGCGACGTGGTTCCCGATCGGCGCCTCGGGACGACGATGGCGCTGTTCGGCGCGGCCGGCCCGATCGGCTTCGCGGTCGGCCCAATCCTCGCCGGCCCGATCCTCGTCGATGGCCTGGGCTGGTCGTTCGCGGCGGTCTTCTGGCTGTCCGCTGTGTTGTCCCTCGGGACTGCGCTCCTCGTTGCGGCCGGGTCGCGCGAGGTTCGCCCCACCGTCGTGCCCGAGGGTCGGATCCTCGATCTCGCGTACGGCGCCGTGCGCGGGGTCGTGACTGACCGGGCGATCCTTCGGATCTTCACGATCTATTTCGTGACGTACCTCGCGAACCAGCTCTCACGGCCGTACCAGCCCGTGATCGTCGAGGGCGTCGTCGGGACCGGCGAGGGGCTGGCGACCGCCATCGGCGTCGTGATCGGCGTCGCGGCGCTGATCGGCGCGCTTGCGGCGACCGTCGGCGGAGCGCTCGGCGACCGGCTGGGATTCCGCTCCGTGCTCATCGGGGCGCTCGTGGGCGGCGGCATCGCCCTGCTCGCCACGCCGCTGGCGCCGACGCTCGCACTCCTCGCCCTCACGGTGCTGGCGTTCACCGCCTGCAATGGCTCCGTCGGCGCGATGGTGTTCAGCCTGCTCTCGACCGAGGTGCCACCGGAGCGCCGCTCGGCGACGCTGAACCTCGTCTACCTGCCGCTCTATGCCGCGGGCATCATCGGGCCGATCGTCGGCGGGATCGTGGCACCGCGGACGGGGCCGGGCGGTCCGTTCGTGCTCGGCGGTCTCGTGTTCCTCGTGGCTGCCGCCATCGTCGCGGTCCGCACGCGCCGTAGCCAGGTCGCCCCCGCCTGACGGACGCGGCCACCCGACGGGCGTAGCATCGAGTCTGGTCGCGGCTCGCCGGCGAGATCGGCGTCCGAACCTCTGGCGGGCCGACGCCAGGGGAGGCTGGAACGATGCACGTTCGGATCCAGGACATCGCGAGCCGCCGCAACGGAATCCCCGGGGGCCGGCGGCTCAGGTTGCTCGTCATCGGCGGCGGCGTCGCCCTGCTCGTGGCCACGGGCCCGCTGCCAAGTGCGCTCGCCATCGTCACGAGCGGTGACAAGCCCGTGTTCGTCGACGTCACCCCGAGGCGCATCGCGGACACGCGGTTCGACATCGGGATCGCGAATGCCGTGGCGTCGGGCGTGCCCCGGGTGCTGCAGGTGACGGGCAACGTCCCGATCGCACCGTCGGGCAGCGCGACCGTGGTGCCGAATGGCGCGACGGCCGTCGTCCTGAACGTCACCGCAGTCGGTCCGACGAGGAGCGGCTATGTCTCCGTTCGTCCGGGCAATCCCGGCGGGACCCCGACGACGTCCAACCTCAACGTGGACGCCGGCGTCACGATCCCCAACCAGGTCACGGTCGGTCTGCCGCCATCCGGCGGCAACGCAGGCCGCATCCAGATCTGGTTCCAGGGCAGCGGCGGCGGCTCGACCCACATCCTCGTCGACGTCGTCGGATACTACGAGAACCACCGCCACGACGATCGCTACTACGTTCAGGCGGAGACCCGCGAGATCGTCCTCGAGCACGAAACGCTCACCGGCGTCGTGGATTTCGACGGGGCCAAGGGTGCCCCCGGCCCGTACACCCCGAGCCGCAGCTCGACCGGCAAGTACTTCGTGAACTACGACACGAGCGGCCTCGGAATCCCACCCGACGAGATGCCGCCGAACATCGTCGCGACGCCGAGCTTTCTCTGCCCGGATGGCACGATGGCCATGGCGGGCTGGGCGTCGTACACGACGACGGACGAGGTGAACTTCTTCACGCTCGCCATCGAAACCTATTCCCATACTGGCGCCGCGGTGGATTGCGAGGTGTTCTACCAGGTCAGCTTCGGCGGCCACACGACGGTCGCGGTCGACGAGCCAGGCACGGCGGGATCGTCGGCACAGGGACCGGCCCAGGCGATCGAGTGCAGGAAGACCGAATCCGGCGCGGTCTGCTCGCCGGCGAAGTAGCGTGCCACCCCCGATCAGGCACGGGCGCCCGCGGGCAGCCACCGGACGCGGCCCTGCTCCGGCAGGAGCGGGATGGCGGCAAGCAGCATCGAGATCCCGCCGTACCAGAGCGCGGGCAGCGCGAGCATCGCCGCGATCGGCACCGTCCAGGCCCGGTCGGTTCGGGCGCCCCAGACGACGACCGCAACGGCGATCGGCAACCGGATCCAGAGCGGGATGGGCACGCTCGCCCAGGTGCCGCCCTTGCCGGCATTGCCGATCACGACGTCGACCCAGTCCCGCCACTGCTGCGGCAGGATCACGAACGAGATCGCGACGATCGCCGCGGTCGCGCCGAGGGCGATCGCGAGGTGCCGCCACTCGCGCCGAACCGCGAACCACAGCAGCCCGATGCCCGGCGTGATCTTCGTGAGGAGCACGAGCGACCACGTCCACGGCCAGCGGAAGCCGACGACGATCGCGGCCGCGAGCAGCAGCGAGACGTTGCCGCCGGCGACCTCCATCGCCGTGAACGGGAACAGCAGCCCGGCCGCGAGCAGCCGCGGTCCCGTCAGGAACCGGACGGCGCCGATCAGGAGCGCCGTCCAGACGGCCATGAATGCCTGCCACGGCAGCTGGGTCAGGGGCGTGACGAGCTGGAGGAACGCCGGGGAGTAGACGTACGCGATCGGGTCGTTCCACTCCGAGTGCAGGTACGGGTCGGCGAGCGTTGCCTGCCAGTAGCAGCGGGCGTCCTGGCCGGTGCCCCAGAGGCGGCCCCACGGCTCGCTGAAGTAGACGATCAGCCCCCAGGCGGCGATCGCAATGACGATCCCGACCCAGGACGGCGTCTCGAACGAGCGGAGACGCAGGTTCGCGATGCGCTCGCGGAGGGTCGCCGAGCGGCTTGCGTTGGCGGCCGCGGTCGTGTCGGACATCCCGCGGATTATCGCGCCGGTCTACCCGTGCATCCTCGGATCGTCGGTTGGGTCGGCGAACATCCGGGGGCAGTGACCGTCCTCCCGTGCGCCGGGGCGAAGCTCGAAATGCCAGGGCTCGTTGCGGTAGATCTGGCACAGGCCGAACTCGGCACCGCGCTTCGACAGCCACGTCCAGCCATCGACGGAGCCGATGTCGATCGCCTCCCCGGACACGTGGGGCGACGTCTCTGCGGTGGCGACCCACTTCGCCGCCTCCTCGGCCGATCCGTACTGGGACACGGCCTGACGAAGCAGCTCGTTCTGGTAGTCCGGCGAGCGCCAGCCGCTGTTGACCGGCAGCGCGATGCCGTCCTCGTCCGCTTCGGTCGCCGCCGCACGCAACGCGCGGAGCAGGTCCGGATCGAGGTTCGCGATGCCCGGATAGCCTTCATCGAACACCGTCGCGCCGTCAGGCAGCTCCCCGTCGCGCGTCGTGACCGCTCCGTCGGGGCGAGGGACTTCGAGCCTCGGCGCCGGCACTGACACTGAGAGCGGGATTGCGCCGCGCCCGCCGGGCGACCGCGCCGCGGACGGTTCGGAGCGGTACACGAGGACGCCGATCGTCGCTGCGACGATGACGAGACCGACGACGAGAAGCTTCAGCGTGCGCATCGCTCAGCCCGGCCGCCGTCGCGTCACGATGACGCCGGCGCCGACGAGCATCGCGACGCCGATCGAGCCGAGGATCAGCGCCTCGCGCGCCTCGACCTCGCGATATCGCTCGGCTGGGATGACCGAGTAGACGATCGGGTACGTCGGTCCCGTCTCGCTCGCCACCGACGCCGGGTCGATCTGCTCCAGCTCCTCCCAGCCGACGACGCGACCGTCGGGCAGCTTGAAGAACTGGTCGATGTAGCGATCGCCGGGTCGCACGTCCGCTTCGTCGACGATGACCGCCTCGCGCGCGGTGAAGTCGGTGTGCAGATGCTGGACGCCGGAGATGCCGGCGGCGCCGAGGACGAGCGCCGCGATCACGGTCGGCAGCACGCGGCCGATCACGGTCCCAAGCCCGATCGCTCCCGCGAGCATCACGAACGCCGTGATGGCGACTAAAGCGCCGCGCTGGCCGAACGCCTCGAACGAGTTCTCGAGGTCGATGCCGGGTGTCCGCGCGGCGACGAGCCGGTCGACGGCGAACCCCGCGGCGAACGCGAGGACCACGCCGAAGACGACGACGGGCACGACCCGCCAGGCGTACCAGCGGATCCGCGAAGGCGCGATCGACCAGGCGAGTCGGGCGGTGCCGCGCTCGATCTCGCGAGCGATGAGCGGCGCGCCGAGGAACAGGCCGAGGGCGTACGGCAGCAGCGTCATGAACGACGCGACCGGGCTGGCGTGGGCGTTCTGGATGTCGTAGAAGCGCCGGCCGAGTGCCTCGCAGCTCGGGGGCGCGGACTCGGCGAGATAGCACGCCCCGTAGCCGACGCCCTCGAGCTCGCGGGCGACGACGATGGCGAGCACGATCAGGATCGCACCGATCGCCCCGACCGCAAGCAGCTCGAATCGCTGCATGCGGTAGACCAGCGGAACCGACCGCACCATCACGCGGCCTCCTTTCGCACGATCGATGTCAGCGGCTTCGGCCGGCCTGCCGCGAGGTGGCCGATCACGACCTCTTCGAGCGTCGCCGCCCGGCCGCCGCCGCCCCGGACGAGCGTCAGTCGCTCTCCGTCGGGCCCCGGGAACGACCCGACCACGTCCGACCCGAGGGGCCGCGGTGCCACGGGCTCCAGGTCGACGACCGTGTGACCGGCGATCGCCTCCGCGATCGACACGGCGAGCAGCGCCCGCCCGCCGCCGAGCACGATGAGGTGATCGCACGCCTGCTCGATGTCGGTGATGACGTGGGACGAAAGCAACGCGGTCGCGCCACTCTCGCGAACCGCCGTCACGAGCACCCCGAGGAACTCACGCCGCGCCAGCGGATCCAGACTGGCGAGCGGCTCGTCGAGGAGCAGGACCGGCGCCCGCGACCCCAGCGCGAGCGCCAGCCCCACCTGCGCCTGCTGTCCCCCAGACAGCTGGTCGGCGCGGGAATCGAGCGGGATCGAGAGGTCGTCGAGGTAGCGGCGAGCAAGCGCCGCGTCGAAGCCGGGTCGGTGGGCCGTCGCGAACGCGAGGTGGTCCCCGACCGAGAGCTCGCGGTAGAGCGAGGGCTGCTGCGGCACGAAGCCGGCCAGCCGGATCGCCTGGCCGCGGTGTCGAACCGGGTCGACCCCGTGGATTCGGAGTCGCCCGGTCGTGGGCCGCTCGAACCCGACCCACGCCTTGAGCAGCGTCGACTTGCCGGAGCCGTTCGGCCCGACGAGGGCCGTGATCGTGCCCTCCTCGACGGCTAGGTCGAGGTCGTGCAGCGCCCAGCGTCGAAGGCCATATCGCTTGCCAAGCCCGACCGTCTCGAGCGCAGCCGTCATCTCGTCCCTGCCTCCATCCGTCGTGGTTCGGTGTGGTTCGATGCAAGCGTCGGGGCGCGCGCGCCGCCGGGGCAGCCGTTGCATCCCCGAGCGCCGTTGCGGGAAATCCCGCTCGCGCCGATTGCGCGGGCCCTGCTACCGTCGGGCCATGCGCCAGCAACGTCGCGACCTGTTCGCGGCCGGAATCGCCCTCGTCGCCCTCACGCTCGGCGTCGTGTCGCTCGCCGTCGGGCGCCAGCAGACCGGCATCGACCTCCGCGTCGAGGGCGACCACCTCGTCGTCGATCACGTCACGCCGTACAGCCTCGGCGCAGTCGATGGCGTCCAGTCGGGGATGATCGTGGTCGACCTGAACGGCCGCGAGCTGTACCGGCTGCCGTCGTACATCTACGACGAGACCGCGCCGATCGACGACCCGGACGTCGCCCCCGAGCCGATCGGTGTCGACCCGCAGCGTCCGACTGCCGTTCCGCTGGAGGACGCGACACTCGCCCAGCTCGCGAACACTCCCATCGAGACGATGTCGGCCATCACCCCGTTCGATCTCGCGAACGGCTCGCCGGACAACTGGTTCGTCAGCGGGTACTGGTATTACGGCTGGACGTGGGAGACCACGCTCTTCCCGCTGGGCATCGGCGCGATTCTGCTCGTCGGCGGCTGGGTGCTCCTTCGCAACGGGCGGCTGGGTGCCTCGCTGCAGCCGCTGGCCGGGCCGCTGCCAGTCGCGGTGGCGACGCCGTTCCTCGTTCAGCCGCTGGCGGCGACCTGGGAAGTGGCCGCGGTCGTTGTTGCTGGGCTCCTGGTCACGCTCGCCGTGCTCCCGCTCGCCGACGGCCTCTGGGAACGGATCACGAGTCCCGGCGAGCGGCGGTCGATCGGATTTGCGGTCGTCTTCTGCGAGATCCTCGCGATCTTCCTGACGCTCGCGATGGCCCAGCAGCCGCCGTCGTGGCCGACCGACGTCGCGCGCTGGGCGCTTGTCGGGGCGATCCCGCTCCTGCCCGGCCTCGCGGCGGCTGGACCGATCAACCTCGACGCGTTGCGGTCGGCGTCGTCGTCGAGCGGTCGGGTCGTCCAGTCGACCGAGTACGCGGTCGCGGGTGCGACGCCGATCTTCGCGATCGGCACACTTCACAGCCCGGGCTACATCACGCTGTTCGCCTGGCTGCTGTTCGTGGCGGCCGCCGCCCGCTTCACCGTCCGGCCGCTCGCCCGCGTCGCGCGCCGCGCCCAGCTCCAGCGCGACCTCGTCGTCGCGGCAACCGAAGCGGAGCGAGCCCGCCTCGCCGCCGACATCCACGACGACGCGCTCCAGGAGCTGACGCTGCTCGTCCGGCGCCTCGAGGCGACCGGCGACGAGGAGGGCGCCGAGCTGGGGCGGACGGTTGCGGAGCGACTCCGGGCGATCTGCGGCGACCTCCGCCTGCCGATCCTCGACGATCTCGGCGTCGGGCCGGCGCTCGACTGGCTCGTGCTCCGGATCGAGCGTCTTGCGGGTGGCGAGGTCCGCCTCGAGCGTGCCGACGGCACGCGACCGCCGGCCGACGTCGAGCTGGCGTTCTTCCGGGTCGCCCAGGAGGCACTCGCGAACGCGGTCAAACACGGCCAGCCGCCGATCGTCGTCAAGTACCGCTCGTCGGAGTCCGGCGCGTCGCTGACGATCGACGACGCCGGTCCCGGGATCGAGCCGGACGCCGGCGCCGAAGCCGAGCGAGGCGGCCACTTCGGGCTGCTGAACATGCAGCAACGGGCCGAGGCGATCGGGGCGATCCTCGACGTCCGCCGCTGGCCGAGCGGCGGAACCCACGTCGCGCTGGAGTGGCGGGCGTGAGACGCTCGTGACCGAGGCGCCGCCGATCCGGGTGGCGATCATCGACGACCACCCGGTGCTGCGCGAGGGAACGGCCGCGTTGCTCGCGGCGCAGGCGGGCCTCGCGATCGTCGGGGTTGCGGGCTCGCTGGAGGAGGCGGGCCCGCTGCTCGACGCCGCGGACGTCGACGTGCTGTTGCTCGACATCCGGCTCGGGACGGACTCGGGGTTGCGGCTGCTGACGGAGACGCCGCCGGACGGCCGCCCCGCGATCGTCGTGCTGACCTCGTACGACTACCCGCAGTACGTCGACGCGGCGATGCGGCTCGGCGCCCACGGGTTCGTGCTCAAGACCGCCCCGATCGCCGAGCTGATCGACGCGATTCGGCGCGCCGCGGCGGGAGGGATGGCATTCGCCTCGCGGCCTGGGGCTGCGGTGAAGCTGAGCGAGCGCGAGCTGGACGTCGTTCGCCTCGTCGTCGACGGCCGTTCGAACGACGAGATCGCGACCCGCCTCGGGATCGGTCCGAAGACGGTCGAGTCCCACCTCCGCCGCCTGTTCGAGCGGCTCGACCTCGCGTCCCGAACGGAGCTCGCAACGCGGGCGCTCCGCGAGGGCTGGCTGGAGGTGCCACCCGGGCCCTGACCGGTTCGCCGCTCCCGCTGCGAGCGCAAGCGACCGGCCCAGGCGGTGCGGGCCAGGCGCTGCTCGCCTGACGAGAGATCCCATCGTCGATGCGCGCGTGACGAGGTCGAACGGTGCGACGGCAGTGGGCCGGCGCGGTTGTGCTCGCAGGACGAGCACGGCACGGTGGTGAAGAAGGGCCGGTACCAAGGTTCGGTGGCGCGAGTGGCGCGTTGAGGGGCTACGATTGCGCGCGAACGCCTTATGAAGCCTCCCAGTCGATGCCGACCCTGCCGCTCCCGCGCCCGCGACTTCGCCGTGCCGTTCCGGCCGGCGGTGTCCTGCTGCCCGGCGACGTAGAGGTACCGGATCCCGAGATCATCGAGGCCTCCGGCCTCCGCTGGATCCACATCGAAGAGCCCCGACTGGCCCATCGCGACTGGCTGGAGCAGCGGTTCAACTTCCACCCGCTCGACTACGAGGACCTCTACTCCCGCAACCAGCGACCAAAGCTGGACTCGTACGACGACTACATCTTCATCGTCCTGCAGTTCCCGATCTTCGAGAAGACGACCGGGCGCCTGTTGTCGGCCGAGCTCGACATCTTCGTCGGTCCCGACTACCTGATCACCCTGCCGGAGACGCATCTCCCGCCGCTCAGCGCGATGTTCGACCGGCTCCGGAGCCGTGAGGATCTCCGCGAGCAGACGTTCTCGAAGGGCTCCGGCTACCTGCTCTACCGGATCGTCGACGCGAACGTCGACGCGGCATTCCCGATGCTCCGCAAGATGGGCAACAAGCTCGACCGCCTCGAGGACGACATCTTCGAAGGCCGCTCGAGCGAGATCGTGCGCGACATCTCGAACGCGAAGCAGGAGATCATCAACTTCCGGAAGATCGTCCGGCCCGAACGCGCCGTGCTGCGCGATCTGGAGCGGACGAAGCAGCGGTACCTGGCTGAAGAGCTCGAGATCTACTTCGACGACATCTCCGACGCGGCCGAGCGGATCTGGGACACGCTCGAGAACTACAAGGAGGTCGTCGAGGCCCTCGAGTCGACGAACGAGTCCGTGCTCAGCCATCGCCTGAACGACTCGTTCCGGGTCCTGACCGCGGCGAGCGTCATCCTCCTGCCCCTGACGCTCATCGCGAGCATCTTCGGCATGAACGTTCACTTCCCTGGCGAGGGCGAGCAGTGGACGTTCTACGGGATCCTCGGTCTGATGGCGCTGATGCTGATCGCTCTGACGCTCTACTTCAGGCGGCGCGG
Organism: Candidatus Limnocylindrales bacterium; assembly: GCA_036274475.1. GTDB lineage: Bacteria > Chloroflexota > Limnocylindria > Limnocylindrales > CSP1-4 > CF-46. The sequence continues at coordinate 145,742 of DASUFO010000002.1, forward strand.
CTGGCTGTAGCGCCGAGGCAGTGGCCGCCCCCGATCGCGGTAGAGTGGCGGCGGAGTCGGAGCTGCCCATGACCCCTGCGATCGACCTCGACCTCGCCCGCGCCGCGTTCGACCGGCACGAGTGGGCATCGGCTGCCCGGGCCTATCTCGCCGCGGACCGCGCGACGACGCTCGACGCCAGGGATCTCGGTCAGGCGGCGCTCGCCGCCCACCTTGCGGGCGATGACGACGCCTCGACGGCGCTGATGACCCGTTCGCACCAGGCCGCTCTCGATGCCGGCGACCCGGCGTTCGCCGCGTACATGGCGTTCTGGCTCGGGATGGAGCTGCTGAATCGGGGCGAGTTCGCGGTCGGGGTCGGCTGGTTCGCCCGTTCTCGGCGCGTCGTCGAGGAGCATCGCCTGGACTGCGTCGCGAGCGGGTATCTGCTCGTCCCGCCGGCCCTCGAGGCCCTCGATGCGGGCGATCCGGCGACGGCGTTCGGCCTCTTCGAGCAGGCCGCCGAGTACGCCGAGCGCTTCGCCGAACCGGATCTGGCGACGTTGTCGCGGCTGGGTCGCGGCCAGTCCCTGATCTCGATGGGCGAGGTCGAGCGCGGTGTGGCGCTTCTCGACGACGCGATGCTCGGCGTCACGTCGGGCGAGGTCGGACCGGTCGTCACGGGGATCGTCTATTGCGCCTCGATCGAGGCGTTCCACGAGATCTACGACCTTCGCCGCGCACAGGGCTGGACGGAGGCACTCACGCGATGGCGGAACGAGCAGCCGGACCTCGTTCCGTTCCACGGCCGGTGCCTGGTGTACCGCGCCGACCTGATGCGGTTCCACGGTGACTGGTCGTCGGCGATGACAGAGGTCCGGCTCGCGCAGGAGACGCTCCTTCGGCCACCACCCGAGCCGGCGGCCGGCGAAGCGTTCTATCTCGAGGCCGAGCTTGCGCGTCTCCGGGGCGATCTCGATGCCGCCGAGACGGCCTACCGTGCCGCAGCGGGCTGGGGCAGGCGCGCCGAGCCGGGCCTGGCGCGGTTGCGGCTCGCCCAGGGTCGCGTCGCCGCCGCGCGAACGATGCTGACCCGGGCGATCGACGAGGCCCCGAGCGGCCTTCGCCGAGCGCCGCTTCTCGAAGCCCTCGTGAGCGTCGCGATCGCTGACGGCGACCTCGACGCGGCGAGCGCCGCGGCGGACGAGCTGTCGGACCTCACGACCGTCGCGGCGACGCCGCTGCTCTCCGCGGTCGCGGCCACGGCCGAGGGCGAGGTGCGACTCGCAAGCGGCGAGGCGCTCCAGGCCCTGACCGCCTATCGCCGCGCGTCGGACTACTGGCAGACGCTGGACGCACCATACGAATCCGCCCGAGTCCGGGAAGGAATCGGTCTGGCCTGTCGTGCGCTCCGCGACGCGGACGGCGCCACGATGGAGCTTCAGGCCGCGCGTGATGCGTTCGAACGGCTCGGCGCGGCGCCGGATGTCCGCCGCCTCGACGCGCTCCTCGGCCAGGCGCCGCCGACACCGGGCGGCCTCAGCGCTCGCGAGGTCGAAGTCATCCGCGCGCTTGCCGCGGGCCGCACGAACCGCGAGATCGCGACGTCCCTCGGCATCAGCGAGCGAACCGTCGATCGCCACGTGAGCAACATCTTCACGAAGCTCGACGTGTCGTCGCGCGCTGCGGCCACCGCGTTCGCCTACGAGCAAGGCCTCGTCTGATCCGCGGTACCCACCGCGCGCACCGTAGCGATTGGGTATCTCCCCCGATGCGGCGCAGGTGCCCTCCCGCCTACGTTCGCCATGGCGACCGGCCTCCGGCGGGTCGCCTCCGACTCCCGAACAGGCGACGGCAACGGGGTGCGACATGGACGCAACGACGACAGCGGAACGGATCGACACCGTGGTGATCGGCGCGGGGCAGGCCGGGCTCTCGACCGGCTACTACCTCGCGAAGCGCGGACTGCCGTTCGTGATCCTCGACGCCGACGCCCGCATCGGCGACCACTGGCGAGACCGCTGGGACTCGCTGAAGCTGTACAGCCCGGCGACGTACGACTCGCTGCCCGGGATGGCCTTCCCGGCGAAGGCCTATTCCTGGCCAACCGGGCGCGAGATGGGCGACTATCTCGAGGCATACGCTGCCCGGTTCGGCCTGCCGGTCCGGAGCGGCGTCCGCGTCGCGAGCGTCAACCCGGTCGAGGGCGGCTTCACGGTCGCGACCACCGATGGCAAGCTGATCGACGCCCGCCAGGTGATCGTGGCCACGGGCCCCTTCCGCGAGCCGTACGTCCCGGACGTGGCCCGGGAGCTCGCTCCGGCGATCCGCCAGCTCCACTCCCACGAGTACCGCAACCCGGGCCAGCTGCCCGATGGTCCCGTTCTCGTCGTCGGGCTGTCACACTCGGGCGCCGACATTGCGTTCGAGCTCGCGAACGCGGGTCACCAGACGTACCTTTCGGGGGCCTCGGCCGGCCAGATGCCGATCAAGGTGGTCGACACGCAGCGGGCGAGGATCGGCTGGCCGATCGTCCAGTTCATGTTCAAGCACGTGCTCACGATCCGGACGCCGATGGGCCGCCGGATGCGGCCCCATGTTCGGCACGGCGGTGGCCCGCTCCTGCGCGTCCGGCTGCCCGACCTCGACAAGGCGGGCGTCGAGCGCCACGACGCGAAGACCGTTGGCGCGGTCGACGGTAAGCCGCAGCTCGCCGACGGCACGGTCCTCGACGTCGCGAGCGTGGTCTGGGCGACCGGCTATCGCCCTGACTACTGGTTCGTCAACGCGCCGATCATGGGCATCGACGGCTGGCCCGAGGAGGAGCGCGGGGTCAGCCCGACGGTGCCGGGCCTGTACTTCGTCGGCATCCCGTTCCAGTACGCATTCAGCTCGATGCTGATCGCCGGTGCCGGACGCGACGCGAAGTACGTCACCGACCGAGTGGCGGACCGGGTCGCCGCGGCGGCACGCCGGCCGATCACCGAAGCGGCGGCGGCCTGATCGACATGAACGGCGACGTCGCGGTCGGGAGCGCGACCATCTCCCGTCGGTCAACCAGGTTCCGCCGGGCCGAGGAGGCACTGTGGCGCGCGTACGGCCTCCGTCCGGTCGAGCGATACGTCGACCTACCACGGCCCCGGCTGCGCCTCCGGGTCCTCGAGATCGGGACGGGCCGGCCGATCCTCCTCGTCCACGGGACGGTCGGCCCGGCGGCGTGGGCGCCACTCGTCGAGGCGCTGCCCGGGGCCGGGCGATTCATCGTCCTCGATCGGCCCGGCTGGGGCGGCAGCGACGCGACCGATTTCGGCCGCCATCCGGACTACCACGCCGTCGCGGCCGATATCCTGGCGGGCGTCCTCGACGGCCTCGAGATCGACCGAGCGGCGGTCATCGGGGGCTCGATCGGCGATGTCTGGGCATTGAGCCTCGCCGAGCACGACCGGGCGCGCGTCGACCGCCTCGTCCTGCTCGGGCCAGGCCCGCTCCGGGCGGAGGTTCCAGCCCCGCCAGTGGTCGCGAGGATCGCCTCACCGCTCGGTGCGCTGGTCGTCCGCTTGCCGATGACCGCCTCGATCGCCCGATCGATGCTCAGCAGCTCAGGGCATGCGGCCAGCCTCGCGGCGGGCCGCATCCCGGACGCTCTGCTCGACTATCGCGTCGCCCTCAGCAACGACACGGCGGCGATGCGCCACGAGCGCGACATGATCCGGGCCGTGCTCCGCGGCCGCGGCTGGCGTCCGGACCTCCCGTTCGGCGACGAGACCCTCGGCCGGATCGCCACGCCGACGCTGTTCCTGTACGGGACGAACGACGGAATGGGCGACGTCGCGACGTGGCGGCGGTTCGCCGCGGCGATGCCGAACGCCCGGCTCGAGGTCGTCGAGGGCGCCGGGCACATGGTCTGGTTCGACGAGCCGCGCGACGTCGCGTCGCGCATCAACCGGTTCCTGACGGCGGGCGGGGTGGCCTAGCCCGGAAGGTCGCGCTCCGCGGGCCCGATGTACCGGACGTCCGGCCGGATGAGTCGGTTGTCGGCGGCCTGCTCGAGGGCGTGGGCCGTCCAGCCGGCATGCCGGGCGAGCGAGAACGTCGCGGGGAACAGGTCGGGTGTCAGGCCCACGCCCATCAGCACCGGCGCGGCGTAATACTCGACGTTCGTCTTGAGCGGCCGCTCCGGATGCCGCTCCGCGAGGAGGCGCAGCGCCACGTCCTCGACCTGGATCGCAAGCTCGAGCCAGTCGGGCCGGTGCTCCATCCCCTCGGCGACCTTCCGCAGGGCCGCGGCCCGCGGGTCGTAGGCGCGATACACGCGATGGCCGAAGCCCATGAGTCGCTCCCGGCGATCGAGTGCGCCACGGAGCCATTGCTCCGCGTTCTCGACGGAGCCGACCTGCGCGAGCTGGTCGACCACCTCCGAGGGCGCGCCGCCATGGAGCGGCCCCTTCATCGTGCCGATCGCGGCGCAGACCGCGGACGCGAGATCGGAGTTCGTGGAGGTCACGACGCGAGCCGTGAACGTCGATGCGTTGAAGCCGTGCTCCGCACCGACGATGAAATACGCGTCGAGCGCTCGCGCCGTCCCGGCGTCCGGCCGCGAGCCGGTCAGCTGGTACAGGAAGCCCTCGACGAGATCGAGCGAAGGATCGGGGTCGACGGGCTCCTTGCCCTCGCGGATCCGGGCGAATGCGGCGAGCGCGGACGGCGACGATGCCGTGAGCGCCCGGGCCTGCTCGACCGTCGGCGGATAGGTCAGCCCCTGCGATGCGCCATAGGCCGAGACCGCGGTTCGGAGCGCGTCCATCGGCTTGGCCGTCTTCGGCAGCGCCCGGAGGGCCGTGAGGACGGCGTCGGGCACCGGCTGGGTCGCGAGGCGGGCGCTCGGATCCCAGTCGCCGGTCCACAGCAGGTTCGCGACCGCGGGATAGCTGCCGCGCTCGACGAGGTCGCCAATCCGGTAGCCACGATAGATCAGCCGCCCGTTTGCGCCGTCGACCCTGGAAAGCGACGTCTCGCCGGCGAGGACGCCTTCGAGACCGGGCGAATAGGGACGGTCGTCGGGTGGGGCTGGCGGCGCAGCGGTGGAGGGCTCGCTCATGCGGCGATGGTATCCCCGCCACGCGAAGGGCGCGGCGACGCGGCGAACCGCGCGGCGAAAGGCGCGGCGAACCGCGCGGCGAACCGCGCCTCAGCCGGCGTCAGAGGTCCCGGCGGCGGAGCGAGATCACCGCGAGACCGAGGACGATGACGACCCAGGCAGCCGACCAGGCGAGGAACACGGGCGCCGGCGGCCCTGCCGCGGAGAACGGATTGGCCCCGGAGGGCACGTTCCGCCCGAGCGAGATGAAGAGGAACGCCGGCGGCTCGAGGCCGTAGATCGTTCCGCGCCAGAGGCCATCGCTCGGCAGCAGCCATCGGCTCGCCTCGGCGGCGGCGACGAGCGGGGCCGCATCGAAGAACCGGCCGATCACGGCGAACACGCCAGCCATCCAGCCGAGGCCGTACAGCACGACCGAGATTGCGCCGGCCGCGATCGCCGGCAATCGGGTGCTGAAGAGCAGAGCGAGCGTCAGCAGGACGACCGCCTGGGCGGCGAGGAACGCGACGGCCGGGAGCGGCTGCGGCGGGTTGTAGCCACTCACGAAGCCGATCGCCGCGATCTCGAGCAGGCCCGACAGGACTGCGTACGCCGCGATCACGAGGACGAGCCCGAGCCAGCGACCGACGACGAGGTCGGCCCGGCGGATCGGCCGGGCGAGCATCGACTGCGCCACCCCCGACTCGAGGTCCGTCGCGATCGCCGGCGCCCCGAGGAACGCCGCGGTCATGGCGAGCACGAAGCTGAACATGAAGGCGATGAGGATCAGCAGCTGGGACACGACGATGTAGATCTGGAACTCCTGGACCCCGTCCGCGCGAGCGAGCGAGACCAGCCGCTCCATCCCCCACGTCGTGAGGATCACGCTCACAACGGTCAGCCCCAGGAGCACGAGCGCGATCCGGCGACGGATCGTCTCGGTGATCGTGAGGCGGGCGATCGTCAGCATCGCCATCAGCCGCCGGCCTCGGGCGGTGCCGGTGCGCCACGGCTGATCAGCTCGAAGTAGCGGTCCTCGAGCGTCGCGCGCCCGGGATCGACCGCGTGGACCCGGCCTCCGGCCGCGACGATCGCCGCGACGACGTCCGGGACCGCAGCCGGAGCGGTGCCCGCGATCGTCAGCCAGCCATCGGCGTCGGCGCCGACTCGCCCGAACCGCTTGAGGCCGGCCACCGCGTCGGGCGCGAGATCCGTCGCCCGGATCCGAACCGCCGGCTCGCCAAGCAGGTCCTCGAGCCGGCCGCTCGCGAGGACGCGGCCACGATCGACGATCGCCACGCGATCGCAGACGCGCTCGACCTCGGTGAGGATATGGGAGTTGAGAAAGACGGTCGAGCCAGCGTCGCGGGCTCGACGGATGATCGACCGGACGTCGGCCCGCCCGACCGGGTCGAGCGCGGAGGTCGGCTCGTCGAGGACGACGAGGGCCGGCGACCCGAGCAGCGCGACACCGAGCCCGAGGCGCTGCTGCATCCCCTTCGAGAACCCACCGACCGCGTCGTCGGCTCGATCAAGGAGCCCGACCTCGTCGAGGACCTTGTCCAACGCGGCCCGCGAGCGGTCCGCGCCACCCGACAGGCTCGCGTGGAGCGCGAGCACCTCGCGCGCCCGGAGCCACGGCTGGTAGCGGAACAGCTCCGGCAGATAGCCGATCCCCCGGCGCGCCGCCCGGTCGCCGAGCGGCGCCCCAAGGACGGTTCCGCGTCCGCCGCTCGGCCGGGCGAGGCCGAGGAGCAGCTTGACGGCCGTCGTCTTGCCCGCGCCGTTCGGGCCAAGGAACCCGAACACTTCGCCGGCATTGACCTCCATCGAGAGGTCGACGAGCGCGTCGTTTCGGCCGTAGCGCTTCGCGAGGCCTTCGGTCTGGATGATCACCGGTCTCGGGACGGCTCGCCGGAAACGGCTGTTGCGCGCGCGGTCGTCAGTCCGGTCGGCGCGGTGCGAGCGCCTCGAGAATGACGCGGACGACGATCGAGCCGAGCACGGCGACGATGATCGCAACGAGCAGCCCGGTTCCGCCGGCGAGGCCCATCTGCGTCGCGAGCCAGCCACCGAGGACACCGCCGAGCACGCCGACGACGACATTCGGCAGGCAGCCGCGGGCGGTCCGGCCGCCGACGACGGCGCCCGACAGCGCGCCTCCGATGAAGCCGACGATGATCCAGCCGAGCAGGTCGAGTTGGGGCATCGCCGGTCAGTCTGTCACGTCCGGATCTTCGAGAAACGCCCGGACCGCCGCGACGAAGACGCCGACGTGCGTGTGGTGGGCGGCGTGGCGGGCGCCGTCGATCTCGACGACCTGACCCTTCGGCAGTCGGGCGTCCAGCGCGCGGACCGCCCGCCCGAACGGCTCTGCGCTCGCGCTGCCCAGAACCTGCAGCACGGGGATCGTGACGCCGCCGAGTGCCTCGAGCGACGCCGCCGGCGAGCCTTCCGCCTGGATCTCCCGCAGCACGGTGTTCACGGCCGCGACCCGGACCGGCCACACCGGGTTGGCCCGGTACGCCGCCAGTTCGTCGTCCGGCATCCGGACGATCTCCCGGAAGAACGTCTGGAGCGCGGCGTCCCGATTCCCGGCCTCGATGAGGCGCGCGATCCGCCGCTCGACGCCGGCCGGCCGGTAGCCGGACCCGTCGGCCGGGCTGGGTGCGCCCTCGTAGACGACGAGGCGGCCGATGCTCGCGGTCCGCAGGGCGGCGCCCAGCCCGATCCGGCCGCCGTACGAGTGGCCGACGACATCGACCGGCATCTCGGCCTCGCCGGCCACCGCGTCCGCGACGGCGGCGAGGTCGTCGTACTCGAGCTCGATCGAGTAGCGAGCGTCCCCGTCCTCGCCGTCGCCGGACGCGCCACGCCCGCGCCGGTCGATCGCGTGGACCCGATAGCCATGGGCCAGCTCCGGTCCCGTTGCCCGCCACGTCGTGTGATCGGCGGTCGTCCCGTGGACGAGGATCAGCGGCGGCCCATCACCCGTCGAGAACACCGCGATCGGCGTCCCGTCACGGGACACGACGTGACGCGGCTCCGGGGCTGCGTCGGTCAAGGGCGCGACGATGCCCGCAGCTTCGCGGCGGCCGCTTCGTCCACGATCCACGTCGCGCCCTCGCGCAGCGCCAGCTGCGCCGGCCAGCGCCGCTCGTCCCGTCCCTCGCCCAGGACCGTTGCGAGGATCTCGGCCTTCGAAGCGCCGTGGATGACGACGAGCACGGACCGTGCGACCGACACGATTCGCGGGTGGAGCGTGATCCGCTCGACGTGCGGTTCGACGTGGGTCGGCGCCGGGACGGCGAGAACCGGCTCGGGCCTGTCGAACGTCGCCGAGCCCGGAAAGACGCTGAGCAGGTGGCCATCCGGCCCGACGCCGACGAAGACGAGGTCGAACGCCGGAACGCCGTCGACGAAGTCCGGACCGGCGGCGATGAGCTCCGCCGCGTAGCGCTCCGCCGCCACCTGCGGCCCGCTGCCGTCGGCGATCGCCGCCGCGGTCGGGACCATGTGGACCTGGTCGGCGGGGATCATCACCCCCGCAGTCCGCCCGCCGGTCACGTCGGTCCCGCTGGTGCCGGTCCCGGACTGGCCGCTGGTCGCACCGATCTGGAGGAGATGAGCCGCCGCGACGTGGGCGTTCGAGAGCCGGTGGTCGGGCGGAACGTACCGTTCGTCACCCCACCACAGGTGGACTGCCGGCCACGGCACCTCGTCGCGGAGCGGTGGCAGCGCCAGGTTCCGATAGATCGGCGCGGGCGTCGAGCCGCCGGTCGTCGCCCAGTGGGCAACGCCGCGACGGGCGACGGCGTCCGTCAGGGTCGTGGCGACGAACGTGGCGGCCGCCGCGGCACAGGCCTCGGGATCGGGCAGGACCTGGATCTGCTCGCCGGTCACGGCGGCGCTTCGCCGATGATGGCGGCGGCCATGGCGAGGGTCTCCACCGCGACCGGATCGCGCCCGCCCGTTTCGATCACCTCGGCGAGGAGGTCGAGATCGGTCCGGCGCAGGGCGCTGAAGCCGCGTTCCAGGATGCGCTCGTCGTCGAGCCAGACTCGGGCGTGGACCGCCTCCTGCTCGGCGGTGATGTCGGCGCGAAGAACCGATCGCTGGATCGCGGCCTGGATCTCGACGCGCAGCGTCGTTCCCGCCGGCAGCTCGGACTGCATGGGTCGGATCGTGACCGGGACCTCGACCCGGCCGTTCCGGAGCGCGGCAGAGAATCCGGCCGATTCGGGCGCGAGCCGCCGAGAGACGCGCATCCCGAGCCGGGACGCGAGCCACGCGACGTGGTAGACCGGCTTGACGAGGTTCGGAGCCTCGATGCCGCTGTCGTCGTGCTCGGCGTAGGTGACCGTGATGGCCCGAACGTGACTCACGAACGGCAGGACGTCGGGGCGGTCGAACACTGACGCGATGGCCTCGCGCCAGCGGGACTGCCGGATCAGCGCGAAGTCCGAGATCGCGACGGGTCGCCGCTGCTGGAAGGCAGCCATCCGCCGAAGCTGGGTGAGCCCGGTTCCGTGCCAGCTCGATCCGTCGATCACGAGGCGGTCGCAGACCTCGAGCGCGCTTGCGCTGACGTGCGTCGGCAGCGGCGGCTCATCCGGCCACCACAACGTCACCGGCAGATCGTGGATCAGCAGCGGCGCGATGATCGCCTCGAGGTGGCGACCCGATTCGCCGCCGCAGGTCAGGTAGATCGTCTCCGCGCACGTCGCGGGCGCCGTCTCGCTGGCCACCATGCAGTGGGCCTGGATGTTGGCGTCGAACCAGGACGGACCGTCGGGATCGGCCGGCGTCACGATCAACGTTCGCGACGGGTGGCGGCCGGTCAGGGCGTGGATCGTCGCCGCGCACCGCTCACCCGTCTCGGGCCGCCGAGCGACGACCACGAGATTCATGACGCTCGTCCGCGCCCCGATCTGGCGGTCGATCACGCCGTCGTGGTCGAGATCGATGTCACGCTGCATCGTCGGGTGGGCCCAGATCCGGGCGAGCTCCGTCTGGATGCCCTCGATCGAGGACGCCCGCGACCGCCAGGCGAGGACCGGCCGGCCTTCCTCGCCGGGCATGAACGTCACCGACCGGGGCTGCTCGAGGTCGGCGGTCATCAGATCCGTCGCCACTTGCGGTCGTCTCGCGCCACCAGGGCGTGCGCCGCCTCGGGACCCCAGCTGCCGGCTTCGTAGTTCGGGAAGTCGGGCGGTCCTTCGTTCGCCCACGTATCGATGATCGGCGTCACGATCGACCATGCGGCCTCGACCTCGTCCGCCCGGGTGAACAGCGACGCGTCGCCGAGCAGGGTGTCGAGGATCAGTGTCTCGTACGCGTCCGGCGAATCGACCGTGAACGCCGAACCGTAGGTGAAATCCATGCTCACCGACCGCACGTCGATCCCGAGTCCCGGGACCTTGGCGGCGAACCGAAGCATGATTCCCTCGTCGGGCTGGATCCGCATCGCCAGGAGGTTCGGCTCCGGCTCCGCGGAGGCGTCCCGGAACAGCCGGTGGGGGACGTCCTTGAACTGGACCGCGATCTCCGTCGCGCGCTTCGGCAGACGCTTGCCGCTCCGGAGGTAGAACGGGACGCCGCCCCAGCGCCAGTCGTCGATCTCGAGCCTGGCCGCGATGAACGTCTCGGTCTCGGACTCCGGGTCGACCTCCGGCTCTTCGCGGTAGCCCACGACCGGCTTGCCCTCGACCCAGCCGGACCCGTACTGGCCGCGGACGACGTCGGCCTGGACGCGCTCGGGCGTCATCTCGCTCACCGCCCGCATGACCTTGACCTTCTCGTCGCGGAGCGGATTCGCCTCGAACGTCGCCGGCGGCTCCATCGCGACGAGGCTCATCAGCTGCAGCAGGTGGTTCTGGAGGAAGTCGCGGCTCGCGCCGGTCTCCTCGTAGAACGATCCGCGGTTCTCGACGCCGATCGACTCCGCGACCGTGATCTGGACATGGTCGATGTGGCGGCGGTTCCAGATCGGCTCGAAGATTCCATTGCCGAACCGGAAGACCAGCAGATTCCGGACGGTCTCCTTTCCGAGGTAGTGGTCGATGCGGTAGACCTGGGACTCGCGGAAGACCTTCCCGACCTCGCGATTGAGCCGGATCGCCGACTGCAGGTCGTGCCCGAACGGCTTCTCGATGATGACCCGCCGCCAGCCGCCTTCATGGCGCTCGTGATCCAGCCCCACCCGCCCCAGCTGAGCGACGATCTCGGCAAAGGCGGACGGCTGCGTCGCGAGGTAGTAGAGGTGGTTCCCCTCCGTGCCATGCTCGAGATCGAGATGCTCCAGCCGCGTCACGAGCTGGTCGAAGCCCGCCGGATCGCCGAAGTCGAGCCGCTCGTAGAAGATTCGCCGGGCGAAGCTGCGCCAGGCAGTTTCGTCGATCGGCAGGACGCGCGAGTACTTCTCGAGTGATGCCCGGTACTCGGCGCGAAGCGTCTCGGGTGAATACGGCCGACGGCCGAGGCACAGGACGACGAACTCGTGCGGCAGCAGGTTCGATCGCCAGAGGTGGTAGAGCGCCGGGACGACCTTGCGGTGGGCGAGGTCGCCCGTCGCTCCGAAGAGGACGAGGACGCTCGGGTCCGGGACGCGTTCGAGCCGGAGGCCCATGCGCAGCGGATTGACCTTCGGCCTCGCGGAACGTTTCCGGCCCGCCGCCCGCGCGAGGCGAAGCTCGCGCATCGTTCGGGGAGCGTCCTTCGGCCGCGGGGCCGGGTGGGGCGTCTTGTCCGGCGCGGACTCGGGCGCGACCTCCGGTTCGGGCTCGCCGGGCTTCGTCTCCGGCGTGCCCGGCGTTCCCCGAGGGACGCGTCGGCGGCGCGGGGTGGCGGTCTCGGTCACGGGACGGTCACTCCGTCTTGACCTCATGGCCGCCGAACTCGTTGCGGAGCGCGGCCAGCACCTTCGCTCCGTACGAGTCGTCCTGGCGCGACCGGAACCGCGTCAGGAGCGACAGCGTGATCACCGGCGCCGGGACGTCGTGGTCGATGGCTTCCTGAACGGTCCACCGCCCCTCGCCCGAGTCCGCGACGTAGCCCCGGATGTGCTCGAGGTCCGGACCGTTCGCCTTGAACGCCCGCCCGGCGAGCTCCAGCAGCCACGATCGGACGACGGAGCCCTGCATCCACAGCTCCGAGATCGCCCCGAGATCGAGGTCGTACGACGATGCGTGCATGATCTCGAAGCCCTCGGCATACGCCTGCATCAGCCCGTACTCGATGCCGTTGTGGACCATCTTCACGTAGTGCCCGGCACCCGGCCCGCCGACGTGGAGGTAGCCGCCCTTCGGTGCGAGCGACGTGAACACGGGTTCGAGCGGCGTCACCGCGTCCTTGTCGCCGCCGACCATCAGGCAGTACCCCACCTGGAGGCCCCAGATCCCGCCCGAGGTCCCCGCATCGACGTAGTTGATGCCCTTCGCCGTGAGCTCGCGGTGTCGCCGCTGGTCGTCGTGGAAGTTGGAGTTGCCGCCGTCGATGATCGTGTCGCCCGGCTCGAGGTGCTCGAGCAGCTCGCTGATCTGGGCCTCGGTCGCGTCGCCGGCCGGGACCATGATCCAGACCGCCCGCGGCGCCTTCAGCTTCGAGACGAGCTCCTCGATCGAGAACGACGCGATCGCCCCCTCGCCCGCGATGTCCTTCGTCTTCTCGGGTGTCCGGTTGTAGGCGACGACCTCATGGCCATCGCGCAGCAGCCGTCGAACCATGTTCGCGCCCATCCGGCCGAGCCCGACGAAACCGATCTGCATTCCGGGACCTCCTGTGGGCGGATCTTCTGTTGTTCGGGCGTTCGGGCGCGCGCGAGCCGACGTGTCAGGGCGTGTCAGCCAGCGAGCAGCGCCTCCGCGAGGGCAGCCTCGAGCCGGGCGAGCCCGGTGTCGGGATCGTCGAGATGAACGCGGACGATCGGCAGGTCGTGCGCTTCGATCGCTTCGAAATCGCCCTGGGCCTGGGCGTCGATCAGGCGTCCAAACGTATACGGCCAGCCGGGGATCGGGCGGTCGGCGCGGTGGTGTTCGGTCAGCTGGAGGAACCAGCCCGTCGCCGGGCCGCCCTTGTGCAGCTGCCCGGTCGAGTGGAGGAAGCGCGGACCGTAGCCCGCGGTCGTCGCGCAGCCCGTCGCGTCGCGGAGCAGCGTCCGGATCCGGGCGATCGCGGCGTCACGCTCGGGCGATGGGCCGATGAACGCCTGAAGCGCGAGGTACGCGTTGGGGCGCCTGCGATCGAGATGCCGCCGAAGCTCGCTGGCGAGCGTCGGCTCGTCGCCGTCCGAGCTGAGCCGCAGCGGCGCGTCGCCGAAGAGCGCCAGCCCGTCCGCCGTGGCGATCGGGGCGGCTGCCGGAGCCGCGGCGTTGGCGTGGCCCGCGAGCAGATCGCGTGTCCGCTGCTTCGCCTCTTCGACGTTCGGCTGGTCGAACGCGTCGATCCCGAGGACGGCGCCTGCGATCGCGGTGGCGACCTCCCAGCGGACGAACTCCGCGGCGATGTCGATCGGGTCGGCAAGCTCGATCCGGATCACCGGGTGACCCGCGGTCGCTGCTGCGTCGGCGAGCGCATCGGCGTCCCGGTCGCGGCTGCCGTCGGCGAGCGTGAGCCTGACGAAGACGCGGTCCGGGCCGTAGCGGTCGATCCCGCCGATCGGCTCGAGATCGACCGGCACGATGCCGGTCCCACGCTTGCCCGTGCTTTCGGCGATCAGCTGCTCCGCCCAGGCTCCGAAGGCCGTGATCTCCGGATCGGCGAGGAACGTCAACTTGTCGCGCCCGGCCTTCGCGAGCGTCCCGATCGCGAGGCCGAGGCTGACGCCCGGATTCAGCGCGGGGTCGGGCTCGCGGCAGGCGCCGAGCATCGCGGTCGCAGACGCCAGCAGGGCGTCGAGATCGAGGCCGATCAGGCTGGCCGGGACGAGCCCGACGTAGCTGATCGCCGAGTAGCGGCCGCCGATGTCGGGCGGGTTCAGGAAGAGCTCCCGGAGCTCGTCGTGGTGGGGGATCGCCTCGATGCTCTTGCCCGGGTCGGAGATGGCGACGATCATCTCGCCGGCGTGCTCGAAGCGTGGCGCGTGACGAGCTCGGAGGGCTGCCTCGATCCGAGCCCACGCATCTGCGAGGAACGCGAGCGGCTCGGTCGTCGTGCCGGACTTGCTCGCGACGATGAACAGCGTCGTCAGCGGGTCGAGATCGTCGACGGTCGCGGCCACGGTCTCGGGGTCCGTCGAGTCCAGGACGCGCAGCGCGAGCCAATCTTCGGCCGGTCCGAACGTCCGGTTCAGGACATCCGGCGCGAGGCTGCTGCCGCCCATCCCGGCGACGATCGCGGTCGTGAAGCCCGCGTCGCGGATGCCTTCACCAAAGCCCTCGAGCATCCCGACACGCTCGGTGAACTCCGCAGGCGAGTCGAGCCAGCCGAGGCGATCGACGATCGACTCTTGGACGCGGGCGTCGCTTGACCAGAGCGAGGCGTCCTTCGCGAATAGCCGCTCAACCCAACTCTCGTCACCGGCCCGGGCCACGGCGTCGTCGAACGCCGCGGTGCCGGCGGCGAGCGACAGTGCCGGCGGGCTGAACGAGAACGGGGCACTCGGGTCGGGCATGGCCCGCTCATGGTAGTCCAGCGGCCCGGTTCGCCTCGCCGGCGCAGGCCGACTTCAGAGCGGCGGTGGCTGCCACCCGCCCGACGCGGCTTCCACGACACGGGCCGCGGCCAGCGCGACGTCCTCGCGCCACGGCCGCCCGATGAGCTGGACGCCGATCGGCAGGCCGCCCGGCGCCAGGCCGCCGCGGACGACGACGGCGGGCCAACCGGTCAGGTTGTGGACGTCGCTGTACGTGTCGCCGAACCATGCCGCGTTGCTCTCGCCATGGCGGATCGCGGGCTGAGGCATCGCCGGACACAGGATCACGTCCGCGCCGGAGGCATGGAACCAGCGGAGGAGCTTCGAGCGGACGTGGTCCGCCTGCTCGAGCGCGGCGCTGAGCGCGTCGCCGGAGATCGGAGGCTCCGGCCTGGCCCAGCCGCGCGTCTCGTACGACCCGATGCCCGGCGTCCCAGCCGCCTCGATCAGCCGCCACAGCCACGCATGGCCGTCGCTTCGGATCGTGCTGTCCCACGCGGCCCACGCCTCGTCGAGGCCCGGCGGGACGCGCCAATCGACGGTCGCGCCGCCGTCGGCCAGCGCGACCGCCGCCGCCTCGACGGCCGCGATCGTTTCCGCCGTCGGCGTCCGGATGCCGTTGTCGGCGAAGGCGACGACGCGGAGCGCGGCCACGTCCACGTCCGCCGGCCGTCCGAGAGCCACTGGCGGAATGTGGGGGTCCTCGCCGTCCGGCCCGGCGATCACCCCGAGGATCAGGGCCAGATCGTCGACGCGCCGAGCCATCGGGCCGAGCTGCGTCAGCGGCCCGGTGATCCCGGCGAAGTTCGGCCAATGGCCGGTCCGTGGGACGCGACCGCTCGTCGGCTTGATCCCGGCGATCCCGCACACGTGCGCCGGCTGGCGGATGCTGTCCCCGGTGTCGCTGCCGATATCGAACGGCGAGCCGCCCGCCGCCACGATCGCGGCCGGGCCGCCGGAGCTGCCACCCGGCGTCCGCTCGAGGTCATACGGGTTCGAGGTGCGGCCGTAGACGTCGTTGTCGGTCTCGTCCGACCAGGTGAACTCGGGCGTGTTCGTCTTGCCGAGGAGGATCGCGCCGGCGGCGCGCAACCGCGCGACGACGGTCGCGTCGCGCTCCGGGACGCGGTCACGCCAGCCGACCGTTCCAACCGTCGTCACGAGCCCGGCGGTGTCGAGCGAGTCCTTGGCCGTGAATGGCACGCCGTGGAGCGCACCGGGCGCGTCGCCGCGGGCGAGCGCCTTGTCCGCCTCGCGGGCATGTCCGAGGGCATCGGGCGCGAACGCGACAACCGCGTTGACCTTCGGGTTGACCACGGCGATCTGGTCGAGGCAAGCCTGGACCGCCTCCTCCGCGGAGATCTCCCGGCCGCGAATCAGCTCGGCCAGCCGGCCGGCAGACGCTGCCCAGAGCGGCTCGGACGCGGCCTAGCCCTCCGCCTCGATCGCAAGGACCTTGTCGAGCCGACGGCGATGGCGCTCCTCGTCGCTGAAGGTCGCCCCAAGGAACGCGAGCACGCACTCCCACGCCGGTTCCGGCCCGATCACGCGCGAGCCGAGCGTGAGGACGTTCATGTCGTCGTGCTCGACGCCCTGGTGGGCGGAGTACGTGTCGTGGCAGACCGCGGATCGAATCCCACGGACCTTGTTCGCCGCAACGCTCGCCCCGACCCCGGAGCCGCAGATCAGCACGCCCCGGTCCGCCTCGCCGTCGCGGACCGCGTGGGCGATCGCCCGGGCGAAGTCCGGGTAGTCGTCGAGCGGGTCGGAGCCGTCGCCACCAAGGTCGATGCCCTGATGGCCGAGGCCCGATGAAGCCAGCCGGCGCAACAGCTCGTCCTTGAGCGCCGCCCCCGCGTGATCTGCCGAGAACGCGACGCGCATCAATTGCCCCTCACGAGCGCATCAGCTGTGGCCTGGATCCGATCCGCCGCCCCGCGCGACGCCTGGATCGCCGTGACCGAGGCTCGGATGGCCGCCCCGCGGGGCGGGGAGATGGCCGGGTTCGAGCGTGGGGACGGGGCCGCGAACCTCGCCATCGAGGACACCCCGCGCGATCTCGACGACCCGCTCGACGGTGAATCCGAAGCGCTCGAAGATCGTGCCGGCCGGCGCGGACGCGCCGAAGTGGTCGAGGCCCACGATCGCGCCGTCGTCGCCGACCCAGCGTTCCCAGCCGAGGGACACGCCGGCTTCGACGCTGACGCGGGCAAGGACGTCGGGCGGGATGACCGAGTCGCGATAGGCCGTGTCCTCGCGCTCGAAAAGCTCCCAGGAGGGCAGCGACACGACCCGTGCGGGCACGCCGTCCCGTTCCAGGGTCTCCGCCGCGTGGAACGCAAGCTGCAGCTCCGACCCGGTGCCGATGAGGACCACCCGCGGCGAACCGCCGCTGGCCTCCCGCAGCACATACCCGCCCCGGGCGACGCCGTCGCGTGCCTTCTCCGCGGTGCCCGGCAGGACCGGCAGCTTCTGGCGCGTGAGCGAGAGGGCGACCGGACCGGACGGCGACTCGCCGCCGCGCTCGAGCGCGACCGCCCAGGCTGCCGCGGTCTCGTTCGCGTCGCCGGGCCGGACGAACCACAGGTTCGGCATCGCGCGCAGCGCGGCGTAGTGCTCGACGGGCTGGTGAGTCGGGCCGTCCTCGCCGAGCCCGATGGAGTCGTGCGTCCAGACATAGACGACGTGGAGACCGCTGAGCGCCGCGAGCCGGACGGAGCCGCGCATGTAGTCGCTGAACGTGAGAAACGTGCCGGCGTACGGAATGAAGCCACCGTGGTACGCGATGCCGTTCGCGGCGCCGCCCATGCCGTGCTCGCGGACCCCGAACCAGAGGTTCCGGCCGGCCTCGTCCGGGCCGAAGTCGCCGCCGCCCTTGATGATCGTGAGGTTGGACTCCGAGAGGTCCGCCGCGCCGCCGAACAGCTCGGGCACCGGCCCGCCGAGCGCCTGGAGCGCATCGTTGCTCGCGTTCCGTGTCGCGATCTCCTCGCCCACGGCGTAGGTCCTCAGCCCGCCGTCCCATCCGTCGGCGAGGCGGCCGGGCGCGGCGAGTCGCCGGCGCAGCTCAGCGGCCAGATCGGCGTGATCGCGCGAGTACGCCTCGAACGCCTCCTCCCAGGCCGAAACCATGGCCTCGCCCGCGGGCACCGCCTCGCGGAACAGCCGAAGGGCGTCGTCCGGGACGTAGAACTCGCGATCCGGATCCCAGCCGTAGGCCTGTTTCGTCAGCCGGACCTCGTCGGCGCCGAGCGGCTGGCCGTGCGCCTTCTGGGTGTCCTGGCGATTCGGGCTGCCGAAGCCGATGTGGGTCCGAACCGCGATGAGGCTGGGTCGGTCGTCAGCGCGCGCTTCGGCAATCGCGTCGGCGATCGCCTCGACGTCGTTGCCATCCTCGACGTGCGTCGCGTGCCAGCCGTAGGCGCGGAACCTCGCGACGACGTCCTCGGACCAGGCCATCGAGGTCGGCCCGTCCAGCTGAATGCCGTTGTCGTCGTACAGCGCGACGAGCTTCCGGAGCCGGAGGTGCCCGGCGAGCGACGCCGCCTCGGACGCGATGCCTTCCTGGAGGTCGCCGTCCGAGCAGAGCGTGTACGTCCAGTGATCGACGATCGCGTGACCGGGCCGGTTGAACTCGGCCGCGAGCCGCCGCTCCGCGATCGCCATCCCGACCGCATTCGCGAAACCCTGGCCCAGCGGGCCCGTCGTCGCCTCGACCCCGGGCGTCAGGCCATATTCGGGGTGGCCGGGTGTCTTCGAGCCGTACTGGCGGAACGACTTCAGATCGTCGAGCGTGACCTCGTAGCCGGTCAGGTAGAGGAGCGAGTACAGCAGCATCGACGCGTGGCCGGCGCTCAGCACGAAGCGGTCGCGGTTCGGCCAATCGGGGTGGGTCGGCGCGTGGCGCAGGAACCGGGTCCAGAGCGTGAACGCCATGGGCGCGGCGCCCATCGGCGCGCCCGGGTGGCCCGAGTTCGCCTTCTGGACGGCGTCGATCGAGAGCGTCCGAATGGTGTCGATGGCGAGGCGGTCGAGCGTTGTGGCGGCGATGGTCATGAGGGGTCTGGCTCCCGGTGAGCGGGTCGCGGGGATCGTCTCCGAAGTATAGGCAGCGGACCCGTCACAACCCTGCGTTCAGGCGCTCCGCCAACGTTTCGGCGAACGGGAAGATCGGCCCGTCGGCGAGGTAGTCCGGCCGCAGGGCGTGCGCCTTCTCGCCGCCGTGGGGATCGGCTTCGAACACCGCGACCTGGGCGGCGAGCGCCTCCGCGATCGAGCTGGCGGTGAGCGCGTCGACCGAGCGGATGTTCTCGTGCCACGCCGACAGATCCTTCGGTCCGAAGGTGTTCGTGACGACGCGCATCCCGAGGTGAGCCATGTCGAGCGGCGGATAGCTGGGGTGGGGCGAGACCATCAGCGACAGGCCGACGGCGGACTCCGTGAGGAGCGACGCGTACGCCTCGATGTCGAGCTTGCCGAGCGCCCGCATCCGCAGGCCCCGCCCGAGCTCCACCGGGGGATGGTGCCGGCCTACCGAGACGACCTCCCAGCCGCTGCCGCCGTGCACCCGGACCCACGCTCCGAGCCCCTCGACGACGAGCGGGAACGCGTTGCGCGGCGTCTCCGGCCGGCCGTAGGCGACGAGCCTGCGGGCCCGCTCGTGCGGCGCGACGCCGAGGACCCGACGGAGCCGCCGGTCCATGCGTGGCTCGAACGTGAACTGCTCGGCGAACGTGACGCCTTCCTCGGCGAGGTGCGCCGCGAGCAGACCGCTGTTCACGACGCCGATCGTCGGGACTGCTCCGGCGTACGTCGAGCGGGCGAGCTCCGACTGGGCGGACCACGGATAGAAGCCCGGCTCGAAGTCCTGGACCAGGTAGGCGAACGGCCGCGGCGCCGGGCGCTCGTACGTCGTCGACTGCCAGGCCACGAGCCGGCCGGCGAGCTCTGCCGTCGTCCAGAACGTCGCGAGGAACACGTCGTCCGGGCCGACGGCCAGCTCGTGCTGACTCCCGCGCGGAGCCGCGACCACAACCCGGTCCGGAACGCGCTCGTCGCCCGGACTGGCCTGCATGAAGCCCTCGAGCGAGTCGAGCGCAGACTCCGGGATCGGCTGGAACGCCACGATCCGGAGTCGCGCGTAGTGCTGGGAAAGCGCGTCGAACAGATCGAGCGCGGTCTGGGCGCCGCCGAACACGCGGCCCGGACTCAGCGTCGGGATCAGGAGGTTCAGGCGCGGCCCGGAACCGGCCGGGGCGGGCTTCGGCGTGACGCGATGAAGCTCCGCGACGCCGTCGATGCCAGGCACCGGCTCCCCGACGGCGCGCCGGCCGGCTTCGTTGGGCAGACCCCAGATCGCATCGCGGAAACCGCGGCCGAGGGCGGTCAGCCGGGCCGAGCGCCGGACGGCCGAGCGGATCGTGGGCACGCCGGAAGTCTACCGACCTCGAACGTCGCGCTTGCACCCTTCCCTCGTCCCCGAGACAGGCGGCATCCTCAGGCCATGGCCCGAGCGATGCCCCGAGGCGTTCGCCCCCGCCGCGTTCGAGGACCGCGCGTCGCGGTCGTCGGCGACCTGATGCTCGACGTGGTCGTCATCCCGTCGCGGCCGCTCGAGCGCGGCACGGACGTGCCCGGACGCGTCGCGCTGCGTCAGGGCGGCTCCGCCGCGAACACGGCGCGCTGGCTCGCCCGCCTCGGAACGAGGTCCACGCTCGTGACTGCCGTTGGGCGCGATCCGGCGGGACGCGCCCTCGTCGAGGCGCTGACCGGCGACGGCGTCAGGGTCCGGTCGGTTCGCGTGCCGGGCAAGCCAACCGGACGGATCGGGGTCGTCGTGATGTTCGGCGGCGAGCGATCGTTCGTCGCCGACCGGGGCGCGGCCGACGAGCTGCGTCCGGTCGATCTGAAGGCGAGCTGGTTTGCCGTCGACCTCCTGCATGTGCCGGCCTACTCCCTGATCGGGGAGCCACTTGGCGGCGCCGGCCGCCGGGCGATCGAGCTGGCGCGAGCGGCCGGGGCGCTCGTCAGCCTCGACCTCGCATCCGCGGCGCCACTGCTCGCGAAAGGCCGCCGGGCCGCCCGTCGCCTCGTGGACGAGGCCGCGCCGGACGTCCTGTTCTCCACGGCTGGCGAGGCGGAGGCGTTCCTCGGCGGCTACGACCCATCGGGGCTGCTCGAGTCGGCGCCGCTGGCGATCGTCAAGCGTGGCGCGAGCGGCGCGACGCTTCTCGCCCGGGGCGAGACGGCCCCGCTCCGGTTCGAGGTCGCGACGCCGCCGATGACGGCCACCGACACGACCGGCGCCGGTGACGCGTTCGATGCCGGCTTTCTCACCTCGTTCCTCGCGACCCCGGCCGACGCGAGACTCCGGCCGGCCTCGCTCCGCCGCGCCGCGCTGGCCGGGCACCGCGCCGCCGCCCGCCAGCTCACGGGTGGATCGCCCGAGCTCCAGCTGCGCTGACCCCGGTACGCTTCGCTCGTGATCGCCGACCGCCTCTCGATCGATCCGGGCGTGGCCGCGGCGCTCGCTGCTGGCCGGCCGGTCGTCGCCCTCGAGTCGACGCTGATCAGCCACGGTCTCCCGTATCCCCAGAACCTCGAAGTGGCCTGCGCGGCGGAGGCCGCGGTCTCGGACGGCGGTGGCGTGGCCGCGACCGTTGCGATCCACGCCGGGCGGATCCGGGTCGGGCTCGGTCAGGCGGACCTGGAGGAGCTGGCCCGGGCGCCGGCGGGTTCGGTCGTCAAGGCGGCTCGTCCGAATCTCGCCGCCGCACTCTCGGTGAAGGGTTGGGCCGCGACGACGGTGTCGGCGACGATGATCGCGGCGGCCGCGGCGGGGATCCGGGTGTTCGCGACGGGTGGCATCGGCGGCGTCCATCGGGGTGCCGGGGCGACGTTCGACGTGTCGTCGGACCTCGACGAGCTCGCCCGAACGCCGCTCGTCGTCGTCTGCGCCGGGCCCAAGTCGATCCTCGACGTGCCCGCGACGCTCGAGTATCTCGAGACCCGCGGCGTGCCGGTCGTGACGATCGGGCAGCCCGACGTGCCCGGGTTCTACGCCCGATCCTCGGGCGTTCGGTCGCCGTGGCGCGTCGATGACGCCGCGTCGGCCGCAGGGCTCGCGGAGGCGCACCTCGGACTGGGGCTCGGCAGCGGGATGCTCGTGTGCGAGCCGGTTCCGGAAGGGGATGCCCTGCCGGAAGGTCAGGCGAGAGAGGCTGTCGATCGGGCCTGCGCCGACGCCGACGACGCGGGAATCGGCGGGCCCGAACTGACGCCCTGGCTGCTGGCCAGGATCGCGGATCTGACGAGCGGAGCTGCGGTTCGGGCGAATACCGCGCTGATCGTCAACAACGCGCGCGTTGCGGCGGAGATCGCCGGCCAGCTTGGACGACGGAGCTGACCGGCGAGTCGCCGCGAGGCTCGTCCCTCAGGGGATCGGAACGAGACTCGGCCGCCAGTGCGCGGCAGGCTCGCTCGGAACGCGGCCGGACAGCCCCAGACCACGCTTGAGCGGAATGACGTAGCCGGGCGGTTCCTGATTCCCGGGAGCGAGGCGGTACTCGCCGCGGACGGGATCGGTCCCGACCCCGGAGTTCGCCGCGTTGGCAAATCCAATCGCGGCAGCGACGATCGCGCCCCCGGCGACGAACGAGATCGCCACACGACGGGCAGCCACCGCGAGGCGATGCCGGCGAACGGAAGACGCGTGGCGAGGCGTGTCGACGTAGTCGATCTGGAACGGACGGATGGGCGGGGAGAGGAGACTGGCGTTGAAGGTCATGTTGGTTTGCTCCTGGTCGAAGCGGCACAGTTAGGACGAACGGTCGTGCTATCTACGATGCCGAAACGTACGACCGGTCGTGCTAACTTGCGCATGGACCGACAACGCGACCAGAGGCTGGACACATGTCAATGACCGACGCGACGACCGATGGTGGCCGCCGTCAGCGATCTGACGGTGAGCGCAGCCGGCGGGCGATCCTCGCGACCGCGACGCGGCTCGCGTCGACGCGCGGGCTCGACCGGCTTTCGATCGGCGACCTCGCCGACGAAGTCGGGATGAGCAAGAGTGGCCTGTACGCCCACTTCGGATCGAAGGAGGAGCTCCAGCTCGCGACGATCGACGCCGCCGAGGAGATCTTCGATCGCGTCGTCGTCGCCCCGTCGGAGGAGGCCGAGCCGGGGCTGCCGGCGGTGCTCGCGCTGTGCGACGCGTTCCTGGACCACCTTCGCGACAAGGTGTTTCCGGGTGGCTGCTTCTTCGCGTGTGCGTCGGCCGAGATGCACATGCAGCCGGGACCCGTGAAGGACCGCATCGCGGAGTTCGACGCGCGCTGGCAGGCGCGCTTCTTGAGGAACCTCGAGGCGGCCCGCGCGGCCGGTGAGATCGCCGCCGATGCGGACGTCGACGCGTTGGTCTTCGACCTCGACGCGCTCCTGTACTACGCCCACGGTGCGTTCTCGTTCCGCGACGACCCCGGCGTCCTGCACCAGGCGAGGCTCAGCGTTCGCGAGCGGCTCCGCCGCAGCGGCGGCACCGAACCGCGCGCCTGACGCATCCCAATCCACGATTCCGGCCTGAACGCGGCCCGCGCGCCGCTTCGAGCCCCCGAACGTGGCCCCACCGCCCACGATTCCGGGTGAACCCGGCGCGCGACACGCTTCGACGCCCGACTGTGGCCTCACAGGCCACGATTCGGTCCTGAAGAGAGCCCGCGAGGCCCCCCCCGCGCTCGAACGTGGCCTCGCGGACCACGATTCCGCGTGAACCACCCCCGCGACACGCTTCGACGCCCGACTGTGGCCTCACAGGCCACGATTCGGCCCCGAGGAGAGCCCGCGAGGCGCCCCGCGCTCGAAATGTGGCTTCACAGGCAACGAACGCCGGCGTGAACGCGGGGCGCGAGGCATTGGACGCTCAACTGTGGCCTCACAGGCAACGAAGGCACGGACGGTTCCAGCGGTCCCTCCGGAACGTCGCCGCCACACGCCCCGCGTGTTCGATTTCCATCGAACGTCCGGACGACAGACCTCTTCTCAACGCGATCAATCCGGGGTAGACTCCGCAGTCCGCCGAACCCGCATGCTCAGGGTCCCCGTGTCCGCCGAATCCTCAGGTCAGCGCCAGTCCCAGCCGCTCGCGATCGACGTCCGCGGCATCCGCCGCGTGTACGACACGAAGCCCGCGCCCGTCGTCGCCCTCCAGGGCGTCGACCTGCAGGTCGAGCCAGGCGAGTTCTTCGGCCTGCTCGGGCCGAACGGCGCGGGCAAGACGACGCTCATCAAGATCCTGACGACGCTGCTCCTGCCGTCCGAGGGCACGGCGAAGATCTTCGGCTTCGACGTCGAGCACCAGACCAAGCAGATCCGGCGGATCATGAACATGGTCGCGGGCGGCGAGCAGTCGGGCTACGGGATCCTGACCGTCCGCGAGCAGCTCTGGATGTTCAGCCAGTTCTACGGCCTGCCGTCGAAGGATGGCTGGCGCCGCGTCGACGAGCTGATCGAAGCCGTCGGGCTGGACGAGCAGCGCGAGCAGCGGGTGAGCACGCTCTCGACAGGCCAGCGCCAGAAGATGAACTTCGCCCGTGGCCTGCTCAACGACCCGTGGATCTTCTTCCTTGACGAGCCGACGCTCGGCCTCGACGTCGCCGCAGCCCGTGCCGTTCGTGAGCTCGTCGTCGCCTGGAAGGCGGCCGTGCCCGGTCGGACGATCCTGCTCACGACGCACTACATGGCCGAAGCCGACGAGCTCTGCGAGCGGATCGCGATCGTCGACCACGGCCGGATCCTCGCGCTCGGCACGCCCGACGAGCTCAAGCGCCGCGTCCAGCGGGAGTCGGTGTTCCGCCTCGAGGTCGACCGGCTCGACGGTGGACCCGGATCCCTTCGCGGCCTGCCCGGCGTGCTGAGCGCGGCGGCGGCCGCCGCCCAGGATGATGGCAAGGAGCGCCAGACGGTCGAGATCAACCTGGCGCTTCGGGACGACGGCGTCCTCGGCACGGTCGTCGGGACCCTCGCCGAGCGCGGCTCCCACATTCTCGGCCTGCGCAAGTCCGAGCCGTCGCTCGAGGACGTGTTCGTCGAGCTCGTCGGCCGCGGCTTCGACGAGGAGCTCGACGACGACGTCCCGCGCGACAGCATCGACCACGATGACAGCGACGACGGCCCCGCTCCCGACCTCACGCCGGATCCGCGCGACACCGCCCACGAGCCGGGCGAGCGCGAAGAGGAAGAGGCGGTCGTGTGAGCAACGCGTTCGCCTACCGCCCGACTGCGTCACCCCAGGAGGCCGCGGCCTGGTCGCGCCGCCAGATCCTGCTCACGGACCTGCGGACGATCGCCGGACGCGCCTATCCGCGCGTCCGCGGCATGGCCCGCGAGAAGAGCTGGGTCTTCTTCGAGATCCTGCTGCCGTTCCTCGCGACGTCGGCGTTCGTGTTCGTCTACCGCGCGCTCCAGGCACCGCCCGAGTACATCGGGTTCGTCGTGCTCGGCGGCGCGATGACCGCGTTCTGGCTGAACGTGATCTGGATGATGGCCCAGCAGCTGTGGTGGGAGAAGAGCCAGGGCAACCTCGAGCTCTACTTCGCGGCGCCGATGAACATCATGTCGGTCCTGTTCGGGATGGCGTTCGGCGGGTTCATCATGGCCTCGACCCGGGCAGCGGCCGTGCTCGTCGTCGCAACCGTCATCTACGGCGTCACGTTCGCGATCGACCAGTGGTTCCTGCTGCTCGCGGTGTTCTTCCTGACGCTTGCCGCGCTGTACGGCCTCGGCATGGTGCTCGCCAGCCTGTTCCTCATGTGGGGTCGCGAGGCGTGGCACCTCACCCAGCTCCTCGTCGAGCCGGTGTACTTCGTGTCGGGGCTGAACTTCCCGGTTGCGCGTCTCGGGATGATCGGGGCGCTCGCGATCGCGACGCTGCCGCTCGCGGTGGGCCTGGACGCGATGCGCCAGCTGGCATTCGCCGACGCGGCCTATCCGATCGGGACGCCGCCGCCGGAGATCGAGGCCCTGATCCTCGTCGGGATGACGATCGTGTTCACGCTCCTTGCCCGGTTCACGCTCAAGCGCCTCGAGCGCCGGGCGCGCCAGGAAGGCCGGCTGTCGGTGCGCTGGCAGTGAGCGCATTCGAGGCGACCAGCGGGGCGACATCGCCGGCCGCGGGGCTCGCACCGCCTGAGTGGGGCGGGTTCGACCCGGCCCGAACCCGCGGCGGTCCCGGTGACGTGATGCGCGCATTCAAGACGTCGACCGTCCTGGGCTGGCAGATGGAGGCGAACTGGACCGACCCGATCCTGTTCTTCATCTACTCGGTGGCCAAGCCCGTCGCGTCGGCGCTGATCCTCGTGTTCATGCTCGAAGTGATCGCCGGCGGCAGCCGGCCCGAGTACCGGGCGTTCGTCGTCGTCGGCAGCGCGCTCTGGGCGTTCGTCCTGTCGGGGATGTCGGGCCTCGCCTGGACCGTCCTCGACGACCGCGAGCGGTACCGGATGCTGAAGTACGTCTACGTGAGCCCGAGCGACTTCCTCGTCGTCCTGCTCGGGCGAGGCGTCGCCCGTGTCGCGGTCGGCGGGATGGGCGCGTTGATCACGTTGCTCTTCGGCGTCCTCCTGCTCGGCGTGCCGTTCGACTTCACGACGGTGAACTGGCCGCTGTTCGTCGTCGTGATGGCCTCCGGCCTCGTCTCGATCGTCGCGATCGGGGTGATGCTCGCGGCGGTCTGCCTCCAGACGCGCCAGGAGTCGTGGTCCTACCCGGAGGCCGTCGGTGGCGCGCTCTTCCTCGTGAGCGGCGCCGTGTTTCCGATCGTCGTGCTGCCCCAGGCCGTCCAGGCGATCGGCCTGCTCACGCCGCTCAGCTGGTGGATCGAGGGCATTCGCCAGTCGCTCTTCCCGGGCGGGATCACCTCGGTCGGCGGCGACGGATCGCTGTTCCAGTCGTTGACCGGTCAGCCCGTCCCGGCGCCGGCCCAGATCGTCGTCGCCTTGCTGGTCACGGGGACGGTGGCTACACTCGCCTCCATCGCCGTCTTTCGGACGAGCGACCGGCGGGCGAAGGACCGGGGGCTCCTGGACCGGACCACGGGCTCCTGATCGGTCCGGTCGCGTCGCCGGCCGCGCGGCGCAGCTGAGGAGGCCCGATGCGGATCTACGAGGGAAGCCCGCGCCAGGACTTCGAGGAGGTGTTCCGTTCGATCGGTGCCTTCATCGATCAGCGCGGGATGCGCGAGGTGCTCCTCGTGGAGGCTCCCGACGGCTTCATCGTCCAGGGCATCGTGTCGTCCGGCGGGGGCGGTGGCGCGTGGTCGGAGTCGATGGGCCACCAGGAGAAGGAGACGCTGACCTTCCTCGACGACGACATCGCCCGGTTCATGGAGGAGTCGCTCGCGCGGCGGGGCCAGCCCAAGCCTGAGCCCGCTCGCGACGCCGGCTATTACGAGACCGCGTTCCGGGTGCTCGGCCGGTACATGGACGAGCAGAAGCCGCGCGATGTCTTCTTCTTCGAGCAGGACGGCGCGTTCGTCGTCCGCCTCCTGATGGGCGGTCAGCAGGGCAACAGGCACGTGCTCGCGGAGTTCACCCGCGAAGACATCGCCGAGATGGTCGCCCGCGGCCCCTCGCTCCGACAACCCGATCCCCAACCCAAGCCAACGCCGGCCGGCTGAGCCGCCGACCGCGCCCCACCGCTCAACAGGAGGTCACGCATGAAGGCTCTCAAGACGGTCGCGATCGCACTCGGGATCACGCTCGCCGCGATGATCGTCATCCCGCTCATCGTCCTCGCGGGCCTGTTCATCTGGCTGCGACTCACCGAGGAAGACGAGGCGGACGATCTGCTCGAGCTCGATCGCGAAGGCGCGTAGGATCGGGTCCGAGGCACCTCCTCGGGTAACGCCCGCCGCGAATGCGGCGGGCGTTTCGGTGTCCGGCCCGGGTCACCCGACCGAGGCGACCGCGCGTGACCGGCACCTCGCCGAGCTCGCCGTCATCGGCGTGATGGTCCTCTGGGCGGGCAACTTCATCGTCGTGAAATCCGCCGTGGCGACCCTGCCGCCGGTGGGGTTCACGTTCCTCCGGTTCACGCTCGCCTCGGCGACCCTGTTCCTGCTGCTCCGCTGGCGCGAAGGAAGCATCGGACTGCCGCGCCGGGACCTCCTCGCGATCATGGGCTTCGGCGCACTGGGCTTCGGCGTCTACCAGATCCTCTGGACGACGGGCCTCACGACGGTGCCAGCCGGCGACTCGGCGCTGATCATCGCCGCGACGCCGGTGCTCGTTGCGCTGATCGCGGTGGTCGCGCGGACCGACGTCCTGACGCCCACCAAGCTCGCCGGTGTCCTGCTGTCGTTCGCCGGAGTCGCCGCCGTCATCGCGTCCGGTCCGGGGCTCACGCTGGGCGGAACGATCGTCGGCGAGCTGATCACGCTGGGTGCCGCGCTGTGCTGGTCGATCTACACGGCCTACGCCACGCCATACGTCCGGCGCTATTCGCCGCTGCGGGCGACGGCCTGGGGCTCGCTGGCCGGCACGATCGTGCTTGCGCCGCTCGCGGCGTTCCAGCTCAGCGGCGTCGAGGTCGCCAGTCTCACGCCCGACGTGCTCGTCGCGATCCTGTACTCGGGCTTCCTCGCGGCAGGCGTCTCGAACGTCATCGTCATGAACGGGGTGAAGGTCCTCGGGCCAACGAGGACGTCCGCGCTCCAGTTCCTCGTTCCTGCCCTCGCGGTTGCGCTCGCCGCCGTCCTGCTCGACGAGGCGATCCGGCCCGGGCAGATCGTGGGCGGGATCGTGATCGTTGCGGGCGTCCTGCTGACCCGCTGGCAGCGACCCGGCCGTGCGACGGCGCCGCGGACCACGAAGTCGGCCGTGCGCTAGAGGTCGCGCAGGACTCGGTTCAGGACGAACAATCCGCCGATCACCAGCGCCCCGGCCCCAAGAATCCATACGTATCCCGGGATCCCGCCGGAGGATCCTGCTGGCGCGTTCGTGGCCCCGCTCGTCGGCAGAGGAGCGGCCGGCTGCGATGCTGCCGCCGCGGGCGCCTCGGTCCGTCGGCCGCCTTCGATCACCGTCCGCTGGACCGTGGCCCCTTCGATCTCCCGCGATCCGCCGAGGTCGAGCGGGACCGCAATCGAGATCTCGACGTCGCCGGTCTCGGGGATCGTGAGCTTGCCCGTGTACGGTGCCCCGGGCGTCGCGCCCGGTCGAAGCTCCCCGGTCGACAGCTCCGCGCCGCCTGGATGGCGGGCGACGACCAGCAGGTGATCCGGCAGCGGCAGCGTCGAGAAGTCCCAGAGGCCGCGAGAGAGTACGTTGACCGTGACCGGGAACTCGCGGCCCACGACGGTGTCGCCAACGAGGGGCAGGATCTCGGCCCCGATCAGCTCCTCCGGCTTGGCGCCCGGCGGCGGCCCGGTGCCCGCGATCTGGAACGGCGCCCGCTGGTCCGAGCACACGTCGTTGACGCAGGCATTCACCACCATCCCGACCTCGACGTCGCCCGGCCCGCCCTCCGGGACGACCATGTCCGCGACGACGTGGCCCGGAAAGTCCTCCTGGATCGAGGCCTCGGACGGCGCGGCGCTGCCGGTTCCCGGACGCAGCAGGACGTACACGCCCTGGGCGCCGCCGAGGCTCAGAAACTCCTGCTGGCGGGTGTCCCAGAACGAGAACCCGGCCTCGAGGACACCGCCGGGTGGCGCATCGGGCGTGACGAAGTCCGCATCGAGCCAGGCCTCGATATTGGCCGGCGGGCTCACCGGCGCTGCCGAAGCGGCCGGCGTGGGATCGGCCGCCTGGACGGCGGGCGCCGTGACGAGCGCCGCGAGGACGACGCCAACGGGCGCCAGCCGCGCGAGCCGTCGAGTGGCCTGGTGCCGGACCGCCATCACGGATGAGAAGTACCCGGTTCAGGCGTCTGGGGTTCGAGTCACTCCCAGCGATCCCAGCGGGCGAACTCCTCGAACGGCACCCAGCCTCGCTTCAGGCTGGGTGACCGGACATCGGGCAGCGGCCGCCCGACGGGCATGACGCCGATCGGACTGAACTCGTCCGGGATCCCCAGAAACGCCTTGACGGGTTCGTAGTCGTCGACACCGACGAAGCCGCAGCCGAGGCCCTCGTTGACCGCGGCGAGCCAGATGTTCTGCATGGTCCCGCCGACGTCGACCCACCAGTAGGGGATCGGCCAGTCGATCTCCGTCCCGTCCTCCTGGACCTTGTCGGCTTCCTGGTAGCGGCGGTGATAGATCGCCTCCGAGACGCACGGCACGAACTGGGCGGCACATTCACTGATCCAGCGGCCGAAGACGTCCTCGTAGAACTCCTCCCCGCACATTCGGGCGACCTCGCGACGGCGGTCGCGGTCGGTCACGACGACGAGCCGCTGGCCCTGGCTGAACCCGGCCGACGGCGCGCGCTGGGCGAGCCTCGCGATCCGCTCGATGGCGTCGCGCCCGACGCCGCCCTCTTCGAACCGGCGCACGGCCCGGCGCTTCATGACGACATCGGCGAAGTCCACCGATCACCTCCGGATCGGATCGTCGCACGCGCCGGCCCGCTTCGAAGATCGCGATGAACGTTTCGCCGCCGGCGCACACTCATTGGGTGCGACCGTGCCGCATCGGTCCGGTCGCAGAGGGAGACCCGGTGGACGATCTCGTCGTTCGCGCGAGGAATGGGGATCGCGAGGCATTCGCGGCGCTGGTCAACGCGACCAGCGACCGGATGTACGCCATCGCGACCCGGATCCTGCGTGACGCCGATCTCGCCGAAGACGCCCTGCAGGGCGCCCTCGTCACCGCCTGGCGCCAACTCCCGACGCTCCGCGACCCGGCCCGCTTCGAGGCCTGGCTGCGGAAGTTGCTCGTCCACGCCTGCTACGCCGAGGCCAGGCGTCGCCGGTCGTGGTCGACCAACGTCAGGGTCCTGCCGGTCGACGGGCCGGTCGGTCCCGACGGCCTCATCTCGATCGTCGAGCGTGACGCGCTCGACCGTGCCTTCCGGCGCGTGTCGGTCGAGCACCGGGCCGTCTTCGTCCTGCACCACCATCTCGGGCTGCCGCTGACCGAGATCGCCGAGACCCTCGGCATCCCGGCCGGGACGGCCCGCTCCCGACTGCATTACGCGACCCGGATGCTGCGAGCGGCGATCGACGCCGACGCAGCGCCGGCGATTTCCGAAGGACGGATGGCATGACCGCGAACCGCGACTTCACCGACATCACGCGAGCCTGGCTCGACCTGATGCCGAGCGAGGCGCCGGATCGGGCGGTCGCCTCCATCCTCCAGGCCGTCGACGCGACGCCCCAGGCGAAGCCGAGGCTGGCCGGCCCGTGGAGGTTCTCACCGATGTTCCGCTTTGCCCTCGTCGGCGCCGCAGCCATTGCGATTGTCGCCGGCGCCCTCGTGCTCTACCCACGCCTCAAGACCGACGTCAGCTCGCCGAGCGAATCGCCGACGATCTCGCCATCGCCGACGCTCGGCTCATCGGGCGGCGAGATCGACGATGCGCTGCGCGCCACCTGGCGGTCGTTCGCCCTCGAAAGCCCGGCCCTCGGCAACGGCGCGGGGCCCGTGTCGCTCGAGTTCAGCCAGGCCGGCAACGGCGTCGCGGCTTCGAATTTCGGACCCGGCTACGGGTTCGCGAGCACCGTGACGCCGATCTCGGCAGATCGATTTGAGCTCGCCCTTGCCCAACCGTCGCTCAGCTGTGCCGCCGGCGACCGTGGCACGTATCGCTGGCAGCTGTCGGCGGATCGCTCGGAGCTCACGTTGACGGCGGAGGCGGAAGCCTGCAGCACCCGCGGCATCGTCTTCCAGCGTCGCTGGGTCCGCTCGCTCGTCGAAGCGACCTCGTACGGAGCGGGCATCGTCGATTCCATGGAGCCGTCGTTCCGCGTGGCGCTTCCCGACTACAGCTTCCAGACCCGGACACTCAATGACTTCGCCGAGATTGCGAGCCCCGACGGCGGCGGGTTCTCGCTGATGGCGTTCAAGAACCCGGTCACGTTCGTCGATCCATGCAGCGCGGACGAGGAGCGCAACCCGTTCACGCCGACCGCCGCGTCGTTCTTCGAGCATTTCCAGACAACCGATGCGTTCACGGTCGGCGAGGTCACCGAACTCTCGATCGACGGCCATCGAGCCCTCCACGCCGACGTCACGGGCAAGGAGAACTACGCGCGGTGCCCCGACCACCCGCTCTACCAGTACACGCCGGAGCGATGCGGCTGCCACTTCATCGTCGGGCCGGGCGGGACCGACAGCATGTACCTGGTCGAGGGCGACGGCTACACGTTCTTGTTCATCGTGTCGCCGTACGGATCGGCCAGCGAGCAGTCGGTCATCGAGTCGATCCAGCTGCCGTACGGCCTGCCGACCCAGTAGCCGGCTTGTCGCCTCGTCGCGTCCGCGGCCGTGCCGCCGCGGACGCCAGGGGCGTCGCACCGGCGGGCTTAGCCCGCGACCGTGTAGTCGCGGCAGCGGCCACGAATCGAAATTTGAGTGTTCTGCCCAGTCGACTCCTCATAGGGGTAACGCCCGGATGTTCCGGCGCCCGGCCTGGAGGGCTTGATGCGCTCGCGACGACGTCGGCGAACGCACGGAGTCCCGCGAGAGGCCCACGGAGTTGCAGGCGCACGGCGAGAACGTCCGTCGCGTCACGGAGAGGGGTATCGGTATGGCAAAGCACTCGACCACGCGACGCGCTGGCGCGCTCATCGTCGCCCTGGTCGTTCTCGGTGCGACGGCCCAATCGGTGGGCGCAGCTGCGCCCTCCAACGACGCGCACTACAGCTGGGACGACCAGTTCACGTACGACGACTGCGGGCTCGTTGTCGAAGGGGTTGGCCACGGTAGCGGCTTGTTCCGCGACGTGGCCGACAAGCACGGTGATGGGACGCCACTGCTGTTCGACAACTACTCGTGGGAGTTCATCTCGACCAATCCCGCGAACGGCAAGTGGTTCCGCGAGTACGGTCAGGGCCTGTTGCGCGACTTCCGCATCACGAACGTCGAGGGCACGGTCCACACGTTCCTGTCTCGAGAGACGGGTCGGCCGTACACGCTCGTCGACATGAACGGCAACAAGCTCTTCTTCGACCGGGGCAGGTTGCTGACCACGTTCAAGGTCGACACGAAGGGCGACACCGACACTTCGAACGACGAGTTCATTCAGGGCAGCTTCGAGCTGCTCGCCGACAACGGCGATCACCCGTTCTGGCACTTCGACGGCGAGTGGTGCGACATCGTCAACGACCTGCTCGGCTGATTTTTCATTGCCGACTCACGATTCGTGAACGTTTTGGCCGTTTCGGACGCCCTATGTAGTAGCAGGCCGTGATCCAGAGGGGTAACCGTCAGCGACCTGCTCGGCTGATCGTTCCACCGCGTCGGTGAGCGGCGCGGTCTTCCAGGGTCGGGACGCTCGACGAGGGGTCGGGCGTCCCGACCAAACCGAAACCTTCGAACTTCTCGGGCGACACCTGGGGGCGTCGCCGGCTCCTCCCTCGACGAGGGCGGCGTGCCTGGGGGCGGCCGCCCTCGTCGGCTGTTCGGCCCGGATTCGATTCGCATCCGGGGACGCGATTCGATAGCATTGGAAAAACCCCCGGAGGACCCGACCCATGGCGAAGTATGTCTTTGTGACCGGAGGCGTGACCTCCTCTCTTGGCAAAGGCATCACCGCCGCCAGCATCGGTCGGTTGCTCAAGGCCCGCGGCCTCCACGTCTCGATCCTCAAGTTGGATCCGTACATCAACGTGGACCCCGGCACGATGTCGCCCTATCAGCACGGCGAGGTCTTCGTCACCGACGACGGCGCCGAGACGGACCTCGACCTGGGCCATTACGAGCGGTTCATCGACGAGAACCTGACCCAGCTCTCGAACGTCACGACCGGCCGGATCTACCAGGCCGTGATCGCGAAGGAGCGCCGCGGCGACTACCTCGGCGGGACGGTCCAGGTGATCCCCCACATCACGAACGAGATCAAGGAGCGGATCGGCCGGGTCGCCCGTGACGGCGAGCCGGACGTCGTGATCGTCGAGGTCGGCGGGACCGTCGGCGACATCGAGAGCCTGCCGTTCCTCGAGGCGATTCGCCAGATGCGCAAGGACGTCGGGCGGGCGAATGTCCTCTACATCCACGTGACGCTGCTGCCGGCCCTCGCCGCGACCGGCGAGCTCAAGACGAAGCCGACCCAGCACTCCGTGAAGGAGCTGCGCGGCATCGGCATCCAGCCCGACGTGATCGTCCTCCGCAGCGACCATCCGGTCAGCGATGAGATCCGCGAGAAGATCGCGCTGTTCTGCGACGTCGACGTCGAGGCAGTGATCCCGGCCGAGACGGCCTCGACGATCTACGAAGTACCGCTCATGTTCGAGGCGTCCGGCCTCGGCCGGCTGGTCGTCCGGGACCTGGCGCTTGGCGACCCGGAGGCCGAGCCGGACCTCGACGGCTGGCGGGCGCTCGTCGAGCGGATCAAGGCGCCGAAGCGAAGCCTGGAGATCGCGCTCGTCGGCAAGTACATCGAGCTGCCGGATGCGTATCTCAGCGTGACCGAGGCACTGCGTCACGCGGCATGGGCCCACGGCGTGGACGCGAAGGTCCGCTGGGTCGACTCCGAGGCGCTGACGAAGGAGAACCTCCACGACCGTCTCGACGGCGCGGCCGGCATCCTCGTCCCGGGCGGCTTCGGCCACCGCGGCATCGAGGGCAAGGTCCTGGCCGCCCACTACGCCCGAGACCACAGCGTGCCGTACCTGGGCCTGTGCCTGGGCCTGCAGTGCGCGGTCATCGAGTTCGCTCGGGAGGTGACCGGCTCGAAGGATGCGAACTCGACCGAGTTCGACATGTTCACCGAGCACCCGGTCATCGACTTCATGCCCGATCAGCGCGAGCTCGAGGACAAGGGCGGGACGATGCGGCTTGGCCTGTACCCGGCGCGACTGACGCCCGGCTCGAAGGCGGCCGCCGTGTATGGCGCCGAGGTCATCTACGAGCGGCACCGTCATCGCTTCGAGGTCAACAACCGCTACCGGCAGACGCTCGAGGCTTCGGGGATGCTGCTGAGCGGTCAGTCGCCGGACGGCCGGCTCGTCGAGATCGTCGAGCTGAAGGACCATCCGTGGTTCGTCGCCTCGCAGTTCCACCCGGAGTTCAAGTCGCGCCCGGAGCGGCCGCATCCGCTGTTCGACGGGTTCATCGAGGCGGCGCTGGCCGGGGTCGAGGGTCGCGATCCCGTGTTCGAGCGGCCGGCGGAGCGGATCGCGATCGAGGTCGATGCCGCGGAGTCGCCGGTCGTCGGCTGAGCTGGGGATTTCGGTCAGATCCGTTCATCTGGCGCACGTATCGGGGCGGCGCGTTCATCCAGCGAACCTATCGACGCTCGGCGGTCGCTGGCTTGCCGATCGCGTGCGTTCAATGCACCGTTCCAGCCGATTCGCTCGTTCAGTGAACGCTTTCGACCGATTTCGGCCGCTTGGCGGGCAGCCGACCGTTCGTAGGTTCATCTGATGCACCTCCGGCTTCGCGCGTTCGACGCCCTCGACGGCAATGCGGTTCTCCGTTGGGTCACGTCCGACGACGAGGCCGCCGACTGGGCGTCGCTTCCGGCCAGGCCCGCGTCGTCCGACATCTTCAGGCGCTGGCATGCCGAGGACGGCGTCCGGCCGTTCATCCTCGAAGCCGACGGCCGTGCCGCGGCCTACGGCGAGATCTGGGAAGACCCCGACGAGGACGAGGCCGAGCTCGCCCGGTTGATCGTCGACCCGGCGCTACGTGGCCGGGGAGTCGGCCGGCGCCTGGCACAGGCCCTGCTCGACGAGGCTCGCCGGCTGGGCTGGGTGAACGTCTGGCTCCGCGTCGTTCCCGACAACGCACCGGCCCTTCGGACGTACGCCGCTGCCGGGTTCGCGCGTGCGACGCCCGACGAAGAGGCGGCATTCAACGTCGGTCAGCCGGTCGCCCTCGTCTGGCTCCGGGCATCGCCGCCGCCCGGATGAGTTCCGGCGGTCAGCTCACGGCGGCTGACGGAATCGATGCGACGGTCCGGATCGCCGGCGTCAGCAACGGGACGAACGCGAGCAGCACGCCGACGCCGGCCAGTGCCAGCGTCCCGTCCAGGCCCAGGCCGCTCGCGGCCAGGAGACCCCCGGCGACTGCGCCGAACGGCGTCACGCCCCACATGACGAAGCGCATCGTCGCGTTGACCCGGCCGTGCATCCGGTCCTCGGTGATCGCGACGCGAAGACTGACCTGAGTGATGTTGAACGTCGTCCGGACGAAGCCGAGAAGGAACATGCTCATCGCGAGCACCGTGACTGCCGCCGGACCCCTGGCGACCAGCGCAGCCGCCGGAACCATCAGCCGAGCGAGGCCGGTTACGACCTGGCTGGCGAGGATCACCCGGCCAACGCCCAGCCGTCGCCCAAGGCCCTCGACGGTCAGCGCGCCGACAAGCGAGCCGGGCCCGCCGGCAGCGAACACGAGCCCGATCTCGGCCGGCCCGAGCCCGATGACGTCGACCGCGTAGAGCACGAGCAGGGCGTCGATCATCCGGCTGAAGAAGTTGTGGATCGCGCCGCAGGCGACGAGCGCCCGGAGCGTCGGCCGGGCGAGGACGAGCCGCAGCCCCTCGGCGATCTGCTGCCGGATCGTGGCTTCATGCTCCGCCGGGATCGGTGGCGGTTCGGCGAGGCGGATCGCGGTCAGCGCGGCGGCCGAGACCAGGTACGAGAGCGTGTCGATGACGAGCGCGATCGGCGCGGTAAGTGCCTGGATGAGCGCGCCGCCCAGCCCGGGACCCACGATCGCTGCCACCGAGTGCGACGCCTCGAGCTTCGCATTGCCCTCGACGAGCCGATCCCGCCCCACGAGCGTTGGCACGAACGATTGGTAGGCGACGGGCGCAATCACCTCGATCAGCCCGAACACGAACGCGACGGCGTACATGAGCTCGATCCGAAGGACGCCGAGAAGTGCCGCGAGCGGGATCAGCCCGATAGCGGCCGCACCCACGAGATCCGCGCCGATGAGGATCGGCCGGCGGCGCGTGCGATCGACCCACACGCCGACGATCAGCCCGATCAGCAGGAACGGGACGTACTCGAGCGCGGTGAGGACGCCCATCTGGCCCGGTCCTGCGTTGAGCAACAACACCGCAGTGAGCGGCAGGGCGAGCTCCGTGACATGGCTGCCGATGAACGAGACCGACTGGCCGATCCAGAAGAGGCGGTACGAGGGATCGCGAAGCACGCCGAGCCGGTCGGGCATCCGAACATCATGCCGGAGCGACCGCGTCGGGCCCCGAACCGCTCCCGGCTCGCCAGCCGGGCTGATCCGGCGATCACGCGTAGACTCGAACCGGACACAACTGCAGGAGCTGCCCGATGAAGATTTTCCTCGACACCGCCGACATCGACGAGATCAGAACCGTCGCCCGCTGGGGCATCCTCGACGGGGTCACGACCAACCCGACGCTCTACTCGAAGGTCGGCGGGGCGAGCTACGAGGCGATCCTCCAGGAGATCTGCAAGATCACGCCCGGGCCCGTCTCCGCGGAGGTCGTTGCCGAAGACGTCGAGGGGATGCTGACCGAAGGCCGGGCCTTCGCGAAGCTCGCCCCGAACATCGTCGTCAAGGTGCCGATGAGCGAGGAGGGGCTCGAGGCAATGAGCCGCTTCGCAGCCGAAGGCATCAAGACGAACTGCACCCTGATCTTCACCGCGAACCAGGGCCTCCTCGCCGCAAAGGCCGGTGCGTCGCTGCTGTCACCGTTCGTCGGGCGGCTCGACGACATCAACCAGGACGGCATGATCGTCGTTCGCGAGCTCTCCGAGATCGTGGCAATCCACGAGCTCGACACGGAGGTCCTCGCCGCGTCGATCAGGAACCCGCTCCACATGACCCAGGCGGCGCTCGCCGGCGCTCACATCGCGACGCTGCCGTTCAAGGTCCTCCAGCAGATGGTCCGCCACCCGCTCACCGACAAGGGCATCGTCCAGTTCCGGAAGGACTGGGAGCAGGCCCGGGAGGCGCTCGCGTCGAAGAAGGGCGACTAGCCCGCGACCCCGGCTAGCTCGTTCCGGCGCCCTCAAACCACTCGCCGGCGCGCATTACCCGCCTGACCCGCAGTCCGTCGTCGAGCTCGACGAGGTCCGCTCGCAGTCCGACGGCGATCCGCCCGCGATCGGCCTGGCCGAGCATCGCGGCGGGGTTCGTCGCCGCTGCGGCGATCGCCGCCGGCAGCGGAATGCCCGAGCTGGTGACGTTCCGGACCGCGGTGTCGAGTGCGATCACGCACCCGGCGAGTGTCGACGTTCCGGCCAGCGTCACCCGACCTCCGACGATCTCGACCTCGAGACCGCCAAGCGTGGCTCGGCTCAGCCCGGTGCCCGCGAGCGAGAGCGCGTCGCTGACGAGCATCAGCCGGCTTGGGGGCTTCGACCGAGTGATGATCGGCAGGAGCGACGGATCGACGTGGTTGCCATCCGCGATCAGCTCGACGTACGCGTCGTCGTTCGAGAGCGCCGCGACCGCGAGGCCCGGATGATGGTGGTCGACGCCGCTCATCGCGTTGAACAGGTGGGTCGTCGTCGTCGCGCCGGCGGCGTAGCCAGCGTTCGCTTCGGCGAGCGTCGCCGCCGAGTGGCCGAGGGAGACACGAACCCCGCGTGCGGTCAGCCGCGCGATCAGGTCGAGCGCCCCCGGGACTTCGGGCGCGATCGTGATCAACCGAAGGCCGTCGAGGAGCGGCTCGAGGTCCGAATCGGCGACATCGGCCGGGGCCCGGAGCTTCGCGGGATCGTGGGCGCCCTTCTTCGCCTCCGAAAGGAACGGGCCCTCGAGGTTGAACCCGAGCGGGCTCGAGCCGTCCCGCGGCGCGGCCGGAATCCACGTCCGGAGGCGTTCCGCAAACTCCGCGAGCTCCGGAATCGGCTCCGTCCAGGCGGTTGGCAAGAAGCTCGTGACGCCCTGGCGAAGCAACGCCCGGGCCATCCCGTCGAGCGCCGCGGCGTCGCCCATCGCGGAATGGCCACCCCAGCCGTGCACGTGGACGTCGATGAAGCCCGGAGCGAGCAGCGGACCGGCAGACCCGCGACCATCCGGTTCGACCGCGCTGATGACGCCGTCGTCGACCCGGATCTCGCCCGGAACGATCGCGTCGTCCAGGACGAGACGTCCGCGGATCGCTTCCGCCGTCATCGCGACTTCAGTGGCACAACGGACGAAGGACGTCGCGGGCGATCAGGAAGCCCTGTTTGACCTTCTCGTCGGTCCCTTCGAACGAGCGGTCCTCGTGCTCGATGATGCAGTCGCCCGCGTATCCCTGGCGATACAGCTCGCCATGGACGAGACCCCAGTCGACCTCGCCAAGGCCCGGGATGCGCGGGATCTGCCAGCCCATCCCCATCGACATGATCCCGCGCTCGTAGAGGCCGTCGCGGTCGATCATCATGTCCTTTGCCTGGTAGTGGAGGACGTGCGGCCCGAACTCCTTGAGAAAGCGCCCGATGTCGATCATCTGGAGGACCAGGTGGCTCGGGTCGAAGTTGAGGCCGATCGCCCCGCCCCACTGCTCCAGGATGCGGCGCCACATCCGGGGCGTCGTCGCGATGTTGTGGCCGCCCGGCCACTCGTCGTCCGAGAACAGCATCGGGCAGTTCTCGAGCGTGATCTTGCGACCATGGTCGTTCGCGAACGCGACGATGTCCGGCCACACCCGAAGCGCCTCCGCCCAATTGTCGTCGTGGTTCTTCGCACCGTCGCCGCCCATGAACGTGTTCACGAGCGAGATGTCCATCTTTTCGGCCGCCTCGATCACGAGCTTCAGGTGCCCGATGACCGATTCGCGGTGGCGCGGATCCGGGTGGAGCGGGTTCGGGTAGAACCCGAGCCCGGAGATCGCGAGGCCCTTCGACTCGATCTCGGCCCGGATGTCCCTGGCCTGACCGCGGGAGAGGTCCGAGACGTCGATGTGGCTCGTGCCGGAATAGCGCCGGTCGGGACCGGTGCGTCGCGGCCAGCAGGCGATCTCGAGCACTTCGAAGCGCGCTTCGGCCGCCCAGTCGGCGACCTCCATCAGCGGCGTGTCGGGGAACGGCGCGGTCAGGAAGCCGAGTCGCATCAGGACGCCTCCACCGGGATGCTCGCGGCCGCTCCGCCGCGCGCAGATCGGTCGACCGCCACCCAGCGGCCCGCGGCAGCGCTCGTGGCGATCGCATCGTTGACGAGCATCTCGTCGTGGCCGTCGGCGAACGTGGCGTACGGGGGGCGCTCGGCCGGTCGCCCGGCGGCAACGTCGGCGTAGATCGCCCGGAACAGCGCCCCGAACGTGTCGCCGAACCCCTCGACGTGACCGCCCGGGAGTGCCGCCGCGGCCCGGCCGGCGGGACCCATGAGCGCCGGGTTCCGGAGCAGGATCTCGTTGGGCCGGTCGCGGTGGCCGATCCAGAGGTGATCGGGCGTCTCGGAGTCCCAGGCCGCGGCATCGGTCGAACCGTCGATCTCCCAGCGAAGCGAGTTCTTGCGGCCGGCGCTGATCTGCGACACCGAGACCGCGCCGCGGGCGCCGTTGTCGAAGCGGAGCAGGATCGACGCTACGTCCTCGGTCTCCATCTCGCGCGTGACGGTGTCGGCCGAGCGCTCCGTCGAGAACGTCTCGACCGGGCCGGTGGGCTCGTGGCGAAGCCCGACGAACGTCGTCATGTCCGCCATCACGGCGACAATCCGGAGGCCCGTGAGGAACTGGACGAGGTCGATCCAGTGCGAGCCGATATCCCCAACCGCCCGGAGATTGCCGCCCTTGTCCGGCTCGAGGCGCCAGTTCCAGTCGGTGTCGAGGAGCAGCCAGTCCTGGAAGTAGTGGCCCGTCACGAACCTCACGTCGCCCAGGCCGCCGCCCGCGACGAACTCCCGGACGTGCTGGTGGAGCGGATAGAACCGGATGTTGAAGTTGACCGCGTTCACGAGGCCGCTCGCCGCGGCGTCATCGACCAGGCCGGCGGATTCCGCCGCGGTCATCGCGAGCGGCTTCTCGCAGATGACGTGTTTGCCCGCGGCGAGAATCGCCCTCGCCTGCGGCACATGGAGATGGTTGGGCGACGTCACGTGGACGACGTCGACGTGCCGGTCGGCGAGGATCGCCTCGAGGTCCGGATAGGCTTGCGCGACGCCGAGCGCCCGGGCCCGCGCCTCGCCACGCTGCGGTGTACTGCCGAGAACGCCGCTGACCTGCACGCCGATCCGTCGCAGCGCCTCGACGTGGACGGTTCCGATGAAGCCGGTCCCGATCACGGCGGCGCGGATATCGGCGATCGCGGTCATCGGCACTCCAGTCTGTCAGGGCGCAACCAGCCGCTCGGCGAGGCTCCGCCAGCGCCCCGCGGTCCGGGCTTCCCGAGCATGATCGTATCCTGCGCCGCCGCCGTGGCGAGCCTACCCCTCGCGGTACGCCCTTTCGCCGCGGAGCCACGCGACGTCCGGTTCCCAGCCGTCGACGATCGGGCCATGGCCGGCCGAGCGAGCCGGCCCCTCGAGCAGGCGAAACGCGTCGCGCAGTTGGTCCGCGGTCGCGCCACCGGCGAGGCCGGCGACGACATCGAGCAGACCGGCGAATTCGGTGGTCCGCAGCGGGTCCTCGGCGAGCTCATGCTCCAGCCAGCGGTTCCACGGACGGACTCGGCTCTCGAGGGCGAACGCCGTCGTCAGGAGCGGACCGATTGCCTCGACGGCATCCAATCGGGCGGCGGCGAGCCGCCCCGCTTCGACACTCTTCAGCGCCCGATAGATCGAGTTGATCGCATCGTCCAGGGCGGCATCGACGAGCGCCCGGCCCTCGTCGGGCGCCAGTCGCCGCTTGGCGTCGACGATCGCCGCCACCTCCCCGTCGAGCTTGTCGAGGTCGACTCGAGCCCGGATGAACGACGGCCGATTCCAGGCGAACTCGTCGCCCGGCAGGGCGTGCGACCGGAACGCGTCAAGCGTGACCGGCCAGACTTCGACCGAGGCGCCGTGCGGCGTCGACCAGGCGCGAGTCTCCTCGTCCGAGCCGTCGACGACGACGAAGCAATCGACATCGGACTGCGCCGTGATGTCCGCTCCCACCGCCCGCGAGCCGAATGCGACGACGCCGACGACCGCTGGCTCCTCCGCGGCCCGGACGAGGAGGCGAACATACGCCTCGAGCGGGTCCGTCGGGGCATCCTTCACGGCGAACGCCAGATCGTCACCGACGGATTCTGGTCCCATGCTGCGGCGATCAGGACGGTGGCGGAGCGGTGCTTTCCCGAACGACGAGCTCCGTCGCCAGCTCCACGCGAGCCTGCGCCGGCGACTCGCCGCGCGACATCGCAATGACCATCTCGGCCGCGGCCGACGCCATGTCCATGAGCGGCTGGCGGACGGTCGTCATCGGCGGCGACACCCACTGCGTGACCGGCAGGTCGTCGAACCCGACGATGCTCAGGTCTTCGGGGATGTGCAACCGCGCCTCGCGCGCGGCCTGGTAC
The DNA here is from genome assembly GCA_036274475.1 of Candidatus Limnocylindrales bacterium. Classification (GTDB taxonomy): domain Bacteria; phylum Chloroflexota; class Limnocylindria; order Limnocylindrales; family CSP1-4; genus CF-46. The sequence goes on from DASUFO010000002.1 coordinate 187,951, forward strand.
ACCCCGAGCGCCTGGAGATCGTTCCCGGCGAAAATGGCCGTCGGGCGGTCCTTCAGCCGGAGTAGCGCGCGCCCGCGATCGATCCCTTCCTCTACGTGGAACTTGCCATGGCTGATCAGCTCACTTCCGATCGCCACGCCCGCCTCGTCCATCGCCGCTCGATACCCGTCGATGCGGGCTCGGCTGCAGAGGATCCACTCGGGTCCGCCGATCACGGCGATCCGCCGGTGGCCGAGACCGAGCAGGTGGCGCGTGGCGGTCAGGCCGCCATTCCAGTTCGTCGCCCCGATGGACGGGATGTCATGCAGCGGCTCACCGGTCGGGTCGACGACGGCATACGGGATGCCTCGAGTCGCGAGCTGCGTCCGCTGGGCTTCGCTCAGGTCCGAGAAGACGGCAATCACACCGGTAGGCCGCCGGGCGAGGACGCCCTCGATCCAGCCCCTTCCGGGCGACCGGCGGCCCTGCATCTCGCTGAGGACTACGGCGAGATGGTGCCTGCCGGCGACGCGCTCGACGCCGCGAACGATCTCGAGCGCCCATTCACTCTCGAGCTCGTGGAAGATGACCTCGAGGAGCGGCGTTCGCGGCCGGGAGCCTGCCGACCGCTGGTAGCCGTGCTCACGGATGGCGGTCTCGACCCGTCGGCGCGTCTCCGCCGATACGTCCGAGCGGCCGTTGATGACCTTGGATACGGTCGGTACCGAGACGCCGGTGAGCTCGGCGATGTCGGCGATCGTCGTCGAAGGGCTGCGAGCGGGAGGGGTGCCCGTGGGCGAGGTCACGGCGGGAGTGTATCGGATCCGAATCCGAAAGTTTCGGCGCCAGTGCGCGGGTGGATCGAGGGTTTGGAATTCGGATTGACATTTCCGGGCGAGCGCTCGTACAGTCAGGCAGCCGAAACTGTCGGAGCGCGTGTCGCAACTTTCGTGGAGGAGCGAGGCACGATGTACCGACAGGAGCCGCATCCGCGGCCGGCCACGGCAGATCTGGCTGAGCGCCGATTCCGTCCCGCCAGTCTCTCCTCCCTGGCGGGACGGGATCGAGCAGGTAACGCCCCCGGCACCCCTGCCGGTGGAGGAGACGGTCGTCACGTTGGCGGACGACATTGCTCGTCCAGCCATCAGAGGAGGCTAAGCCAGTGAGACCTCGGCATCGGATTGCAGCGCTCTTGGCAACAACCGCGATCGTGATCGCAGCGTGCGCAGGCGGCGGCACCTCGAGCTCGCCATCGGCCGCGGGAGGGTCCTCCGGGTCGGGTGCGTCGCAGGCGGGCGGGGGCGAGCCGGTCACCGTCGATTGGTGGCACATCACGACCGGCGAGCCCGGCAAGTCGGACTTCCAGGCCATCGCCGACGCGTACACCTCGGCCCATCCGAACGTGACGATCAAGATCACGGTCCTGGAGAACGAGGCCTTCAAGACGAAGCTCTCAACGACCACGGCCGCCGACTATCCCGACCTGTTCCAGTCGTGGGGCGGCGGCATCATGGCCGACCAGGCCGAGGCGGGCCTCCTCAAGGACATCACCGCCGACATCGCGGACTGGAAGGACACCATCAACGCAGGTGCGATGAGCATCTATGCCTACAACGGCAAGCAGTACGGCGTGCCCTGGGACATGGGCATGATCGGGTTCTGGTACAACAAGGCGCTCTTCGAGCAGGCCGGCGTCAGCGCGCCGCCGACGACCTGGGACGAGTACCTTGCCGCGGTCCAGAAGTTGAAGGATGCGGGCATCCAGCCGTTGGCGATCGCCGGCAAGGACAAGTGGCCATCGATGCACCTCTGGACGTACCTGCTGCTCCGGACCGGCGGCGGCGACACGCTCTCGGAGATGATCCAGAGCGGCGACTGGAACACCGACGCCTGCAAGAAGGCCGGTGAGGAAGTCCTCAAGCTCAATGCGCTGAATCCGTACCAGGACGGCTACAAGTCGGCCGACTACAACGCCGAGGCCGCCGCTGTCGGCAACGGCAAGGCCGCGATGGAGCTGATGGGCCAGTGGGCACCGTCGGTCCAGATGGACCAGAGCGCCGACAAGAAGGGTCTCGGCGACAAGCTCGGCTGGTTCGCCTTCCCGACCGTCTCCGGCGGCGCGGGTGCGGCCACCGATGGTGTCGGCGGCGGCAACGGCATCGCGGTCGGCGTCAACGCGCCGCCCGAGGCGATCGACTTCCTGAAGTTCTTCAACAGCGTCGAGAACGGCAACAAGCTGAACACCGACAACATCGGCCTCTCGACGGTGGTCGGCACGGAGAGCACGGTCAAGGACCCGAACCTCCAGGCCGTCCTCGAGGGACGCGGCAACGCCACGTTCATGCAGCTGTACCTCGACCAGGCCACGTCGGGCGCACTGAGCCAGGCGTTCAACGACGCGACCATCGCGCTGTTCCTCGGCCAGTCCACCCCCGAGGAGGTCTGCCAGACCCTGACGGACGCGGCGGCGGAGGGGTAGCCCCGCCACCGGCGAGTACCGTTGGCATCGAGGAGCGGGCCGGCTTCGCCGGCCCGCTCGGTTCCTCAGCGCTGATCGAGGACGGTCCATGACGGCAATCAGCCGCCCCGCGCGTCGCCGGCCCGGATCATCGATCCGGTGGCTGACGATCGGCCTGTTCCTGCTGCCGGCCCTGATCCTCTATGCGGTCTTCGTGGTCGTGCCCGTCATCCAGGCGATGCACTACAGCCTGTTCAAGTGGAACGGGCTCACCCCGTTGACGGACTTCGTCGGGCTTGAGAACTACGTCACGGCACTCGGGAGCAAGGGATTCACGACGTCGATCGGCAACAACCTGCTGATCCTCGTCCTGTCGCTGCTGATCCAGATCCCGTTCAGCCTGGCCCTCGCCGTGATGTTGAATCGGCGCTTCCCAGGCAGGGCCGTGTTCCGCCTGCTGTTCTTCCTCCCATACGTCTTGTCGGAGGCGGTCACCGGGATCGTCTTCTCGTTGATGCTCCAACCGGACTCGGTGGTCGATTCGAGCCTGAAGACCGTCGGCCTCGAAGCGCTCATCCAGGACTGGCTGGGTGACTCGACGCTCGTGATGATCACGCTGTTCGTGATCATCTCCTGGAAGTACTTCGGCTTCCACATGATCATCCTGCTGGCAGGCCTGCAGGGCATCCCCAGGGAGCTCGAAGAGGCTGCTTACATCGACGGCGCCGATCGCCGTACGGCGTTCCGGTACGTAACGCTGCCGCTCCTCGGGCCGACGCTCCGCGTGTCGGTCTTCCTGTCGATGATCGGCGCGCTGCAGCTGTTCGACATGGTCTGGGTGATGACGGGTGGTGGGCCGGTCAACGCCTCGAGCACGATGGCGATCGCGATGTTCAAGGCGGGCTTCCGGAGCCACCAGTTCGGCTACGGCAGCGCCCTCGCCGTGATCCTGTTTCTGTGCTGCCTCGCCGTGGCCCTGCTCTATCAGCGCTATGTGCTCCGGCGGGACACCGCGGGCGCCGTCACGGCATACGGCGGATAGCGATGGCCACGTCCGCATCCGGAACGACCGAGTCCGCGACCACCCGCGTCGGGGCCCGGCCCGAGGCTGGCGCGAGGCGGCTCAGTCTGTCGGGCCTGATCGTCTTCGGGATCCTCGTCCTCGTCGCCGTCGCGATCCTCTTCCCGCTGGTCTACGCGGTCCTGGGTGGCTTCAAGACGAACGGCCAGCTGGCGTCGAATCCGGCGGCGATCCTGCCGACCGAATGGGTCTTCACGAACTACACCGACGTCCTGTTCGGCGCGTACGCGCCGACGTTCTGGCGGCAGGCCCTCAACAGCGTCATCGTTGCCGCGGTCGCCCTGGTCCTCACGGTCTCCCTCGCCTCGGGCGCCGCATTCGTCTTCGCCCGGATGGTCTTCCGCGGGCGCGAGGCGTTCTACCTGCTGTTCGTGTTCGGACTGCTGTTCCCGTCCGCCGTCGCGATCCTGCCGCTCTACATCCTCATCCGGGAGCTGGGCCTCTCGGCCAACCTCCTTGGCGTTGCGCTACCGCAGGCGGCCTTCGCGCTGCCGCTCACGATCGTCATCCTGAGACCGTTCTTCCGAAATATCCCGGCGGAGCTCGAGGACGCTGCCCGGATCGACGGTTGCGGAACGTTCGGGTTCTTCTGGCGGATCCTGCTGCCGCTGGCTCGTCCCGCGCTCGCCACGGTCAGCGTCCTCGCCATCGTGACCACCTGGAACGCGTTCTTCCTGCCGCTCGTGATCCTGAACGGCGCCGACCAGTGGACCCTGCCGCTCGGAGCCATGAACTTCTCGACGGAGTACAGCTCCGACAAGGCCCGCGTCCTTGCCTACACGGTGGTGACGATCATTCCGGCGATCGTCTTCTACGCGGTCGCCGAGCGCCACATCGTCAGCGGCCTGACCAGCGGCTCGGTGAAGGGCTGATGACGACGATCGACGCCCGCTATCGCGACGCGAGCCTGTCCGTCGAGGCCCGCGTGGCGGACCTGCTTGCTCGCATGACGATCGACGAGAAGCTCGCCCAGCTCGGGTCCGTCTGGTCGTTCGAGCTGTTCCGGACCGAGACGGAGCTGGACCCGGCACTCGTCCGCGACCGACTCGGCGCGGGCATCGGCCACGTGAGTCGCGTCGCCGGCGGCACGAACCTCGACCCGATCGCCGCAGCCGAGATCGGCAACGAGATCCAGCGCTTCCTGGTCGAGGAGACGCGCCTCGGCATCCCGGCATTCCTCCACGAGGAGTCGCTCCACGGTCTGCTCGCCCGCGACGCCCCGATCTACCAGCAATCGATCGGTGCTGCCGCCGCCTTCGACCCGGACCTCGTCGAATCGATTGCTGCCGGGATCCGTCGCCGAATGCGGTCGATCGGCGCGACCGTCGCGCTGGCGCCGGTCCTCGACATCTGCCGCGATCCCCGCTGGGGGCGTGTCGAGGAAACCTACGGCGAGGACCCGTACCTCGCCGCGGTCCTTGGCACGGCCTACGTCCGCGGGCTGCAGGGTCCCGACCTGCGCGACGGCGTCGCCGCGACCGCCAAGCACTTCGTGGGTCACGGCCTCGCAGAGGGCGGGTTCAACCAGGCGCCGGCGCACATCGGGCCGCGCGAGCTGCGCGAGGAGCAACTGCTGCCGTTCGAGGCGGCCGTGCGCGACGCCGGCATCGCGAGCGTCATGCCCGCCTATTGCGACGTCGACGGCGTCCCGTGCCACGCCTCCCGTGAGCTGCTGACCGCGATCCTCCGCGACGACTGGGGCTTCGACGGCGTCGTCGCCTCGGACTACACGGCGGTCCAGATGCTCGTCACGGAGCACCGCCTGACGCCGGACGCGGGTACTGCCGCCGCGATCGCGCTGCGGGCAGGCATGGACAGCGAGCTGCCGACGACGGCCGCGTACGGCGCGCCGCTGGGGAGTGCGATCGAGGATGGCCGGGTCGACATCGCGGACCTCGACCTTGCCGTCGGGCGACTCCTCACGCTGAAGTTCCGGCTCGGGCTGTTCGAGCGGCCGTTCGTGGAAGCGCCGACGGCGACCCACCTTGCGACACTCGAAGCCGAGGAGCGCGCCCTGGCCCTGGACCTCGCCCGGCGGTCCATCGTCCTCGCCGAGAACGACGGGACGCTCCCGCTGGCGCCGTCCACGCGCCGCATCGCGGTCATCGGCCCGAACGCCGACAGCGCCCGTGACCTGCTCGGCGACTATGCGCATCTCCTGCACATCGAGACGCTCCGCGAGCTGCGTCACCGCGCGAATCCGTTCGGATTCCCGGCCCGAGACGTCATCAACCCGATCGACGAGCTTTCGGGCAGGCAGACGATCCTCGCGGCGCTCCGCGAGCGCTTCGGGGCCGAACGCATCTCGTATGCCCGCGGATCAGGCCTCCGCGACGGCACGGACGAAGAGCTCCAGAACGCGGTTGACGTCGCCCGGGAGGCCGACGTCGCGATCGTCGTCCTCGGCGAGCGCTCCGGCCTCACCGACGATGCGACGTCCGGCGAAGCCCGTGACCGCCGGGACCTCGGCCTCCTCGGCCGGCAGCAGGAGTTGCTCGAGGCGGTCGTCGCGACGGGCACGCCCACCGTTGCGGTCATCATCAGCGGTCGGCCTCTCGCCACCGAGTGGGCCGCCGAGCATTGTTCGGCAGTCGTGCTCGCGTGGGTCCCCGGTGACGCCGGCCCCGAGGCCATCGCCGACGTCCTCGCCGGCGAGGTCGACCCGGGCGGGCGATTGCCGGTGACGGTGCCGCGCGACGTCGGGCAGGTGCCCCTCACCTACCGCCACCATCCGACCGGCGGCAAGTCGAACTGGAAGGTCGACTACGTCGACGGGTCATCATCGCCGCTGTGGCCGTTCGGCCACGGCCGGTCGTACACGTCGTTCACGATCGACCACCTGCGGGTCGACAAGAGCCTTCTCGAGACCTCCGGCGACGTCGTGACGGTCCGGGTGGACGTCACGAATACCGGGCAACGGGCAGGCGACGAGGTCGTTCAGCTCTACGTCCGGGACGAGGAGGCATCGGTCGCCCGCCCGGTGAAGGAGCTGCGCGGCTTCCGGCGACTCCATCTCGCGCCGGGCGAGTGCCGGACGGTCGCGTTCCGGCTGTCGACTGAGCAGCTCGCCTACTACGACGTCGGCATGCGCCGGATCGTGGAGCCGGGCGGTGTCCGACTGTTCGTCGGCCGCTCGGCGGCGGACCTGCCGCTGGTCGCGGATGTCGCCCTTGTCGGACCGGTCGTCGAGCTGGTCGAGCGCCGGGACTACATCACGCCGTCCGAGATCGAGTAGCCCAAGCCGCGACGTCGCCACTCTGGCACGATGGGGCGAGATGAGCGCCTTCGACCTCCCGATCGAACAGCTCCGCGCCTACCTGCCCGCACGCGAGGAACCCGAGGACTTCGATGCGTTCTGGCGGGCGACGCTGGAGATGTCGCGAGCCGCAGCAGCGCCGCCCCGGTTCGAGCGGATCGAGACCGCGCTCCGGACCGTGACCGTCGACGACGTGACGTTCGGCGGCTTCGCCGGCCAGCCGATCCGGGCCTGGCTCCTCGCCCCGGCGGGCGCGTCGGAGCCGCTCCCGACCGTGGTCGAGTACATCGGGTACGGCGGCGGGCGCTCGCTGCCGTTCGAGTGGCTCCAATGGGCGTCCGCGGGCTACGCCCATTTCGTGATGGACACGCGCGGCCAGGGCAGCGTCTGGAGCCCGGGCGACACGCCTGACGTCGAGGATGGCTCGACCGGCGGCCACCATCCGGGCTTCGTGACGCGCGGGATCGAGCGTCCCGAGACGTGGTACTACCGCCGCCTCGTGACCGATGCCGTCCTGGCCGTCGATGCCGCCCGGTCGCATCCCCTCGTTGACGGGTCGCGGATCGCGGTCGCGGGCATGAGCCAGGGCGGCGGCCTCGCCCTCGCGGTCGCCGCGCTGGGCGAGGGCGTCGGCGCGGCGACGATCGACGTGCCGTTCCTGTGCAGCTGGCGTCGTGCGCTCGAGATCACCGACGCCCATCCCTACCGGGAGCTCACCCAGTACCTCTCGATCCACCGCGACCTCGAAGCGGCCGTCCTGCGGACGACGGCGTACGTCGACGGCGTGAACTTCGCTCCGCGGGCGACGGCGCCTGCCTTGTTCTCGGTCGGCCTGATGGACGAGATCTGCCCGCCTTCGACGGTGTTCGCGGCCTACAACCACTACGCCGGACCGAAGGACGTCCGGGTCTGGTCGTTCAATGGCCACGAGGCCGGTGAGCTGTTCCACCAGTCGGCGCGCTACGAGTTTCTCGCCAGCCTCGGCCTTGCTCCCTGACTCGCAAACGCACGTTCGTTTTGCATTGACGGCGCGTTCGGCGCCGCGTATGATTCAGGGCATCCCAAACCGGCCTGCGCAGCGGATCGATTCCGCGCGATGTCCAGCCCGGTGTGTGTCCCCAGCGCCACGCGCCCTTTCCTGAGGAACCCCCAAGCCCATGCCCCAACTCGGTCCAGAGCAGCGCCAGCGGAATCGACGACCGCGACGCCGATCGCAAATGTCCTCCCGCGCCCCCGTCTCCGAATACGAGGAGATGCAAGAGGCCGAAGCCGCCCGCGAGCGACACGACCTCGACATCATCGACCTCCGCGAGATGAGCGTGACGGAGCTCCGCGCCGTCGGCCGCGACCTGGAGCTCGAGACCGGCACCCAGGAGCGCAAGGAAGATCTCGTCGAGCGGATCCTCGAGCGGCAAACGGAGCGCGCCGGCCACGCCTACGCGACCGGCATCCTCGACATCGTCGACGAGGGCTTCGGGTTCATGCGCCGCCACGGCCTGCTGCCGAGCCCGGACGACGTTTACGTTTCGTCGAGCCAGGTCCGTCGGTTCGGTCTCCGGATCGGCGACCGCGTCAGCGGCGCCGTCCGGGCCCCGCGCGACGCCGAGAAGTACTGGGGCATGCTCCGGGTCGATGCCGTCAACGGCGTCGACATCGAGACGGCCCGCCGCCGGCCCGTCTTCAACGACCTCACGCCGGTTCACCCGGACGAGCTCATCAACCTCGAGAGCGACCCCAAGAACCTCAGCCAGCGGCTGATCAACCTCGTCAATCCGCTCGGCAAGGGCCAGCGCGCGCTGATCGTCAGCCCGCCCAAGGCCGGCAAGACGATGTTGCTCAAGCACATCGCGAACGGCATCACGACGAACTATCCGGACGTCCTCCTGATGGTCGCGCTCATCGGCGAGCGGCCGGAGGAAGTCACGGACATGCGGCGCTCGGTCAAGGGCGAGGTCATCAGCTCCACGTTCGACGAGCCGACCGAGAACCACACCCACGTCGCCGAGATGGCCCTCGAGATCGCGAAGCGCCAGGTCGAGACCGGCCGCGACGTCGTGATCCTGCTCGACTCGATCACGCGCCTCGCCCGGGCCTACAACCTCGCCCTGCCGCCGAGCGGCCGGACGCTGTCGGGTGGCATCGACCCGATCGCGCTCTACCCGCCGAAGCGGTTCTTCGGCGCCGCCCGGAACATCGAGGAAGGCGGCTCGCTGACGATCATCGCGACCTGCCTCATCGACACCGGCTCGCGCATGGACGACGTCATCTACGAGGAGTTCAAGGGCACCGGCAACTCGGAGCTCATCCTCGATCGGAAGCTGGCGGAGAAGCGGATCTTCCCGGCCATCGACGTCCAGCGGTCGGGGACCCGCCGCGAGGAGCTGCTCCTCGAGGAGGGCACGCTCAAGATGGTGTGGACGATGCGCCGGATGCTCTCGGCGGTCGGCACCAACGAGGGCATCGAGCTGCTCCTCAACCGGATCGCGAAGACCGACAACAACGCCCAGTTCCTCGGGACGCTGACCAAGAGCCTGGACTGACCGGCCCGGCCGGATGGTGACGTTCGGCACCTTCCGTCACGCTCGCGGTTTGCCATCTTCGTAACAGTTCTGGTACGGTCAGCCGGAGTTCGGTCAGCCTGGATACAAATCCGGGCGGGTCAGGGGGAAGGCCTGGACCGTACGCCCAGCAGCCCCCGAGGATCGAAGCGGTGCCCCCAGGCGCCGATCCGGGCGGTCCTCGTGCCAGGAGACCGTATTGCCGAAGCCGACTGACGGCGTGCCGGGTCCCGCCGTGGACCGCACACGATCCAGGGCTCGCCGCCTTTCGACCATCAGCCGCGTCAACCGCCGCAGCGTCGCCACCGCGCGCGCCGCCCAGGACGCACTGCATCACCGCACCGGCGGCCTCGCCGCCTCGCTCGCAGGCACCATCCGCCGCGGGCTCCGCCCGTTCTCCTCCCTGGACCGGGCCCTTCCGATCCTCGTCGCGACGATCGTCGCCGTCGCGTCGCTGCTCGCCGTCCTGCCCACGATCAACGGCGGCGCGGTCGGCAAGACCCAGGGTCGCGGCGAAGGCGTCCGGATCGCGCTGAACGGCGGCTTCGACCGGTTCGCGAACCAGTACGAGCAGCGCCCCGACGAGGTCGCGGGCCAGCTTGCCGGCGAGCTCGGCTCGTTCGCCCCCGTGATCCTGCCCGACGACCTGCGCAACGACCCGGGTGCCGAGGAAGCGTCCGCCGATCCCGGCAACTTCCTCGACGACGGGACGCTCCTGACCGGCTACGCGCCCGACACGGAGGTGGCCGACGGGGCCGACCTGATCACCCGCTACAAGGTGAAGTCCGGCGACACGCTCGTGACGATCGCCAAGCACTTCGGGGTCAAGATGATGACCCTGTGGTGGGCGAACAACCTCAAGAACAAGGACGAGCTGCACATCGGCCAGGTCCTGCGCATCCCGCCCGCGAACGGCCTCGTGGTCACGGTCAAGGACACCGACACGCTCGACTCGCTGGCCGCGCAGTACAACGTGAAGCCCGCGCGCGTGCAGGAGCTCAACGGCCTCGACGACCCCACGCTCGTCGTCGGCCAGGTCCTCGTCCTCCCGGGCGCAAAGGGCGCCCCGATCCCGACGCCCAAGCCCACGCCCAAGGCCGCCAATCGCCCGTCCTCGACGGCGAGCAAGCCGAGGACCAGCAGCGGCCACGTGTCACGCGGCGGCCCGTCGTCGTACAACGGTGGCCGGTTCCACTGGCCGGTCGTCGGCGGCGGCAACTACGTCAGCCAGTACGCGCATGCGGGCCACATGGCGCTCGACATCGCCGCGGACTACGGCTCGCCGGTCGTCGCCGCGGGCGGCGGCCGGGTCATCTTCGCCGGCTGGAAGTCGAACGGTGGCGGCTGGCAGGTGTGGATCAACCACGGCAGCGGCATCTACACGACCTACAACCACATGTCGTCGCTCGCGGTCGGCTCCGGACAGTCCGTCGCCCGCGGCCAGCGGGTCGGGCGCATCGGGCAGAGCGGCTGGGCGACGGGTCCGCATCTCCACTTCGAGGTGTGGATCGGGTTCCCCTGGAACGGCGGGTACCAGACCAACCCGATGCGGTACTTCTAGGGTCGAAACCCGTTCCCCGGGCCGGGACCCGCGGGATCGCGTGCGACAATCGCGACGATGTTCCTCGACGACGTCCGGATCTCCGTCCGTGCCGGTGCGGGCGGCGACGGCGCCGCGACGATGCGCCGGGAGGCGCACGTGCCCCGTGGCGGGCCGGACGGCGGTGACGGCGGGCGCGGCGGCTCGGTCTACCTGCGGGTCGACGCGGGCCAGACGGCGCTCCACGACTTCCGCTACAAGCACCACTTCGCCGCCGGGTCCGGCGGTCGAGGCGAGCGCCAGAAGCGGCACGGCAAGGCCGGCACGGACCTGTACCTCGCGGTGCCGCCGGGCACGGCGGTCATCGACATCGCCACCGGTGGCCTGATCGCCGATCTCGTCGCGGTCGGCCAGGAGGTGATGGTCGCCAAGGGTGGGCGCGGCGGTCTCGGCAACACCCACTTCGCCACGGCGACGCACCAGGCACCGAAGCACGCCCAGAACGGCGAGCCGGGCGAGGAGAAGGAGCTGCGCCTCGAGCTGCGGCTCATCGCCGATGTCGGCCTCGTCGGGCTGCCCAATGCCGGGAAGTCGACGCTGCTGGCGGCGATGACCGCCGCCCGGCCGCGCATCGCCGCCTACCCGTTCACGACGCTGGAGCCGAACCTGGGCGTCCTGGACCTCGGGCTGGAGGACGGCCGCCGGCCCACGATCGCCGACGTCCCGGGCCTGATCGAGGGTGCCTCGTCGGGGGCCGGCCTCGGTCATGCGTTCCTGCGCCACGTCGAACGGACGCGCGTCCTCCTCCACGTCGTCGACGGCGCGGCGCGCGACGCCGTCCGCGACCACGAGGTCATCCGCGACGAGCTCGAGGCGCACGACCCGGCGCTCGTGTCCAAGGCGCAGCTCACCGTGTTCAACAAGCTCGACCTGCCCGCGGCTCGCGATGCCTGGCCCGGGTTCGAGCGCGCGATGCGCCAAGCGGGACTGCCCGTCCTCGCGATCTCCGCCGATAGCGGCGAGGGGCTCGACGAGCTGCGGGACGCCCTGGCGGACCTCCTGCCGGACGCGGCCGGCCTCGCCGAGCCGCCGGAGCCGGCGGGTGTCGTCGTCCACCGGATCGACGCCGCCGGCGACGGGTTCACGCTCGAGCACGAGGACGACGGCTTCCACGTGCGGGGCAAGCGCATCGAGCGGCTCGTCGCCCAGACGAACTTCGACAACGAGGAATCGGCCGAGCGCTTCCAGCGCGACCTCGCGCGGATGGGCATCGACGAGGCGCTGCGTCGCGCCGGCGTCCGGCCCGGCGACACCGTGACGATCGGCGGGACCGAGCTCGAGTGGGAGCCCGCCGAGGGCACCGCGTGACCGACGCCGTCCTGCCTCCGGCGGCCGTCGTCGCCGGCTCCGTGGGCCTGCTGGGCGGGACGTTTGACCCGATCCACCACGGCCACCTCGCGATCGCCGAGGACGCTCGCGAGGCGCTCGGGCTCGAGCGGGTGCTGTTCGTCCCCGCGGCGTCGCCGCCGCACAAGCCGGGCCGGCCCGTGACCGATCCGGACGACCGGCTCGCGATGGTCCGCCTGGCCGTGGCCAGCAATCCGGCGTTCGCCGTGAGCGAGGTCGAGGTGGCCCGGGGCGGGACCTCGTACACCGTGGAGACGCTGGTCGTGCTTCGCCACGCGGGGATCGCCGATCCGTGGTTCATCCTGTCCGAGGAGGCGCTGGCCGGCTTCCCGACGTGGCGCGAGCCGGAGCGCATCCTCGACCTGTGCCGGCTCGCGGTGGTGCCGCGTGCCGGGACCGAGGGGCTC
>DASUFO010000003.1:0-5589 GCA_036274475.1 Candidatus Limnocylindrales bacterium
TCGTTCCGCGGAGCGGCTGGCAGGCCGACGAGTCGATCGTCCGGGCCAAGCCGCAGTACGCCGATGCGCTCCGGATGGCCTTCGTCCACCACACCGCGGGGACGAACGGCTACACGCGGCTCCAAGCGCCCGCGATCGTGCGGGCGATCGAGCTCTACCACGTGAAGGGAAACGGCTGGAACGACATCGGCTACAACGCGCTCGTCGACCGGTTCGGCACCGTCTACGAGGGACGGGCGGGCGGGGTCGACCGGAACGTCGTCGGCGCCCACGCCAAGGGGTTCAACACCGGGGCGTTCGGAATCGCCGTGATGGGCGACTTCCGTACGGTCGATCCGCCGGCGGCCGCTGTCGACGCGCTGGTGAAGACGCTCGCCTGGCGGCTCGACCTCGGTCATGTCGACCCACTCGGGACGTTCAACGGGATCTCGTCGGGCAACGAGCGGTTCGGCCCCGGGATCCCGGTCTTCCTGCGCGCGATCTCCGGCCACCGCGACACCGGGCTGACGACCTGCCCCGGCCAGAGGCTCTACGACCTTATCCCGGGGATCGCCAAGCGAGTCGCGGCGCTGGGGCTGCCGAAGCTCTACACGCCTGCGGTCTCGGCAGACGAGTCCGGCGGTGTGCGCTTCACCGCAAAGCTGTCGGCGGTCCTTCCCTGGACGGTGCGGATCACCGACGCGGCCGGAACGGAGCTCGGGCGCAGCGAGGGCACCGGCACAGCGATCGACTGGACGTGGCTTCCCGACGGCCCGGTGCCTGCGGGCACCAGGTGGGAGATCTCGTCCCCCGGCGCGACCGCGGCGACGGGCTCGCTGTCCGGGACGGCGGCCGTCGCTCTCGCCCTGACCGGCCCGCGGGCCGAACCCGCGACGATCACGCCGAACGGCGACGGTCAGGCGGACACCACGACCGTCTCGTACACGCTGAGCACGAATGCCAACGTGGCAGTGAGCGTCCTCGACGCGGGCGGGGCAACGGTCGCCGAGCTCGAGCCGAAGCAGTGGCGCCGCGCGGGCGCCCGCAGCGTCGTCCTCGACGGAGCGGAGCTGGTGGACGGGACGTACCTCGTCCACATCGCGGCGAACGCCACCGGCGGGCGATCCGCGGCGGTCGACGTGCCCGTGACGGTGACGCGGACGCTCGGTCTCGTCACCCTTGCCGCCGCTGCGATCACCCCGAACGGCGACGGGCACAACGACACGCTGTCGCTCGTCGTTCCGCTGGGCGCGCCGGCGACGCTGACCGTCCGGATCCTGCGGGACGGGAAGTGGGTCGCGACACCGTTCACCGGGCCGGCCGGGCCCGGCTCGCAGACCGTGACGTGGGACGGCTCGAAGCGAGTCGGGAAGGCGCTCGACGGGCCTTACGTCGCCTCGGTCGAGGCGGTCGACGTGGTGGGGACCGCGACCGTGGAGCTTCCCTTCGTCCTCGACGCGACCGCGCCCGTGGTGCGCGTGGTCTCCGCGGTACCGCCCCGCATCTGGGTGTCGGAGGCGGCGACGCTCCAGGTCCGTGCCAACGGCGCCCGCCGCGTCATGCGGACGACAGGGCCCGGCGCCGTGCGAATCCCGCGGATCGAGCGGCTGCGGACACTAGTGGTCGTCGCGCGCGATGCGGCCGGGAATGCGTCTACCCTCAGGCGCTGAGGGCAGGTCTGGCGCGCGTCCCGAGTAGACTCGCGACGTGACCCACGCCACGCCGTTCGGGCGCGACGCGATCCAGTCGATCCTGCCCCACCGCGCGCCCTTCCTCCTCCTCGACGAGGTGGTCGACCTCGTGCCGGGGAAGCGCGTCGCCGCTACGTACCGGGTCCCCGAGGACGGCTGGTGGTTCGCCGGCCACTTCCCCGAACGACCGGTGATGCCCGGCGTGCTGATCGTCGAGGCGATGGCGCAGACCGGGGCGGTGGCGGTGCTGGCCGAGGAGGAGAACCGCGGCCGGATCGCGTTTTTCGCGGGGATCGACGACTGCCGCTTCAAGCGGGTCGTCTCACCCGGCGAGACACTCTCGCTCGTGTGCGAGATCGACCAGGTCCGCGGTCCGATCGGCCGCGGCAAGGCGACCGCGCACGTCGGCGACGCCCTCGCGGCCCGCGGCACACTGACCTTCGCGGTAGAACGATGATGCCGCTGGTGAAGGCGAGTGACCTCTGCGCGTTCCGCCGCGGCCGGAGGCCGGCTCGGCCGGCCGGGAGGCCAAGCTCGGAGAACCCGTGCAACACCGAGAAAGGAGGGAGCTCGTGGGGGAACCACGGGTTCCCCGACGTCGGATGATTGGAAGCGCCAACGGCACGCGCATCGGGATCACCGGCCTGGGTGTCCACGTGCCGGACCGCGTCGTGACGAACGACGACCTGGCCCAGTACGTCGAGACGTCCGATGAATGGATTATCGAGCGAACGGGAATCCATGAGCGCCGAATGATCACGGAGGACCAGGCACTCACCGACATCGCCCTGCCGGCGGCCCGTGCCGCGCTCGAGGACGCGGGCACGACCCCGGACGAGATCGACCTTCTGATCTGCGCCACCGTGACGCCGGACATGATGTTCCCGACCGCATCGGCGCTGATGGCCGACACGCTCGGCGCCGAGAAGGCGGCGGCCTACGACCTCCTCGCCGGCTGTACGGGGTTCATGTACGCGATCGCCCAGGCGTACGGGATGATCGCGGCCGGCCTCTCGCGCCGTGCCCTCGTGGTCGGCGGCGACGTCCTCTCGTCGATCCTCGACTGGTCGGACCGCTCGACGCTCGTGCTCTTCGGCGACGGCGCCGGCGCCGTCGTGATTGAGCCGGTCGACCACGGCGGCTTCCTCGGCTTCGAGCTCGGCGCCGACGGCGGTGGGGGCGTCCATCTCCAGTACCCGGGAAGCGGCTCGCGGAAGTTCGAGAACCCCGAGGCGATGCTGCGGATGAACGGTCGCGAGGTCTACAAGTTCGCGACACGGGTAATGGTCTCCTCGGCGGAGGCCGTGCTCGCCGAATGCGGCCGTACCATCGACGAGGTCGACGTGTACGTCCCGCACCAGGCGAACAAGCGGATCATCGACCACGCGGTCGGTAAGCTCGGCGTCCCTCCCGAGCGAACGGTGGTGAATGTGGATCGGTTCGGCAACACGTCGTCAGGTTCCATCCCGCTGGCCCTGGCCGACGCACGGACCGACGGCCGGCTGCGGGACGGCGCCCTCGTGCTGATGACCGGCATGGGAGCCGGGCTGACGTGGGGCTCCGCGCTCATGGAATGGACGGACAGGAGAGCGTCATGACCAAGGTTGCGTTCTGCTTCCCCGGCCAGGGCTCGCTCGAGGTCGGAATGGGCCGGGAGATCGCCGAGGCGGTGCCCGAGGCGATGGATGTGTACCGCATCGGCTCCGAGGCGACCGGGATGGATCTCGCGCACCTGTGCTTCGAGGCGCCGCTCGAGGATCTCGTCGAGACCGAGGTGCAGCAGCCGACGCTCGTCGCGACGAGCCTCGCGATCCTCGCCGCCGTCCGCAAGGCCGGGCTCGAGCCGGACGTCGTCGTCGGCCACTCGGTCGGCGAGTTCGCTGCGCTCGCGTCGGTCGGCGCGATGTCCGAGGGCGAGGCGATCGGGCTCGTCCGGGAGCGTGGCCTCGCGATGGCCGCAGCGGCCCGGGAGCGCCCCGGTGCGATGGCTGCGATCCTGGGGCTCGAGGACCACCTGGTCGAGACCCTGTGCCGGAAGATCCTCGGCGTCTGGCCCGCGAACTACAACTGCCCAGGCCAGATCGTCGTCTCGGGCGAGAACGACGCGGTCGAGGAGTGCTGCGCCGAGGCCGAGAGCCTCGGCGCGCGACGAGCGATCCGCCTCAAGGTCTCGGGCGCGTTTCACAGCCCGCTCGTCGGGCAAGCGGGCCGGGCGCTCAAGCCCGCGATCGACCGGATCCGCTTCACCGACCCGGTCAAGCCCTTCATGTCGACGGTGACGGCGAAGATCGAGCCCGCGCAGCGCCTCGGAGCGCTGCTCGTCGACCAGCTGACGGCCCCGGTTCGCTTCACGCAGGCCGCCGGCGAGCTGATGCGCGGCGGCGTCACGACGTTCGTCGAGATCGGCCCGGGCAGCGTCCTCTCCGGGCTCGTCAAGCGCATCGACCGCGGCGCCCGGACGTTCTCCGTCAACGACCTCGCGAGCCTCGAGAAGGTCAAGGAGGCGCTCGGCACCTCGTGAGCTCGTTCGCGTCGCTCGAGGGGAAGCTCGCCCTCGTCACCGGCGGCTCACGGGGTATCGGGCGCGCGATCGCGCTCGAGCTCGGCCGTGCAGGCGCCGAGGTGGTCGTCGGCTACCGCACCGGGCGCGAGGAGGCGGAGGCCGTCGCGGCCGAGATCGGCGGCCGTGCTGTCGAGGCAGACGTATCCGACGCCGAGTCGGCAAAGGCGCTCGTCGAGGCGGCGGGAGACCTCGACGTGCTCGTCAACAACGCGGGGCTCACCCGTGACGGTTTGCTCGTGCGGATGAGCGACGACGACTGGCGCACCGTGATCGAGACGAACCTCTCCTCCGTCTTCTACACCTGCCGAGCGGCGACGAGGCCGATGATGCGCAAGCGCGCCGGGTCGATCGTCAACGTCTCCTCGATCGTCGGCGTGCACGGCAACTGGGGCCAGACGAACTACGCGGCCTCGAAGGCCGGGATCATCGGCTTCACGAAGTCGCTCGCCCGCGAGCTCGGCAGCCGCAACGTGCGCGCGAACGTCGTCGCTCCGGGATACGTGAAGACGCAGCTGACGGACGTACTGCCCGAGGAGGCGACGACCGCGATGTTGACGAACACGCCGCTCGGGCGGCTCGGGGACCCGGAGGATGTCGCGGGCGCGGTGCGCTTCCTCTGCTCGGACGCGGCGGCGTTCGTCACCGGCGACGTGCTGCTCGTCGACGGCGGGCTCGGGATGTAGCGTGGCTCGAGTGAGCGACAACGGCAGGCGCCGCGTCGTCGTGACCGGCCTCGGAATGGTGACGCCGCTCGGCAACACCGTCGAGGACAGCTGGTCGGCGCTGATCGCGGGGGAGTCCGGGGCGGGGAAGATCACGCAGTTCGACTCGACGGGGTTCCCGGTCGACTTCGCGTGCGAGGTGAAAGACCTCGACGTGACGGACTACGTCGAGTACAAGGCATCGCGCCGCATGGACCGGTTCACGCACCTGGCCCTCGCCGCGGCACGGCAGGCGGAGGCCGACGCGAAGCTCGACATCGCGCCGGAGGCGGACCGCATCGGCGCGGCCGTGGCGACCGGCATCGGCGGCCTGAAGTCGTTCGAGGCGTGCATCCAGGTGCTCGACGAGCGCGGGCCTGATCGCGTGAACCCGTTCTCGATCGTCCAGATCATCCCCAACCTGGCGGCAGGCTGGGTCTCGATGGAGCTCGGTACCAAGGGGCCGCTGCTCTCGGAATGCACGGCCTGTGCCGCGTCCAACATGGCGATCGGTGACGGCCTCGACGCGATCCGGCTCGGCCGCGCCGAGGTCATGATCTGCGGCGGCACCGAGGCGCCCGTCTCCCGGGTCGGGATCGCGGGCTTCGGCGCGATGCGAGCCATCTCCCGTCGCAACGGCGATCCGAAGGCGGCC
>DASUFO010000004.1:0-2217 GCA_036274475.1 Candidatus Limnocylindrales bacterium
CGACCTGGGGATCCGGTGATCGCGCTGGAGGTTGCGCGTACAGCCGCACGCCTCGCACTTCGCCCCCGGCAACGCGGCCGCCCGGTCGAGCTGGTGCTCGCGTCCGTATCCCCGTTCGGTGGTCGTCCGGCGATGGCGAGCGCAACGGCCGCGGTCGACAGCCGCATCGGGACAGCCGGGCTCGGAGCATGCGGTCGCGGCGGCGTTCGGCATCAGCTGACGGTCACCGTCCGGTCGTCCTCACCCGCCGGCGTGGTCACCGTGACCGTCGTGCCCTCCGGGATGACCGGAGCCGCGACCGGCGTGACGGCCGTCTCCGTGAGGAACGCCAGCAGGCCGGCCGACAGGATCATCACGGCCCCGACCTGCTGGGCCGTCCAGCCGAGGCCGAACGCCGTCGCGACGCCGATGACGGCCTGGACGAGCGCCTGGGCGCGGACCGGGTTGCGCTTCACGAGGCCCCAGATTGCAGACGGGAGTTTCACCCTGATACCTCCGTGCTCCACCAGATGCCGGGTCCGCCCTGGGGCCAGCTCCCCTCGCCCGTCTGGACGATGTAGAACCCGCTCGGGCAGAAGTAGTTGTCGGTCGGCTCGTAGCCCATGAGGCCGGAGCCGCCCACGATCGACTCGCGCCGCCCGAAGCGGACGGTGCGGCCGGTGTCGTTGCGGACGGTGAGCGTGACGGTTCCTGGGATGCCGTAGCCCTCACCGAACGGCGGTAGGTCGGCGCGGCGGTACTCAGGGCCGGCGAGGCACAGCCGATTGCTCGTGGTGGAGATGGATTTCAGCCCCTCGAACGCCACCTCGAGCGTGAGGCCGAGACCGGGCTGCTGGAGGCCGTAGTCCCATCCCCCATCGCCGATGAAGCAGTGGGACCAGGAGAACGACTGACCGGGCGTCAGGTAGTCGCCGACCGACCGGATGTCCACGTGGTCGTCGGGGTCCCAGTAGCAGCCCGTCGTGTTGCGGATGTTGCCCTGCTGCTCGACGAACTTGTCGATCTGCTCGAACGAGACGAGGAAGTGGGCGGGCACGGGCTTCACGGCCAGCGTGGACGAGGTCGCCAGCCCGAGCGCGAACAGGACGAGCGTCGCCCAGAGGACGCGGCGAGTGGTCGGGTCCGGCGCTGGACGGCTGCGGAAACCCGGTCGGCCGCTCACGCCTTGTACGGCTCGAACGTGACTTGGCTGTCGAGCACGACGGCGAGCTCGCCGCCGATCAGCCAGACCGTGTGCCGGTCCTGGCCGCCGAAGTCGGCATCCTTGCCGAGCGGATCACCGATGAGGCGGCCCTTGCCGATCGTCGGCTTCTCGGTGCCAGGGGCGAGGACGAACCGCTCGTTATCGGCGACCTGGCGGGCCTCGACGCCGGCGATGTTCTTCACCCGGACGGTGCCCGGCCGGCTCTCCAGGTGGTCGATCCCAAGTCCTGCCACGTCGTTCTCCTTGACCTTCACGAACCCCGCGAACCCGCGGACGGCGGACAGCGGTTTCTGCCAGTAGCTGAGGGCCGCCGAGATCGGGATCCGGATCCCGGCCTTGCGCAGCGGGTCGTGCCAGTGGATCGTCCCGTCCGATCGGTAGTCGTGGACCCACGTCGAGTGGTCGCCCTTGAACGTCGCGCTCGCCCGGTACTGCACCGGCAGGGCGTCGTAGTCGCCGAGCAGGATCGCGCCGTCTCCCTTGCTCAGACGGGTGGCGAGCGTCGGAGCCGGCCAGCGCATCGGCGGCGCGTCGTCGTTGACACGGCCGTAGTCGACCGGGATCCCATGGAACGCGAATACCCGCTCCACGTCGGAGATGAACAGCCCGCCCGAGTTGGAGTGCGCGCCGGGCACACAGCTGACGGCCGCCTGCGCCCGGAAGGCGTCGGCGCTCATCTTGTCCTCGTAGCCGGATCCGGCGGCGATTCCCATCGCCCCGGACGCGGCGGCGCAGTTGAACGGCGCGCAGGGCGTCCCGGTGAGCTGGGTGACGTGGAAGTCGTCGGTCACCGGTCGGCCGCCGTGTCCCCGGCGAGGCGGCCCGAGCCGACGATCGCCCGGAGGAACTCGAGATGCTCGATTTCGCGGACCCGCCAGGCTCGACCGAGGACGTTCTCGCCGTCGACGATCGGGACGCCGGCGACGAATGCCGCCCAGTTGCCGGCGGCCTCCTCGGACCAGCCGCGCTGGATCGCCCAGCGGTAGACCTCCCGTGGGCCCGGGAGATCCACC
>DASUFO010000005.1:0-4011 GCA_036274475.1 Candidatus Limnocylindrales bacterium
CAGACGATCGACGCGGCGTAGAACAGCCGCTCGATCAGCCCGAGCGCGACGCGCCGGATCGGCTCGACGACGAGCGCAGCCGCGGTGGCGATCGCCGTCGCGGTCACGAGCCACCCCAGCGGGCCGAGGACACGGGCTTCCCGCTCCAGTCGAGGTGCGACGCGGCGACGGCGATCGAGGCGAACGCCGTTCCCGCGAGGAGCATGTGGATCCGGCCGGTGCGCGTGAGCGACGCGAGACCGTCGGGTTCCCGGTCGGTCATGAACCGTGCGATGAGGATCCGCACGACGCCGTAGACGTAGAGCCAGCCGAGCGACTCCACGTCGGTCTCCTGCCCCAGCCCGACCGCGACGAGGATCGCTCCGACGCCCTGGAGCACGACCATCGCGCGGTAGCCGAGGTGATATGGGGTCCACCCGTAGTCGCTGACCGCGTACCGGATCGGGTCGAGCCCCGTCGGCAGGAAGTGGAGCGCGACGAGGATCACGCCGGCGGCCACCACGCAGACCAGCCCGAGCAGCGCGGCGACCATGCGCCATCCTATTCCGACAGTTGGCAGGAATGCCCGTGTGCGCCCGAAGGGCCAAACCGCCGCGGGCAGGGACGCGCTCACCCGCGGGCGACCGACGGCACCCGCACCTCTCGACTGCCCTGCTCAGGCGCCGCGGCGGAACACGATGATCCCGGTCGGGATCTGCCGCTGGTAGTCCGGCCGGTTGAGCGACGCTCCACGCCAATTGATGTTCGCGCTCGAGTCGATGTCCATGCCCAAGGCCTCGACGAACCCGAGCCGGAGCAGTGCCTGCGCGAACTGGGCCGCGGTGGTACCGGCGCCGCCGATGACGACGAGGGCCGTCTGGCCGTTCCGCAGGCGGCCGACCGCCGTGCGGTGGTAAGCCGCGTCGCGCTGGTACGGCTCGAGCGTCGTCAGGTCGCCCAGCTGCCCCTCGTGGACGTACACGGGCTTACCGGAGATCGCCTCGCGCACACCCTTCTGGAGGAGATCGGCGTCCTTCACGTTCCCCGCGACGATCTCGACGCTGCCGTCGGCCCCGAACGCGGCCGCACCGCGGTTCGTGCCTCCGAGAAAGCTGCGGCCCTTGTGGATGAGCAGGTTGCCCGAAGGCACGTTGCGGGCCAGGAGGAAGAAGTCGCCGTTGAGCCCGGCGACCGCCCCACGCGCCGCATTGGCACGGACGTAGCCGCCCACCGTTCCCGTCCGTCCCGGCCCGCCGCCCAGCCAGACGGCTTCGAGCCGCACGCCGCGGTTGGGGACGATGCGAACCATGTGCAGCGGACGCGGCCCCGCACCGGTGGCGACCGTGCCCGAGCTCATGGTGACCGCCGGCACCGCCGCCGCGGTCGGGGACGTCGTCGCCGCGCCGACAACCGGCGTCGCACAGACGAGCAGCAACGCCCAGGTCAGACGTCTCACCATCCCGCTGCCGGACGAGTCTACGCCCGCCGGTTCCTCGCGACAACGCTCGGCCCCG
Source organism: Candidatus Limnocylindrales bacterium (assembly GCA_036274475.1). Classification (GTDB taxonomy): domain Bacteria; phylum Chloroflexota; class Limnocylindria; order Limnocylindrales; family CSP1-4; genus CF-46. Next base: position 1,494 of record DASUFO010000005.1, read on the forward strand.
AGCGCTCGTCGGCGTCCGGATGGAAGTCCTCCGCGCCCATGGGGAACGACCCGCCGGGGACCCAGCGCATTCCTGGACCTGGAGGCGGCCCCGTCCCACGCGTCGCGCCGCTCGTCGCGCTCACCTCGGCACGCTGAGCCGGACCCGTTCGCTCGGCACGAGAGGTGACGCTCTCCCGACAGGCGGAACTATCTCTCGACGACCGCTGGTCGACTCGGATCCCTTTCGCGAGCTAGACCTCGTTGGCATCGGCAGTCGCCCGATAGCCCGCGATGCTCGTGGAGATCGACCAGATCACGAGCGCCAGGACGCCGGGGAAGAAGCCGAAGCCGAAGACGCTGTCTTTGCCGAGCCCTGCGAGAACCGTGGCGAACGCGATGAGAAACGAGACCGCCCCGATGAGCGCGACGACACCGGTCCAACGGGGGAGCGCGTCGCTTTGGAGCGTGATGACGCCGGCCGCCATGAGGAACGCGGCAAATCCCATGGCGGAGAGCAGGAAGGGTCCGGCCGAGGCACTCGCAATCGCACGGGTGACGGCGGGATTCGCTTCGCCACCCTCGGTCGTTGCGCTGGAGACGATGACGATCGCCATGACCATGCCCGCCATGCCCGTGATCGCCCCGGCGACCGCGACGCGAGCGAGCTCCGTCGAACCGCGGACGCTCCGCTCCACGTCGCCGAGAACGGTCCGGACCCTCGCCGCGAAGTGCAGGAACACGAAGCCCGCGAGGAGCATCGCGAACGCGCCGACGCGGCTCTTCCACTGATTGTCGTCCGCCCAGTTCGTCCAGTCCTGATCCGGCGCGCCATAGTCGGGCGCGTCGCCGCCGCTCACGAACCATCCGATCAGGAAGAGAAGGGCAAAGAGGACGCCCGAGAGGGCGAGCGACCGCGATGTCGCTCGGCGGGCGTCAGGCGGCTTCATGACCGCGCCAGTTCGGACGGACGATCGGCGAGTCCTTCCTGAATCCCCAGATCGCGCAGTAGATGCCGATGAACGCCTCCCAGATGATCTCCGGGATGACCGCGAGGCTCGGAACGGTGCTGCCCGCGTCCCACCAGTCGAAGAGCACGCCGACGCTCCCGAAGAGGAGCAGCGGGCCTCCGATCAGTCCGAACCAGGCCATGCGGCGCGGAACGAGGCCGGATCTGTACATCAGATAGCCGAGGATCAGCCCGTTGCCCCACGGGACGATGAAGCCAGGGCCGAAGAGGAACGTCCAGTCCTTGAGCGCGGCAAGCGTGAAGGCGACGTCGTCCGCGCCGGGAAGATCGTGCCGCAGACCGACGACTCCGAGCACGAAGACGATTCCCATCGCGATGAAGGTGGACTCGATGATCCGTGCGCCGACGTAGCCGATCGCCAGCGCCTCGTTCTGACGCCTTGCGATCGGGTAGAGGGCAACGGCCGTTCCGACGTTCGTGATGACGAGCAGGAGCTCGAGGAAGGCTCCCAGATAGATCTGATTGTCCTTCCCCCCACCTGCGATGTATCCGACCGGGTCGTCCAGAACAGGCTGGAAGAGCGCGAGCGCGCTGATCGATGTGACGAACGTGGCGATGAAGAGCAGTCCGAAGATCCGGCCGTGCCTCTGGTCGTCCCCCATGCAGAAGTCGCCTCCTCGTTGATCGCGCTGGGCTAGGTGGTGACCCTATAGCGCCGCCGAGAAACGCTCCTGCGTGCAACCCCCTCGCCCGGAGACCTGGGATGGAGCAGCGCGGAGTCCGTGGCCGAAAGGAAGCTGACCGTCGCGTCCAAGCCGACGAGCTCGTCGTCGGGCGACTTCACCACGCCGGATCGGCCTGGACAGGCCGCCCGAGGACCGAGTGCCCCCGGCAAGAATCGAACTTGCGCACGCGGTTTAGGAAACCGCTGCTCTATCCACTGAGCTACGGGGGCGGGAACGGCTTATTTGCAGGGATTTGATCCTGAACAGCCCGATGCACTCTAGCCGTTCAACCGGTGGCGATTAGCGGTGGGCGGGCGAAGGCGGCGCCGAGGGCGCGCCGGGCGGGTCGATCACGTCGTCGCCCACGCGGTGGGCCTCGACGGAGAACCAGCCGTCAACGGGATCAATCTCGCCGTCGACGGCGGCTGGACATGCGTCTCGCTATCTGCGTCCGTCACTTCGGGGCCATGCGAATCGCGCCGTCGAGGCGGATCACCTCGCCGTTCAGCATCGGGTTCTCGACGATGTGGACGGCGAGGGCGGCGTATTCCTCCGGTCGGCCGAGCCGAGCCGGGTGCGGCACCGAGGCGCCGAGAGCGACGCGAGCCGGCTCGGGGAGGCTGGCGAGGAGCGGGGTGTCGAAGAGGCCGGGCGCGATCGTGACGCAGCGGATCAGCGACACGGCGAGGTCGCGGGCGATCGGGAGCGTCATCCCGACGATGCCGCCCTTCGACGCCGAATAGGCAGCCTGGCCGATCTGGCCGTCGTAGGCCGCGACCGAGGCCGTGTTGACGATCACGCCGCGCTCGCCGTCGCGCTCCTGCGTCGCCGCGATCGCCGCGGCC
>DASUFO010000006.1:0-139765 GCA_036274475.1 Candidatus Limnocylindrales bacterium
TTCCGCCACTACGCCGGCGACGAGGTGCTCGAGGAAACGGAGTACGGCGTCGTTCTCGCCCGGCCGAAGTTCGCCGCCCGCATCTATGTCAACGGCTTGCGCGTCGCCGAGGAGCGCAATTACCTGTTCAGCTATGACATCACCTCGCCGACGAAGTCCCTCCGGGCGGCGCTGAACCGGGAGCGCTCGAACGTCGGCCGGACGGCCTACACGGACCGCGTGAAGTCGATCGTCCTCGCGGCCACGTCGGAGGCCGTCGCGAGCGCCCTCGCCGAGGACCTCTCGAAATTCGAGACCGGCCGCTGGCACGACGAGGTCCAGCTGGTCGACGTCGGCGTCCACGCCTGCCAGGTGCTGAACGCGACCGGCCGCGTCATCTTTCTCACGCCGCAGGAGTTGAACGCGGCGCGCGACTTCGTCGACCGGGCCAAGGACGACGGCTACCGAGTCGTGGTGGTGCCCCAGAACATCCGGCGCAAGCTGAAGGGCGCAGTCGACGTCACCGGAGCACCGATCGTCGACCTGGATCAGTACAAGGAGCGCTGGAACGAGAGCTTCGAATTCAGGTGGGTCGCGGAAGACGACTTGACGCCGGCCGAACGAGAGGTCTTCGCGTTGACCGACGCGATCTTCGAGCTGCGCGGTGGTCGTCCGGACCGAGTCCGCGAGGTCGCGATCTCCGAGACGATGCGGATCGCCGACGCGGGCTTCGGTGAGACTGCCGGCCTCTGGGAGCCGAAGGAGCACCGAATCGTGATCAAGCGCTCCGAGCTGCGATCACCGGAGAGCTACGCGGGCACGCTCCTCCACGAGGTCGCCCATGCGGTGAGCAACACGCCGGACGTGAGTGCCGCGTTCGAGGACGCGCTCACGATCGAGACGGGCGACGTGGCGGCGACGGCGCTGCGAACCGGGCCGAGTCGATGAGGCGGCCGGAACATCCCCCGCGCTGACCGCCGGCCTCGCAGCCGTGCGTCTCGTGCTGCCGATCGGGCTCCTCGCGAACGCGCTGCCTTGCGTCCTGCGCGGTCGCTGACGGAACGCGTCGACCGGCCGAGACGGGCCCATGACGCGCCCGTCGGAGGATCCGTGCATGGCGGCTCCCAGGGCAAGCGTTCTGCTCCTGTTCGCGTCCGAGGACGCGCGCGTGGCCGACTTGCTCTCCTCGCGGCTCGAGCGCGAGGAATTCGCGATCAAGCTGCAGGACATCGCCTGGGATGAGGCCGATCCGGCGGAGTTCCGCAGGGAGGTCAGCGGACTCGAAGCGGTGGGCATCCTCGTCGGTCGCGCGGGGCTTCCGTCGTGGCTCGTGAGCTTCGTCGCACGGGAGATGGCTCCGTTCGCGCTGATCTGGCTGCCCAATGCCCACGACGACGTCAGTCTCTCCTGGCCGTCGGAGGCGCGAGAGACCGCATCGTTCAGCCTCTCGAAGGCGGGCGAGGACGAGCGCGAAGTCCGGGCACTGGCGGCGTTCCTCCGGACGGTCGCAGCGAACGCCCAGCCCGAGACGATCCAGACGAGCGCCGCCGATGGCGACGTGTCCAAGGTCGACGAGTTTCCCAACCGCTCCGACTCCGAATCTTCGTTCGTGCCCGACGACGGGGAGACAGCCGGCGCGTACGTCGCGACACCCGCGGACGCATTCGATCTCATGACGCCGGGCGCCAGGCGCTCACTCGCGGAGGCGGAGCGCCTGGGTCGCATCGGACCCGACGGCCGGGTCCACATGGAGCACCTGATCGGTGGGCTCTATCGCTTGGCCAACGGTCGGACCCGCTCGGCGGTGGCGGAAGCGGGCGTTTCCTCGACGCAACTCGCCGAGATCCTCGGCGTTCCGGAGCAAGAGCTGCTGCCCGTTGCGGAGGACACGGTCCAGCCGGTCGACCACCTCCCGGCTCTTTCGAGCCATGCTGAGCAGGCCGTCGTCGAGGCGGCAACGATCGCGGCGCTGTCGGGCAACCTGACCCCGATCAGGGCGCGGCACCTCTTCTATGGCGCCCTCCAGGTGCCCGACTGCACGCCGGTCGAAGCGCTTCTCGCGACTCCCGGCTTCGACGCCGAAGACGCCCTGCGCGACACATCGATCGGCGCGGAGCAGATCACCGTTGGCGCCGCGACCACGACCGCGCCCCGGCCGGTCGCCGGGTTCCAGTCCGACGACGCGACCGGCGACGACCTGTTCGGCCTCGACGACGAGATCGATGCCTTGGCAACCGTGATCGCTGCCAGCAGCGTGGAGCCGCCGCTTGCCATCGGCCTCTTCGGTGACTGGGGCACGGGCAAGACGTTCTTCATGAACATGCTCACGGAGCGGATCGACCAGATCGCCGCGAAGGAGCTGGAGGCCAAACGCGCGACGCCGCGCTACTGCCAGCACGTCGTCCAGCTGCGATTCAACGCCTGGCACTACATCGAGCAGGATCTCTGGGCGAGCCTCGCGGCGGCAATCTTCGACGGCCTGGACAGGTGGATCACGGCGAACGACCCGGACCGCGAATTCGACGAAGATCCCGCGGCGATCCGGGAGCGATTGCTCACGAAGCAGGCTCGAACGGTCGATGAGCTCGAATCCGCCGAACGCCAGCGCGACGCCTCGGCGGAGGAGATCGAGGGCATCAATGCGAGCCTCGAGAAGCTCGACCGACAGTACGAAGAGCTCGTCGACAAGGTTCCGAAGACCGAGATTCTGAAGAGCGTCGTGCGGATCGCCGCAGATCAAAAGGAGATCCGTGAAGAGGCCGAGAAGGCGCAGGCGGCCATCCGCGACGAGCTCGAAGGCGTCGCCAAGGCGACCGACACCGACGCGAAGGCACTGACCGAAGCGATCTCGAAGAGCACCCTCGAAGGCGTTCGGACTGCGGCGGCTGGCTGGTTCGACCTCCGACGCGGCTGGCGCCTTTGGCTGCCGTTGACGGTCGCCGTCGTCATCGCAGTAGCCCTGGTGCTGGCGGTGGTCAACCTGGTCGACCTGACGCCCGCGATCCGCGCCGTTGCTGCCGCCGTTTCCGCCGGGCTGGGTCTGCTCATCGTCGGGGCCGGCTACCTGGCGTACCCGGCCACCCGCGTCTTCCAGCTCGTCAGCAAGGCCAAGAGCGAAGGCGATCGGCTCATCGAGAATGCCCGGACGACCCAGCGGACGCACCTCGAGGGAGCGCGGAGACAGGCGGAGGAGCGCCGCGCGAAAGCCGAGCTGAATGCCGCGTCGGCCCGCGCTGAACTGGACGACCTGCGATTGAAGCTGCTCGAGACGGTGCCCAGCCGAAAGATGGCGACGTTCATCAAGCGCCGCCAGGCCAGCGAGGACTACCGGTCGCGCCTGGGTGTCGTCGCGAAGGCCCGTGACGACTTCGAGGAGCTGACAACGCTCCTCAAGAACCAGGCCGACGCAGCCGGCAAGCCCGCCAGCACCAACCTCGATGGCACGCCGCTCGACCTGTTCCCGGCGATCGATCGAATCGTCCTCTACATCGACGATCTCGACCGGTGCAAGGAGCAGGACGTCGTTGCGGTGCTCCAGGCCGTCCATCTGTTGCTCGCGTTCCGGCTGTTCGTGGTCGTCGTCGCGGTCGATCCGCGCTGGCTGCTCCATTCGCTGAAGGTGACGTCGCGCGTGCTTGCGGCGGCAGACGACGAGAAGGACGAGCCGGAGGACGAGTTCGGGTGGGAGGCGACGCCGCTCAACTACCTGGAGAAGATCTTCCAGATCCCGTATGCCCTCCGCCCGATGGGAAAAACCGGATTTGAGGCGCTCGTCACCAACCTGGTCCCGAGCGTCGCGACGAGTACGGCCGGGTCGACGGCCGTGGGAGCGGGTCTCGCCATCGCCGGACGTCCCGCCGGTGACGTGGCTGCCGCGCCCGACGCGACGAACGGCCATGACTCGACCGCGACCGAAGCACCCGAGCTGATCGCCCCAACAGGAGGGGGCCTGACTGCGACGACGCCGACCTCGCTCCCGGCGCAGGAGCCACAGCCGGATCCAGGTGGCGCTGTTCCTGGGCACGCGCCCGCTGTCGTGGCGCAGACCCGCCTGGCGCCCGCGCCTCGGGAGGTCGACATGGATCCCGTCGCGCTCGAGATCACAGCAGACGAGCGCGCATGCATGTTCCAGCTACACGAGCTCATCGCAACCCCTCGCTCGGCGAAGCGGTTCGTGAACGTCTACCGCCTGTTCAAGGCCTCCTGCCTGCCGTCGGAGCGCCTCGCCCTGGCCGACCCGACACGCTACCGGCCAATCCTGCTGCTGCTCGCCGTCCTGACGGGCTACCCGGCGGAAGCGACGGTCATCCTGCGGACGCTTCTGGAGCGCGAGCCGGCAGGGCGCTGGCTGGGGTTTGTCGTCGGCCTGAAGGATCCGCTCGAGCTCACGATGCAGGTCACCGGCGCGGCTTCGTCCACGGGTCAGCCGGAGTACGTGCCCCGAACCGTCGGTAGGGACAGGATCAACGCCGCCGAGCGCTGGGCGAGCCTCCAGAACAAGCTGACCAGGATCGACGCGGCGTTCGGCCCGATCGATGCTGCGTCGTTCCGACCCTGGGCTCGTCGGGTCGCGCGCTACGGCTTCGAATCCAGCCGCGTTCTCGTTACCGAGGAGACCCGGCAGGAATCCGCCGCAGCCCCAGAAGACGCTCCCGCCGCCGCCGCGCTCTAGCGGAACGGGATTTCCGCAGCCCGATCGGCGAACGGCCAAGCGCGAGGACCGTGATCGCGAGACGCTAGCTCGACGACTGCGTGGCAAGGTGAACGCGCGGACCGCGAGGCGGTCCCGTTCCCAGGTCGACGGCGATCCCCGCATCGCGAGCCCGAAAGCGCCGGCGTTGCCGGCGAAGGGAGGCGGACATGTCGCGGAGCGCGCCCACGATCCCACGATCCGGCATTCGTGGGTCGGTGATTCTTACGTTTCTCGTCGTGGGGGCATTGGTCGTCCCCGGGGCTGGTGCTGCGTCGCGCAACGAGGTAACCCTCGCCACGCGCAACCTCTATTTCGGGACGGATCTTGGACCGGTTATCGCGGCGCCGACCCAGACTGACTTCTTCTTGCGTGTCGCCGCAGCGCTCGAAGCGAGCCGGGCAACGGACTTCCGGGGCCGAGCCGCAGCATGGGCCGCTGAGATCGACGCGACGCGGCCCGACCTGATCGGGCTCCAGGAGGCCGTTCTCTGGCGGACCCAGACCCCGGCCGACTTCTCGCCGATTCCCAACGCGGAGACGGTGGAGGCGGACTTCGTCGAGCTGCTGCTCGATGCGCTCCGGGCACGCGGGCTCAGATATGTCGTCGTCAAAACGCAGACCGGCTACGACGTCGAGGCGCCGGGGCTGTTTGCCTCAGGCTTCATGGACGTGCGCCTCACCCAGCGCGAAGTGATCCTGGCCCGCAAGAACGGATCGGTGAAGCTTTCGAATGTCCAGGGCGGCCAGTTCGCCGCGCGCATCTCGATCCCGACCGTCGTCGGAACGGCCATCACGCTCCCGTGGGCGTGGGCCTCCGTCGACGGGACGCTCGGCGGGCGATCATTCCGTTTCATCACCGCCCACCTCGACCCGATCTCCGGCGAGGCGCAGCGCGCCCAGGCTGGGGAGATGCTCGCCGGGCCCGCGAACACGGAGCTCCCCGTGATCTGGGTCGGCGATTTCAACTCCGACGCGGAGGGAACGGCGATCACTGGCGTCGTCCCGGCGACGGCGACCTATTCCGACGTCCTGGCCGGCGGCTTCCGAGATGCGTGGGCGCTGAAGCAGCCCGCCGACCCGGGCTTCACGTGCTGCCAGGACGCAGATCTACGAAACCCGACCCCAAGCCTCGAGACACGCCTGGATCTCGTGATGGTGCGCGGACTGCTGGGGGTCGAGGAGGCGACGACCGTCGGGGACGAGGCCGGCGATCGGCTGCTGTCCGGCGTCTGGCCGTCGGATCACGCGGGCGTAACGGCTACGCTGGAGCTCGAACGCGACTGACGCTCGATCGCGATCGTCCCACGCCCACGGCGACCTGCTTCTAGCGCGATCGCACCATTTCGAGGTACCCGATGTTCCCGGCGACCGGCCGGCGCGCGTCAACAGCGTCGCGACAAGATCTTTCGGCGCCATGCCGTCGGCTGCGTCGAGGAGGCGGTGGTTCACACAATCCATGTAGTCGAGAAGGTCAAGCGCGTCAGCCTTGTTCATGGCCCTAGCGTGCGCCAGGTGCCCGCCGGCGTGGTGTCACGAACCCTTGAAACCGCCTCGCCGCAGCGTTCGTAGCGAACTGGGGACGCATGTCAGCTACGTAGGGAGGCGTGAGATGCGGAGTCTGACCAGGTCGCGGGTTCGGAGAGCCCACGTCGCGGCGCTCATCGCCGCGGCGCTCATCATCGGAAGTGCGACGACCGTCGCTGCGAAGCCCAAGCCGACGCAGCCGCCACCACCACCACCACCCCAGCCGAACCCGACTGTGACGATCTCGATTGCTCCGACGGGGACGCTCGAACCGAGCGGTGAGTACGCAAATGTCGACATCACGGTCACCTGCCCGGTCGGCTGGACGTTCTCCTCCGGCAGCCTCTACCTCCTTCGGCCGGATCGGGCCGGTGGCGCCGGGTCGTTCGCCGGGGCGTGCACCGGGGCGCCGGGAACGGCCGCTGCGCGGGTCGTCAACGGCAACCGCTTCACGCTCGCCGATTGGAACGCCACGGCCTACGTCCGAGTAACGAAGAGCGGCCAGCAGGTCCAGTTCTCCAGCACGCGGACGGTCACGCTCCAGCCCGGCGTGCTTGCCCAGATCGCGCCGCAGGGCCAGCTCACCGGGTCCGCCGGAGGCGGCGTCAGCCTGGCGATCACCGCGGCGTGTCCGATCGGGGCGACCGGTCAGCCGTCGACGCTCACGGTGACGCAGGGGAGCGCCACCGGCCAGGCGACCTTCACGCCAACGTGCGATCGCTTCGGGCATACGCACGTGCTCTCGATCGCCGCCTCGCAGGGAACGTTCCACACCGGCAGCGCCGACGCCAACGCCTCGGTCAGGGTCGGGTCGAACGGCGCGACGTTCTCGGGGTCCGACAGCCGGACGGTCACGATCCTCGAGTCGTCGACCGGGGACGCGACGCCGCCCTCGACGCCCGCGAACCTGAACGCGAACGTCTTCGGTGACGGCGAGACCTGGCTCGACTGGGGCGCCTCAACCGATAACGCGACTCCGTCGGGGTTGATCGTCTACGAGGTGTTCCTCAACGGCCAGTTCGACCAGGGCATCTGTTGCGGCATGACCCGGGCGATCCTGTACGCCGAGGTCGGCGTGCTGAACACGATCGAGGTGGTCGCGGTCGACGGTGCCGGCAACCGATCGGCCCCCGCGTCGGTGCAGGTCGACCTCCGCTAGACGGTCGGCCAGCACTCACGAAACGGGCCGGCATCGCCTTCGAGGCTTTGCCGGCTCGCTGGCTGATCGCCCTCGTCGGGAGCGCCGTGCAACCCGCAGCGTCTCGGATGATTCCGACCGATACCGGGGTATCGGTCGCGGCGACGTGGGCCTGCGACGCCTGACCGACGGGGATTCGGTTCGATGACCATGCCGTGCGAGGGCTTCGATCTGCCATCGTCGAGATCGACATCAATCTCAGATCGGAGCCTTTGAAATGACGACAGCCTTCAACGTTCATCCCGCACCGGCCCGGGCAGGCGCCTCGCCGCTTGCCGTCGTGGCGATCGTGTTCGTGGCAGCCATTGCCTTCGTCACGCTGGTCACGGCGGGCATCACCTTCGCCGCGCTTACGGTCGCGTTCCCGGCCGCGGTGCCGATTGCCCAGTACTACGACGTGCCGTTCACGGCAGCCGACGCGGCAATCGCAGAGGCCGTCGCCGGATATTGGTGGGCGTTCGCCGCCCTGGCAGTTACGAGCTTCGGCGGCGCCGCGCTCGTCGCGGTCGGTTCGATCCGGGCGATCTCCTCGTCTGCCCGGGCCTGACCTGAAGCCCACAACCACGAATGCAGCCTCCGGCGAGTGCCGGAGGCTGCTTCGCTATACGTCGGCTTCGGGCCCAGCCGCCTCGATTGCGCTCACGGTCGGCGCCCCGACCCGCCGGGAGAGGCGAATCGGGGCGCCTGGGAGGCTTCGAGCCGGGCGGTGACGGGACGCGCTCCGGCGGTCAGCCGGTCATCAGCGGCCAGCTACTCGAGGAGCGCGCACACGTCGAGGGCCGAGCCCTGACCGTTGCCGTCGAAGTCGTGCTGACCTCGGAACAGGAGCAGGCCGTTGATCCCGTCACCCCACTGCAGGAAGTGGCCGTAGCCGGTGAAGTCGCCGGTTGCCGCGTCGATCCTGGCCGGACCCGACGCGTTCAGAACGACCGAGTCCCCCGTGTCCGATCGAATGACCTCGGCGATGAGTCGGCCCTGGAGTAGCTGCGACTCCGGATTGCCGTCCTCGTCGAAGAATGTCGTGACGTACTCGTTGTTGACGACGATATGAATCGTCAGCGGAAACGCGCAGACATCCGGCAGATCAAAGTCGGGAATCTCGCCGCCGAACGCCCGGTCGGGTCGTCCGCCGAGCACGGGGCCGGCCAGCAGACCGACGAGCAGGATTGCAGCGCAGGCCGAACGAGCGATGGTCGAACGCATGACGGTCTCCCTCTCGATCCTTGCGGCGCCCGCGATGCTCCCTCTGGCGCCGTTCTCGGGCGTCATACTTGCGTCGGGAACCCAGACCCGCATCGGGACTTTCCTTAGATTCGGGACGGATCCATGCAGGCCGATGTCCTAACCGTCACGCCGGCCATCGGGCGCGATCAGCTGCTCGCCGACCTCACGTCGCTGATGTCGCGCGAGCGCGGCGTCACGCTCACGGGCCCGGGCGGGATTGGCAAGACGACCGTCGCAATGGCGCTCACGCGAACCGCGGACCGGCCGGACCGGCCGGCCGTGTTCGTCGACCTATCCGGCGTGGATCGGGCCGCCGCGATGTCCGCGCCGGTTGCCGCCGCGATCGACGTGGCGGAGACCGCCGAGTCCGACCTGGATCTAGCCCTCGACGACCGCCTGGCTTCGGGCGCGGCGCTCCTCGTGCTCGACAATCTGGAGCAGGTGGTGGACGCCCGGCGCTGGATCGACGCCCGACTGACGGCCAGTCCGTCGCTCCAGGTGCTCGCGACGAGCCGGGTGCCGGTTCGCTACGCGCTGGAGCATGAGCGCGCGGTTCCGCCGCTGGGCCTGCCGGCGGATCCGTCCGCGGGCGCCGTCGCGTCGTCGGCTGCCGGCGCCCTGTTTCTCGCGCGATCACGGGCGATCGGACGCGAGCATCGACTCGACGGCTCCGCATCCGCCGACGTCTTCCGGCTGCTCGAGCGGCTCGACGGGATTCCACTCGCGATCGAGTTGGCCGCGGGTCGGAGTCGTGTGCTGTCACCGGCGGCGATGCTCGACCGACTGGACTCTGTGGAGCTGTTGTCGCGGCCCGGCGGCGCCGACGACCGTCATGCGTCGCTGGGCGCGGTCCTCTCGTGGAGCATCGATCTCCTGACGCCGCAGCAGCGCACGTTGCTCGAGGCGCTTGTCGCGTGGACCGGGCCGTTCGATCCGGAGGTCGCGGAGGCGCTTGCCCCGTCCGATGGTGATGTGCTGTCGGACCTTGACGCGCTGATCGAGACAGGGCTTGTCAGTGCGTTCGACGGCCCCGATCGTGAGATCCGATTCCGTGTTCTCGAGACGGTGCGGGCGACCGTTCGTGGCCGCGTCAAGAACGCCGAATCACACCGCGCGGTCGCGGCGTCGTGGCTCGCCGAGCAGCTCGACGGCTGGGGAGCATCGTTGTTGGCAGCCACGGACGCCGGCACGGCGCGGTTCGATCAGAGCCGGCTCGCGATCGACGATCTGACAGCGCGTCCGCCGGCGACCGACCTCGAGGCCGCGTACCGACTGAGTGTCGCGGCGGGCCCGTACTGGGTCCGGGCAGGCGTTCTCCGAGATGCCGAATCGCGGCTTGCCGCGGCGGCCGATGGATCTGCTGTTGTTCCGACGCGCATTCGGGCCCTCCTCGGGCTGGCCCTGGCCCGGATCTCCATCCACGGCGGCGACGCCGGCATTCTGGAAACGGACGAGGCGCTGGCTCTCAGCCGATCGATTGCCGACGACGGCCTGACGATGCAGGCGTTGCTGCGGCGAGGGATGGAAGGGCTGAACGTCGGCGATCCGGTCGCGGTCCAGTGGGTCGACGAGTCGCTGGCGATCGCCCAGCGCACGGGTCGACGCCGCGACGCGCTCATCATCCGCGCCCGCCTCGCCGACCTCGGCCAGGATCCAGCCGACGCGGCGGCGAAGCTGACCCGGCTGCTGCCCGAGATTCGGGCAGACGGCGACAGCAGGCTTCTGGGTTCGGTTCTGAACGACCTCGCCGCGAACGAGGCAATGACCGGGAAGGATCGGCAGTCCCTCGCGCACGCTCTCGAAGCCGTCGCGATCAGCGAGAACATGGGTCGCCCAGTCGACTCCGCGTGGACGCGGACGTTCGCGGCAGCGGCGGCTGGCCGGCTGGGCCTGGTCGGCGAGGCCGCGTCGAACCTATCGATTTCCGCGGAAGTGGCACTGACGGCGGGCCCGGGATTGCAGGGTCTCGTGCTCGGCGAATGCCTGCCGGCGCTGGCGCTGCTGGGGCAGGGGAGGCTCGCGGCACGGGCCCACGCGGCGTACCTGGCGCATCTCACGACCAGCGGCACCGTGCTCACGCCCGGCGAGGCGGCGCTGCTCGAGCGGGACGCCGATCTCGCCCGAAAGATCACGAACGCGGTGGCATGGCGCCAGGAATCCGAGGCCGGCCAGACCGCTCGACTCGAAGCGGTCGTCGAGCAGGTCGCGGCGGTCGCTCGCGCGGCCACGACGTCGGCGGCTGACGGCGATGCGCCGGTGCCGCTGACGAGGCGCGAGCTCCAGGTGCTGGGCTTGGTCGGTCGCGGCCTATCGGACGCCGCGATCGGCCAGGAGCTGGGCATGAGCCCGAAGACTGCGTCGGTCCACGTGGCGAACGCGAAGGCCAAGCTCGGCGTCGACACGCGCATCGAGGCGGCCCTGCGGGCGCGCGAGCTTGGGCTGGCGTGACCTCGCCGGCGCTTGGCATCTGCGATGACACAGGCTCCGGCGATCCCGCGCTGGCGGTGGCCGTCTAGCGTCGCGTCGCCACCGCCGAGGCCGCCTTGCCCTCGAACGCCCGCAGCACGAGCTCGTGGCGGACGCCCGACGCATCGCTGACGACGATCGGCTCGCCGGCAAGGACGATGTTCGCGCCGTGCTTGTCCTCGACCCGGAAGCGGTCGTTGCGCAGTCGCCGGATCTTCACGTCGGCCTTGCGGCCCTTCGCGGCGACGATCCCATCGAGCTGTCTCGCCCGTGGCGCCCCCACGAACGACAGGCCAACGGTCGAGCCGCCCCCGAGGTTCGCGGTGTGGACGACGTCGACGACCGCGAGGGTGTAACCGCCACCGCGACGACCTCCGCCGCCCCGGAGCAGGAAGAAGAGTCCCACGAGCAGCGCCGCGAGCAGGAGTCCGCCGACGGCACCGATCACCGGAATCGTGAGCCCGTTGCACTCCAGGAAGCCGCCGCACGGTCGGAACGCGTCGGACAGCGGCGATGCCTCGCTCTCCCCGGAGTCGTTGTATGCGATCGCTCGACAGACGTACGTCGTGCCGTTCGCGAGACCGCCGACCTGCGCGGTCGTGTCCTCGACGTCGATCGCGTCGGCCGTCGCCGGCCAGCTGGCGCCGTTATCGGGCGAGCATTCGTATCGATAGGCGGAGGCAATCGAGCCATCGGGCTGCGTGGTCGATACGCGGACCGCTCCGCTCAGTGCCTCGACCTTCGGTTTGTCGGGGGCGCCGGGGATTTCGGCCGGCGTTGCGGTGCCTCCGGCTTCGGTCCAGTCACCCTGGGTCGTCGCCGTGTCCGCCGCGACCTCGCACGAGTACGCGACGCCGTTCGTGAGGCCCTCGACGACCGTCTGGCGCTCGGTCGATTCGCCTTCGCCCGACTCCACGGGGTCGCCTTCGGCCGGTGTGCAGCGGACCCGATAGTCGACGACGGGACCGTCGAGCGCGGTCGCGGCCGGCGGCGTCCAGCGGACCTCGATCTTGCCGTCCTGCGGGGTCAGGCGAATGTTGTGGACGGCGGCCGGTGGCGGTTCGGTCGGCGGTGGCGTGACTTCCGCGGTGAACGTGCACGTCGCGTTCTGGAGACCGAGGGCGACCGCGTTGCCCGCGGCGTCGGGCGTGTCGAACGCTACGTCTGGCCAGGCGAAGTCCGCGCCGGAACAGTCCTTGAAGTCCTTGATCGTTCTGAGGTTGTCGAGGCCCGCCTCGAGCGCCGTCTTGCCCGCAGGGTTGACGGCCAGGCCGACCGGCAGAAGCGCGAACGAGTCGTGGCTCGCGACGAGCTCATCGCGCGCCGGCCCAACTGCGGCGACTGGCGTGCCGGCGACGTCGTGCCTGCCATCCGAGAAGAAGATGAGCGCCGGGCGCTCCGCGTTCTCCGGCAGGTGCGTCGCGGCCCGCTGCATCGCCGCGACGTAGTTCGTGTCGCGGCCGATCGTCCCCCTCAGGGTCGCATTTCCGCCGGACTTGTAGTCGGCGGCGACCTTCCGGAGGCAGGCGGAAAACGCGCGAACCTTCGCAGGGCTGCCGAACAGCTCGAGCTCCGTGCAGCCCTCGACGTCGGCGGCCTGCGAGGCGAACTGGACGAGCGAAACCGTCGTGCTGCCTTCGATGAGGTCGCGGGAGGTTGCATCAACCCGATCCGCGATGGCATTGATCGCATCGCCGAAGCGATTCCGCGTCCGCTCGTCGTCGAGGATCGAGCCAGAGAAGTCGAACTCGAGCACGACGTCGCCCTGCTGCGGCTCAGCCGCAACCGTCCCCGGTGCGAGGCCGGCAAGGAGCAGGCCCGCGCCCAGGAATGAGGCGGCACGTCCCATCCGGCCGACGCGGCTCATCCTGCCCCCTGTGGTTCGATGCAGAACCGATAGCGGATCACGCGACGTTTCGCAACCCTTCCGTGAGCATGTTGGCGGTGCGTGTCGGCACCGTCGACCCATCTCCAGACTCGCGGGATGGACCCTGGCAACTTCTCGGTGAGCCCCGCGGTGCGAGACCCGAGGTGTCTCGCGATTTCTACCAGAAGCTGGGATTCCAGCCCGTGAGGGGCGATACGGCAACCCGATTCCTGTTCGACCAGCACGCCTGAGATCGTCGGTCGCCGGTCGCCGGTCGGTCGCGGGGAAAGGCGCGCCCCAGCTCGCCGGGGGGAGGAGCTGGGGCGCACGGATCGACGGACCGCAGCAGGAGGAACTGCTCCGTCGGGAGGTATCGGGCGCGGTGCCGGTCCGCGCCCGCGGGAAAAGCGTGGTGTTAGAACGGGCTGAGCGAGCCGACCTCCCAGCCGGCCAGGATCGCCATCGCGACCATGGTCGGGGCCGCGATCCTGATCTGCGCCTGGCCCGCGACATGGTCGTCGGCGTCGAGCGCATCCGCGAGCCTCCCGACGCTGGTCGACACGACCGTGGCGGACTTCTCGCGGGCAACCTCTCCGCCGAGTCGCCGCAGTTCGGTCAGGGCGTCGTCGATCTCTCGTGTCGTCATGGGATCGAGCGTGCCGGCGACGTAGTTCTGGTGGATCCGATCGGCCGACAGCCGGATCATCGTCGTAGCCCGCAGGTCCCGAAGTCGATCGAGCTCCGACTCGCTGATCGAGTCGTTCGCGTCTCGCATGGTCGTCATCGGCAGCCCTCCGGTCGTTTGGTTCGTGGTCCTCATCGTGGCGGTCTGGGCCGCCCCATTCGATTGCCCGAGTCGGCAGACCGGCCGGGCGCGTATTGCATCGATGCGGCAACAGCGCGTACGGTCCCGCGTATGCCAGCTACACGCATCGCCGACCGTGCCGCCTTGATCGAAGCGGTGGCTACTGACGTGGATCGACTCTGCACGCTCGTGGCCGAGGACGTAGGTGAAGGCCCCGACGACGTCCGCACGGACGTGGAGCTGGCGCTCGCGCTCCTTGCCATGCCGCAGCAACGCGACGGCACGGCAGCCGACCGCGCCCGGGCGGAGCTGACCGCCAGAGGCGCTGCGGGTGCTGAACGCGGCGTCCCGACTGAACGGCTGATCGATCGATTCATGTCGGCCCTGCCGGCGATCTGGAATGCGGCGAGGGACCTCGATCCGGAGCCCGAGGCGCTCCAGGAACTCGCATCGTGGCTGCTCCGCGGCGCCGACATCGCGGCGCTGGCGATTGCCGAGGGCTACCTCGGTCGCGACCGCGCCGTGGTCGCTCGCGACGTGACCGCGCGACGAGCATTCCTCGAAGAGCTGCTCACGACGATCAGCCACGACGCGGCAGGTGGAGCGCGTCTCCGCCGCCTCGCCGTTCGCTACGGGCTCGACCCGACCGCCGCGTACCGGTTGATCGCGGTCTCCCTTCCGGCCTCGATGCCCCACGACGAGGCCCACGACCTCGCGGATCGCCTCGCCGCGCGGGTCGACGCGCCGTCGTCGGCCGACCTCGCTCGCGGGGCGTCGAGTCTCCTCGGGCTGCCACAGGTCATCGCCCGCGGCCGGCGGATCGTCGTCCTGGCCAGGGCCGATTGGCCGGGCGCGTTGCGGCTCCATCGGGCGCTCGACGAGCTGACGCCGGGCTGGGTCGCGGTCGGCAGCGCTCCGATCGAGGGCGTCGACGGTTTGTCGCTGGCGCTCGCGGGCCTCGTCGAGACGTTGCGCGCGGCCGAACGACTGGGACGCCCTGGCTGGATCGAGGACGCGGACGACCTGGCGGTCGAGCGGCTCCTGCTTCTCGACGAGTCGCTGCTCCGACGCGTCGTCGATCGCGAGCTTGGCGCGCTGCTCCAGGAGCCGCGGATGGGGAGCGAGCTCGTCGAGACGCTCAGGGTCTTCTTCGAGGCCGGCGAGAACATGCGCGAGACCGCCCGCCGGCTGCACCTCGCCCCGCGCACCGTCGCGTACCGGCTGGAGCGGATCGAGGAGCTGATCGGGCGCCCGCTCGACGGCGACCTTCGACCGAGGCTGTCGGTTGCGCTGCTCGCATATCGGGCGCTCGGCGGCGCCCCGCCGTCGCGCTAGATCGGGAGGGCCGACTCGGCTCCCAGCACGACGACCGGAACCAGCGTCGACTTGCCCTTGAGCTCCAGCTCGCGGTGCTCGGCCGAGCCGATCTCGAGCTCCGCGGACCGCGCCGATTCATCGGACACGAGGAGCTCTCCTGCGCCAGCCGCGGACGCCAGCCTCGCAGCGACGTTGACCGTATCGCCGAGCGCCGTGAGCGTCGTGCTGGGCCCCTCGCCTACGGCGCCGACGTAGGCGATCCCCGAGTGGACCCCGATCCCGATCGGCAGCCACGGTTGGCCAGACTCGCCGTGGCCCGTCGCGCGGAGCAGGGCCCGGCCGGCCATGACGGCTCGGGCCGCGTGGCGGTCGCCGCTCAGTGCCGGGATGAAGATCGCGACGACCTCGTCACCGACGAACTTGTCGAGGATGGCGTCGTGTTCGTGAAGCACCTCGGCGGCTGCGTCATAGAAGCGGTTCAGCAACGCCCGAAACTCCGTGGGGCGCATCGTCTCGGCGAGGGCCGTCGATCCTCGGACATCGGCAAAGAGCAGCGTGCAGTCGATCTCCGCGCCGCCGTGCTGGTGCTCCATGAC
Organism: Candidatus Limnocylindrales bacterium; assembly: GCA_036274475.1. Taxonomy (GTDB): domain Bacteria; phylum Chloroflexota; class Limnocylindria; order Limnocylindrales; family CSP1-4; genus CF-46. The sequence goes on from DASUFO010000006.1 coordinate 15,669, forward strand.
CTGGAAGCACATCGAGCAGTAGTGAGGGTTCTTCGCCCACGGCCGGCGACCCATGCGCCGGGCGACGACCGAGCCCGGGCCCTTGAATGGGGCACTGCACATGTAGCAGCGCGGGTTGCCGGGCAGCTTCGTGAAGAACGTCTTGCTGTCCCGGTAGCGCGGATCCGTGCCGAGGAGGATGCCCCGCCAGATGTCGTCAGCAGACGCTTCCGCAGATCCCCCACGTGCGCCGTCGGAATCAGCCCCTGCCACGGGCGGAAGTCTATGCCTCCCGCCCGCGGAGCGCCGGTCAGGACTACCTGAACTTGATGGAGTCGACGATCTGCTGGATCTCGTCTTCGATGGCCGGATCCGGCGCCGACTGATCGGCGTGGATGATGAACGGCGACCCATCCAGGTCGACGAACCATTGCTTGATCACGCTGTCGAGCGTGTCCGGATAGACCCCGTTGGTGTCGAGGAAGAACTCCGTTGGCCGGCAGCCAATGTCCGCGTGGATCGTGAGCACGACGAGCTTCGCCGGCCGGCCGTCGATGCTCGTGTCGGTCGGCCCCGTGGCATCAGTCCCCGGGATCGTGGTGTAGGCCGTCGCGAGATCGTCGACGGATGTGCCGACGATGGGCCGCGTCTTCCCACTGCAGGCCTCTGATGCGACGCCACCCGCGGCATCGCCGAACCCGACCCAGCGGTAGCTGGGGGCGGGGTACGTGCCCTGCTCGAGCATGCCCGTGTACCGATTGCTGGTCCAACCGGGCTTCTCCATCTCGAAGGAGAATTCGACGCCGCCGAGCCTGACGTCGTGGTGGCCGACGTCGACCGGGCCGCTCGGCCAGACGTCGCCGGTCGACGGGAACGGGGTCGGCGTGGGTGTCGGTGTCGGTGTGGGTGTCGGTGTTGGCGTCACGACGCCCGGGCCGAACGACTTCGGCAGGATGCTGACGCCGATCAGGGTGATCGCGGCCACCGCAGCGACCGCGACGAGGGATTTCGCAAGAGCGTTCATGTCGGCGAACCTCCGCGACGGCCACCACGGCCGGCGCTGTGGGGTCGCGTCCAACAGGGCGAGCGCGTTGTGGAGGATGCGGTCCGCCGACTCGTGCTCGTCCGTGCGGAGCCACGACCGGACGACGCGCGTGGTGTCGTGATCGGTCGTCATCGGGCAACCTCCCGCACCGTCGGCCGGGCGTCGGCTTCGATCGCCGCGCGCAGCCCGCGCATCGCGTGATGGAGTCGTGAGTGAGCCGTCCCGACCGGGATGCCGAGGACGTAGGCGATCCGGTCGAGCGGCATGTCGAGGTAGTGGTAGAGCACCACCACCGCGCGGTGTTCGAGAGACAGCCGCCGGAAGCCCCGCTCCAGCTCGTCACGATCGACAACCGAGCTCAGGTCGTCGGTCGCAGCCGGATCGGGGTTGGCGGCGGGCAGGAGGCGAAGATTCGGTGCCCAGTGACGTTGCTTGCGGCCCTCGGCGTAGCAGGCACGAACGAGGAGCCGGTACGACCAGGACTCGAAGCGGTCCGGGTCGCGGAGGCCGGGAAGGTCCTGCCAGACGAGAAGCAACGCCTGGTGCGCCGCGTCCTCGGCCAGGTCGTAGTCGCGCAGGATCCGTCGCGCGACGGCGAGGAACCGATCGGCGATCCCGGCGGCAAGCAGGCTATACGCCTCCTTGTCACCGCGCTGGGCTCGGATCACGAGATCGGCTTCCATCGCCCCTTCCATGCGAGCGCCCCGGTCCCGCCCGAGGCGCATCACGCGTTATGGGTGCGCCGACCGCCCGTCCTTGTCAATGTTCCTCGAGCTGCGCACCTGGAGATGACGACGAGGGACGCATGATCGGTTGGTCCAGCTGGCGGGAGCAGGTGGGGTCGAAGCTCCCCGACCAGCGGGTCGTTTGAACGCTGGCGCGTTGCCGTAGGTCATACCCTTGGAACGGCGTCCCCGCTGGACGCCACCCCGAGGGAAGGTGCCGGTGGATCGGGACCTCGTCGAGCAGGCGCAACGGGGTGATCGAGAAGCATTCGCGCTCCTCGCGCGCACCCATGCGGATGGGCTCTTCGCGGTCGCGCAGCGGATCCTCCGGGACGTCGATCGGGCCGAGGATGCCACGCAGCAGACTCTGGTGATCGCCTGGCGTCAGCTGCGGCGGCTCCGCGATCCGGACCGGTTCGTCGCCTGGCTCCACCGCATCCTCGTCAACGCCTGTTACACCGAGCTGGCCCGGTCGCGCCGCTGGTCGGCGAACGTCCGGATTCTCGGACCGTCGGACTTCGCGCCCGCGGACGAGCTGTCTGTCGCCGACCGCGATCAGCTCGAACGCGGGTTCCGTCGGCTGCCGCCCGACCAGCGGGCGATCCTCGTGCTTCACCACTACCTGGGATTCGCGCCGACCGAGATCGCCGAAGTCATCGGTATCCCGGCAGGAACGGCCCGATCACGACTCCACTACGCCCACCGGGCGATGCGCGCGGCCTTGGAGGCCGATGAGCGCGTCGTCGCGGTGGCCGGAGGGCCCACCCGATGACCCAGTCACGTGAGATCGAAGGCGTCCTGGACCGCTGGTTGGCGGACGGACCTCGCGAGCTCTCCGATCGGGCGCTGGGCGAGGCCCTCTCCCAAATCGACAACACCCGACAGCTCGGCGCGCATGTCGTGCCGTGGAGGTTCAGTGAAATGCCCACACCTGTGCGGCTGCTGCTGGTCGCCGCCCTGATGGCGGTTTCGGCCGGCGCCGCCCTCCTGCTCTCGGCCGGCATGCGCAACGACGCGCCGGACGTTTCGCCGTCGCCGGCGCCATCCGCCTCGCCGCTGTTCCTCGGCGCCGGCGAGCCCGTTGATAGCGTGACGAACGGCTGGTGGATCGCGACGAGACGCGACGTCTTCGGGATGAGCGGTGAGTTCAGACTCGAGATCCCGGATCCGGCAACGAATCTCTTCGCCCACTCGTCGGACGACACCGTTCTACACCTCGGCCCGATCACGCCGGACGGCGCGAACGCGACGGCTCTTGGAGCTACCGGGACATGCCCCACGATCGGCAAGTACACGCACGAGCTGTCGCCGGACGGCAACGTCTTCACGATCACGGCCGTTACCGACTCATGCGCCGATCGCAGCAAGCTGCTCGCCGGCAGCTGGCATCGGTACAGCACCAACCGCAGCACGATGCCGGGCCGCCGCTACCAGCTCAACGGCGGTTGGGCCGACGTCGACATCACCATGCCGGCGTCGTACATCAGCACCTCCGGCGGGGCCACGACGTTCGATGGCATGGCGGACCCGACATGGGTCGGTTACTTCCGAAACGGCGACCTGGCGTTCGCGATCGACACCGACGCGGCGAGCGATGCGATGCCAACGAATCGTTGTGACAGTGCCTCGCCCCGGGAACCCTTTCCCTCGTCGCTCGACGACTACGTCGCCGAAGCTCGAGCGACCGAAGGGGTCGATGTCAGTGAACCAGTCGATCTGAAGATCGATGGATATCCCGCCGTTCGGATTGACCTGACCGCGACTGACGGATGTCAGCCGGACACCGGGCCGATCGGCCCGCTCTACATGGTCCAGGGGATGCAGGTCCGGGAGTGGGCCATCGATGTCGATGGCCAGCTCGTGATTGCCCTGATCGTCGACGAAGACCCGATGGAGTTGCTGACCCCGGAGGTCACAGCCGTCGGGCAGGAGTTCATTGACTCGATGGAGATCACGCCCAAGCCATAGCTGTACCAACGCGCCGGGGCCGGTCTCGGGCTCGGCTCCGGCGCTATCGACGTTTGACGACGGTCGCGGCCGTCGAGCGGCCATCGAACGCAGACGCGGAGTTCGGTACGGTCACGGTGCGCCCGGTTGATCGTTCGAAGGAGAACACGCACCGTGAAGCGCATCCTCATGCCCGTCGTTGCCGGGCTCCTCCTGGCAGTTATTGCTGCCCAGGCCGCTCAGGCCGCGCCGGGCGGCGGTGGCGGCAGCACCACCACGACCTTCACTCTCTCGCCTTCGCAGCTCACGTTCACGACTCCCGTCGGAGCCGCGGGCCTCGATTACGTGACTGTCACGACGAAGACCAAGCCGGTCGCGATGGGTCAGGCCACATCGAGCTTCTTCCGATTCATCGACACGGGCGGCGGCAGTTGCTGGACTGCCTACGGCGCCCTCGGCCAGAAGATCCCGGCCAACACGTCCTGCACGATCGCGGTGAGCTTCTACGCCAACGTGGTGGGCTCGTTCACGGGCACGCTGTCCGTCGCGGAGTGCACGAAGTGGCATCTGAGCGCTTCGGGCGGCCTTCTCTGCGACAAGCCAGCGACGCCGCAGACGGTCGCGTTGAGCGGGACCTCGATCAACGGCATCCCGGACCTGACCGTCCTTGGTGTCGTTCGCAACACGGTGGGGCCGAATGGGCCGGCCGACTACCGCGTCGACGTCACCAACACGGAGATTGCGGTCGTCCAGCCGGGCGTGATGGTCGATGGTTGGTGGTCGGCCGACGAGTTCCTCTCGGAGGACGACGTCGCCGCCGGATCCGGGGTCACCACCGGTCCGATCGGCCCGGTCACCGGCGTGACGCCGGTCTGGATCAACTCGCCGACCCAGCCGACGGCTGAGCAGTTCTACCTGCTCATCGACCTCGATCCCTACCACCTGGTCCAGGAGACCAACGAGGACAACAACACCCGGGCGATCCTGCTGTCAGGGCCGTAGGCCGACCCCGAATCAGAAGCCCCGGCCGGACCGGCCGGGGCTTCCTCTTGCCTGCGAACAGCCGGCGCTACCGCATCCGGACGACATGGCTCTGCTTGTGGACCTTCGTCGCGGGCTGCTTCGCCGTCGACTTCGCGGCCGCGCTCGGGTTGCCTAGCGGGTCATCACCGATCGTCGGTATGAACGTCGGCGGGACCCGGACATGGGTCGCCTGCTCGAAGTCGTAGGCGTAGCCGATCAGCTCGGGTTCGTCCCACGCCTGGCCGATGAACGTGATCCCGATCGGCAGGACGCGATGCGACCCGGCCGGCACCGTGATGTCGGCGTAGCCGGAGGCTGCCGCGGCCGTCGACGAGCCGACGAAATTGGCGAACCCGTCCGTCGCGGCCGTGTCGCCGCCTTCGGGATCGTCGTTCGTGACCCAGGCCGGGCCGTTCGTGAGCGCGATGATCGCGTCGAGGTCGTTGTCGGCCATCAACTGGTCGATCTCGTCCTGGATCACCGGCGTCACCGACTCGCGCAACGCGGCGCAGTCGGCATCGCGGCCACCGGTCTCGAGCGCGAGATCCCAGAGGAAGCTGTCCCACGGCCCCTCGAGGTCGGGATGGGCGAGGTTGAAGTCGAGCAGCTCCTGCAGGGTCTGGGCGTATGGCTGGCCGTCGACGGGGTTCGTGCCGGAGACGTAGGTCTCGAGGTACGTCTGGACGTCGGTCTTGAACTCGCACAGGAGCGCCGGGAATTCGTTCGCGGCGCCGGCCAGCGTGAGGTCGGTCGAGTCGATGACGGTGGCGCCTTCGCCTTCGAGCGCGGCGATCGTGTCGTCGAGGATCGGCTCGACGATCGCGGCCGTCGACGGTCCGTAGGTCCCGGCTCGCCAGACGCCGATTCGGGCGCCATCGAGCGACTCGTCGTCGAGGAACTGGGTGTAGTCGGTGAATGCGTGGCCCGTCTGCGCGTCCGTCGCGTCGTCGTTGGGGTCGACGCCGGTGGCCGCGCCGAGGAGGACCGCCGCGTCGGTCACGTTGCGGGCGATCGGCCCGGCGGTGTCCTGGTCGGCGCTGATCGGCACGACGCCGGCGCGACTCCAGAGACCGAGCGTCGGCTTGATGCCGACGACGCCGTTGGCGCCCGAGGGGCAGACGATCGAGCCGTCGGTCTCGGTCCCGACCGCCGCCACCGCCAGATCGGCTGCCGCGGCGACGCCGGAGCCGGAGCTCGAGCCGCACGGATTTCGGTCGAGGACATACGGCATGTTGGTCTGGCCGCCGATCCCGCTCCAGCCCGACGACGATGGGTCGGACCGGAAGTTCGCCCACTCGCTCAGGTTGGCCTTGCCGATGATGATCGCACCGGCCGCCTTGAGCTGAGCGGCGATGAACGCGTCGTCGGGCGTGCTGCCCGCGAGCGCCCACGAGCCGGCGGTCGTCGGCATCCCGGTCGTGTTCACGTTGTCCTTGACGATGATCGGGATGCCGAGTAGCGGCCGGTCGTCGCCGTGGCGCCGCGCCGCGTCTGCTGCTCGGGCATCGGCGAGGGCGGTTGGGCTCACCGTGATGACCGCGTTGAGCTTCGGATTCAGGGACCTGATCCGATTCATGTAGAACTGCGTCAGCCGAACCGAGTTCAGCCGGTGTCGGTTCATCAGGTCCTGGAGCTCCGGGATCGTCGTCGCGTCGACGTTGATGTTGCCGATGTTGGTGTTCGTCGCCTTCGCGGCGAGACTGATCGGCGCTGCTGCACCGGTGACCCCGAGCAAGAGCGCGAGGGTGGCTGCCAGGACCAGTGAACGTCGAATCCGACTGCTCATCGCGGACCTCCACGGGATCGGGTGGGGTTGGCGCGGGGACGCGAGAACGCTGGGGTTGGGGGCACGTGGCGCTGTCGCGGCCTGGGGGTCAGCTTCTATGGAACCCCGGGTGTCAAGGGTCCGCGTGCAGGGACAACGGCGGCGTGGTGCGTCCGGGCACCGCCAAGGGCTAACGCGGGGAGCCGGTGGGTGCTGGCGAGTCGCTGACGTGAGCTGACCCGTTGCGTGACTTCGGCGGCGTCGACCCGTCGACCGTTGCCTCTGAGGCCACAATTCGGCCTCCAACGCCCGGCGTCATCCCGTTTCGGGCCCAATCGTTGCCTCTGAAGCCACGAAGGGGCGTGTCCGGGGTGTAACGCCGGCGTTCCGTTGGAAAACGTGGCTTCTCACGCAACACCTGGCCGGCATCGCTGCGGCCACGGGCCACGTGTCAACTTGGCGACACGGGGCCGAAATAATCGAACGATCGACGGCCCAATGACACCCATATGTTCATGTAGCGGCTGAGCGGGCTGTCCGGCTCAGCCCGGTGGGAGATGAAGCGATGCTTCGTCAGGTGGACTGGGCGTGGTTGGCACTGGGTGCCGTGGAGACGCACCACGAGCGCCCGCGGCCGGCCGCGCTGCGAAACGACCGGGTCGAGCGCATCGCGCCGCGTGGCTCGCTCGCCGATCGGGAACGCGCGGCGGCGCAGCGAACCGTTGCGACGAACCTCCCCGCCCAGCCGGCCTTGGCCCGCGGCTCGTAACTCGCCGCGGTCGCGGCGGGGCTGGTGTGCGGCGAATGAACCCCGCCACGAGACCAGCCGACCGCATCAAGCGATCGGCTGGCTCCATGGCTCGTGGGGGATCCGCCAGTATGGGTTCCGGGGCTGGCTGTTAGTTCTCGCAGGCGCCCACGTGGTCGTTTCCGGTCCCGGGGTCGCACGTGTCGATGCCCTTCGCGCCCCAAAGGCGGTCGTCGCCGGAGCCGGTGACGAGAACGTCGTTGCCCCCTTGGAGCGACACGAGGTTGTCGCCGTCGCCGCCGTAGGCAACGTCGTCGCCCTGATTGCCAACGATCACGTCGTCGCCTGAGCCGGCGTACACGATGTTGAAGTCGCCCGCCCCGGTGTCGACCGTGTTGTTGCCATCACCGGCGTCGATCCAGTCGTTGCCCGCACCCGCGTTGATGATGTTGTCGCCCGGGCCGGCGCAGACGACGTCGTTGCCGCCGCCGGCGTCGATCCGGATGTTGCCACTGCGCGCGACGATCACGTCGTCGCCCTGGGTCCCGCGGATCGAGGTCGCGCCAGGCGCGGCCACCAGCGTGGCGACCTTGCCGTGGCAGGTCGGAGGGACCGGGGTCGCCGCCGCGGCAGGCCGCGGGGAGACTCCGGGCAGGATGAGCGTCGTGACGACGAGCGCGGATGCGAGGACGCGTCGTGCGACGCGCGAGGAGATCGTGTTCATCGAAGGGGACCTCAAAGAAGAAGGGAGGGAGGCCGGACGGATCTCGTCCGGCCCGCAACAGATCACCAGGTGCGATCGCTCAGAGGACCGTCTCGCAGTTCCGGACGGTGTTCGTGCCCAGCCCGGGCCGGGCGACGTCGCCGTCCTTGCCGCCGTCGATCTTGTCGTTGCCGTCGCCGCCCTGGAGGTAGTCGTCGCCGGTACCGCCCGAGAGCGAGTTGGTGCCGTGACCGCCGTAGATCGCATCGGCACCGGCGCCGCCGGTGAGCGTGTCGTCGCCGCCGAGCGCCATGATGATGTCGCCGCCGTTGCCGCCGTCGACCTTGTTCTTGCCGGCGCCGGCGAAGATCACGTCGTTGCCGTCGCCGCCGTTGATCGCATCGGCCCCGGCGCCCGTGCAGATCGTGTCGTTGCCGCCGCGGCCGTCGATCCGGTTCGCGCCGTCGAGGTCGACGATGACGTCGTCACCGGTCGTCCCACGGATCGTCGTGGCGCCGGGGCCGCCGAGGATCGTGGCCGTGAGGCCGTTGCACGTCGGGGCGGGAGCCGGCGGGGGTGCCTGCGGGATCGGCTCGAGGGTGAACGTGCACCACACGACTTCGCCGTCGTCGAGATCGATCGTCGCCTTCGCCGCGGCCGTGTCGACGGTCGTGCCATTGTCGGGGTCCGTGCAGACGATCGTCTTGACCTGCCAGCCCGCCGGGACGTGGGCGGTGGTCGGCCAGGTCCCGAGGTCGAGGTTGTTGTACTCCTTGCCGTTCGTGTACGGCGAGGCGCTGTCATCGTCCAGCGTGAACGTCAGGATCTCGCCGAAGTCGAACAGCACGTCGGCCGCGTCGTTCGGCTGCATGTCGAGCGTGATGTTGACCTGGTTGGGCAGCGGCGCCGGCGGCGGCGGAGGCGTTCCGTCGGGAGCGTTCTCAAACGTGCAGTCGATGTCTTCGCCGGCGTCGATGTCGAGACTGACGGTCCCGGTCGTGAGATCGACCGAGGTCTGGCCGTCAGGATCGGTGCACTGGATGTTCTGGATCGGCCAGCCCGCGACCGCCTGCTGGGTCACCGTGTAGATGCCCGGCGAGAAACCCTCGGCGTACAGGTCGGCCCACATCAGGTCCTGGTCGCTGCCGTCGTCGTTGAGCGTGACGGAGTAGGCCCACGACGTATCGAACGTGAAGGCCACCGGGTCCTGGGGGATGGTTCGCTGGTGGATCGCGACGTTGCCGGTCGTCCGCTGATCGGTGAAGAAGCAGGTGATGTACTCGCCGGCGTCGAGGTCGACCACGGCCCTGTCGCTGTAGACGTCGGTGCCGCCATCAGGGTCCGTGCAGTCGATGTAGGTGAGCGCCCAGCCGACTGCCGGCTGAAACTGCTGGATCTCGTATTCGCCGGCCGCGATGTTCGAGAACGACTTCGTGTCCTCGAGCGAGCTCTCGTTGCCGCCGTCGTCGTCGAGGCTGAAGTCCTCGTTGCCGCTGCCGGACTGGAAGCGGTAGTCGAACGCCTGCTGCGTCTCCGGGTTCGAGATCTGCACGACGTTGATCGTGCCGGTGGCCTCGGCCGCCGCCACCGGGCGGGGGCCGGGCAACACGAACCCGAGTACGACGAGACAGGACGCCAGGGCGCGGCGGACCGCGCCGGAGTTGGACCGAAACACGCTGGTACCTCTCGAGAGCGGATCGACGCCGAGACGGCGATCCGAACAGGAAGCCAGTGCCCCGGCACTGGCCGTACAGCGTGGTCGATGCAACGGGCGAGCAGCCGATGGGGGTCGATTCGAACGTGACCCGTCATCGACCGGCGTCGATCACGGGCGGACAGTACGGTCGCGACGCGCGCGAGACACCTGACAAACGACGATGGCATCGGTCAGCAAACGCCGCCAAACCGCGAGGCGACGTTCGGGAGTAGGCTCGGCGCTGTCATGGTCGTTCGCATCGAGCCCGGTCCCGGCCAGGAGTCCGTCTGGGATTACCCGCGGCCGCCACGCGTCGAGCCGGTTTCGGAGCGGCTCCGTGTCGTCGTCGCGGGGATCACCGTCGCCGACACGACGCGCGGGCGGCGGGTCCTCGAAACGGCCGGCGCACCCGTGTACTACTTCCCGCGCGACGACGTTCGCATGGATCTCTTCGTCGAGAGCCCGCGCGAGAGCTACTGCGAGTGGAAGGGCGGCGCGAGCTACCACACGCTCTCGATTGGTGACCGCGTCGTCGAGAACGTCGCGTGGTCGTACGAGGAGCCGAAGGCGGGGTTCGAATCGATCCGCGGCCACCTCGCGTTCTATGCCGCGAAGGTCGACGAGGCGTGGGTCGGCGATGAGCGCGCGACGCCGCAGCCCGGCGGCTTCTACGGCGGCTGGGTCACGAGCAAGATCGTCGGACCGATGAAGGGCGAGCCCGGCTCCGAGCGCTGGTAACCGCCTCTCGCGCGGAACTCGACGTGCCACCGTGGTCGGTGGCGCGTCAAGATTGAACTAATCAATTGCCCAGGGGACTCTCCAGTCCGACCAGCCGAGGCGGGGGCAGCGGGAAGGGAGAGGCGGTTGCAGCGATCGCTCGTCGATCGGGCGAAGGGTGGCGACGTCGAGGCCTTCGACGCGCTCGCCCGACTCGTCGGCGACGGCTGCATGGCGATCGCGTTCCGCATCCTGCGCGACGCGGATCAGGCCGACGACGCGGTCCAGGCCGCGCTCATCGCCGCATGGCGCGACATCCGAACCCTCCGCGACCCCGACCGCTTCGAGCCGTGGCTCCATCGCATCCTCATCAACAAGTGCTACGCGGAGGCACGCCAGCGACGGCGCCACTCCGCGAACGTCCGGGTGCTCGACGCGCATGGCCGCGAGGCAGCCGAGATCGTCTCGATCCACGACCGGGACCAGCTGGAGCGCGGCTTTCGCCGGCTGACGCTCGAGCAGCGCACCGTGCTCGTGTTCCACCACTACCTGGGGATGACGCACGAGCAGGTCGCCGACCGGCTCGGCATTCCCCTCGGGACGGTGAAGTCCCGCATCTACCACGCGACGGCGGCGCTCCGAGCCAGTCTCGAGGCTGATGCTCGGGCGGCCGTTGCCGCCGGGGAGCGCCTCGCATGACCGTGTCGCACAACTTTGATCGCGAGATCGCCGCCTTCCTCGCCGACGGCCCCAGCGAGCTGCCCGACCGCTCGTTCGATGCCGTCCGGGACGAGATCGAACGAACAAGGCAACGGGCGCCATTCGGGCCGTGGCGCGTTCCGCTCGTGTCCTCTTCCGTCCGGCTGCTCGCCTCGGCCACGTTCGTGCTGGTCATGCTCGTCGGGGCAAGCCTGCTGGCCCAGCGGGCTGACCTGAACGTCGGTGGGCCGACGCCGACGCCATGCCCGAACTCGCTCGCCGGGCCGTCATCGGAACCGTCCGGGATCCCGGGTCAAGTCGCGGCCCCTTCCGCGTCGGGGTCGTCAGAGCCGTCGGCGTTCGTGTCGGCGTCGGCCTCGCCGTCGGCGGAACCATGTCCGGCGAGCTCCGTCGCCAGCCCAACGCCGCCGCCGATTCCCGACCCCACGAGTCCGCCGCCGGTTCCGTCGCCGGCGGACTCGGGCTCGCCGCTGAACGGGGGCGACGTTCTCCTGTCACCGGGCCTGTACCAGCTTGCGCCGGGTTTCCCCGTCGCCGCGACCATCACCGTGCCGGCGGATTGGCTCAATTGCTCGCTGAACCCGGTAGAGCAGAGCGTCTGCAGACAGCCTGAGAATGCAACGGGCCCGGCCAGCGTCGGGCTCGCCGTGGTCGAGAACGTTGTCGCAAGCCCGTGCGAAGACGTTGGCCTGGACCCACCGGTTGGGCCGACCGTCGACGACCTCGTGGCCGCGATCCGCGGCCTGAACGGCTTCACGTCGACGGATCCAGTTGCCATCAGTGTCGACGGGCACGCAGCCAAAGAGTTCACCCTCACCGCGCCGTCGGAGTCGGTGTGCAGCCTGTTCACGTGGTCGACGGCCTCCCGGACGAACGGGGTGAGTGCCGGCGAGATCAACCGTCTGAGGATCGTCGACGTGGGCGGCACCCGAATCCTGATCGGCGCCGCCTGGCATCCGGGCCAGGAAGCGCTGCTTCCCGAGATCCTCGGCGTGCTCGACTCTGTCCGTTTTCCGGGGTCCGAGCCGCCTTCCGAGCCGCCTTCCGAGCCGACCGCCGCTCCGACCCCGCCGCCGAGCCAGAGCCATCAGGTGCTCGATGATCCGGCTCGCGTCCCCGGAAGAGCCGCGCTGACACCAGGCTTCCCCGTCGCGGCCACGATCAATCTCCCGGCCGGCTGGGGCAGCTGCAGCAACACGGTGCTCGAACAGGCCGTGTGCGGGCCGCCGATCGAGGATGGGACACGAGAGCTGAGTCTCATGTACGTCGACAACGTCGTGGCCGATCCGTGCGCGGACGTCGGGCTCGATCCGCCGATCGGGCCGAGCGTCGACGACCTCGTGGCCGCGATCAGGAATCTCGAGGGCTTCACGTCCACCAACCCGGTGGATATCACCGTCGACGGGCACCCTGGCACGGAGTTCGTCGTAACCGCGCCGACCTCGCCGCCCTGCGACGGTCTGTTCACATGGCGGAACGCGCTTCGAGCCAACGGAGTCGGCGCCGAGGAGAAGGATCTGCTGCGGATCGTCGATGTCGACGGGACGCGAATCGTCCTCGCAATCGCCTGGCAGGCCGGCCAGGCGGAGCCCGGGCCAGCGGTCCTGTCGGTCCTCGACTCCGTCCAGTTCCCATAGTCAGGCCCATCCGCCCGCGATTGAACCCGGGCGCCTCGCCGCGCGGCATACCTTGTAGGCGACCAGGTCGGTCGTCTCGGGAAGGGAGCGAGGCGTGCAGACGGAGCTCGTCGACCGGGCGAGGCGCGGAGACCGCGAGGCCTTCGGCGTCCTTGCCGGCGGCGCCGTCGATCGGTTGTACGCGATCGCTCGCCACATCCTGCGCGACGCCGAACTCGCGGAGGATGCCACCCAGGATGCCCTCGTTCGGGCCTGGCGTGATCTGCCGTCGCTCCGCGACGTGGAGCGGTTCGATGCCTGGCTCTACCGGCTGCTCGTGTACGCGTGCGCCGACGTCGGACGCCACCGCCGGCGGTGGCGAGCCGAGATCAGCGTCCTGCCGGCAGAACCCGCTGAGCACGATCGGTCCTCGGATGTTGCGGATCGCGACGAGTTGGAGCGCGGCCTCCGCCGACTGACCGACGCGCAGCGCACGATCCTGGTCCTGAACTTCTACGTCGGCCTGTCTCTGTCCGAGACGGCCAAAGCCCTCGATATTCCCGTCGGGACCGCGAAGTCCCGGCTCCACTACGCGATCGAGGCGCTGCGTGCGGCACTTGCTGCCGACACGCGATCGTCGGTCAGTGGTCTGCGGGAGGGCCGGATGGCATGAACGCTTCATCCCATCTCGAGCGCAGGCTCGCCGACTACTACGCCTCCGATTCGTCGCCGCGCGCGCCCGACTGGGTGCTCGGTGCGGCGCTCGCGACCATCGACACCACGCCACAGCGGCGCGCATTCCTCCGCGTGCCGTGGAGGTTCCCCACCATGAACACCTTCGCCAAGGTCGCGGTCGCGGTGGTTGCCGTGATCGCAGTCGGGGCGGTCGGGCTGGCCGTCCTGCGGCCCGCTGCGCCGTCGTCGGGCGTCGGCGGGTCGCCGTCACGGCCACCCAGCCAGGACCCGGACCCGTCCGCGCCGCCACCGCTCGACCCGTCATTCACCTCGACGATCAACGGCATCACGCTGCAGTACCCAAGCGGCTGGACGACGGCGCCGGCGACGGAACCGTGGACGCCGACGAGCCCGATGAGCTTCGAGTCGGCGGCGGCGGACCACATCTACGACCCGCAGCTTCGTGATCACCTCTTCCTGACCGCGGCATCGCAGCCACTTGGCGGCAAAGCGGGGGACACCTGGGTGACGGATTTCATGGCCGACTCTGCGCAGGGGTGTGCCGCGCCGACGCAGCAGATCACGATCGACGGCGCCAGCGGAGAGGCGTGCTCCGGACTCGCGGCGGTGGCCGCAGGGGGGCGCGGCTACTTCGTCCGGCTCTATGCATCGAGCGACGACGCGTGGCTCGCGAACTACTATGACGACGCCTGGTTCCGGCAGGTCCTCGATACCGTGCAGCTCGACCCCGGTGCGGCGGTCGACGCGTCGCCTTCGGCCGTGCCGTCCGCCCGGTGATCGCCCGCGCCGTAACGCACGCGGCGGGCGCCGTGCACCGCAACCGGCGGTTCCCGGGACGTTTTTTGAACCCTTTGCGGCGCGGGAGCACCTACTAGGTACCCCAAGGAGCCGAGGGGAGGCTCCAGTGACCGACTACGGCTGATCCCCGCGCGATCCGACGTTCGATTCGTTTCCGTCTGTCCGGGGAAGAGGGCAAGGAGCACAGCATGTCCCGATCTAGTCCTGCCTTGATTCGGCGCGCCCTGACCGCGGTCGCCGCGGCGGTGCTGGTCGCAGCCGGGATGATCCCCGCGAGCGCCATGGCCAGCGAGCCGACAACCATGGTTCTCGTCTGGAACGAGAACGCCGTGAGCATCATCAGCAACGCCCCGACCGCGACGCCGGCGGGCCTCGGCCAGGCGCCGCCGCTCTCGGCGGTGGGTGTCGCGATGGTCCACGGGGCCATCTATGACGCGGTCAACGCGATCGACAAGGGCCACCAGCCATACCTGAGTGGTCTGTCTGCGCCGTCGACGGCGTCCAAGGCCGCCGCGGTCGCGCAGGCTGCCCACGATGTTCTCGTCGGGTTGGTCGCGAGCCCGCCGCAAGCCGTCGTGGACCGCGCCGACGGCCTGCTCGCGAATTCGCTGGCGCTCGTGGACAACGGCCAGGCCAAGACCGATGGGATCGCGATCGGTCATGCCGCGGCTGTCGCGATGCTCGCGGCACGGGCGACGGATGGCCGCTTCGATGTCGAACCCTGGACGCCCGGCGACGAGCCCGGTGCATGGCGGCCGGTGCCGCCGCTCAACGGCAATTCGTTCGGTCAATTCGCGACTGTCACGCCATTCACGATGAAGAGCCCGGGCCAGTTCCGGAGCGGTGGCGGGCCGGCTCTCACCAGCGAGCAGTACGCAGCTGAATTCAACGAGGTCAAGGCACTCGGCGCGCAGTCAGGCTCGAGCCGGACGGAGGCCCAGACGCTTCTCGCCGGTTTCGTAGCGGCGAATCCGCTGTTCTTCATGAACAAGGGATTGCGGGACATCTCCGTCGCGCGTGGGCTTTCGACCAGCGACCAGGCACGCCTCTTCGTCGGCGCCAGCATGGCGTCGGCCGACGCCTTGATCAGCTGCTTCAACAACAAGCGGCTCTGGAGTAACTGGCGGCCCCAGACGGCGATCCGCGAGGCTGCCAATGACGGCAATCCCGCGACGTCGCCGGACGCGACCTGGCTGTCGCTGTTCGCAACGCCGCCCTACCCGGACATGGCGTCGGGCTACAACTGCTACACGGCTGGCCTGTGGCACAGCGCCCGGCTGTTCTTCGGGACCGACAGGATCTCGTTCTCGCTGACGAGCCCGGGCGTCGCCGCGAACCCAGCTGCCGGTAACCCGGTCGGGGTGGCGGGATCGACCCGAAGCTACACGCGGCTCACCGGTGTCGTTGACGACACGATCGATGGCCGGATCCTCACCGGGTTCCACTTCAGGAGCGCGGACGTCCAGGGCGCCTGGATCGGCAAGAAGGCCGCCCAGTGGCTCGACAAGCACTACTTCGCGCCGGTGGACTGACCGGCACGGCGCGGCCGGCGCGGTGACGCGCCGACCGCACACCTTGCTCACTCCTTGGGGCGCGGGCGTCGGGAAGTTCCCGACGCCCGCCTATTTTGTCTGCGACGCCGCGGGTCACGTGGCGACGCGCCGCCGAGCGGCGAGGAGGTCGCCGAGTGCCCGCCGGACGATCGCCACGGGGCTGCCGTCGTGCCGTCGGATCTCGACTGCAAGGAGGGCAATCAGCCCGATCTCGATTGCCTTGGCCACGTAGGCGGTCTCGTAGCGTGGCCCCATCAGGTACCAGCCCACGATGGTGGTCGCCGCATAGACCACGAGCCCGATGCGCACGAGGCCGCGGTAGCGGATCGCGAGCTCGAGCGGGATGACCATCGCGACGGCGGCGGTCAGGTATCCGAGGCCATTCAGCGTGAAGAGAAGGCCGCCGAGGCTCAGGTGGAGCAAGCCCGTGGCGACCGTCAGGGCAACAATCCCGGAGCGGAGGCCGAGGTCGACGAACGACACGGCGCTCGCAGTCGCCCCATGGGCAGATCGCGGGAGCTGGGTAATCTCGGCCATGGTTCGCTCCTTGCTACTTCGACGTAGCAAGTTATGGCAGATAAACAGGCTACTGTCAAGTGGCACGTTTAGCCCGAGACCACCAGGTGCGAAGATGGAACCGGCAGCTGCCCGACGTGCCACTAGCCTGTGAACCGGCGATCTGCCGGGGACAGAGGGACGGTGCGATGCAGCACGACCTGGCGGTCCGGGCAAGAGGTGGCGATCATGACGCCTTCTCCGAGCTCGTCGACGGGTCGATCGGCCGACTGTATGCCGTTGCCTGCCTGATCCTGCGCGATCGAGATCGCGCCCATGACGCCGTCCAGGAGGCGATGATCGCCGCCTGGCGCGACATCAAAGGTCTCCGCGACCCGGATCGCGTCGACGCCTGGTTCCGACGCCTGGTCGTCCGAGCCTGCTATCGGCAGGCGAAGCGCGAGCAACGCCGGTCGGTCGTCGAGCTCCGGGTGGTCTCGGACATGCCACCGATCGTCCCCGGTCCGGAGCTCTCGGTCGTCGATCGCGATCGGCTCGAGCGGGGCTTTGCACGGCTGGGTCCTGACCAGCGGGCCGTCCTCGTATTGACTCACTACCTCGGCCTGCCTCACGGCGAGGTGGCCGAAGCCCTCGACATCCCGACCGGGACCGTGAAGTCCCGGCTCAACCGCGCGACCGCAGCGATGCGAGCGGCGCTCGACGCGGACGACCGACCCAGCCTCTCGGAAGAAGGGCGAACGGCATGAACGACACGCGCACTCCCGATCGCCTGCTCGCCGCCTGGTTCGAGGCCGAAGCGCCCGCGTCCGCGCCGGACGCGCTCCGAACGGACATCCACCGCGCGACCGCCGCGATCCGGCCTCGGCCGGCGTGGCTGGCGCGCCTGCGAGGTAATTCGATGGACGTCATCGTCGGCGGCGCCGGGCGCCGCAACTCGAGGTTGATCCCAGTTCTTGCCCTGTTGTTGCTGACCCTGGCCCTGATCGCCGGCGTGGCGTTCGTGGGCTCTCAGCAACCCAAGCCGATCCCGGTTGTCGTCGCGCCGACCACCAGCCCGGCCGCGACGACGCCGCCAGCGTCAATTGCCGGCTCCGCCACGCCCGCCCCGTCGACGTTCTCCGACGCCTCGATTGATCTGCCGTATCCGGTCACCGAGATCATCGTTGGTGACGACGCGATCTGGGTATCGACAGGCGGCGAGACATCGAGGGAGCTGGGCGTGTCGATCTACCGGATCGACCCTTCGACCATGGATGCGACCCGTGTCGTCGATGAGATTCCGGTGCAGCAGGCGAGCAACCACCGAACGTTCGTCGAGTATCAGGGCTCTCTCTGGGTCGTCGAAGACGAAGCCGCGCGGATGATGCGCTTCGACGGCTCGACCGGAGAGCTGCTCGGCGAAACGCCGCTTGGCGAGCAGCCGCTCGAGCCGATTGCCGGCCTCGGAGCTGTGTGGTCCGAAGACTTTGGCGGTGGGACCGTCACCCGGGTTGACCCGGCGACGGGCGCCGTTACGGCCACCATCGCCATTCCGCAGTTCGCCGGCGGTGGGCCGCGCGATCTGGCCATCGGCTCGTCGCTCCTGTGGGCAGTCAATCCCGGTGTCTCGACCATGGTCGGGATCGACCCGGCGACGAACACCGTCGGGAAAGAGGTCGCGCTCTCCGGCGCCGTCCTGTGTGGCGTTCACGTCGCGGCCGGTCGCGTCTTCGCCGAATCGTGCGAGTCGGCCTCGGTTCCGACCGAGGTGGTCGACGACGCGACCGGAGTCTCGCAGGGAACGTACGAGGGCACGATTGCCATCGCCGACGACGGCACGTTCGTCTGGACCGCGGACTACGCCGACACGACGACGATCAAGGCTCTCGATCCACAGACCCTGACCTATGTCGGCCCAAGCGTCGACCTCGGCGTGCCGGTCAGCCGTCTTACTTCCGGTCACGGCTACGTCTGGTATTCGAGCGGAACCAACCTGTATCGCATTTCGCTCGACGCGTTGCCGTCGAACTGACTCGTTCACCGTCGCACCGGCCGACCGTTCTCCCACGGTCGGCCGGTGTTCGTGTGACCGTCGACGCTGTCGGCAAGCCGACACGAGCGAATCCGCCACAACGGGCAACGCGCAGCGTCTCCCGGCCATGAACACGCAGCCACCGCTTGCCACGTCACCGACTCCCCCGTCGCGGCTCAGCCGCAACGCGAGGATTGCCGCCGTCGCGCTCGGCGGCTCGATCGCCACGCTTCTTCTGGTCGTTGCCGTGTCGTTCCTGCGGGCAGCTGACGACGGCCTCGCCGCGGCACCATCGCCGAGCAGATCGCCGGCGCCGTCGCTGGTTGCCAATCCGACACGGGCCCCCTCACCGTCTCCGGTGGCGCCGGCGTCGCCCACACCGCCGGGCGCGCCCGGCGCGACGCCGACCCCCTCGCCGCCGACCGAGACGGTGTCCTTTCCGGTCCGCGGCTACGCGAGCTCGGTCTTGATGACGCCCGGGCCCAGCGGTGGCTTGTACGTCGCCGCACCGGCCGACGATGGCACGGTCGCGCTCTCGTTGGTCGGCACGGACGGCGTCGTCGCGCCTGGCTGGCCGATCCGATTGGCGAGCGGCTGCACAGCGTTGCTCACCGCGAGCGACTCGACGCTTCGGGCGATCTGCGACGGCACGCCCGACGGCGAGGGCCTCCAGGCGCCGGTCACCAGGATCTTCGGCTTCGACAGCGGCGGACGCCCGTTGCGAGGCTGGCCCGCCGACGTCGACGGCTCCATGTACGAATGGGGCGCGCCAATGGCTCACATCGACGGTGTGGACCTCACGCTCGTCGTCCGCGTGTACCAGGGTGACGACGTCCCGGAGGGGACCCCGGAGTCGGTCCAGCTCGTTCGGGTCGACGGGACCGGCAAGATCCAGGTGAGCGATCCCATCGAGTTCGCGTGCTGCGACATCGGCGTCGTTCCGGGGCCGGGGATCGCGTACATGCTCAACCGCGACTACTTCGGCGACGGCTCGACCCAGGTGACGGCGCGCGATGTCGACGGTATTCGATGGCAGACGTCGATCGACTCGGTTGTCTCCAACCCCGCATTCGATGACGAGGGCAATGCGTACTTCTCGGGGTGGCGCGTCGACTCGCGAACGAACCAGGTCGTCGTCATCGATCCAACGGGCAACGTGACCCTGGCGACCCCGGATCTCCCGATCGAGGTTGCGTTCGGCTACGACGGCGCCGGGCCGGAGTATCCGGCGGCACCGCTGGTCGCCGGCGACGGCTCATTCGCCGTCTACAGCAACGTCGACGGCTCGTCGATCCTCGCGTTTGACCGCCAAGGTCATCCGCGAGCCGGTTGGCCGTTCAACTCGGCCCTCCGCATTGCGGAGCACGGCTTCTGCGGATCGGGCGAGACGGGTTGCGGGACCTTCCACGTTCGTCCGAGGTTCGGAAAGGACGGGACCCTGTACATCGCCTACCAACCGGGTGACCCCGATGCCGGTCAGCTGGAGGTTGGATCGCTCATGCCGGTCCGACGAGACAGTACGGTGCCTCCGCGCTGGCCCGTCATGCTCCGGAAGGACGGCGCGATGTTCTGGGACCTCGTCGTCGGCAACGATGGCGGGGTCTGGGCCCTGGCGGCCGAACCGGAAGGCACCGAGCGATACTCCGCGACGCTCCTCTCGGTCGCGCCGGACAAGACCGTCCGCGGCAGGATCACGATCGTCGAGCCGCCTCGGGCCCGCTAGCCCCGGAGCTCGACGCCTGGGTAGTCGGCGGGGTGGCGCCTGACATACGCCCCGATGAACGGGCAATGGACGACGACCCGGATGTCGCGGCCGGTGACGTCGTCCAGGACCGCCTTGGCGAGCCGCGAGCCATAGCCCTGGCCCTCGACCGAGGGGTCGATCTCGGTGTGGATCAGGGCGATCGCATCGTCGCGGATCACGTACTTCGAGTACCCGATCCGCTGCCCGCGGAGACGGGCTTCGAAGCGGTGCGCGTCGGGGACGTCGCTGACCTCGAACTCGTCGGCCGTCACGAACGCTCGGTCGGCGCGGTGGCTGCCTGACGGGGATCGTCGACGCGTTCTGCACGCTGCAGCACGTCCTCGCGGGTGCCGCCCATGTTGTGGACCCGCAGGCCGTGATCGAGCGTCGCGGCGACGACGTCATCTTCGGGTCCGGTCGTCTCCCAGCCGCAGGAGCAGCGGGTTCGGAGCAACTGCGTCATGACCGCATGGTAGCCCCGTGACGATTGCGGCCGGCTCATCGCGTCCGTACCGTGTACCTCGATCGTTTGGGGCCACGTGGCGGCAGTGATCAGGGGAAGGGAGGGGACGGCGATGGCGACAGGCAGCGGCACGCAGGACGACCCGTGGGTTCTGACGACTCCACCGGGAACGAGCGAATACCGGATGTGGCGCGACGATTCAGGCGATTCGCCGGCGATCGTCTGCCAGGTCGGCGGAACCCAGCTGAGGTACGCGGCACGGGCGATTGACGACCTCCACGCCTGGCTCAAGCAGCAGGGCGATTGGGTCCCGCTCGGCGGAGCCGACGAGCAGAAACCGGCGGCCGATGGAACGGTCGAGGCGTGGGGTCGCGACGCCGGCAATCCCAACGGCGGCTGGTACGGCCTCAAGAAGGGACTCCGCGGCCGGTTCGGCGTGTACATGCCGCCGCTGCTCGAGGCGCTCGGGCTTGCCGAAGTCACCCACGACGCGAAGAACAACAAGATGCGCGCGATCTGATCCCGGAGCTAGCCGAGCGCCCGAAAGGGCTCGGGGACGTACTCCGCGAGGACCCGGCGCCACGCGCCCGACAGCTTCCCGGCGACGACGGGATCGTCTGCGACGAGCCACGCAAGGTGGCGGATCCCGTGCTCCATGACCTGCTGATACGCGATGTCGCGCGGCGCGGCCGTCGCCTCGGAGCGAGCGAGCTCCGCTCGGCCGATCGGCGCGCTCGCCATCGACCCGACGACCGACGGCTCGATCACGACGACGAAGCTGAGAATCACCGCGCCCCGATCTCGCCGCCACGACGTGGAGTGGACGAGCAACGGCTCCCCGACGACATCGCGAACGATCCGGTCCACGACTTCGACCGGGTGTTCGGCGGCGCCCAGCTCCATCAGCCACGGTGCCGCGCCGTCCGGGCCGGTCAGCTCGAGATGGTCGCCGTTCAGCCAGAGCACGAACACCTCGGCCTGAACCGGGCCTTCGACGTCGAATCCGTCCGAAAATCGCGGCATCCCCGAATCCTAGACATTGCATCTGCCTTACAACCCACAGTGCGTGTGGAAAACTCGGGCAGCTGAGCACGAACGCCAAGAACCGCGATTCGGCGATCGCTCGTACCCTGACCCATACCGCACCGGCTCGCCGCGCCGTGGCGACGCCTCCAACCCCTCGACTGCCCCGAGCCGAAGGAGGACTGATGGTTTCCCGTTTCCTTCCTCGCCGCCGCTGGCTGGCCATTGCCGGCGCGGTCGGCCTCTCGCTCGCGATCGCGGCGCCCGGCGCCGCGGCACCACCCGGTCCCAGCCGGATCGACCTGCCCGACGGCTGGGCGCCAGAGGGCATCACCGCGGGGCCCGGCACGACGGTGTTCGTCGGGTCGTTGAGCGCGCAGGGGATCTACCAGGCCGACGTCCGAACGGGCGAGGGCTCGGTGATCGACGGCACGCAGGGGACGTTCGCCGTCGGCGTCGAGTACGACGAGGCGAACAACCGGATCTGGCTAGCCGGCGGCCCAACCGGCCAGGTCAAGGTTCTCGACGCGACGAGCGGCGAGCTCCTCGAGACCTACACCTTCTCGCCCGCTGGCTTCCAGAACGATCTCGTCGTGACCGAGGACGCCGTATACGTCACGGACTCGGCGTTCGCGTGGCTCGACGTGATTCCGCTCGGTGCGGGCGGCGCGCTCCCGGATCCGAGCGACGCGTTCATGCTCCCGCTCAGCGATAACTTCGAGCTCGTCGGCCAGTTCAATCTCAACGGCATCGTCGAGATGCGCGGCTGGCTGATCGGCGTCCAGACGGAGGCCGCCAAGCTCTGGCGGATCGACCCCGACACCGGCGATGCGACCGAGATCGCGCTGCCGGCCGGCGTCGACGTCGCGTCCGGCGACGGCATGGAGGTCCACGGCCGCTGGCTGTACGTCATCCAGAACCAGCTCGAGCGCGTTGAAGTGTTCACGCTGGCCCCGCGACTGACGTCGGCCTCGCTCGTTGACACCCTCACCGCCGATCCCGACGACCTCGACGTGCCGACGACCGGCGCGTGGATCGCCGGCGGCTTCTACGTGGTCAACGCCCGATTCGGGACGAATCCGGCCGGCGCAGACTTCTGGATCCAGCGACTGAGCTAGCGCCGCGAGGCCTCAGCGGAAGAGGTCGAACGCACCCGGGATCAGCCCGTCGCGGATCGTCGCTTCGCCGCGGGTCGGATGTGCGCCGCGGACGATCGCGGCCGGCCGGGCCGTGGTCTTGCCGAACGCGAGCTCGGCCGCCGAGGCGATCTCGTCGGCGACCGCCCTCACGGTCGAACGCATGACGCGACCGTCGTGGTCGGCGACGCCCCGAAGGTCTTCGAGCGGGAGCATCCCGGACACGCCGATCGCGACGTCCATGATTCCCCAGCGCCATGGCCGCCCGAACGAGTCGCTCACGATGACCGGAACGTCGACACGAAACCGCTGCCTGAGCGCGTCGCGGATGCCCGCTGCCGAGGCGTCCGGGTCGCGCGGCAGCAGCGTCACGATGTTGCCGCTCGAGGGTCCGACGTTCGAGGCGTCGATCCCGCCGTTCGCGCAGACGAAGCCGTGGTGGGTCTCGGTGATGAGGACGCCGTTCGCCATCCGGACGACGCGGACGGCCTCGCGGAGAACGACCTCGATCTGGCGCGGGTCGCGATCGAACGTCGTCGCAAACTCGATCGCCTGGGGTCGCGGCTCGACGGTGGTCAGGTCGACGATGGCGCCTTCGGCCTTCGAGACGACCTTCTGGGTCACGACGAGGACGTCGTCCTCCGCAAGCGGCAGGCCGCCGTCCGTGCGCTCGATCGCATCGCCCAGGATCGCGTGGAGGTCGTCGCCCGGGACCACCTCCGGGATTCCGTCGAGCGCGACGACCTCGAGCCGGCCGTCAGCCGGCATCGGCGGTTTCCAGCACGTCTGCGGCGTCGTCCGCGAGCGCTTCGACGAGCAGCAGGTCGTCGGGCGTGTCGAGATCGAGGCCGAGCGGCCCGTCGAGCTCGACGTAGCGGGCGCCGGCGTCGCGGGCGCACGCCTCGTGCGCCGCCCGGCTGTCGCCACCGAACGCCAGCTCGATCGCGTCGGGTGGTGCGACGACGAGGCCGTTCGTCCCACGGCGATGGCGATCCGGAGCGAGGACCACGAGTGGCCGCTCCCCGACGACGCCGAGGGGCGCGATGAGCTGGCGGAGAGCGTCGGGCGAGACGAGCGGCAGATCGATCGGGATGATCGCGACGGCGCCGGCGCCGCCGGCGATCGCGTCGTCGCGGGCCTCGCGGAGGCCCGCGTTCAGGCCCTGACCCTTCTGGCGCATCGTCCGTGCCCCGAGGAACGTCGCCTGCTCGAGGGCATCGCGGTCGGGGCTGACGACGAGCGTCTCGGCGATGCCCGGCGTCGCGAGCGCGGCTCGAACCGTGCGGTAGATCATCGTGTCGACGAGATCGCGGCGCTCCTCGGCGTCGAGCGTCCCGCCGAGGCGCGACTTGGCGTTCTCGAGCGTTCCGATCGGGATGATCGCGACGATCCGGTCGCTGGGCGGGCTTGGGGCGGCGTCGTCCATCTGGCGTGATCGTACCCGGGCCGGCGCTCGCCGCCGGAGAACGGCTCCCCTGACGGCGATTCGAGATCGTTGCGGGCAAGCACAACGATGTGGACAACCCCAGTGGCTGCGGGTTATCCACGATGATTGCCGTTGTCCGCGACGACCGGCGAAGCGTCACGGCGCGATCCGTGGCGGAGCGATCAGCCCATCGTCGCGATGAAGGCCGTCACGATCGCCGCGACCCCGAACCCGAGGAGGACCAGGCCCGAGATCCGGTTCGCCCAGACCAGGCCGCGGACGGTGACGCGGGTTCGCAGCAGCTTGAACGCCGTCGTCAGGATCACCCACCAGAGCCCCGAGCCGCAGAACACGCCGAGCGTCAGCAGCGCGGCGTCCGCCCCGCCCGAGCCGACGACGCCGAGGCCCGCGAAGATCGCCGCAAACGAGAGGATCGTGCTCGGGTTCGTGATCGTGAGTCCGAAGATCGAGGCGAACGCTCCGATCAGGCCGGGTCTGTCGGTCGCCTCCGCGACCTGGGTTGGGCGGCTCGTAAACGTCTTCCAGCCGAGATACAGCATGAACGCCCCGCCGATCAGCGCGAGGGCGACGCGCGCTCCGACGAGAACGCTGGTGATGGCCGTCAGGCCGAAGGCGGCCAGGGCGCCATATGCAGCGTCCGCGGTGGCGACGCCCATGCCGGATGCGAGGCCATAGACCTGGCCGTGGGCCAGCGTTCGGCGCATGACCAGCAGGCTGATCGGCCCGACGGCGGCGGCGATCGTGAAGCCAAGGACGAGTCCCTGGCCGAAGCGTGATGGGTCCATGGCGTTCTCCAGGCAAATGAAAACGCCCTCGGGATGTCCGAGGGCGGTCGTTCCGTTCGATGGCGCCGTCAGCGGCGCGCAGCGTCAGTCCGAACAGTCCCTCGTCGAGGGATTCGGATTGGTCGCGACGAGCTGCGCGGCATCGGAGAGCACGGCGGGACTGTGCGGCATGCAGCGCGTCGCTGTCAACGCGGCGCGGGCGACCGCCGCGATCGATTGGCGGGCAGCGGCGTCGGCGCTAGGCCAGGTCCAGGACCTCCGCCCCAAGCCGTGCGCGGGCCGCGCCGTCAGTCATGATCGTGTCCGCCACGTGCGTCGCGAGGCCCAGCGCGGCGATGCTCGGCTCGAGCGAAGCGTCGACGTTGTCGAGGACGAAGTCCGTGGCGAGATCGGCGTACATCCGGGCGACGCCGAGCGCACTCGCCTCATGCCCCAGCGACGTCAGCATCCGGTCGGCCGGACCCTTCAACGCCTTGCCGCCGATGATTCCCGACACCGCGACGACGCGGGCGCCACGGATCCGCGCCTGCCCGATCGCAGCCCGCACGCCGCGCACGGCAAGGATCGGCCCGATCGAGACGATCGGGTTGGAAGGCGCAATGACGATCAGCTCCGCGCCTTCGAGGGCCGCCCGCACCTCGGGCGTGACGTGGGCCGCGCCCACGTCCCGGAAGCGGACCTCGCGGACCTCAGGGGCCTGATGGAGCCGGACGAAGTAGTCCTGGAAGTCGAGCCAGCCGTCGTCGGTTCGGACCTCCGTCCGGACGTGCTGGTCGCTCATCGGCAGGATCCTGGCCTGGACGCCAAGTGACCGTTGAAGGTGGCGACAGACGTCGGTCAGCCGCTCGCCGCGCCGGAGCCGCGCGGTTCTCACGATGTGCGTCGCGAGATCGCGGTCGCCGAGCCGGAACCACGTCTCCTCGCCGTATCGCTCCAGCCACTCCGCGGTCGCGAACGTCTCGCCCTCGATGCCCCAGCCGAATTCCTGGTTTGCGACACCGGCAAGCGTGTACATCACCGTGTCGTGGTCGGGCATCACGAGGAGCCCGTGACGCTCGAGGTCGTCGCCAGTGTTGACGATGACCGTCAGAAGGTCGCCGAGATGGGCCTGGAGGCCGTGAGCCAGCTTCGCCCCGCCGACGCCCCCCGCCAGCAGCGCGACGCGAGTGCCGGAGCCCTCAGCCACGCGCGCCGACGCCCGCGAGCCGCTCGGCCACCTCGGGCATCCGGTCGATCGTCTGGAGGTCGTACGGAGCGGCGAGGCGGACGATCACGGTCTCGAACCCGAGCTCGGCGTAGTGGGCGATGGCGTCGGCGACGTACGCCGGGCTGCCGAGCAGCACTGGCACGTTGCCCATGTCGGCGGCGCCGTTGTTCGCGAGGATCCGGGCGTAGGTCGCCTCGGCTTCGGCCGTGTCGTCGCGGACGATGATCGGGAAGCTGACCGTCAGCTCGATCTTGCCGACGTCCCGGCCGACGTCGACGCCGTGGCCGCGCAGGATCTCGAGGCGGCCGCGGCACTCCTCGATCGTGCCCGACGTGTTCCAGGCGTCGGCGTACTTCGCCGTCGTGCGGAGCGTCTTCTTCGGGCCGGAGCCGCCGATCAGGATCGGCAGGTGCTGCTGGACCGGCGGCGGGTTGTTGAGGGCGTCCTCGAGGCGGTAGTACGTGCCCTCGTGGCTGAAGCGCTCGCCGTCGAGCAGCCGCCGGATGATCCCGACCGACTCGTCGAGCCGGTCGAGCCGCTCGCCAACGCCGCTGCCCCACGCCTCGAAGCCGAAGGCCTTGTGCTCGCGCTCGAACCAGGCGCCGCCGATGCCGAGGACCGCCCGGCCGTCGCTGACGTGGTCGAGCGTCGTCGCGAGCTTCGCGGTCAGGCCCGGCTCGCGGAACGTGTTCGCCCCGACCATCAGCCCCAGCCGAAGCCGCTTCGACAGGGCGGCGACCGCGGCAAGCGTCATCCAGCCCTCGAAGATCGGCTGCTCCCACGGCCCGAAGATCGCCATGAGGTGGTCCCACGTCCAGACCGAATCCCAGCCGACGTTCTCCGCTCGCAGCGCGGTGTCGCGGAACTGCTGCCAGGTCGTCTGCTGCGACCAGAGCTGGGCACCGAAGTTCATGGCCATCGTCAATCGCCGTCGAGGTGATCGTGGATCCGGGTCGGCGTGAGCCGGAAGCTGACGCGCTGCTGCGGCTCGAAGCGGGTCCGGATCAGCTCCTCGGCATGCTCCGGATTGGCGGCGTGGTAACGGCGGGCCATCGCGGCGATGTCGGCCTGGGCCCTCGGCTGGTCGTCGACGATCTCGACCTCGCCGCTCAGCCCGACCCACTCCTCGTGCTGGGAGGCGGTGACCGCGATCGCGATCCGGGGGTCGCGCCGGAGGTTGGACGGCCAGCGGCGGCCCTCGAGGCTGTTGATGACGATCGTGTCGCCGTCGAGCAGGAACCAGATCACGGCCTGGCGCGGGGCGCCGTCGGGGTCCGTCGTCGCGATCGTCGCGTAGCGCGGCTCCTCGAGGAACCGGCGGACGTGGGCGGGGAGGGGAGTGGTGGTCGTCGGCATCGGCCGATCGTAGCGTTGATCGCCAGCTAAGCGCCGAATGGCATCCTCCGCCGCGTGGGAGTGAGCGAGAAGCGGGCGAGCGCGGGCGCTGACTTGGGACGCAAACTCGTCCTCACGACAGGCGAGGAGTTCAAACGAGCGCGGTCGGCCAGCGGGCTTTCGCAGCTTGTCGTTGCCTCGGCCGCGGGAATCTCCAGACCCCAGTACGGACGAATTGAACGCGGACTCGTACCTGAGCTGTCGATCAAGCGGACGGCGGTGATCGCATCTGTGCTTGGCCTTGAACCGACTCTGCGATTGTTCCCGCAAGGTGATCCAGTCCGTGACCACGCCCACGCCTCGCTGCTCGAGCGGCTCCACGCTCGTTGCCATAAGTCGCTGGCGTGGCGGACAGAGGTGCCCCTTCCAGCACCTGGCGATCGCCGAGCGTGGGATGCCCTCATCCGCGGCGTCGATCAAGGGTCTCACGATCAGTGGCGCGTCGGGGTCGAGGCGGAGACGCGCCTCAACGACCTCCAGGCGCTCGAGCGGAAGCTTGCTTTGAAAGAGCGCGACGGGGCGGTCGATTGGGTGGTGTTGTTGCTGCTCGCCTCGCGTCGCAACCGCTCGCTCGTCGCTGAGTACGCCGCGGTTCTGCGCTCACGGTTTCCGCTCGAGGGTCGTCGCGCGCTTGCGCTGCTGGAGGCCGGTGCGCCACTTGGAGCGAACGCGCTCATCTTGCTGTGAGCCGCGTGCGTCAAACGAACCAAACTCGCGTTGTGACGGCGAAGAGCAACAGCTTGGCGTCATTTCGGTTCATCGAACGAACGTTCTCGGACCGAATGCCGCGATTTGGTTCATTGGGTGTACGGGTCAGGCCGTTTCCCTTGGTGAGTGGCGTAGAAGGTTCATTTCACGAACGCGCGATGCCGAACGGTGCGCGAGACGAACCGAAAGCGATGATGGGCCGGGGGCGTGCGCGGACGGCTACTTCGCGGCGGCCGTTCCGTGGGCGTGGCTTCGTTTCGGGACGGAGTCCCGGACGCGGCGGGCGACCGTGGCGCGGGCGTCTAGCCGCAGACCGGCCATCGGGCGGGGTGCCTGGGGTTCGTATGACGGGCGACCGATCAGGTAGCCCTGGCCGAACTCGACGCCCAGATCGCTCAGCATCGCGAGATCGGCCCGGCGCTCGATCCCTTCTGCGAGCAGCCGGGCGCCGATCCGCCTTCCGAACGACACGAACGCTTCGACCAGGGCCTGCTTCGCGTCGTCGCGGGCGACGCCGGTCGCGATCAGCCGGTCGATCTTGATGACCGACGGCCGCAACGCGGCGATCAGGGCGAAGCTCGCGTAGCCTGCCCCGGCATCATCGACCGCGAACCCGAACCCGAGCCGCCGCAGCGCCTTGACCTGGCGCTTGAGCTGGTCGACGTCGGGGACCGCCTGCTCCTCGGTGCATTCCAGCGTGATCTGCCGTGGCGAGAGGCCGGCGTCGGCGACCATGTCGGCGAGGGCCCTCGCCTCGAACTGCGGGTCGAGCAGCGACGCGGGCGTGAAGTTGATCGCGATTCGGAGCGACGCATCGCCACTCGCGCGGCGCGCCGCCTCGATGTCGCCCGCACGCGACAGGATCAGACGGACGATGAACGCGTCAAGCTCGATCGAGCGATCCGTGTCGATCGCGGCATGGACGATCGCGCTGATCGACTGCGGAAGCATCGGCATGCTCGGCCGGAAGAGGCATTCGTACTCGTGGAGCCGTCCCGTCGACAACTCCACGATCGGCTGGAACGCGACCTGGTGGACGTTGCGCAGGCTGAAGAAGTAGTCGAGCGTCTTCATCTGGGCGACTGTCGTCGAGGGCGACATGCCGATCCGGTCGGCCAGCCCGGAGAGCTGGACTGCCTCGGCCATCCCCGCAAGGTGCCGCTCGGGCTCGTCGAGCCGAGGGTCGAGGTCCACGAGGCCGTACGCGGGCGAGTGAACGTCCTTGGCGATCGCCGCGGCGAGCGCGTCGGTCATCTCCGACGCCGGGCCGATCACGACCATCCCGGATTCGAGCTCGAGCATGCGCGTCCGGTCGGCCGCCTGAGCGACGCGCGTCGCGAATCGGATATCCCGCGACCAGAGGAGGCGGTCCTGGGCGGCCGAGCGTGATGTCTGGAAGAAGCGCACGTCACTCCCGGGGCTGAATCGCGGGCGCAAGGGACGCCAGAGACGCGTGCAGTCGCCCCTCGCGACGGCGCCCTGCGATTGTCGATCGGGGTTTCGGTGCCCGCGCAGGCACCAACGGTCCAGCCCGGCCCCTACCTACGTACTAGCCTTGTCACCCCGGGCGAGCGTGAGTCGGTAACGCATCATCGGGATCTGGGCGCCCCCGACAGCGAGATCCCGCCCGGCGCCGTCGGGAAGCCAGCCCGCCCGCTCGTAGAAGCGGCGGGCGCGGGCGTTCGCGGTGAACACCCAGAGCACGAGCTCCGGCGTGCCGTGGCCGCGGCAATCACCCACCACCTTGTTCATCAACGCCCGCCCCACGCCGGTGTCCCAGGCCTCCCGAAGGACGTAGATCGTCGCGAGCTCGAGCGCGCCGGAGGCGAGGTCGGGCGCGTCGTTGGCGTCGGGCGCCGCCGTGCCAGCGAACCCGACAATTCGGCCATCCACGACCGCCACCCAGTTCCGGTACGTCCTGGCAGTCAGGATGTCCGTCCACTGCCCGGTCCGGCGTTCTTCGGACATCGCGTCGAGGAAGTCCTGGGGGACGATGCCCTTGTACGCGGCCCGCCACGACTCGACGTGGACGTGGGCGATTCCGGCCGCATCGTCGATGACCGCCGCCCGGATCGTGACGCCTTTCACCCGAGTCGTTCGCCCGCCCGGATCGGGATGTCGAGCCGATTCTCGGGCGGCGCGAGCGGGCAGGCCCACTTCGGATCGAACGCGCAGGATGGCTGGTAGGCGAAGTTGAAGTCGAGAATCAGCGAACTGTCGGAGGCCCCGCGCCCCAGATCGGCCGACTTGGCGGAGTCGAGGAGGTAGCGTCCGGGGGCGTACGTCTCGGCGCCGTTCGTGGCGTCCCGGAACGGAATGAAGAGGCCGCCAGCGTAGCCGTCCATCCAGAACACGCCGAGCCGCCGCGGTCCCTCTCGGAACGGGATCTGGACGTGGCCGATCCGCGTGAAGCTCATCGTGCCCCCGGCGCTGACCGGCAATTCGCTGGCGGCAAGGAGCGGCACGCCGAAATCGATCGGGCCCGACGACGGTGCCGCCGCCGCGCCCGGGACGACCTCGACGTCGAACCGCAGCGCCGGGTCGTGCTCGAAGTGGCTGGCCCGGAACCTCGCCCGGCGGTCGGCCGGGAGTGGCGAGGAGGGATGCTCCCGGAACAGCGTCTCGCGGGTCTCCCGCCACAACGCGATGGCCGCGCCGACGTCCATCGCCGAGAGCCGCCGAACCTCGGCGTACAGGTCCGCCACGCGTCGCCGCCAATCGGCGAGATCGACCGTCTCGCGGGTGCGCTCGGCGCCGGTGGTCACGATCGCCGGTCAGTCGCCGCGCGGTACAGGATCAGGCCGCCGATGACGATGAGGAACACCGGCCAGAGGCTGCCCCAGCTGATGGCCGGCATCTCGAAGCCGAGTGTCGTGTCGAGGAAGTACCACGCGCCGATGATCAGGAAGAACATGCCTACGAGGAACGTCGCGACGTTCGGCCCGCGACTGCGCCGCGGCTGCCAGGGCGGGGGCGACGTGGGCTCGGTCACCGTCACAGTCTAGAATCGCCGCCGATCCATCGAGTTGGGAGGCAGGCGTGCGGGATCAGGCGGAGATCGGCGTGTTCGGCGGGTCCGGGTTCTACTCGCTGCTGGACGACGTCCGTGAGATCAAGGTCGACACGCCGTATGGCCCGCCGTCCGACTCCTTCTTCCTTGCCTCCGTCGCGGGCCGGAGGGTCGCGTTTCTGCCCCGCCACGGCCGCCGCCACACGATCCCGCCCCACTTGATCAACTACCGGGCGAACGTCTGGGCGATGCGCTCGCTCGGCGTCAAGGCGGTGATCTCGCCGTGCGCCGCGGGCTCGCTCCAGCACCACGTCAAGCCCGGCGATTTCGTCCTGTGCGACCAGTTCGTCGACCGGACGCGCGGTCGCAAGGACACGTTCTTCGACGGCCCCGTCGTGACGCATCTCTCGTCGGCCGACATCTACGACCCCGAGCTTCGGCGGATCGCGCTCGAGGTCTGCCAGCAGCACGGCATCGACGTCCACGAGCGGGGCACGATCGTGATCATCAACGGGCCGCGCTTCTCGACGAAGGCCGAGTCGAAGTGGTTCAGCGACGCCGGCTGGGAGGTCATCTCGATGACCCAGTATCCCGAGGCGTACCTCTGTCGCGAGCTCGGCATGGCGGTCGTGAACATCGCGCTGATCACCGACTACGACGCGGGCGTCCTCGAGGGCACCGAGGCGGTCGACGCACGCTCCGTGCTCGAGGTGTTCGCCCAGAACGCGGAGCGAATCCAGAAGGTGGTCCTCGACATGATCGGACGGTTCCCGGCCGACCTCGAGGCGCTTGGCGCGCGTGGAGCGCTCGAGCACACGCGCGGCGACGGCCACGCGGCCTCGCCGGAAGACATCCGCCTGTTCGAAACCGGGTTGTAGGCCGTCCCGTGGCCGACGCCCTGCCGATCGGGGTCTCGATCCGGACGATTCGCTCCGAGCCCGGCTGGTGGCTCGAAAGCGCCAGGCGGCTGGAGGCGGCTGGCTACGCCGGGGTCTGGGCGTGGGACCACTTCATCGGCCAGCAGGACCGAACCGTGCCGGTCGTCGAGGGCTGGACGATCCTCTCGATCGCGGCGGCCGAGACGAGCCGCGTCACGATCGGGCCGTTCGTCGTCAACGTGATGAATCGCCACCCCGCGGTCCTCGCCCGGATGGCGTCGACGCTCCAGATCGCGAGCGGCGGCCGGCTGATCCTCGGGGTGGGCATCGGCGGCCATCCGGCGGAGCACGCGGCGTACGGCATCGACTTCCCCGAGCCCAGGGAGCGCGCGGCGCGGCTCGAGGAGGCGATCCAGGTCATCAAGGCGCTCTGGACGGGAGGCCCGGTCACGCGGCCGTCGCCGTTCTACCCCCTCGAAGACGCCCACGCGTTCCCGGTCCCGACGCCGCCCCCGCCGATCATCGTCGGTGGCGAGAAGCCGGCCGGCGCCCGGCTCGCGGGCCGGGTCGCTGACGGCTGGAGCGCGTTCGAGGACAACTTCGAGCAGAACCTGCCGATCTACCTCGAGGCGCTCGAGGCGTCCGGTCGGCGGCGCGAGCACCAGCGAGTGTATGTCGGGTGGGAGGGTGGCGACTGGCTCGGGGACGAGGACATCGCCGAGAGTCCGTGGTGCCTCGACCCGCGCGCGACGTGGGAGCGCTGGCGCGACGCCGGTGCCGATGGCGCGATCGTCCTGGCTCGGTCGACCGCCGACATCGACGCGCTGGTCTCGGCGACCGACCGCTGGTAGCGAGGATGACCGACGCCCCCCGGATCGGGGTCGTCCTGTCGACGCTCGGCGTCGGCGCCGGGGAGTGGCTCGAGCGGGCGCGCCGGCTCGAGGCTGCGGGCTACTCGAGCGTCTGGGCGTGGGACCACTTCGTCAGCCGCGGCGACCGAACGACCCCGGTCCTCGAGTCGTGGACGATGCTGAGCGCCGCAGCCGCCTCGACCGGGCGGGTCACGATCGGGCCGTTCGTCGCGAACGTGATGAACCGTCACCCCGCGGTTCTGGCCCGGATGTCGTCGACGCTCCAGGCCGTCAGCGGCGGGCGCCACGTCCTGGGTCTCGGCATCGGCGGGCACCCCGCGGAACACCACGCCTATGGCATCGACTTCCCCGAGCCGGCGGCCCGCGCCGCGCGCCTCCGGGAGACGATCCGGGCGCTGCGATTACTCTGGACCGGCGGCCCCGTCACGTTCGAGGGCGAGCACGTCCGGCTCACCGAGGCCTACGCGTACGCCCCGCCGGAGCCACCGCCGCCGATTCTCGTCGGTGCGGGTTCGCCGGCCGGGGTCCGGATTGCCGCTGAGCTTGGCGATGGCTGGGCGGCCGAGGCCGAGGGGTTCTTCGAACTGGAGCCGCGCTACCGCGAGGCATTGGCGGCGGCGGGACGCCGGCGGGAGGATCAGCGGGTCGTGCTGGCGTTCGGCGCGTGGCGCCACAAGACGCCGGAGTGGCTGTCACAGCACGCGCTCGTGACGTCGCCACGAGAGGAGCTTGCTCGGCTCAACGAGCTCGGTGCGGATGAGGCGATCCTGACCGTCCGGACGACCGACGACGTCGACACGCTCATCGCCGCCACCGATCGCTGGTAGGTGGCAGGATTGCCCTTCCGATGTCAACCCCACCCGCCGCGCCGACCAGCCTCACCCACGCCTGCGCCCGCTGTGGCGCACCGGTCCCGCTCGACGTCGGGTTGTGCGAGCGATGCAACCCGCTCGGATTGCGCGACGCCGCCAGCTCACAGGTCCACGGAACGGTGTTCGTCGCCGTCGGGCTCGCGGTCGTCGGGCTGGCGGTCGCGGCGATGCTTGCCGTCTCGGGAATCGGCCCGTTTCCCGCGGAGGTTGTCGCCGTCCGGCCGGCCGGCGAGGCGCTCTCGGTATCGCTCAGAGTGACGAACAGCGGATCGAACGTCGGCTCGACGACGTGCCGTGTCAGTGACCCCGCGAGCGACGGCGGCAAGGCAGCGTTCGTGCTGACACCCCGCGTCGCCGCCGGCGCGACGATCACGTTCGACGCCACGGTCCGCGACCTCGGCAACGACGTCCGGCCGCTCGCGGTCGAGTGTTCGAACCCGTGACTTCGCCCCCGGCGGTCGCCTCGATCGCCTCCGATCTGGCGTTCGCAACGGAGCTCGCGCGTGATGCCGGCCGGCTGTTGATGGATCGCTACGAGCGCGTCGAGCGGGTCGACTACAAGAGCGCCCGCGACATCGTGACCGAGGTCGATCACCTCAGCGAGGAGCTGATCATGGCCGCGATCCGGGCGCGGAACCCGGGCGACGGTATCCAGGCCGAGGAGTCGGGCGAGCACCCGACCGAGGGCGGCCATGCCCCCGCAGCCGCGACCGGCCGGGTGTGGATCATCGACCCCGTCGACGGCACGATCAATTACGCCAATGGCATCCCGTTCTTCTGCGTGTCGATCGCGCTCACCGTCGACGGCGAGCCCGCGGTCGGCGTCGTGTTCGATCCGTCGCGGGACGAGCTCTTTGCAGCGACCGCCGACGGGCCGGCGATGCTCAACAGCGAGCCGATCCAGGCGTCCGACAAGGACAAGCTCTCGGACTTCGTCGTCCAGATGGCGCTGTCCGGCCGGTCGGTCGTGACGCGGGCCCGGGCCGTGCGAAAGGCAATCCGGATCTCGCGGTCGATGGGCTCGTCGGCGCTGGCGCTGTCGTATGTCGCGAACGGCCGGTTCGACGCGTTCATCCAGCAGGGCGGCATGTCGAACTGGGACGTCGCCGCAGCCGGCCTGATCGCCGAACGCGCAGGCGCCATCGTGACGACGATGGACGGCAAGCCGTGGTTCGAGGCGTCGGCGAAGCCGGGCAGCGTCGGTGCGCTGGCGGCGCCGGCCGCCCATCATGCCGCGCTGCTGGCGCTCACGAAGTAGTGCTAGGGTGCCGAACATGGCTGAACGACAGGGCGTCGTCGGTTCGATCGACGACGGCGGGTACCTCCGCTTCCGACACATCACCGTCGATCACGACGAGCTGATGGAGGAGAGCCTCGAGGAAGAGGGAGTCCTCTACGCGTGCCCGATCTGCGCCGGCGAGACGGTCTACATCCCCAGATCCGGTTCGTATCAGCTTCCGGGCGGCGACGGAACTGCCGGCGAAGGTTGACGGGCGAGCCCCGCACTCGACGACTCGCGTAGCGCGATGAACGACGTCTACACCCACGGCCACCACGAGTCGGTGCTGCGCAGCCACCGATCGCGCACCGCCGAGAACTCGTGCGGGTACCTCCTGTCGTCGCTCCGGCCGGGCCTCGACCTGCTCGATGTCGGCTGCGGGCCCGGGACGATCACGCGCGACCTCGCCGCTCGCGTCGCTCCAGGTCGAGTCGTCGGGATCGACCTGGTGTCCGTGGCCGACCTGGACGACGTCCCGAACAACGTGGAGTTCGCGGTTGGCGACGCGTATGACCTCGAGTTCGCGGATGCCTCCTTCGACGTCGTGCACGCCCACCAGGTGCTCCAGCACCTGACGCGACCGGTCGACGCGCTTACCGAGATGCGGCGAGTCCTTCGGCCGGGCGGGCTGGTCGCCGTCCGCGACAGCGACTACGGCGCGTTTCGCTGGTCCCCGCCCGACCCTCGTCTCGACCGCTGGCTCGGGCTCTATCACGAGCTGACCGAACGGAACGGCGTCGATGCTGACGCCGGCCGTCACCTCGAAGGCTGGGTGCGGGCGGCGGGCTTCACCGACATCGTGCCGTCAAGCTCCGAATGGACGTTCGAAGCGCCTGAGGAGCGCGCCTGGTGGGGTTCGATGTGGGCCGATCGCGTGCTCCACTCGAACTTCGCCAGTCAGTCGCTCGCGTACGGCCTCACGACCGACACGGAGCTGACGGACATCGCGGACGCATGGCGGGAATGGGCCGATCGGGGTGAGGGCTCGTTCACGGTTCCGCACGGAGAGGTGCTGGGGAGGCGAAGCGGATAACCGTCGCGGACCAAGGCCAGGGAACGGTCTATCCGCGAGCGGGCGTCAATTCAGGCCGGTCCTTCGAGGTTGGAGTCGGACACACGTCCGGCAGAGGGCGATCGAGCCGTCCTGCGAAGCGAATGGCGTCGAGGTGATGTTCCCCCCGGGCGCGTACCGTCCGCAGAGTGTCTTCCGGTAGAGCAGGGTGCCTGCGCCGGGGTCAGGACCTACGGGCGAGGCCAACCGGTGCCACTTCGATCGGAAGTAAGCCCGGTCGTGATCAGGGTCGTCGTGATGTCGGCGCACCCTGGACCAGGCAACCCACTGCGGTTCCGCCCTGAGAGCCTCCTCCTGCACGCGTAGCGCAAGTCGGAACATCGGATCCTCGAAGTCGCGGAGGATCCGTGCCGCGAGCTCTGCCTGACGCCCTTGGTCGCGCGGCATCCGCTTGTCTCCTGACGAGCCCTCGTTGAGGACGGTAACCGCTTTCACGGCTGTCCGCATCGCCGACGGCAGGAATCGTTGCCCGAGTAGCAGTGTTCCGTTGCGTGATCCGGCTAGTCCGATAGCCAGCGGTGGGGCCGATCGCGGAGTCGCGCCAGTCCCCACTCGTCGCAGAACGCTTCCCACGTCGCGCGCGGCGCGCCATGCCACTCGAGGTCCGTGGCCGTCTCCTGGGGAATCGTGACGCCGTCGTCGGTCGTCCTCAGGCGCGCGAGGGAGCGGTACAGCTGCGCCTCGTCCCAGTGGTCGCGGAGCGTGGCCGCGAGGACCGGCCCACCGCGGAGGCTCGGGACCTCCCACTTTGACGCCTGCTGGGGAATGCCTTCGAGCGACCCGTATACGGCCAGCACGGCGGCCGCGGACTTCGCGCCCCAGCCCGGCAGGCCGGGAAAGCCGTCGGACGAATCGCCGACGAGGGCCAGCCAGTCCGGAATCGAGGCCGGCGCGACGCCCCACTTCGCGCGGACGCCGGCGTCGTCGTAGAACAGGTTGCGGCGGCGGTCCCAGAGCACGACCCTGTCGTCCTCGACGAGCTGGGCCATGTCCTTGTCGGGCGTGCAGATGAGGATTCGGTCGACGCTCCTGTCGTGAGCGAACCGCGTCGCGGCCGCCGCGATCGCGTCGTCGGCTTCCCATTCGACCATCGGCCACAAGGTGACGCCCAGCGCCTCGATCGCCTGCTCGGCGATCGGGAACTGGTCGAGCAGGTCGCGCGGCATGCCGGCGCTCGACTTGTAGCCAGGGAACAGGTCGTTCCGGAATGACTCGATGACGCGGTCCGTCGCGCAGCCGACGTGCGTCGCGCCCTGCTCGCGGAGCAGGAACAGCAGCTGGTCGCACAGGCCGGAGACGCCGCTGAGGACGACACCATCCCGCCCCAGCACGGCCGGTCGCGGCGCGTAGTGCGCCCGGAAGAGCTCGTACGTCGCGTCGACGAGGTGGATCTGCACTAGCCGGTCCGGGCCGCCTGCCACGGGACGCACCCGGCGTCCGTCATCTCCGTGATCGCGCGCTGGCCGTCCCCGGCGTTGAGGTTCACCGCGCGCATCGCCTCGAGGAGCACGAACGTCGGGAAGCCGAGGCGCCGGGCATCGAGCGCGGTGGCGTTGATGCAGTAGTCGGTCGCGAGGCCGCACACGACGATCCTCGTGATGCCCCGCTCGCGGAGGACCGCCTCGAGCTCCGTTGGTTTGGTCTCGCCGGTGACGGGGTCGCGGGTCGTGAACCCCGAGTACCCGTCCTCGCCATTCACGCCCTTGCGGATCCGTACCGCGTCGTTGGGAGCCGCCAGCGCCGGATGGAGCTCGGCGCCCCAGGTGTCCGCGACGCAGTGGACGGGCCAGATGCCGCCGTCCTTCGCGAAGTGCGGCGTCGACGGCGGGTGCCAGTCCTGGGTCAGGACGACGAGCGCATCCAAGGAGCGCGCCGTCTCGATCTCCGCGTTGATCGTCGGCAGGATGTCGGGCGCGCCCGTCACCGACAGGCTGCCGGCCGGATCGGCGAAGTCGTTCTGGACGTCGACGACGATGAGCGCCGTGGCCGCGTCGTAGCGGCCCGCGTCGAAAGGCTGCACGACGCAACGCTACCGCAGGTCGCCACCGATCCGGTTTCTCGCGGCGCATGAGCGACCGGGAGTCGTCAGTTCGTGGCCGCGCCCGGTTGCCGAGTCAGGATCTTCAATGCTCGTGGGTCGATTCCCGCGTTTCGACGAGAAACGGCTGACCGTGAGTCAGCCGCACGAACGACGACGGCGCCCCTTTCGGGACGCCGCCGTTCTGCGCGTTGGGTGTCGACTGGTGAGTTACGCCGGCTCGCGCCGGAACACGCCGACCGCCGCGAGGATCAGCGCCTCGAGCAGCGACCAGCCGATCAGCGCCAGGATCGCGGCGACGTCGAGGACCGAGCCACCGGCCGCCAGCGCATCCGTGCCGAGCATGCCCTCGAACGGGGCAACGAAGATCTGGCTCGCGTTCAGGACCCACGACACGATGTCGTTGCCCTCGCGGGCGTTCAGGAGCAGGAACACGATCCGGAGCACAATCAGGACCTGGACGATCCCGAACAGCAGGATCACGATCCGGCCGGCGATCGTGCCGCCGCTCGGCCGCATCTCGACGCTTCGGCTCGTCACCGACGTGCCACCGCGGTAGTCGTCGTCCTCGTGGACCACGGTTCTCTCGTCGTACGTCATCTGGGTTGACCTCCCATCCTGCGGTTCCGCCGAGGCGGAACGCCGCCTCCCCGGCGGGACCTGAGCGTGGCGGCAGGGGCCCTACACGGCCGCAAGGCGCCGGAACCGGCGCCTTGCAGTGAAGTTTCGGATTGACCGAGCGCGATCGCGCTCTGCGGCTGCCCGACTAGCCGACGGGCGCGGCCTCCTCGTTCCGAGGCCCGTTTTCCGCGTCGATGGCCTCGGACGCGTCGTCGGCGTCCGCCGATTCATCGCCGCCCCCGATCGAAGACCCGCCACCCGGCTCGACGTCGAGCAGGTAGCCGATCCCCTGGAACGTCTTGATGCGGCCCGGCTCGCCGGGCTTCGCACCGAGCTTGCGGCGGACGCGGCTGATCCACACCCGCAGGTACTGGAGGTCGTCCCGATATTCCGGGCCCCAGACCTTGGTGAGGAGCTCCGTGTGGAGGACGACCTTGCCGGGGTGCGTGGCGAGGTGCTGGAGAAGCAGCCACTCCGTGCGCGACAGCTGGACGAGCTCGCCGTTGCGGCGAACCATGCGCCGCTCGAGGTCGATCTCGATGTCGTCGAATGCGAGGACCCCGGCGCCGGGCTCCACGCCGGACGACCGCCGGATGACCGCACGCACCCGGGCAGCCAGCTCGTCGGGGTGGAAGGGCTTGGCGATGTAGTCATCGGCGCCGAGATCGAGGCCCTTCGCCTTGTCGGCGGTCGCGCCCTTCGCCGTCAGCAGGATGACCGGAACGGGCCGCTGCTCTCGGAGCTGGCGCATGACCTCGATGCCGTCGAGGTCGGGCATCACGATGTCGAGCAGGACGATGTCCGGGCGGACTTCTTCCGCCTTCGCGAGGGCGTCCTCCCCGCCGGTCGCGGTGACGACGCGGAAGCCCTCCTCGCTGAGAGCGATCGACACGAGCTTCGTGATTCGCGGTTCGTCATCCGCGACAAGGACGAGTGGTTGCGTACCCACGCCACACCTCCTGGTTGAGAACAGATGGTACTAACTGGATAAGTCCGCGCCGGAAGCGAGACGCGCTTCCGGCGCGCTGGGGCACCGCTCGTTTACGGAGCGGACGACTCGTTCGGGAGCGCCGGCAGGCTGGCCGCCGGTGGATTGACGGTGTTGTTGTTCTCGTTCGTCGTGGTGTTCGGTCCGGCGCCCGGCCCGAGGGCGAAGTACCAGACCGCGATCAAGAGGACGACGATCCCGATGATTCCGAGGATCATCCCCATGCTCGAACCGCCGCCATCGTCGACGACGACCGTGTCGTGATCATGCTCATGCGTCATTACGGACACTCCTACTGGGGGGTGGGTCCGCGGGCCCTGGCGCCGCGGCCGGCCCGCCCATCGCTCCATCCCGGAACTTGGCGGCCATCGTTGCCCACGCGCCGTCTCGCCCGGAGCCGTCAGACATTGCAGAACCGTTACGTGCGCATATCAATCCGCGCGTCCACGATGGCGTCGGCGCTCCAGCACTCCGCCTGAGCCGGGGGCGGGCGAGCGCGACGTGGCCATGAACGCTTTCCACCGCGAGCCTCCGTTGCCGCGACGCGACGCCTGGCCACTCGACCCGCCGGCGCCGCAACCGTCCCGCAACGGACATCGCGCGTGCCTTGGGCTACGCTGGCCCCATGAGTTTCTCGAGCGATGATCTCGAGGCCCTGGCTGCGGCCGAGGAAGTGAGGATCGAGACCCAGGCGCCGGAAGGCCCCAGCCACCGGACGGTCATCTGGGTCGTCGTCGACGGCGACGAAGCCTTCGTCCGAACCTACAAGGGCCCGACGAGTCGCTGGTACCGCGAGGCGCAGGCGAATCCCGCCGTGGCACTCCACGTCGGTGAGCGGCGCATCCCGGCCACCGCCATCCCCGCCACCGATCCCGATTCGGTCGAGCGCGTGAGCGCCGCCTTCCGCCGGAAGTACGCGGGCGATCCCGCGACGCCGGCGATGGTCGCCGACACGGTCTTGCCGACCACGCTCCGCCTAGAACCCGCCTGACCAACGAGGGTCCCGTCATGTATTTCGACGAGTTCAAGCACCAGCTGCCGGACATCGATCCCGAGGAGACCTCGGAGTGGCTGGCGTCGTTCGATCAGCTCGTCGAGCAGGAGGGTGAGAGCCGCGCCCGGTTCCTCGTGTACAAGCTGCTCAAGCGAGCACGCCAGCTCCATGTCGGGCTGCCGCCGCTGACCCAGACCCGCTACATCAACACGATCAGCCCCGAGCAGGAGCCCGATTTCCCCGGCGACGAGTCGATCGAGCTCCGCATCCGCCGGATCATCCGCTGGAACGCGGTCGCGATGGTCCTCCGGGCGAACAGCCAGTTCACCGGGATCGGCGGCCACCTCGCCACCTATGCCAGCGCCGCCAGCCTGTACGAAGTGGGCTTCAACCACTTCTTCAAGGGCAAGGACGACGGCCAGAACGGCGACCAGATCTTTTACCAGGGCCACGCGGCGCCGGGCATCTACGCCCGGGCGTTCCTCGAGGGCCGACTGAGCGAGGACCAGCTCGACCACTTCCGGCGCGAGAGCGCCCCGGGCGAAGGCCTGCCGTCATATCCCCATCCACGGCTGATGCCCGACTTCTGGGAGTACCCGACGGTCTCGATGGGGATCGGGCCGATCAGCGCGATCTACCAGGCCCGGTTCAACCGCTACCTCCAGAACCGCGGCCAGCTCGACACGTCGGGCTCGCGCGTCTGGGCGTTCCTCGGCGACGGGGAGATGGACGAGCCCGAGTCGACCGCGGCCCTGTCGCTCGCGTCGCGCGAGGGCCTCGACAACCTGACGTTCGTCGTCAACTGCAACCTCCAGCGGCTCGATGGGCCGGTCCGCGGCAACGGCAAGATCATCCAGGAGCTCGAGTCGACGTTCCGCGGCGCCGGCTGGAACGTCATCAAGGTGATCTGGGCCCGCGAATGGGATGAGCTGCTCGCCCGCGACGTCGACGGCGTCCTCGTCCAGAAGATGAACGACACCCTCGACGGCGAGTTCCAGAAGTACTCGGTGGCGGGCGGGGCGTACATCCGGGAGCACTTCTTCGGGCCCGACCCGCGGCTTCGAAAGCTCGTCGAGCACCTCAGCGACGACGACCTCGCGAAGCTCCGCCGGGGCGGCCACGACTACCGCAAGGTCTACGCGGCGTACAAGGCGGCGACCGAATCCAGCGGCGCGCCGACCGTCATCCTCGCGAAGACGGTGAAGGGCTGGACCCTGGGCCCGGGCGTCGAGGCCCGGAACATCACCCACCAGGCGAAGAAGCTCAGCGAAGCGGAGCTGAAGATCTTCCGTGACCGCCTCGAGCTGCCCATTCCCGACGCGAAGCTCAAGGACGCGCCGTACTACCACCCTGGGCCCGACTCGGAGGAGGTCCAGTACCTGCGCGAGCGCCGCAAGGCGCTCGGTGGCTCGATCCCGAGGCGCGTCGTCCGCTCCCAGCCGCTGCCGGCGCCCGGCGAGGCGGTCGACAAGGAGTTCGCCGCCGGGTCGGAGACGCCGGTCTCCACGACGATGGTCTTCACCCGGATCCTGCGGAACCTCATCCGTGACAAGGAGCTGGGTCCGCGGATCGTCCCGATCATTCCCGATGAGGCCCGGACGTTCGGCATGGACCCGCTCTTCAAGGAGGTCGGGATCTATGCCGCGCTCGGCCAGCGCTACGAGCCGGTCGACAGCGACCTCGTCCTCAGCTACCGCGAGGCGGTCGACGGCCAGGTGCTCGAGGAGGGCATCACCGAGGCGGGCTCGATGGCGTCGCTCCAGGCCGCCGCGACGTCCTACGCGAGCCTCGGCCACGCGACGATTCCGTTCTACATCTTCTACTCGATGTTCGGGTTCCAGCGGACCGGTGACCAGGTCTGGGCGCTGGGCGACGCCCGCGGTCGCGGCTTCATGATGGGTGCTACGGCCGGCCGAACGACGCTCCACGGCGAGGGTCTCCAGCACGACGACGGCCACTCCCACATCCTCGCGTCGAACATCCCGAACTGCCGGCCGTACGACCCGGCCTATGCCTACGAGCTGGCGGCGATCGTCCGCGACGGCATCGAGCGGATGTACGGCAGGGGCGAGGACGTCTTCTACTACGTCACGCTCTACAACGAGAACTACGCCCAGCCACCAAAGCCCGACGGCGTCGACGAAGGGATCATCAAGGGGCTCTACAAGCTGCGCGATGCCCCCGATCTCGGCCCCAAGGCCCATCGGGCGCGGCTCGTGGGCTCGGGGTCGATCCTCCAGCAGGTCGTCGCTGCCCAGGAGCTGCTCGCCGAGAAGTTCGGGATCGCGGCCGAGATCTACTCGGCGCCGTCCTTCCCGCTCCTGCGCCGCGACGCGCTCGAGGCCGAGCGCTGGAACCGGCTCCACCCCGACGCGACGCCGCGGCTGCCGTACGTGGCCCAGGTGCTCGGCCCCGATGGCGGCCCGATCGTGGCCGCGACCGACTGGCTCAAGGCCCTGCCGGACATGGTCTCGCGCTGGCTACCGAGCTACTACGTCTCGCTCGGGACCGACGGCTTCGGCCGCAGCGACACGCGAGAGGCGCTCCGCTCCCTGTTCGAGATCGACCCGCCGCACGTGGCCGCGGCGACCGTCGCGGAGCTCGCCCGGTGCGCCGCGCTGCCCGGCCCCAAGGCGGCGGCGGCGATCAAGGAACTCGGGATCGACCCCGAAAAGCTCGACCCCGTCACCCTGTAGGGCGACGGGGTCGTTCACCGGGAGCGCGGCTCCCGATCCGTTGTTCGGCTCACGCGCGCGACGCGCGCGCCCCCGAGGTAGCGCTAGCGCAAGCGCGAGCGTCGACGCGAGCGATCGACGAGACGCTGGCCGGACATCGTGAACACGAGCGTCAGCAGCGCGATCAGCGTGATCGCGAGCGGCACGATGGGGTTGCCGGCCGCGGCAGGCACCGGCGTGCTCGTATCCGTCGGCGGCGGCGTGATCGCCGTGACGCCACCAACACCGAGGTCGAGATTCGTCTCGGTCGGTGTGGGTTCCGTGCCTCCAACACCGAGGTCCGTCGGCGTGGGCGTCGGCGGTGTGGGCGTCGGAGGAGTCGGGGTCGGCGGCGTTGGCGTCGGCTCCTTGCAGTCGACGACGAAGCTGCGGGCGCCGTTGCTGCCGTCGGGCGGGTACTCGTCGTCCCAGACCACGTTGTAGCGGCCGTTCGGCGCGCTCAGCGCCCCGGAGTCCGGGACGTGGACGCGGCCGTCGGCGTCGGTCGGGCCGGTCTGGCCCTTGAGGACGGTCTCGCCATCGAGCGGGACCTCGTTCCAGACCTTGACCTTCCAGCCGAGGACGGGAGCTTCGATCCCGAGATCGAAGTCGAAGGTGAACGTGCAGACGTGCGGCTCGCCGTCAACGATGACCTCGCCGCCAGTATCGGCATCGTTGATCGTGACCGTGCCGTACTTCGTGGCATCG
The DNA here is from genome assembly GCA_036274475.1 of Candidatus Limnocylindrales bacterium. Lineage (GTDB taxonomy): Bacteria > Chloroflexota > Limnocylindria > Limnocylindrales > CSP1-4 > CF-46. The sequence continues at coordinate 59,881 of DASUFO010000006.1, forward strand.
TCGATCGCGAAGGCCTGGCCGCTGCCGAGCAAGAGCAAGGCAAGCGCCGCCGGGACCGTCAGTGCGATCGGCAGCCGGCGCCGCGATCGTGGCGCGTGTTCGGTGTGCATCACTCTCTCCGCTTGAGGGGGTCGGATGCAGGGTCGGGTCGGCGTCATGCGCTGCGTCCAAACACAAGCGTCTCGGGCATTGCACACGCGCCACAGCGAAGCCCTGGATCGGGCCCCGTCATGCGCCTGATACGGCGCTCCGTCCAAATCTCGGGCGGTCGCTGCGCCGCCGTCCGTACCGTCGAATTGCCACGCGCCACCTGGCGCGCCAACGGGCACCCGAGAGAGGAGACAGTGATGGGCAACGACCAGTGGGACCCCGGTCATGGGGAGCCCGGACACGTTCACGATGAGACGTGGAACCGCCACATGATGGAGACCGACGACCCCGCGACGGGTGACACGGTCATGAGGGACGAGACGGTCGTCGGGACCGACACGCCATACGTGACCCGCACCGACGCCGACGGCACGGCGGCCGAAAACGAGGAGGGCGGCAAGGAAGCCCTCGGGGCGGGCGCAGGTGCACTCGCCGGCGCTGGTGCCGGCATGGCGGTCGGCGGGCCTCCGGGCGCCGTTGTTGGCGGCGCGATCGGCGCCGTCGGCGGTGCGCTCGCAGGCGAAGCCACCGAGGGCGATGACGAGGCCGGTGCCGGGGCCGGTGGTCTCGCCGGTGGCGTGGCCGGTGCCGCCGTCGGCGGCGCAATCGCCGGGCCTCCGGGCGCGGTGGTCGGCGGCGCCGTCGGTGCCGCGGGCGGTGCCGGTGCCGGCGACCAGGCCGAAGAGGAAGCCGAGGAGTCGGACACGGTCGTCGCGGACCGGTAACGCTCCCGCCCCGATGCGGCCGGTCGCGCCAACGGCGCGGCCGGCCGTCGCGCGTTCCGTGAGGAGGAACCAGTCATGGCAGAGTCACTCCGCATCGCCCAGGTCGCACCGCCGATCGAGCGCGTGCCGCCGGAGGGGTACGGAGGCACGGAGCGCGTCGTCCATGAGTTGATCAGCGAGCTCGTCGCCCGGGGCCACGACGTGACCACGTTCGCCTCGGGCGATTCCGACGTCCCCGGTCGACTCGTGGCCACCACGCCGAAGGCGCTCCGGCCACTGGGCTTCGGTGACGATCCGAGCGGCTTCATCCTCGACACGATGCTCCAGGTCCTCGATCGCGCCGACGACTTCGACATCATCCACTCGCATCTCGAGTGGTCGAGCGTGATGCTGGGGCGGGGGACAACGGTTCCGGTTGCCGCCACGTTCCACGGCCGCCTCGACCTCCCGTGGGCCCGGCCGCTGCTACAGCGCGCGGCGCCGACCTGGCTCGTCGCGATCAGCGAATCACAGTCGGCGGACCACCCGCAGGTTCCGTGGACGTGCGTCCACAACGGCCTGACACTGACCGGTGCGCCGTTCGAGCGCCGTCGGACTGACGATCTCTGCTTCATCGGCCGGATCAGTCCCGAGAAGGGCGTCACGGACGCGATCGAGGTCGCGATCAGGACCGGCCGCCCCTTGAAGATCGCCGCCAAGCTCGGCCCGACGGCAGGGGAGCGCGACTACAACGAGGCCGTCTTCCAGCCGGCGCTGAAGCGCGGTGGCTCGCTCGTCGAGTTTCTTGGCGAGCTCTCCGGCGAGGAGCGCGATCACCTCGTCGCCGCGAGCTACGCGACGCTGATGCCGGGGTCGTGGCCGGAGCCGTTCGGGCTCGTCGCGATCGAGTCGCTCGCCTGCGGGACGCCCGTGATCGCCCGCCAGGTCGGTGGCCTCCGGGAGATCATCCGGGACGGCGTCGACGGCTTCTTCGGCGACGACGTGATGCAGCTTGCGTTCAACGTGCCACGCGTCGAGGAGCTCGACCGCGAGAAGATCCGGGCATCCGTGATCGACCGCTTCTCCGCGGGTCGCATGGCCGATGGCTACGAGGCGCTGTATCGCGAGATGATCGCGAACGGCGGCCGCCACCCCGAGATCCCGGAAGCCGACGCGGCCGTGGCAGACTCGGCGGACGGTCGGGTCGTCGCGATGCCCGAGCGCCTTGCCGGAACGGCCTCGTAGCCGCAAGCCGGCGCGATTCGTTCCGGGCTACGTGCTCCGGAGCGCCCGGCGGATGATCAGCCAGGCGAGCGCGGTGTAGGCGACCGCCTCGGCCGCGAGCGCCACGAGTGGGGCGACGGCGCCTGTCGAGCCGCGAAGCATCACGTCGCCGATCAGCTGGATGCCGTTCGTCACGGGCAGCAGCGCCGTCAACGTTCGAACCGGCTCACTGAACTCGTCCGTGCCGAGGACGAAGCCCGAGAAGAACACCGATGCGAGCAACAGGAGCAGCGACAGCTGCACCGCCTGTCGCTCGCTGTCGGAGAACGCGGCGACGAGCAACCCGAGGCCGAGCGACGCGCCGATCAAGAGCAGGACGACGGCGCCGAGCGCCCAGCCATCGCCGAGCATCGGCACGCGGAACCCGAGGATCAGCAGGGCAAGCGTGATCGCGGCAATCGCCGCCGACAACATCCCGAACGCGACGATCTTGCCCACGACGAGCTCGCCGGTCCGGATCGGCGAGACGCGGAACAGCTCGAACAAGCCCGTCGTCCGCTCGCGGACGACCGACAGCGCGATCAGCGTCACCGCCATGTGCTGGAGGATCAGCGCGAGCACCGCGGTCCCGAAGAACTGGACGACACCCGGCTGGGACGGCGCGATGTTGACGACCTCGGCCTTCGTCGGCGCGGCGACGACCGATGGCGGGATCGCGGCCGCCTCGTCGGCGCCCTGGCTCAGCGCGTAGGTCTGGCCCTCCTCGGCGATGCGCTCGACGATGATCCGGTTGACCTCACGTTCGAGGGCTCGGGCGAGGAACGTCGTGTAGTTCTGGTCGACCGGGTCGACGACGTTGACCTTCACCTGGATCGTCGACTGCTTGCCTGCCTGGAACTGCTGCTTCACGTTGTCCGGGGCGACGAGGACGACATCGACCGTCCGGTTCTCGAGCGCCTGCTCGGCGGCCGCCTGGTCCGTGGTCACCTCGGTCACCTCGAGCCCGGCGCCGGAGATCTCGCTGTAGTCGGCGACGTCGGTCGGCAGGCCCGAGTCCGGCGGAACGACGACGACCGTGTCGAGCGGCCGGCGATAGCCGCTGTAGCCGGCACCGAAGATCGCGAGGATCAGGAACGGCCCGAGGATCAGGCTCAGGAGCACGCCCGGCCGCCGGACGACCTCGACGAGCTCCTTTCCGACGAACGACAGGATTCGGGTGAGTGCCTTGGCGAGGCTCATGCGGCGGGCTCCGACTGCTCGCCGCCGGCCTGTGCTTCGGCTTGCGCGGCGGCCGACGCTTCGGCTTCGGCTCGCTCGACGAGCTGGGCGAAGACCTCGTCGAACGTGGGCCGGACTTCCTGCGCCGAGACCACCTCGGCCCCGGCGCCGGTGACCGCCTCCACGACCGCCGGCAGCGCCACCGCGGCGTCGGCGACCGTCACGCTGAATGACCGCGGCGTGCGCTGGCGGACCGCGCGCACGCCCTCGACCGATTCGATGGCCCTGGCGTCGAACAGCTGGGTCGTCTCGACCTCGATGACGTCGCCGCCGAAGGCGTCCCGCCGAAGATCGTCGGGCGGCGCGAACGCGATCAGGCGGCCATTGGCGATGAGCGCGACGCGGTCGCAGTCCTCGGCGTCGCCGACGTACTGGGTCGTGACGAGGATCGTCCGGCCTGCATCGCGCAGGCGGTGAAGCTCGTCCCAGATCGTGCTCCGGAGGATCGGGTCGATCCCGGCGGTCGGCTCGTCGAGGAACAGCAGCGTCGGCTCGTGGACGAGGGCGCAGGCCAGCTCGAGCCGGCGTTGCATCCCGCCCGACATGTTGCTCGCGCGACGGTCCCGGGCGTCCCACAGCTCGAGCAGCTCCAGCACCTCGCGGGTGCGGCGCCGGCGTCGTCGCCAGAGCATCCCGAACAGGCTGCCCACGAAGTCGACGTTCTCGCGCGCGGTGAGGTCGGCGTAGAGCGTGAACAGCTGGGGCATGTAGCCGATCCGCTCCCGGGTGCCGCGTTGGAAATGGGTAGGCCGCTCGCCGAGCACGCTGATCTCGCCGCTCGTCGTCTTGAGCGCGCCCGTCAGCATCCGGATCGTCGTCGTCTTGCCGGACCCCGAAGGACCGATGACCCCGACGATGGTCCCGGGCTCGATCGTGAGATCGAGGCCCCGGACGACGAGATGGCCGTTGAACGCCCGCGTCACTCCTTTGACGACGACAACGGGACCGCTGCCGTCAGCGGAGCTGGCCGCGGGCGGGACGTCAGCGGAGCTGGCCGCGGGCGGGACGTCTGCGGTGGCGGCCGGTTCGGGCGTTGCCTCTGGCGTGGCGGCCGGTTCGGGCGTCGCCTCTGGCGTGGCGGCCGGTTCGAGCGTCGCACCCGTCGTGGCGCCGGCGCGAGGCGAGATGCCCGCGGGCGGCGGCTCGGCCGCGGGCTGAGCCGCGGGCACGGCCTCCGGCTCGGCAGCCGCGTCGTCCTGCCCCGGCCGAGCTTCGAACGCGGGGTCGCGTGGGTCGTTCATGGCGTCCCTCCCCGAGAGCGTGGCGGCGCGAGTGGCGGGTGCCCGCCGCCGCGCCGGCCGGGAGTATCGAGCCCGGCGCATCCCAACCGTCCGCGCGCCGGAGGCCGCTCGCGCTACGGCCGCATGTCGGTCCGCCGGCTGCAATACGCGTGCGACCGCCCGGGCGTCCGCGCAGCGCTCGGCGTGATCTGCCGCACATCATCCTCCGCGCGTGGCACGAGGACGGGACGAGGCAACCGCACAGCCGACGGACGGCGGGCCGACGCCGCGACTCCGCCATGCCACCGACCGGTCGCCGGGGATTGTCCGGCGGCGAGCCGGGCGCGGCTTCGTGTACGTCGATCCCGACGGACGCCGGGTCAGCGATGAGGAGACGCTCGCCCGCATCCGGGGCCTCGCGATTCCGCCGGCGTGGGAGGACGTCTGGATCTGCACCGACCCGCTCGGTCATCTCCAGGCGACGGGTCGCGACGCCCGGGGCCGCAAGCAGTACCGCTATCACCCCCGCTTCCGGCAGCGGCGCGAAACCGCGAAGTACGAGCGCCTCGTCGCGTTCGCAGGCGCATTGCCGGCGATTCGCCGACGGGTCGACCGCGACCTCGCGCGCCCGGGCCTGCCCCGCGAGAAGGTGCTCGCGGCGGTGGTCCGTCTGCTCGAGCTGACGTTGATCCGGGTCGGCAATGACGAATACCGGCGGCTGAACCGCTCGTTCGGCCTGACAACGCTCCACGACCGTCACGCCACGGTCCGCGGCTCGACGATCCGGTTCCGGTTCCGCGGCAAGTCCGGGCGCCTTCACGAGGTGGGTCTGCGCGACCGGCGCCTCGCCACGGTCGTGCGGCGTTGTCGCGACCTCCCGGGCCAGGAGCTCTTCCAGTACGAAGGCGAGGACGGTCAACCTGTCGACGTCCGGAGTGACGACGTCAACGAGTACCTCCAGGCGATCGCGCCCGACATCACCGCCAAGGACTTCCGGACATGGGCTGGAACGGTCCTCGCGTTCCGTGCGCTCCGGGCGCTCGATGAGCCCGAGACGACGACCGAAGCGAAGCGCAACGTGGTCTCCGCGATCCGCGACACCGCCGACCAGCTGGGAAACACCGCGGCGGTCTGTCGTCGCTCGTACGTCCACCCCGTCGTGGTCGAGGCGTACCTCGATCCGCGACTCCGGGGCGCGTTGCTCGGCGCGGCAGAAGCCACCGGATCGCCGCCGTCGGGCACCACCCGGGCCGAGGAGCGGGCCGTCGTCCGGCTTCTCGAGCGGCGCCTCGGCCGGGATGCCGCGCGTGTCGGGCCGGAGCGACCGTCCCGGTCCGCGGCGACCCGCGGCGCGGCGCGTCAGTCGGCGGGCCGGTAGGTCCGGAGCGCGAATCCCAGCTCCGCGCCGCCGTCGTCGCGCGGTCGCGCCCAGACCCGCCCGGACATCGCCTCGATCAGGCGCCGGCAGACGAACAACGGGATGCCCAGCCGGAGCCGGCTCGGGGCGGTCGGCTCGTCGATCAGGGCGAAGCTCATCGACAGGTCCGATTCGGATGCGTCCGGCCGCCGGTCGAGGACGCGCACGAAGACCTCGTCGTCGCGCGGCTCGATGCGGACGATGACGGGCTCTCCCGGCCGACCGTAGCGGGTCGCCGACGCCAGGAGGTTGCGCAGGGCGTGCTCCACGTACGAGGTGTCGCCGCGGACCGCGGGTGGGTCGGCGGCGCCCGCGACGATCACCGGCGCGTTCGGCGCGCGGCTGGTCGTCGATCGGATCGCCGACTCCACGGCTCGCGGCAGCGACACGGGCTCATCGGACATCTCGAGGATCTCCCGCTCGAGCCGGGTCAACGCGAGCAGGTCTTCGACGAGGTCGTAGAGGCGCGCCGCCTCGATGCTGATGTCGGCGGCAAGCTCGTCGGCGGGCGGCGTGTGGCGGCGGCCCCGGCGGGCGAGGAGCCGGCTGCCGGCATAGATCGTCGTGATCGGCGTGCGCAGCTCGTGGGACAGGATCGAGAGGTAGGCGCGCCGGTCGGCCCGGTGCTCCTGGGCCGTCGTGACGTCGCGGAGAACGAGGATCCGGCCCTGGCTCGGTCCGCCACGGCCGAGCGGCACCGAGCGCAGCTCGAACCAGCGATTCGGGTCGCGAATCGGTCGAACGAGCAGCGTGCCTTCCGTCGGCGACCCTGCCGGAAGCGGCTCGAACCGCGACATCAGGTCGCGGTGATCGCTGATCGGCCGGCCCGGGAAGAGTCGGTCGACGGCGGGGTTGCCGAACCGAACCCGGCCTTCGGCGTCGAAGACGAGAACGGCCTCCGGGACCGCGTCGAGGACGGATCGAAGCTCGGCCAACGATCCCGACGCCGACTCGGACGCGGACGCGGCGGACCGGGGCGGGATCTTCCGCGCCGGTCCCGGGGAGTTCGGCGTCTCGCCACGCTGCATGTGTGTCGAAGTCCTCCTGAAGGTGCCGTCAAGCCGGGTCACCGGCCCTGACGCGTCCAGCATCGCTGTCTCCGCGTGCGACGGACGAAGCGCCGGGATGGATCGACCTTTCTTTGGCGTAGCAGGTACCTTGCCGCGCCCTCGTGCGATCGGGTTTGGTGTAACGCGACTGTGACTTCGAACGACCGGGCGTTGCCTCGACCGGCGATTACCTCGATCAGCCTTGATCGTACGTTCACCAAACCAACGGGAGGTCGACTATGAATGCCATCACGATGCTCACCGAAGACCACCGCGCCGTGCAGCGAATGCTCGATGAGCTCGAGACAACGACCGAGCGCGGCGTCAAGACCCGGACCGAGCTGTTCGGGCGGATCAAGCAGGCGCTGACGGTTCACGAGGTGATCGAGGAAGAGATCTTCTATCCCGCCCTCCGCGAGCACCCTCGGGCGAAGGACATGGTTCTCGAGGCGTACGAGGAGCACGACGTCGTGGACACGATCATGGGCCAGCTCGGGTCGCTGCCGGTCGACGACGAGACGTGGGGCGCAAAGGCGACGGTCATGATCGAGAACCTCCGCCACCACATCGAGGAGGAGGAGAAGGAGATGTTCCCGACCGCGCGACGGGTCTTCGACGCGGACGAGCTCGAGCAGCTCGGCGAGCAGATGGAGCGCCGTCGCTCGGGCGCGGAGCAGCAGGTCGCCGCAACGCGCTGAGCGGCGCCACGGGCGTCCCAGCCGCGTCGGCAGCCGGGGGGTTGACGCACCCTTGGAGTTCTTCAGCGACGCACTCGGTGAGGCGGTCGGAACGATCCTTGGCGGTCCCGTCGCCGGCCTGATCATCCGCCTGATCGGCGCGTATCTCGTGCTGATCTGGCTCGCGTCGGCCCTCTGGGCGTTCCTGGACACGAGGCGGCGGAGCGGGAGCCTCGTCGCCTCGTATGGTTCGGCGGCGCTCGTGATTCTTGCGACGCCGCTGCTGTTCCCGGCCGCGCTTCTCGTTCACGTGGTCCTTCGGCCCGACGGGCTCGCTGCCGATCGACGGCTCGATCGGCTGCGCCACTTGGCCTTCGCGATCGAGGCGGAGCCACGCTGCGCGACCTGCGGGCTGACGATCCAGGAGGACTGGCTCATCTGCCCCGGCTGCCGTCATCAGCTCAGCCATCGCTGCCAGGACTGCGGCGGCACGGTGCGCCTGGAGTGGTCGGTCTGCGCCTGGTGTGCCGCGGAACTCGATGGGGCCCGGGACGGCGGGACGTGGCGCAAGCGCGCGGGCGCGTGAGACGCTCGAGGGTTCCGCCCCGAGCGATGTGACGCTTCCGGACAAGGTGACGCCCCCGCCGGCGGGACCGGCGGGGGCGTCGATTCTTGCTACGAGCGTCGAGACGGGCTACGCGTGGCCCTCTTCGGCGTCGTCCGTGTGGCGGCGGATATCGTCGCCCGCATTGCCGAGCTCGTTCCGGATGTCGTCGCCGAGATTGGCCACGCGATCCGAAACGCTCTCCTCGCCATCGGCCTTGCGCCAGGTCTCCTTGGCTTTCTCGTCGACCTCGCGCATCGCCTTCTTGGCGTCAGCTTTCTCGTCTTCCCATCCCATGTCCGTACCTCCAAGTGCTGGGGTTGACGACCCCGTGTCTCGAACGTACGGTCCGGCGCCATCGCCCGGCCTCGCGGAGAGCCCCCGGAGAGTGTCAGCCCGCTTGCAGACCGGGCGCTGTTACGCGCCTGCAATCGGCACGGTCGGCTCGCGCAGATGCGTGCCGCGAGCGACGGCCTACCGTCACTGCCTCACCCGAACCTGGTGCAAGGAGGACGGAATCATGGCAGTCGATCAAACGAGCACTTCCGGGACTCGGCGAGACGTCGAAGACACCGCACGCGATGCGGCCGCGAGCACGCGCGACGTCGCCAACGAGGTGGCCGACCGAGCGAGCGCCGTCGCGGCGCGCCTGCCCGAGGCCGCGGCTACGACCCGCAGCGCCGTCGAGGAGGCGGCGCGGCGGATGGAGGCAGGCTCCGACGAGGCGCTTGCCGTCGGCACGTCGTTGGCGGTTGGGCTGGCCATCGGGCTGCTGCTCGGTGGCGCGAATCGCGTGCTCGTCGCGCTGGCGCTGATCCCGGCCACGGCGATGGGCTTCACGCTCCTCGACCGGTACGCCGGCGGCCGGAGCATCACGACGCCGTCGCGCAAGAGCTGACCCGAGAATCGTTCGGCAAACGAGAACGGGCCCGCCGTCTGGCGGGCCCGTTCTTTCATGCCTCATCCGGTCTGGGCGTTGTCGTCCCCTGGACGCGCGGAACGCCCGGAGGAGGGGGCTCCGGGCGTCCGCGAGGATCGGGGTGGGTGACGCCCCGTCACAAGCGTCCCCACGCGGGAATGTGCGTTGTCGTGCACCGCGACGTGTGACGTCTCACGCCGGGTGAGCCCAATCCTACGGCCGCGGACCCGCGAATCGGCCTCTCGCGGCGGCGTCAGGACATTACAACCGCATTGCGGTCTGGCCCGCCGCCCGCACGAATCGTCTCGGCGAATCGCTGCTCCGGGCGGGAACACGGAGAAGGGCCCCCGGCCGAAGGACCGGGCGCCCTGGGTACGTCAGTGGGCTCCCGGACCCCCAGTGGTCGGGAGCCCACGAGCATTCTTTCGGGCGGCCCGTGTCGGGCACGCCATTCGCGTCCGCGGCGGAGTTGCAGCGATGTGCCGCTCGGGCCTCGGGTGATCCCGAGGGGCAGCCGCGGGCGGGCGTCGGGCTAACCCATCGCCTCGCGGCGAAGGATCTCGAGAACCGCCGCGGCCATGTCGCGGGCGTCGGCGTCGCAGCGGGGCGCGGGCCGCGGCGAGGGTGCGGGGCGAGGCCCGATGAACATCGACGACAGGGGTGGCCGGCGATCGGCGCAGAGCTCGGGGCTTGCGGTCAGCAGCCAGGAGCCGGTGGGCGGCGAAGACGGCAGCTGGCTCACCTGTTCGATCTCCAGGGCCGCGGACAGACCTGGCGGCGCCTCACCAAGAACGTGCAGGCGATGGCCCGTCTCGGTCAGGTGACGGAGCTGGTCGGCGGCGTCGGGCATCGCTGCCGCCACGGAGTCAAGGTAGATGTCGCTCATGGCGGGCAGCCTACCGACTCGCAGCGTCGCGCGACGCGGTTGCGACCCGTTTTCGGCGTTGCAGCGATCCGGCGAATCGAAACGCCCACCGGTCTCGGTGGGCGTTCGACTTCGTTGCCGGGTCGTGCCCGGCCTCGGTCTCAGCGGCTAGACCGCGCCGCGCCCGGTGCGGGTCGAACCGGTGACGAGATTCACGACGACGACCGTGATGATCGCGCCGATGGTCGCCACGACGATCGAGCTGATGTCGAGCGGTCCGTCGATCGGGTCCGAGTTGAACAGGACACCGGCGAGGAAGCCGCCGACCAGCGCACCGATGATGCCGAGGACGATGTGGCCAATGACCCCAAGGCCCTCGTCACCGCGGACGAGGAAGCCGGCCAGGTAGCCGGCAATCGCGCCGAGAACGATCCACGCAATGATGCTCATCGAGTACCTCCATCCCTACTGTGGTCTAGCCCCGTACCGGGCTGGCTCCACTCTCGGCCGGAGGGCTGCGAGAACCGGCAACGTCGGCGCGGATTCCCGTATCAACGGTCTGACAGGGGGGCGCGAGATCGAGAGCGCAGTCCGGCGGCCGGGCGGGACCGACCAATGGCCTGTCGAGCTGATCTGACGGGAGAACGACGCTCGCGGGTCAGCTCCGTCGCACCGGCCTTGCGAATCGGCTCGTGCAACCGCGCTGCAACGGGATTGCCCACGGCGCGGTATGGCCGTACGCGCAGAGCGTTCACAGGATGGCGCGACCGGTCGACCCGTCACCGGCGGCGCATCTGGAGAAACAGCAGATGGGAATCAGGCCACCAGAGGTTCATCACGAGTCGATCAACGACCACGAGTCGGCTCGACGGTCCGTCGAGGTCAAGGCCACGGCCCGGCGGCTTCAGCAGGGCGGCCTGTCCGTCGGCGAGGCCTCGAATCTCACTGCCCATCTCGTCGGCCTCGCGCCGGCCCGGACCGGCTGGAACCTACGGCAGATCGAGCACCTCGTGTTCCTTCGGTCGATCGTCGAATCAGGCAGGCTCCAGCCGTAGCGTTCGGGCGGCGCATCGCCCTGAAGCCCCGAGCTTCGAAGCTCCGATCCCCCGAACTCGTGTCACGCGCGTGTAATGCGCCCGGCGCTGGATGCATGCCCGATGAGAGCCGCACGATCGACACTAGCGACGGCTCCGCCGTCAGGGACACGTTCCGACAGGACGGCTCGGGGACCTGAGGGGCCTGGCGCGCCGCAGGGGGATGCGCGGCGCCCGAATCGGATGCGGCGTCGGGGTGGCCGACTCAGACTCACCGACGCCGCATCAGGTTGTCGTCGGCGACGCGACACGCCAAACACAGAACGACCCCCGGGCGGTTCGCCCGGGGGTCGTTGGTCCGCGATGAGCGCTCGGGTTAGCTCGGGTTAGCTCGACGACGGCGACGCGCTCTCCATGACCGGGCTCGACCCCGGGCTCTCGGCAGGCGTGCCCTGGCTCTCGATTGCCGGCGGCTGGGACTCGAGTCCGGGGAGCGTCGGACTGGACGTTGCACCCGGTGAGGTGCAGGCCGCGAGCGCCCCGAGCAGGGCGATCGCAGCGAGTAGTCGCTTGATCATGTAGAGGGGTCCTCCGGTTGCGCTGGCCGGACGTTCCGGCAATGACGTGGTTTGAGAGCAGCGTCAAGGCCGCCGCAGTGGACCTTATCCACCGCTCGGCGACGCCAGCGCCCCGGGTGACTGCCGATCCGTTGCAGGGTTGTCGCAGGCCGATGGCCCGCCTTCGTTGACCGTCCGCACCACTCAGGACGAGGCGATCGGGGCGTGACACGAGCGTGTTACGCGCGGCCCGTGACGGCTTGCACGGATTCGATCGGCCCGGCCCGATCCTCCCCGCAGAGGCCGCAGCGACTGCCGACCGGACGCCGACCGGGCGCCGACCGGTGGCCGTGAGCGCGCATCACACAAGAGCTGATGAAGCCAACCTGACCAGCCCGAAACGGAGTCATCCATGATCCGCGCCCACCCCGTCGTCACGACGGACGACGACGTTCCGCACGACCAGGTCATGCGATTCATCGAGGTCGGCCTGGCGTTCGTCGCGATCGCCGCCGCGGGGATCCTCGCCCTGCTCCGATGACGGTCCGCGCGCGCTTGTACGACGCGCGCGGCGACGATCGCGAGGTCGACCTGGCGGAGCTGGATCTGTCGAAGGTCGACGACCGCCAGTTGATCTGGGTCGACGCCGACGACCGATCGCGCGAAGCGATCGGCGAGTTGGCGCGACTGCTGAATCTCGAGCGGGAGATCGTCCGCCAGCTGGACCCGGATCGCCTCCGGCCTCGTCTCGTCCGCGCCCCGGAGCGCATCGCCGTCACGCTCATTGCGATCGAGCCGGACCCCGACGACACGGGCAAGCTGGTTCGGAAGACCCTCGACGTGATCGCGGGCCGGAATCTCGTGGTTACCGTCCACGACGGTCGGGTCCTCGCGATCGAGGAGCTCGCGGGCCAGATTCGCGGCGAGCGCGACATCGGCATCCTCGATGCCGGGGCATTGCTCACGGGCCTCGTCGACGTCGTGATTGGTCACTACCTCGACGAGGTCGAAGCGATCGAACGCGAGATCGACCGCCTCGACACGCTCGCGCTGAAGTCGTCCCGCGACGATGATGACTTCCTCGCCTCGGTCGTGCTGATCCGGCGGCGAATCGCGCTGCTGCGCCGGTCCCTGACGCCGAACCGCAACGCGCTCGGGCCTCTGGTTCGGCCCGACTTCCAGGTCCACGGCGACATCGTCGAGCCGTGGCCAGGGATCGTCGAACGCCTCGAGCGGGCGATCGACGCCGTCGAGAACGTCCGCGAGAGCCTCGTCGGCTCGTTCGACCTCTACCTGGGCCGGTCCGCGCAGCGCACGAACGACGTGATGAAGGTCCTGACACTCGTGTCGGCGATCCTGCTGCCGGCCGCGGTGCTCGCCGGCATCATGGGCATGAACTTCCAGCTCGCGTTCTTCGACAACTCGGCGAACTTCCTGCTCGTCCTCGCGGCGATGGTCGTCCTTGCAGTGGCGATCCTCGTGATCGCCCGCTGGCGACGCTGGATCTGATTGGAGCGAGCCGTCTGACCGGGCGAGCCGTCTGACCGGCTCGCGGCAGCCGGCCGTCAGGCTTCGTCGGTCATCACCCGCAGCGTGAATCCGAACTCCGCTCCGCCCGTCTGACCAGGCTTGGCCCAGATTCGGCCACCCATCGCCCGGATGAGCCGGGCGCACACGAACAACCCGATTCCGGCGCCGCTCGCGGCCGCGGCCGTGCGCTGGGAGCGGAAGAACAGGTCGAAGACGCGATCGGCCTCCTCGGCCGGGAAGCCCGGGCCGTCATCGGTCACGGTCACCATCACCTCGTCGGCATCGGCGTCGACCGCGACGCGAACCGTGGTGCCTGGGCCGCCGTATTTGGCGGCGTTCGAGAGGAGGTTCCGGATCACCTGCTCGACGTAGGTCGGATCGGCGATCGCGGTCGGCAGGCCCGGCCGCATCGCAAGCTCGAACGTGACCCCCGGCCAGCGAGGCTTCTCGGACTTGATCACCGCCGGCAGGATCCGTTGGACGAGCACGGGCTCCGTCCCGACGTCGCCCTCGTCCTCGCCGAACCGGGTCATCGCGATCACATCCTCGACGAGGCGATGCAGGCGCTCGGACTCGATCACCATGTCCGAGAAGATCTCGCGACGGGTCGCTTCGGGCAGCTGGTCGCCGTCACGCGAAAGCACCTTGGAGCCGGCGTAGATCGTCGTGACCGGCGTCCGCAGCTCGTGCGAGAGCACGCCGATGAACGTGTCGCGGATCGCCTGTGCCTGGCGGGCCGCCGTGATGTCGCGGAGCATGACGATCGTCTCGGGATTGCCCGACGGGTCCTCGGCCTCCTCTCGCGCGACCGGGTAGGTGCTCACCTCGATCCAGCGATCGTCGTCGCCTCGGGCGCGCAGCTCGACCGGCCCGCCGACGGTGCCGAGGGCCGGCGCACCGTGCTCCGGATCCTCCATCTGGGCAAGGATCTCGGCGTACGATTCCTCCTCGACGTCCGGGAACATCGCCTCCGCAGCCGGGTTGGCGAGGTGGATCCGGCCGTCGGCTGCGCAGACGAAGATTCCTTCGCCCATTGCCCGGATCACGGCGTTCAGCTCGGCGGCCCGAGCGTGCTCCGATTCGGCCATGCGGCGCAGATTCGCCTGGGCCTCGATCCGATCGGCGACGTCCCGGGCAACCGCGACGATCCGCCCCGGCTCGCCGGCGGCGGTCACGTGCTGCAGGAGGACCTCGACGGGCAGCGCTCGCCCGGCCCGGTCGCGATAGGCGAGTGTCGCCGTCCGCGAGCCGAGCGAGCCGTTGACGAGCGGCTCCACGAGCCCCCGAAGCCCGATCGCGTCGAGGTCCTCGAGGACCATCGTCGCCTCCTGGCCGACGAGATCCGCCTCGGCGTAACCGAGCTGGTCGGTCACGCCCTGGTTGGCGTAAAGGATCCGGAGCGAGACCGGGTCGAAGACGATGACGGCGTCGCGGGTCGCGTCGAGGACACGCTTGTAGCGGACGGCTTCCCGGAATGCGGTCGCGTTCGAGATCGCGAGCGCCACCCGAGCCGCGAGGTTCTCGGCGAAGGCGACGTCGTCGGGGCCGAAATGGCGGCCCGATTCCGCGGCCACCAGTGAGATCGTCCCGAGAACCTGCTCCGCTGCAAGGATCGGCACGCAGACCCACGACCGGAGCCCAAGCGACTTGACCAGCTCGAGCATCTCTTCGTCACGCGCGATGGCCTCGATCATCTCGTCGGTGACGTTGAACTCGTAGTCCGGTCGCCCGGTCCGGATGACGAAGGCGCCGCCGCGCGGGGCATCGGCCGGTGCGGCATACCGCGCGGCAAGCTCGACGGCGAGCTCGACCTTGGCCGGGTCCTCGTGTGCGACGGCCACGCGCTGCGGGACGCCCTTGTCGTCGAGGATGTCGACGGCGATCCAGTCGGCGACGGTCGGCACGGCCATGTCGGCGACGCGCCGGATCGTGTCCTCGTAGTCGAGCGACGAGCCCAGGATCTCGCTCGCGCTCGAGAGCACGCGCCGGTTCTCCCGGGCGTGCCGCTGGGCGGAGATGTCGATCATCGTCGCGACGCCGGCCACGACCTCGCCGTCGCGGCCGCGCACCGGTCCCGCCCGCTTCGCGACCCACGTCCGCGACCCGTCGGCCCGGACGATCTGGATCTCCTGGTAGGGCACGTCCTCGCCTCGGACGGCACGAGCCAGCGGCCAGTTCTCGGGTGCGAGCTCGACGCCGTTCTCGTCGAACCCGCGGTGCGCCTCGGAGCCGGCCAGCTTGCTGAGCAGCGTCGCCCGGGGCGTGCCGAGGATCTCCTCGAGGCGGTCGTTCACGAGGACGATCCGGCCGCTCGGGGCGTCCGCGATCTCGAGGCCCTCCGGCGCCTGCTCGAAGATCTGTTCGAGACGGGCTCGCTCCGCCTCGAGGTCGCCGACGAGTCGCTCCGTAATCCCCGTCAGCGCGACGCGGGCGAGGGCCTGCGAGCAGAGGTCGGCGTAGGCGCCGATGTGATTCCGGTCGAGCTCATCGAACTCGCGGGTCTCGGCAAACGAAAAGCCGAGCGCTCCGAACGTGATGGCATCGGCGATGAGCGGTACGGCGCATGCCGACCGGTTGGGCGATCGGGCAATGATCGCGCCGCCGCGCTCGTCGTCGGCCTCGACGTCCTGGATGTCGGCCATCCAGACCGGACGTGCCGTACGGGCTGCAGTCGCGAGCGGCAGCCGCGACCCGATCGGGATCGGGTTGAACGAATCGATGACGGCGTCGTCGTAGCCGTCGCTTGCCACGACCGAGAGCACGTCTCCGCCGAGGATGGTGACGACCGCACCGCTCGCGCCGAACGCGAGGCGACCTTCGCGAACGACGAGATTGACGACGCCGTCGCGGGTCGACTCCTGCGACAACTGTCGGGTGACCCGCTGCAGCCGCTCGAGTCGCTCGGCGGCCGCCTCGGCGGCCTTGCGTGCCTCGCGTTCGCCGGCGTGGATCTGGGCATTCGAGATCGCGAGCGCGACCCGCCGGGCGAGCTCCGAGGTGACGTCGACATCCTCGGGCGCGTAGCTGCGGTCGGGCCCGACGACGAAGAACATCGCACCGATCGCTTCGCCGCGGGCGACCAACGGCTGGACGATCACGCTCCGGGCACGCATCGCCCGGACGATCGTCGCCAGCTCGCCGATCCCGCCGGTCGCCCGGTGGAGCTGCTCTTCGTCGGCCAGGTCCGCGACGAGGACCGGGTTCCGCGTTCGCACGGCACGCGCGGCTGGCCGGTTCGAGCCGACGGAGGTCGGGAACTCGCGGATCGGATCGAGGGTCGCCTGGGCGTCGGGGTCATGCGCGACCGCTGCCACGCGCTGGAGCGAGCCGTCGGGCTCCACGAGGTCGATCACGCACCAATCGGCGAGCTCGGGGAGGGCCAGCGCGGCAGCGGCGTCGATCGTCTCGGCGAGTGTCGTCGATTCGTCGAGGCGGAGTCCGGCGTCGGCGACGAGGCGTGCGAGGTCGGTGGCCCGGGCGCGCGTCGTCCGCTCCTCGTCGATATCGGTCGCGGTCCCGATCCAGCCTTCGAGCGCGCCCGCCTCGCGACAGAGCGGCACGACCCGGACGACGTGCCAGCGGTGTGCCCCGTCGCCCCGCCGCAGCCTGACCGTTGTGTCGAGCGCCTCCTCCCTCGACCGGGCGACGTCCCAGGCTGCAGCGAACTCCGGCCGGTCTTCGGCGTGCAGCTGATCCGGCGCCGGGTACGGCCCGGTCGCGGCGATCTCGCCGGTGTACGCGTACCAGCGTCCGTTCGCCGCCGTCAGCGACCCGTCCGGCGCCGCGACCCAGGCGGCGACCGGAAGCGCTTCGACGATCTCCCGGTAGTGGCGCTCGCCGGCGATGCTCGCCTGGCCGGCCTCGACCTGTGTCGTCATCTCGTGGAACGTCGAGACGACCAGCGGCTCGTTCGTCCCGCTCGTGATCAGGCGGGCCCGGACAAGCGACCACCGAAGGACGTTCGTGCGGCGATCGCGGAACCCGACGAGCATCGGGTCGGGATGGTCGCCGGCGAGGGCGCGGCGGCCGGGAAGCCGGCCCGGGTCGAGCGGTGCGCCCGACTCGTCGCGCATCTCGAAGCGGTCGAGCGTAGCTTCGACCGAGGCCGACAGCATCTCCTCGGGATTCGCCCAGCCGCACAGCTCGGCGGCGGACTGATTGGCGTAGACGAGCGCCAGCCGGCTGTCCTGAACGGTGATCCCCGCATCGACCGCCTCGAGGATCGGGCGCAGCTGATCGTCGTCTGTGATCGATCCGATGACAGCGTCCTGCCGCTCGACGACTCGGTGGCCCACGATCCCTCACGCAACCAAAGACGACCGCCGACGAGGCGGGGACCCAAGTGAGGCATCCCCCGAGTTACGCCACGGATGGCCGTCGCCGATCGCGTCTTGCAGTCTCATTACAGCCCACCGAGGGTCGCCGGGTCGCCGCCGGAGGCCGGACCCGTCGCGCCCGCCTGGTCCTTCTCGAGCTCCTCCTGATCCGGAGCCGATGTCGGATCCTGGGCGACGGGGACCTCGCGCGCCTGGAGGCCCTCGAGCAGGATCTCGGCCGTCGCCGCGATCGGGACGGCGAGGAGGGCCCCCACGAAGCCACCGGCCGCGGCGCCCGCCAGGACGCTGAGGATGACGAGGAACGGCGAGATCCCGACCGTGTTGCGCATGACGATCGGGACGAGGACGTTGCCCTCGATCAACTGGAGGACGAAGTACACGCCCGCGACGACGAGTGCCAGCTGGGGCGACACCGTCGCGGCGAAGATGACCGCCGGGATGGCCCCGAGGAGCGGTCCGATGATCGGGATGGCCTCCGCGAGCGCTGACCACAGGGCAAGGAGGATCGCCGCCGGAACGCCGAGCAACGTGTAGGCGACCCCCGTCCCGATGCCGAGCGTCGCCATGAGGATCAGTTGCGCCCGGACCCAGCGGCCGAGGCGCGCCTCGGCCTGGTTCCAGACGTCGCGCGCCCGGGCCCGGCGATGACGCGGCACGAACGCCAGCGCGTACCGCTGCAGGCGGGCGTGCTCGGTCAGCCAGAAGTAGACGACGGTGAGGAGCGTCAGCACCGACATCAGCGCACCGACGACCGTGATCCCGACTTCGAGAACCTCCTCACCCTCCGGGACCACGTTGCCGCTCGGCAGCGCCCGCGCCGCGACGTCGATCACCGACGTCACCGTCCGCTCGACGATCGGCGGTTGGAGCGTCGCGGCCCAGGCCCGGGCATCCTCGAAGAAGCGCGGCGCGGCCGCTACCACTGCCCCGAGTTGCTGGATCGCGATCGGGACGACGACGAAGGCGAGCGCGACGACCGTCGCGAGGAACACGCCGTAAACGAGCAGGATCGCGGCGCCACGCCCGATGTGGATCGTTGCCCGCAGCCCCGACACGAGCGGCTGGAGGCCGGCCCCGAGAATCACCGCCACGAAGACGAGCACGAGGACGGTCCCCGCCGCCCAGACGAACCAGAGAATGCCGGCTACGAGCGCAACCCCGAGCGCGACGGCCGCGCCCCGGGCGATCCAGGGGGTCAGGCCGCTCATGGCTTCGGCTTCGGGGAGGGCTTGGGATCCTGGCTGGGTGGCGGCTTCGGTCCCTTGTCCTTGTCCCTGTCCTTCTCCTTGTCCTCCTTCTTCTCCTCGGGCGGCTTCGGTCGGATGCACGGCCCCGCGAGCGGCCCGCCCCACGAGCGCTCGCCCCAGAAGTACGCCGTCCGCGAATCGTGCGGCCCCAGGACGCCGAGCCCGCGCCGGGCCCGGGTCAGCCAGTTGGCGACGTCCGCGTCCCAGGCTCGCGGTCCCACTTCTGCCTTGATCGGGTCGACGCGCCAGCCGCCGCAGCTGAACGAGTAGAGGAGCCCGTCGGAATCGACGGCGTGCTTCGCCCCGGGCTGCGTTCCGTCGATGAAGAGCTCCCGGATCTGGCTCCGGGTCCACGGTCCCGGCCGACCGCCGGACCATTTGTCGATCGCCGCCGACACGAGGCCCTTCGGCTGGGAGAAGTTCGCGATCGGCGTGCCGTTCGTGATGTCGCGGACGAACGCGCGCCACAGCGGGGCGGCCGCCGTCAACGACGTGGCCGGCTTCGAGGACCGCGGATTCGAGTGGTCGCTGTTGCCCATCCAGATTCCGACCGCGAGTGACGGCTGGGACGGGTCATCCGGCACGCCGAGGTAGCCGTACGTCGCCAGGTCGCGGGCTTCGTTTGCCGTGCCGGTCTTGACCGCGGCCGGGCGATGCTCGCCGTTCGGGCCATTCCGGAGCTCGAGCGCGGCCGACCAGATGGGATTCTGTCGCGGGTCGGTGTTGCCGGAGAGGATGCTCGTCACGAGGAATGCCGCCTGCGAGCTGACCGTCTGCTTCGGGGCGGGGTGCGGGTCGGCCTGGTAGATCGTCTTGCCCGATGCGTCGCGAATCTCGAGGATCATCCGCGGCGGCAGGGCGCCGCCCCAGTTCGCGAGCGCGCCATACGCCGACGTCAGATCGAGCGGCCGGACCTCGACGGTTCCGATCGCGCCCGCAAGCCCGGACTGCAGGAACGCCTCCTTGCCGCCGTGGAAGCGGATCCCCATCGCCTCGGCCCGATCGGCAACCGCCTCGTTGCCCACGCGCTGGAGCGCCCGGATCGCGGGGATGTTCAGGGAGTACTGGAGCGCCTTGCGGACGAGCACCGGGCCACGGTCGAGCTGGTCGGCGTCCCGGGGCGCCCAGTTCTCGCGCTGGTTGAACTCGGTGGTCACGTCGAGCAGGAGGCTGCCCGGCGTGAGCGCCCCGGTGTCGAAGGCGCTCGCGTAGACGATCGGCTTCCACGCCGATCCGGGCTGGCGTTCGCCGTCGCCCGCGACGTCGTACTTCGGCTCGAACTTCTTCGAGGCAATGCTCTCGGCGTAGTAGCCGGCGCTGCCGGCGTAGGCGAGGACGTCGCCCGTCTTGTAGTCGAGGTCCACGAGCGACGCGTTGTGGAGGTCCTTGCCGCGAAGCGCATTGATCCAGCGCTGATCGCCCGCCGGGATCTTGAGGCTCTTCAGGAGCCGCTCGCTGTCGCGGGGCGTGAGGTTGGGGGCGACCGCAGCCGCGGCGAGCCAGCGCTCGGCCTGAGACTGATGGTCCCAGTTCAGCGTCGTGATCACGGTGTAGCCGCTGGTTTCGATCGGGGCGTCGTCGCCGAGGATCGCCTCCAGCTGGCGGCGCACCTGCCACGTGAAGTGGGGCGCCTTCAGCGCCAGCGGCCGTTCGCCGATCAGGACCACCGGCTCGGCCAGCGCCTGCTGGAGTTGGCTCTTCGTGAGCGTCGTCCAGCGCGACGTGTTGAGGCTTTGCAGGATGTAGTTGCGACGGACGACGGGCGGCGCCGTGGGTGGGACGACGAGGTGGCCCTCGGCGTCGGCCTGGGCATACCGGTACGGGTCGAGCGTCGAGGGAGACTTGGGCAGCCCGGCGAGCAGCGCCGCCTGGGCTGGTGTCAGCTTCGCGAGGTCGGTGACGCCGAAGTAGATGTCGGCGGCGGCCGCGATCCCGTACGCGTCATGGCCGTAGAAGATCTGGTTCAGGTACGCGGTGACGATCTGCTCCTTGCCGGCCTCGCCCGGAAAGCGGTCGGTCAGACGAGACGACTGGATCAGCTCCTTGGCCTTGCGGATGTAGCGGTCGGACCCCGCTGCGGTGACTTCGGCCGGCAGCAGCCTCGCCCGAACAAGCTGCTGGGTGATCGTCGAAGCCCCGCGCTCGCTCTCGCCGCTCGCGTTCTCGGCGATCGCCGACAGGATCGCCGCAGGGTCGAAGCCGGCGTTCTGCCAGAACGTCCGGTCCTCGGCGGTCGTCGTCGCGTCAAGGACGAGCTTGGGGACCTGGTCGAACGCGATGACCCGCCGGCGTTCCTGCTGGAAGACACCCAGCTGGACCGTGCCGGTCCGGTCATAGACGACCGTCGGCTGGGAGAAGGTGAGCGAGTTGAGCGTCGAGGGGTCGGGCAGGTCGCTCGACAGGACGGCGACGGCAGCCGTTGCCGCGAGCCCCAGCGAACTGGCGACGGCGACGAGCACGAGCAGCGGCAGGACGAGCAGGATCGCGAGGATCCGTGAGCCCGTGCGCGATCCGCCGGCGCCGCCTCGAGCCGTCCGCCGACGTCCGAGCGCCAGCGCGCCCGATCTGCTCCACTGGACCCCCACCCGGCGTGCGTAGCGCGCACGGGCATAGCCCGAACGGGTATACACCCCGGGATGGTCCGTGCCCTCGCCTCACCGACGGTCCCGCGGAGTCCGGCTCTGCCTTGCAGCCGCATATCACCGACGACGAAAGGGGCACTTTCGCCGTTAACTCAAGGGCGCTTGACCGATCGGCGCAGGCGTCGATACCATGCCCACGACTGATGCGGTCATCCATCCAGCGCAAGGGAGAGCATCCGACGTGGACTTCGGAGCATTCACGAGCGGCCTGCTGACGGGCCTGCGGGAGGGCGTCGAGGCGGCTCTGATCGTGAGCATCATCCTCGCCTACCTCTACAAGACGGGGAACGGCGTCCACGCCGTGAAGGTCTGGGTTGGGACGGGCGTGGCCGTTGCGCTCAGCGCGATCCTCGGCATCGCCATCTACTCGACGGTCGGTGCGTTCGAGGAGCCGTACGAGCAGATCTTCGAAGGCACGGTGATGTTCGTCGCGGCTGCGGTCGTGACCTGGATGCTCTTCTGGATGCGGCGTCAGGCGGCGAGCGTCAAGGGCGAGCTGCAGGCGTCCGTTGATCGGGCGCTGAACGCGGGCGGGGCGTGGGGTCTCGGGTTCCTCGCATTCACCGCGGTGATCCGCGAAGGCGTCGAGACGTCGCTCTTCCTCGTCGGCCAGGCGACCTCGGCCGAATCCGGCGCGACGTGGGTCCTGATCGGCGCCGTGGTCGGCCTCGCGATTGCGGTCCTCATCGGCTACGGCTTCTATCGCGGAAGCCAGCGGGTCAACCTCCGCTCGTTCTTCAAGTGGACCGGCATCGCGCTGGTGTTCATCGCGGCGGGGCTCCTCAGCCACGCGGTCCACGAGTTCATCGAGATCGGTGCGCTCGGCAGCGGCTGGTGGACGCAGCCCGCATTCGACGCGAGCGGGATCCTCTCGCACGAGGACGGGATCGGCGCGATCCTCAGGGCGCTCTTCGGCTACTCGGCCAATCCGGAGATCCTGACGTTGGCCGTCTACCTGACGTACGTCGTCGTCGTCCTGGCCCTCTACCTTCGACCGCTCCAGCGACCGGCCCCGGCGCAGCCCGCGGCGGTCTCGTCCGGGACGTAGTCAGTCCTCGAGTTCTGCCAGGCCGGATCGCCGCGGGGATCGCTCCGGCCTCGCGCTGTCCGCCGCGGCGTTGTCGCCCGACCGGCGTTCGCGACGCCGGGCGGATCAGGCTCGCCGCCAGCTGCGGTCAACGCGGATTGGCGATCACCCGGAGGAGCTGCCCACCACGAATATCGGTGGCATACAGCTCGCCGGCCTCGTCCTCGCCGAACGAGGTGAGGCTCGCCTCGGTCTGGCCGACGACCGTCGGTTCGGTCGGACCATCGCTCGTCGGATCGATCGCCCAGATCGCGCCGGAGCAGTAGTCGGCGAACAGGTAGCCGCCGGCCAGTGCCGGCTGCGCCGCGCCGCGATACACGAAGCCACCGATCACCGTGCAGCCGTTCTTGTGCGAGTACTCGGCGACCGGCGGCGTCAGACCACCCGGATCGCAGCCTTCGGATGGCCGGTAGCAATGGGCACCCTCCATCCGGTTCCAGCCGAAGTTCTGCCCCGACGTCCCGGCGCGAACCACGTCGACCTCCTCCCACGCGCCCTGCCCGACGTCACCGATCCACAAGTCCGCGGTTTCCCGGTCGAACGAGAACCGCCATGGGTTGCGAAGCCCCAGCGCGAAGACCTCCGGGGCGGCGCCCGAGCGCGACGCGAACGGGTTGTCCGCCGGAATCGCGTACGCCCTGCCACCGGCCCTGGCGTCGACGTCGATCCGGAGCACCTTCGCGAGCCGGGACGCGAGCTTCTGGCCGTTGCCATGGGGATCGCCGCCGCTGCCACCGTCGCCGAGCCCGACGTAGAGATAGCCGTCCGGCCCGAAGGCGACGACGCCGCCGTTGTGGTTGCCATACGGCTGGTCGACGAAGAGCACCTGTTCCTCCGACCCGGCGTCTGCCCGGTCGGGGTTCGCAGGATCCACGGTGAACGCCGCGATGTGCGTGTCCCCGGCCGCGTCGGTGTAGTTGACGAAGAATCGAGGATCGTCCGGAAAGTCCGGGTGGAACGCCAGGCCGAGCAGGCCCTGCTCGCCGCCGCGACTCACGTTCGCCGAGATGTCGAGGAACGGTTCCGCTGCGACCCGGCCGTCATGAACGATCCGGATCCTCCCGCCCTTCTCGACGACGAAGATGCGACCACTTCCGTCGCCGGCGTTCACGACGCCCAGTGGCGCCTCGAGGCCTTCGACAAGCGGCTCGAGGCCGATCGCCACGCCGCCGGGATCGAACGATCCCGACGGGGCGGGCGAGGCTGGCGGCGTGCCCGCCGGCGCGTCCGGCGAGGGACTCGCGACCTCCGACGGGGTGGCCGCCGTGGGCGGGACGGCGGTCGGCAACGCGGTCGGTGGAGGCGTCGGTTGCGAGCTGCCGTACGCCGTGACGAGGGCAGCGGCCAGCCCGAGACCGGCGAGGCGTCGACGGGGGAGCATCAGATTCATCGTACGTTCGATCCCGGAGGTCGGTTCCGCTACGCTCCGTGGATGGATGCCCACGAGCTTGCCGACGTCGACGCCCGCCGGGTCGCGTCGGGCCGCCCCTATCACGAGTTCATCTCGGTTCCCGACCTGAGCGTGGGGCTCTACGTCCTCGCGCCGGACCAGCCGGATCTCCAGCAGCCCCACACGGAGGACGAGGTCTACTACGTGATCTCCGGCCGCGGCCGGATCACGGTCGGCGCGGAGGATCGCGACGTCGTCCCCGGGACGACGGTGTTCGTTGCGGCCGGCGTCGCCCACCGGTTCCACGACATCGCCGAGGAGCTGAAGCTGTTCGTCGCGTTCGGGCCGGCGGAGGGTTCGCGAGCGGGCTGAGTGCGGGTCAGGCTGGCTGAAGGGCCGCGAACTCGAGGGCCAGCTCGGCGCCGCGACCGGTGTCGTCGTGACGGAAGAACACGAACGCGTCGAGCCCAGCGGCGAGGAACGGCTCGAGTCGGGCCGACCAGGCGTTCAGCTCGTCGGCGGTGTAGTCGTGGCGGCGCAGACGGAGATAGAGGAACGGTCCGGTCACCCGGATCGGCGGCGGCGCCTCGTCCTCCGGTAGTTCGGTCGTGCAGAGCGCCGCGCCGGCGCCGGCCAGGGCGGCGAACACCTCATCGACGTGCCACGACGGGTCCTGGAGCTCCATCGTCAGCGGCAGGTCGCGGGGCCATGCTGCGAGCATCGCCGCGAGGCGTTCGTCATCACGGCGGACGTTGTCCGGGACCCGGAACAGGATGGTCCCGAGCCGATCTCCGAAGCGGCGCAACGGATCGGTGAGCCACGGGACACTCTCTTCGGGCGAGACGGCGAGCGACCGGAACGAGCCGCCGCGCTGGGCCTTCACGGCGAACCGGAACTCGGGCGGCGTCGCGGCCAGCCAGGCGTCGACCTTGGCGGGTTTCGGCTGCTGGTAGAACGTGTTGTTGAGCTCGCAGGCCGTCAGGCGCGACGCGTAGTAGCGCAGGAGGCCATCGCCCTTGAGCCCGGCCGGGTAGAACCGGGGCGACCAGGCGGGGTACGCGAAGCCGCTCGTCCCGACGTAGAGCCGGCCGCTCACGCGCCCTGCCGACGCTCCTCCAGCGCCTCGCCCTCGATCCTCGCGACGACGTCGCGCATCGCCCGGTCGACGGCGGCGAGGTCGTCGGGCGCGATCGCATCGACGAAGTGGTCCTCGATCCCGCGGAGGTGCGTCAGCGAAGCGTTGCGAAGCCGGCGCAGGCCGGCCTCGGTCAGGACCGCCTCGGCGCCGCGTGCGTCGGTGACGCATGGGTCACGCTCAACGGAGCCGTCGAGGACGAGCCGGTCGATGAGCCGCGTCACGCCGCTCCGGCTGAGCAGGACCCGGTCCGCGAGTTGATGCATCCGGAGCCGCCGGCCGGGTGCCTCCGCGAGCTGGAGGAGCGCGTCGTACTCCGCGAGCGAGAGGTCGTGCTCCGCCCGGAGGTCGTCGTCGAGCAGGCGCTCGAGCCGGGCGTGAGCCAGGAGGAATCGACGCCACGTCGCGACGCGCGGATCGCGGGGGGAGATGGAGTGGCGGGCAGTCATCACCATCAATGATAGCGACTCGATCGTTGCTACCGCAACGATCCGGTATTGTTCGCTCCGTGTACAGGCGACGATCATTCCCCGGGCCCCGCTGCGGTTGTTCCGCAGGCCGTCACAAGCGACGGGCGGGCAGTCCGTCGCCGGGCGTCCGTTACATGCGACGGATCAATCGGCGGTGAGCTGGTCCGATTCGGGCCTCGCACATTCCGCCGTCGGTCGCTTGGTTCGCCCGACGTAACAACGACCCGGGGCTACATGACGACGACGGCGTTCCCGCTCGGCTCGCGTCCCTCGCGCAATGCGCGAAGTACATCGCGCGCGCTCGCAGGAAACATCTCTCGAAGCCCGGCGCGAAGGCTGGCGAGCGCTGCGCGGTTGGCCCTCGTGTCGGAGACGAGCAGGATGAGGTGGCCAGCAGGATCATCACGCAATTTGAGGGAGAGCCTCCTCTCCAAGGCCTGCCCATCGGAGATGTTGGTTTCGCCCTCGACGCGGCAGCGCCACGGTTCCGGATCGAGGCCTCGGATCTCAGCATCCCAGGCGCGGAGGTCGGTTGCGAGAGGAAGCGCGATTTCGGTGCGCCAACGAAGCGTCGGGTGGAGCTCGGCGCGCAACCGCTCGAGCAACCGCTGCGACCCGGCGTCTCGCAGCGGGTCGCCCGCCGGATATCCGCGGACGGCAAGATCCAGGCCAACGACGGCATACCACGCCCCGACGTCTCGGAGATTCACGACCTTCAACTCGCCCAGCTCGAACCGCCGAACCTGAGCGTAGGACGTTCCGGTCGCGCGAGCGACGTCGCGGAGACTCAGGCCGCTTGCGACGCGGGCCTCACGAAGCTCCCGTCCCAGCCGCTGAATTGCTTCCCCGGCTCGTCGGCGGCCTCGGTCGCTCGGCCGCTCGCGTGTCGCCATGAGAGCAGTGTCCCAATCGCGCTTTCACTCGCGATCTACCAAGCATTCACCGCCGCTCGCTCGGTCGCTCCCCGGGGTTGCACGCGTTTCACTCCGCGTCACAAGGAGCGGTGGGCGACGCCTTGGTTGGTTATTCGGTCCGCCCGACGGATCATTTGGCGGGCAAACGAGCCGTTTCGGGTCGGGCGCGTCGCGCTGCCGGTCGCTTGGTTCGTCCACGGGAACATTGACCAACCACCGCGACGAGTGCGCGATGAAGCCGCCGACTCCCTGGCCCGCTGCACGGCTCGACGTGTCCGTCGGCTACCATCGGCCGCATGAACGCCTTCGACGTCGACGCCCTGCGGGCCCAGTTCCCGGCCCTGTCCCTCGAGCAGGACGGGCGGCAGATCGCCTTCTTCGACGGGCCAGGCGGCACGCAGGTCCCGCAGTCCGTGATCGACGCGGTGGCCGCGTACTACCGCGAGTCGAACGCGAACGCCGATGGTGCCTTCCTGACCAGCAGGCGCAGCGACGCGATCGTGGCCGAGGCTCACCAGGCAATGGCCGACATGCTCGGTGCGAGCAGCCCCGACGAGATCAAGTTCGGGCCGAACATGACGACGTTGACGTTCCACGTAAGCCGCTCGATCACCGCGACGATGCAGCCCGGCGACGAGATCGTCGTCACCGGTCTCGACCATCACGGCAACGTCGATCCGTGGCTGGGGGCCGCGCGCGACCGGGGACTGACGGTGCGCGTCTGGGAGCCGGATCTCGACGACTGCACGCTCGATCTCGAGAAGCTGGACGCGCTCGTCACCTCGCGGACCAGGCTCGTCGCGGTGGGCTGGGCGTCGAACGCGGTCGGGACGATCAACGATGTCGCGGCCGTGGTCGAGCGGGCCCATGCAGCCGGCGCGTGGACGTACGTCGACGCGGTCCACGCGGCGCCGCACCTGCCGATCGACGTCCGGGCGGTCGGGACCGACTTCCTCGCCTGCTCGACGTACAAGTTCTTCGGCCCCCACGGCGGCGTCCTCTACGGCCGATCCGATGTCCTCGACACGATCCCGACCTACAAGCTCAAGCCCGCGCACGACCGGTTCGAGACCGGGACCCAGAGCTTCGAGTCGCAGGCCGGGACGCTCGCCGCGGTCGAGTACCTCGCGAATGTCGGCTCGACGTACGGCACGGCCGGTGCTGCCGACTCACGCGGCGAGCGCGTCCGCGCCGGAATGACCGCGATCCGGGCGTACGAGATGGACCTCTATCGCCGCCTCACGGACGGTCTGGAACAGATCCCGGGTGTCCGGCTGTACGGCATCACCGACGCGTCGCGGTTCGAATCGCGGACGCCGACGGCTGCGCTGACGATCGAGGGCCACGCGCCGCGATCGATCTCGGAGCAGCTTGGCCGGAAGGGAATCGCGACGTGGGACGGCGACTTCTACGCCTCGGGCCTGATCGAGCGACTGGGCCTCGCCGAATCCGGCGGCGTCGTCCGAATCGGGCTGACCCATTACAACACCGGGGCCGAGGTCGACCGCGTTGTCGAGGCCCTCGCGCGCGTGGCCGAAGGGGCGGCGGTCGCCTGACGTGACGCCGGACGTCGCCGTCGTCGGCGGCGGGATCATCGGGACGGCGACTGCCGCATTCCTGGCAGAGGCCGGGGCCCGCGTCACGTTGTACGAGTCGACCGACATTGCGGCCGGCGCGTCCGGCCGCAACTCCGGGGTCATTCAGCAGCCGTTCGACTCGGCGCTCGTGGGGCTGTACCGGCGCTCGCTCGAGGAGTACCGCGGGCTGGCTGCCGCCGTGCCGTCCGCGTTCGCCCTGGGCGCGGAGCCGAGCGGCCTCCTCTATGTCGGTCCGGAGTCGGCCGCCGACGAAGCGGCGCGTCTGGTGGCCGCGTGGGCCGACGCCTATCCGGAGACCGCGCCGGAGCTCGTCCCTGGTCCGGCCCTGCGGGCCCTGGAGCCGGGCCTCGCCGAGGGGCTCGCCGCGTGCCGGCTCGGGATCGGCTTTCCGGTCGCCCCGGCCGCCGCCACGTTCGCGTTCGCACTCCTGGCCCGGCAGCGCGGCGCTCGAATCGCCCGGGGCGGCGCGCTGCTGCGGGTCGACCGCGACCGGGCGACCGGCGTTCTCAACGGCGGGCGGTTCGAGCCCGCCGGGGCCGTCGTCGTTGCGGCCGGTCCGTGGACGCAGCCTGTCATCGGCGACGGTGCGTGGCCGCCGATCGGGCGATCGTGGGGCGCGGTGGCGAGTCTCGCGCTGGAGGGGCCGCCCCGTCACGTGCTCGAGGAGATCGACATCGACATCGAGCCGGACGATGCCGTCGAGGGCCAGGCGACCGCCGCCGACACCGACGTCGGCTTCGGCTTCAGCCTGGTGACCGCCGCCGGCCAGAGCGCGCTCGGCTCGACATTCCTGCCGGATCGGCCCGATCAAGCCGCGGTCCTCCCCGCCCTCCGCGAGCGTGGCGCGCGCTACGTCCCCGCGATCGCGACCGCGCCACTCGCCGCCATGCGGAGCTGCGCCCGCCCGGTCACGCCCGATGGCCGGCCACTCATCGGTCCGGTTCCGGGCATCGCCGGCGCCTTCGTTGCGGCGGGCCACGGGCCATGGGGGATCTCGACCGGCCCGGGGTCGGCCCGGCTCATCGCCGACGTCGTCCTCGGCCGGACGGCTGTCGCCGACGTGCCGGGGGCGCTCGACGCCGCGAGGTTCGGGGCGCCTCAGCGCACTCCGGTGCCGGGGTAGCGCGTCAGCTCGACGATCCGGCTGATCGCCCCGCCGTGTGAGACCACGTAGAGTTCGCCGTCCTCGTCCTGCCCGAACGAGGAGATGCTCGGCGCGGCGATCGGCAGCAGCGAGGCGACCGCCTGTGAGGGGCCGGTGGAGCTGACGACCCAGATCCGTTGGCTGCAGTAATCCGCGAAGAAGTAGCCCCCGCGAAGCAGCGGGAAGTGGACGCCACGGTAGACGTAGCCGCCGGTGATCGAGCAGTTGTCCGTGCCGGTCACGGCGTGGGCGTATTCGACCATCGGGAGGGCGCGACCGGCGGTCAGGCAGCCGGACATCGGCTCGTAGCAGTGGCGTCCTTCCATGTCGTCCCAGCCGAAGTTCGCGCCGCGGCCGCCGCCCCCCGACGCGGTCGCGCGGTTGACCTCCTCCCACGCACCCTGGCCGACGTCGGCGATCCAGAGGTCGCCCGTGACCCGGTCGAACGACCACCGCCACGGGTTGCGCAGCCCGCGCGCCCAGATCTCGTCGAGGCCGCTCCTCCCGACGTACGGGTTCGTCGCTGGCACGCGGTAGGCCTTGTCCGAGGACGTGCCGTTGACGTCGATCCGGAGCATCTTGCCCAGGAGCGAGTTCAGGTTCTGGGCGCGATCCTGGGGATCGCCGCCCGACCCGCCGTCACCCATCCCGATGTACAGGTACCCGTCGGGTCCGAACGCCATCCCACCGCCGTTGTGGTTGGCGTACGGCTGGGCGATCGCGAGCAGCTGCCGGCGCGTGGCGTTCTCGTCGACGTTGTTCGGGTTCGAGGTCACGCGGTATTCGTCGACGACCGTGGCACCGTCGGAGGCCCGCGTGTAGTTCACGTAGAGCCTGCCGTTCGTCGCGAACTTCGGGTGGAACGCGAGACCGAGCAAGCCGCGCTCGCCGCAGCAGACAACGCGATTGCTGACGTTGAGGAACGGCGTGCCCGATGGCGCACCGTCCTCGATCGTTCGGACGTAGCCGGTCTGCTCGACGACGAACCTGCGGCCCGAGCCATCGCCCGCGTTCGTCAGCAGGACGGGGTTGTCGAAGCCGGAGGCGACCGCCCGGAGATCGACCTCGATCTTCGCCGGGTCGAAGGTTCGGCCGGCGACGGGTGCGGACGCGAGTCCGAAGACCAGGAGGCTGACGGCGATCGAGGCGATCAGCCGACGGATCAGCGCCAGCTCTCCGCGTCGAACAGGAAGAACGTCAGCTGCGACCAGCGTTCGCAGACCGCCTGCCAGCGGAGCTCCAGGTCGCGCTGCCCGGGCGGCGACGTGTCGACCAGCGTCTCGTCGTCAGGCGTGCCCGGGGCCGCGGGGTACCAGCGCACCGGGGCCTCGGACCACGCCGCGACATTTGGCCGCGTCGGCCTGATCCGCGCACGCACCACGTAGGCGGCTGCCATCGCCGACAGCGTACGACGCGGGACGGATGCTGGAAACCCGTACCCGCGGGCTATCCTGCGGCGATGACGCTGACCGATCGCGCGTTCGGCGCACAGAGCATGACCGCCGATCTTCGGGAGGTCCTCGTGAGCCCGCCCGAGGGCGCGTTCGCCCGGGCGTACGACGAGCCGTCGTTCGGATTCCTGCACCCCTGCAACATCGATGTCGCCCGGGCGGAGCACGACGGCCTGGTCGAGACGCTGACCCGGCTGGGCGTCGCGGTTCACGTCCTCCATGAGCCCCAGGGGAACGACGACCCGGACCTTGCCTATGTCTTCGATCCGCTGGTGGTCTCGGACCGCGGCGCGATCCCGCTCCGACCGGGCAAGCCCAACCGGATCGGTGAGCCCGCAATCCTGGAAGGCTGGATGACCGAGTTCGGGATCCCCACGGCCGGCCGGATCGAGGCACCCGGCACGATCGAGGGCGGCGACACGTTCTGGCTTCGACCGGACCTGCTCTGCATCGGGCGGACGCTTCGTACCAATGACGCCGGGGCGAGGCAACTCGCGGAGATCATCGGCGGCGACGTCCGCATCTTCGACGTGCCGTACTGGAAGGGCCCGGCCGAGCTGGTCCACCTGCTGTCGGTCGTGTCGCCGATCGCCGACGACGTCGCGGTGGTCTATCTGCCGCTGCTGCCGGTCGGGCTGTGGGAGCTGATGACGTCGCTCGGAATCCGGCTCGTCGAGGTCCCGGACGAGGAGTACCCGACGCTCGGCTGCAACGTGCTCGCGGTTCGACCGGGTGTCGTCATCATGGCCGACGGCAACCCGGCGACGCGACGCGGCCTCGAGGCGGCGGGCTGCGAGGTGCATGCGCTTCCCCTGGGCGAAGTCGGCGAGAACGGCTCCGGCGGGCCGACGTGCCTGACCCGGCCGATCCTGCGGGGGTGACTGCGCCGCCGTTCTACGCCCAGCCGGGCCTCCAGGTCGCGGTCTATGACGCGATGAGTCGAGACGTGCCTGGCGGCGACGACATCGGCTTCTTCGCGGACCTCGCGGCCGAAACAGGCGGGCCCATCCTCGAGCTGGGCTGCGGGACGGGCCGGGTGGCGCTGCCACTGGCCGCCATGGGCAATGCAGTCGTCGGGCTCGATCTCTCGGCGGCGATGCTTCGCCGCGCGGAGGCCAAGCGCTCCGCCCTCGAGCCAGCCGTTCGCGATCGGTTGACGTTCGTCGAAGGCGACATGACGTCGACGGCCGCTGGCGACGGCTTCGGCTTGGCGTTCGCCGCGTATCGGGCGTTCATGATGGTCCTGACGCCCGATGACCAGCTGGCGACGCTGCGCTCGGTCCGGAGCCAGCTCCGGCCCGACGGTCTGGTCGCGATCGACCTGTTCGACCCCCGATTCGACCTGCTCGTCGGGCACGACGAGGACGCCGCCACGGTACGCGGCACGTACGTGAACCCCGAGACGGGCCGGCCGGTGCGGGCGACCGTCATGACTCGGACCGTCGATCTCGTGGCCCAGACGCTTTCGGAGCGGTGGCTCTTCGAGGAGCTCGACGAGCTGGGCCATCCGTCGCGGAGCGAGATCGAGCGGCTCGACCTGCGCTGGACGTTCCGCCACGAGATGCGGCATCTCCTGACGCTCGCCGGGTTCGAGCCGGTCGCCGAATACAGCGACTTCGCCAGGTCGGCGCCGGCCTACGCAACAGAGCAGATCTGGGTCGCGCGGGTCGCCAGCCGATGACTGAGCTGGCTTCCCTCGTCGACACCGCTCGGATCGAGGCCGACCTTCGGCGGCTCGTCCGGATTCCCTCGATCACCGGTGCCGAGGAGGCGATTCAGAGCGAGATCGAGGCGCTCTTCCGGGAGATCGGCCTGGCGACGGAGCGGATCGAGACCGATCCGGTCGCGTTCACCTCCGACCCGGACTTTCCCGGCGCCGAGATGCCACGGTCCTCGTTGCCGGTCGTCGTTGGGAGGCTCGGTCGGCCGGGTGGCCGCCGCCTGCTGCTCGTCGGCCACGTCGACGTCGTGCCGCCGGGCGATCCGATGACCTGGATCGGCGACCCGTTCAGCGGCGACGTCCGCGACGGCCGCCTGTACGGCCGTGGGGCGTGCGACATGAAGGGTGGCGTCGTCTCGATCCTCGAGGCGGTCCGGGCGGTGATCGCGTCCGGCGCCGCGGATCGGTTCGACGGGGAGGTCCTCGTCGTCTCCGTCCCGTCCGAGGAGGACGGCGGCCAGGGCATGCTCGCAGCGATCCGGGCGGGGTGCGTCGCCGACGCCGCGGTGATCACCGAGCCGACGAGCCTCGACGTCGTGATCGCCCATGCGGGTGCGCTCACGTTCCGGCTGACCGTCCACGGCCGCGCGGCGCACGCGAGCGTCCGGCGGGAGGGCGTATCCGCGCTCGACAACCTGTACACGCTGATGCGCGCGCTGGAAGCCGACGAGGCCGCGCGCAACGCCGCCGAGACCGATCCCCTCATGACGGCCCTCGGGCTGCCCTACCCGACGATCATCGGCAAGGTCGAGGGCGGGGAGTGGGCGTCGACCGTGCTCGATCGCGTCGTCGCGGAGGGTCGCTACGGCGTCAAGCTCGGCCAAACCTGGCGAGAGGCGGCGGAGGATCTCCGGGCGTGCATCGCTGCCGCCTGCGACGCGGATCCCTTCCTGCGCGAGCACCCGCCGGAGCTCGCACTGACGGGCGGGAAGTTCTCGTCGGCACGCGTGCCGGCCGACGATCCACTCCCGGTATCGCTGGCGGGTGCGGTGGAGCGGACGCTCGGGCGCCGGCCGGAGCTGCTCGGCAAGCCGTACGGCGCGGACATGCGGCTGCTCGTCAACGAGGGCAACACGCCGACGGTGATCTTCGGCCCGGGCGACGTCCGGATGGCCCACAGCGCGAACGAGTACGTGCCGCTGGACGAGGTCGCGGATTGTGCGCGCGTCCTGGCCGCATGGCTCGTGGAGCAGCTCGCTCGCGCTACGTAGCCGCGGTCAACGCCGGCCGGCGCGCGACGATGATCCAGAGCGGGATCACGACGAGGGCTGCCCCCAACAGGCCGAGCGCCGCGTAGCTCGCGAACGCCAGGACGATCCCCGAACTGAGGCTCGCGAGCGCGCCACCGCTCCAGATCAGCGTGTCGGCCGCGCCCTGGAGCCGGGTCCGGTCGGCAACGTCGACACCCCGCGTGAGCATCGTCGAGCCGGCCACGAAGCCCAGGTTCCAGCCGTAGCCGAGCAGGAAGAGGGCGAGGAACAGCAGCAGGCCGCCGTCCGGTGGAGCGACCGCGGCGAGGACGGAGGCGGCCGCGGTGACGATGAGACCCCCGGCGATGACCGTCGGGCTACCGAGGCGATCGGTCAGGCGGCCAGAGATCGGGGCGAGCGCGTACATCCCGAACGTGTGGCCGCTGATCACGATGCCGACGGTCTCGACGTGGTGGCCGTGGGCGATCATGTGAACCGGCGTCATCGTCATGATCAGGACCATCACGACCTGGCTCGCGAGGAGGCCGATGAGCGCGGCGGCAACCGTCGGCCGCCGGACAAGCTTCCTGACCGACGTCGTTCCCGGTGCCGCCGGATCGTGAACCGCGTCGGCGAGCGCGTACGGATCCGGGCGGAGCGCGACGAAGCTGAGGATCGCGGCGGCCCCGACGAACGCGATCGGGACGAGATAGGCGCCCGTCAGCGGCGGCAGCCCGAGCGCCGTGGCCACGCGTCCCGATGGGCCGACGAGATTCGGGCCGAGCACCGCGCCGACGGTGGCGGCCCACACGACGGTGCCGATCGTCGCCGCGCGGCGATGGAACGGGTACATGTCCGCCGCCACGTAGCGCGAGAGCTGGTTTGAGCTGTTGCCGAAGCCGATCATGAACATGCCGATCATCAGCGCCGGGACGAGCCCGGCGACGGTCGCCCCGATGGCCACCGCGGCGCCCAGCACGCCGATCGCATAGCCGGCTGTGATTCCGGGCCGGCGGCCGCGGCGGGCCATCAGCGCCGAGAGGCCGCTCGCGCCGACCGCCGCGCCGAGAACCACGGCGGCTCCGGGCACGCCGCTGAGCGCAGACGTTCCCGCAAGCTCGCTCGCGACGATCGGCGCGACCGTTACCGCGGCGATGTGTCCGGTCGAGCCCAACGCGACGCCGGCCACGAGCACCTTGACCGTCCGGCCCCGGAGGCGGACGCGGTCGCCCTCGGCGAGATGGGGGAGTCCGGCGACCGCCGGCGGCAGTCGGTCCGGTGCGGCCGCCTGCGCATCGGCGGCCGGCTGCGCGTCGGCGGCGGGATCCGCGCCGGCGACGGGATCCGCGTCGGCGACGGGATCCGCGTCGGTCATCCCGCTCGGCGGTCCGGCGGGACGACCTTCGCGAGCGTTTCGCCGATCGTGGCGAGCTCCTGCGCGTTGAGGGGCTCGATGAAGTGGTGCTCGATGCCCCGGAGATGGACCGGCAGCGCGTTCGTCAGGCGGTCGCGGCCGGCCGCCGTCAGGCGCGCGTATGAGCCGCGGCGGTCGGTTTCACACGCGGTTCGCTCGACATACCCGGAGCCTTCGAGGCGGTCGATCCGGCGTGTGAGCCCGCTCCGCGACAGCAGGACGCGGTCGGCCAGGTCGCGCATCCTGAGCGTGCCGCCCGCGATATGGAGCTGGGCCAGGACGTCGAAGTCCGAGAGCGCCAGATCCTGGTCGGCTTCGAGCTCGGCCTCGAGCGCCCGGATGATCGTGGCGTGGGCCGTCAGAAACGTCCGCCAGGCGAGCATGCCGGGGCTGTCGGCGCTGGCGCCGAGCGCGTGCGGCGACGTGACGGTTCCCTCGGACACGCGGAGCCCTCGTTGCGTTCGCAACGAGGATAGCAAGCCGGGCGGCGCAGGCGGGCCAGTCGGGGCCGCGAAACCAGCGGCTGTGCGATCGCGCCCAGAGACGCCACGTCGACACGGTCCGGGGACAATCCCGTCGCGCCATGGGCCGGTCCGGCCGACATCGAGAAGGGGGACGACATGAAGGTCTCGACGGTCGAGCATGATGGCCGAGCGGACGGCGTCATCCGGGTCCAGATCCATTTCGACGAGAGCGAGGTGCGGGTCGAGGAGACGCCGGCCGGGCTGACAGTCTCCGTTGACGGCTGCTCGAATGCCGGAGTCCCCGGCGCACCGGCGCTGCCGCGAACGACGATCCGCGTCGCGCTTCCGGAGGAGGCATGGCCGACCGCGCTCGACATTGGCGACGAGCGAACGATTCGGCTGACCGACAAGCCCGCCGTTGTCACGCCGATCCAGCGCCTTCGGCCCGGCGTCGACGACGACGATCGTCCTGGTAAACGGCCAAAGGGCCAGAAGGGCAAGGACGAGTCCGGGCCGGTCGACGATGTGACGGAGGTGGGCGAAGCCGGAGGTGCCGACGGCGACCACCTCGATCGCGACCAGCAGGGCAAGGAACGCGAGCGCGAGCGCTCGAACGACCGCCGGTTCGCCCGATCCGACGATGAAGACGAGTTCGTCGCCGAGCCCTTCCCGGTACCGACGTTCGTGCCGCCGGACTCGAGGCTTTACGAGGATGCCGTCGCCGACCAGCGTCGCGTCCAGCCGACCGGCTTCGGCTATCTCGGGCTGTTCCCGATTCTCGCAGTAGAGCTGCGCCCCGTCCGCTATACGCCGGACGGACTGCTCGAGCTGACGACCGACCTCGAGCTATTCGTCCGCTACGGGCCCCGGCCGGAGCCCGACGATCGCGGTCGCGAGGAGGCGATCGAGCGGTTGCGCAAGCGCGGCTTCGACGACATCGACCCGGAACGGGTCAAGCCGATGCCAACGCCGACCGTCGCGTCGGGCGCACAGGCCAGGCGCCTGGTCGACCTGGCCAAGGACCTTGTCGTCAACCCGGATCTCGTGAAGGTCGTCGATCGCTTCCCGTGGCTCGATCTGCCGGCCGACTACCTCGTCATCACCGACAACCAGACCTGGGACGCCGCGACGATCACACCAACCGGCTCCGTGTCGGGCGACATGGTGGCGTCCTTCCGTCGCCTCGTGACATGGAAGCGAAGCCGTGGCCTGACCGCGAAGGTCGTGACCGTCACGGACATCGTGAACGGCCGCTTCGGCGACTTCAGGAGCGGGTCGCGCGACATCCAGGAGGTGATTCGCAAGTTCCTCGTCTGGGCTCACGAGCACTGGGGCGTCGCATGGCTGCTGATCGGTGGCGACGTCGACGTGGTTCCGCCTCGAATCGCGGCGGGCGCGCTCGAGGGTCACATGGACCTGACCGATGACGATCCGCCTGGCGACAACCGTTCGCACTGGACGGGCAGCTACCTCCGGATGCACGTCGTCAGCCCCGGGACGTGGTGGCCGGGTTCCTGGCCGCGAACGCTTGTGAACGCCGAGACGGGCCGGCTGATCCCCTACGACACGACGGGCGCCTCGGCATCGGGCGGCATCGGCTGGTACTACACGACCAGCGACACGTACGCGACGCGGACGGCGATGGCCACGAACTTCGTCCGGGTCAATGGCCCGGCCTGGGTCGCGAACGCGCGCCTCCAATGGCTGTACGAGTGGAACCAGATCCCCACGGACTTCTACTACGCCAGCCTGCAGAGCTGGGTCATCGCGTACGAGGAGATCGGGTTCTGGCTGTTCTCGATCCAGGTCCCGTATGTCTACTACCCGCCACATGCCTGGGACGCGCTGGGCAACGGCATCTACGGGCAGTACGTCGGCGGCTCCGATGTCGATGGGGTCCACTTCCAGACCGAGCTCAGCGTCGGACGGGCGCCGGTGCAATCGGCCGCCGAAGCCGATGCATTCGTCGACAAGGTGATCGCCTATGAACACTTCGAGGCGCCCGACGGCAGCTGGCTGGACGGTGACTGGCCGAGGCGGCTCGTGCTGGCGTCGTCGAACTGGGGCGATGGGGTCACGGTCACGTCGACGGCCGCGTCGCCGCCCGGCGACAACCGATTCAAAGCCGGGGCGTCGCGAACACTGATCCGGCTCAAGGACATGCCACCCGATTACAAGCGCCAGCTGATCGCCGACATCTCGGACTCAGACCGGCGTGAAATGCCCTGGAACGTCGGCGGTGGCAATGCCCGAGGCTGGCACTACGCGACAAGCGCGTCGGACGACACGCCGCCCGTCTTCTCGTTTTCCTTCTTCGGCATTTCGTTCAGCTTCCCTGTGCCGAGCCAGTGGATCGTGGTCCATGGCGCCGCTGAGGAGTTGAATCCGCGCTCGTACCTCTTCGACAGCACCGACCAGGACGGCTCGATGGCGGATCAGGAGCACCTTCGGGAGCAGCTTCGGACCGAGATCCCGGGCTGGGACCAGGTCACTCGCTTGTACAAGGACGAGACCGACCTGACCGCGGCGCAGATGTCGGCTGCGCCAATTCAGCACCTGACGTCCGACCGAATCCGAGCGGCGATGAACGCCGGACCGCACGTCGTGTCGCTGTCGGGCCATGGCAACAGCGACGGCTGCTGCGGAACGGCGGTGTGGATGGCCTCGGCATTGACGAACGGATGGAACTCGTTCATCGGCTATGCCGACTCGTGCCTCACCAACCAGATCGACGCCGAGGACGCCTTCAGCGAGGCGTTGCTCAAGAACCCGAGCGGCGGCGCCGTCGCCTATGTCGGCAACACCCGCTTCAGTTGGATCGGGATCGGCGACGACCTCCAGCGAGCGTTCTTCCATCGCTTGACCACGACCCGCCACATCGGACTCGCCAACGACTCGAAGACGTACTCGATGGACTTCAGCTACTGGCATGCCTACGCCCGGTGGATCATGTACGCGCTCAACCTGATGGGCGATCCGGAGATGCCGGTGTGGCGGTCCCGCCGGAATCGGCTTTCGATCCTGACCAAGTGGAAGTCGCGCATCAACGTCCCGCTGAAGGTTCTCGTTCGGAAGCCGAAGCCGGGCGAACCGAACGAAGACGTCGTCGTCCACGTCCGCCAGGGCGAGTCCGAGTGGATCGCTCGGCCGGACTCGGAGGGCCTCGCGACGATCGACCTCTCGGGCGCAACGCTGGACCCGCTGGTCCTGACCGTTAGCGGTCCTGACCTCGTGCCGCACGTGGAGACGCTCGTGCCCGACGGCCCCCGGTGGGTCACCGGGCCAGTCGTCGCCGTCCGGCATCGCGATCCCGGGAATCGCACATCGATCGTGATCGAGACCGGAGACGGGCCGTTCACGGCCCTCGCAATGGGCGACGACCCGGATTACGCGATCGTCCTTGATGCGGCAACCGACGCGTTCACGACCGGCCAACCGATCGGGCTGCTCGTCGGTGGAAGCGGCGAAGCTGCCACGATCGAGCGGTTCCGGTTCGACCGCGAGGATGCGGCCCGATCCTGACGCACGCCAGCGGGAGCGTGCATCCCGCAGTCAAAGACCGAGCGTGAGCAGCGTCTCGGCCTCCGTTGCCGACACAGGTGCGACGACCGCGGCCGCAGCGTCAGCCTGCAGCTGCTTCGCGGCCATCTCGACGAACAGGCAGAACGCGTTCACGAGGCGCATCTGCTCTGGGGTGCGGCAGGCGACGCGCAGGAGATCCGGTGACGCCACGAGCACCGCGAGACCGCGTGCCCTCGAGATCGCGACGTTGAGCCGGTTGCCGGAGTACAGGAACTCGAGGTCGCGTGGCGCGTCCTCCGGCGACGACGTGGTCATCGAGTAGATGGCGACCGGCGCCTCGCGGCCCTGGAACTTGTCGACCGTGCCAACGTTCGGAAGCGCGCCCAGCCGCTGCTGGGCCAAGGTGGCGATCTCCGCGACCTGGGCGTTGTAGGGCGCGACAACGAGGACATCAGGGACGTCCAGGACCCGCCGGTTGCCCTTCCGGTCCGTCCACGGCCGACCCCGAAGTGCCTCGATCGCGGCTACGACCCACTCCGCCTCCTCGCGCGAGCGATTGCGGCCACCGGCGTGCGGGAGGCCCACAAACCGGACGCCCGTTCCACCAACCGGCGGCCCCCCGGCGAGGTCCTGGGTGGCGTTCGCGCCGTCGGGCATGAGGCGGCCGTCGTAGAACGCGTCCGAGACGAAGTCGTTCACAGCAGGGTGCAGGCGATACGTCGTCTCGAGGAACAGCCCGCGATCCGGCGCGATCGTCCGCGCAGCCTCCAGCAGGTGCTCGAGGGCGGACGCCTCGGCGCCCTCGGGATGGGTACCTTCGGAGACCTGCGGCAGCTGGTTCGGATCGCCCAGCAGGACGAGCGAGCGCGCGGCACCGCCGACGGAGCAGACGGTCGCAAGTGACAGCTGCCCCGCTTCATCGACGAACAGCACGTCGAGTGAATCGGCCATGTCGTCGCGGGCCCAGAGCCAGCTCGTGCCGCCGACCACCTCGTACGTCGCGCTCGCGAGGTTCGCCGCGACCTCCTCGTTCGAGGTCGCTCGCTCGACGCCGGGATTCATCGACACCTCGTCGGCGTCGCCACGCTGCGCGACTCGCACTCGCCGCCCGTCCTCCGCCGCGGCCTCGACGACCGCCTCGAGGAAGTTCGCGATCACCCGGTGCGACTGGGCGGTGACACCGACCCGTTTGCCGGCGGCGACGAGCTCGATCGCCATCCGGGCGCCGGTGTACGTCTTGCCCGTCCCGGGCGGCCCCTGGATCGGCAGGACGCTCGCATCGAGCGCGAGAACGAGCCGCCGGGCTGCATCCAGCGGCGTCTCGTCTCGGCCGACGAGCGGCGCCCCCTCCGGCTGGAGCGTCGCCCGGGGTGGGCGGCCCAGGATCAACTCGCGGACCGCGCGGTACGGCCCGGGTCCTTCGATCCCCCGGGCGATGACGTGATCGGCAAGGCGCCCGAGTGCCCCGCGCATCGGCTCCGGACCGTATGGCTTCGACGGGATCAGGCCGCGTGGATGCGGCTTCATCGGGTTGCGTTTGAGGTCGAGCGTGCCGAGAAGCGGATCGAGCGCGACGATCTCCCCGGCGCCTTCGCCGGTCGCCGGGTCGATCGGGCTCTTGCCGGCGTGGAGCTTCGTCTCCTGGGACGGGTCGAATCGATAGCGGTGGAGTCGCGACCGCGCGATCGGCCCCAGATCCTCGACGAACTCCAGCCCGCCGAGCGCCGAGGCGTCCGCGATGAGGTCTTCGATCGACGCGTCGCGTAGCCGGAAGTGGTCCCACCACTGGGGCTTGGCCTCGCGGCGGTGCCAGTCGAGGAGCGCCGCGAGCAGCCAGCGACCCTGCTCCTCCGGCGTGCGCTCCGCGCGATCCGCAGGCACTCCCTCGCGCAGCGCGTCCTCGCGGGCGCGGGTCTCGGCCTGCTGGGCGGCAAGATCCGGCGGCGCCTCGCCGTCGACGGCCTCCGGCCGGGGGACGACGCCGTCGGGAAAGAGCGGCGCCGCCTCGATCCGCCGGGCTTCGAGCCAGTCGCGGAGACCGGCGGTCGAGACACAGTCATCGCGGTTGTATGCGGCGATCGCATCGAGAATCGTCGCGTCCCGAGTCTCCATCCAGCGCTCGTACTCGACGACAGAGAACCCGGCGTCCGTGATCCCGCCTTCGCGCTCCGGCAGGTAGAACTTCTCGATCTTCTTGATCGAGTACGACTCGACCGACGCCCGAATCGCGTTCCGGACGACGTGGTCGTAGAGGTTGACCAGGGTCCGGCCGCGGAGGAGCTCGT
Source organism: Candidatus Limnocylindrales bacterium (assembly GCA_036274475.1). Classification (GTDB taxonomy): domain Bacteria; phylum Chloroflexota; class Limnocylindria; order Limnocylindrales; family CSP1-4; genus CF-46. The sequence goes on from DASUFO010000006.1 coordinate 101,119, forward strand.
CCACCTCGTCCTCGCGGGTCGCGTGGCGCTGCATCAGGCGCTTGAGCGCACCTGACTCGTAGCCGCCGTAGTGGTAGACGTGCATGCCGGGATCGCGCTCCAGCCGGTCCTGGACCAGGTCGACGAACCCCTCGAACGCCGCCTTCTCGCTCGCTCGGTCGTGGGCCCAGATCGCGTGGTAGACGGGTGCGCCGTCGACGATCTCCGCCCAGCCGAGCAGATACTCGAGCCCGTCGTCGATCGCCCACGGATCCGCTTCGATGTCGAAAAACACGTCGAGCGGCGAGGGCTCAGGCAGGGCGGCAAGACCGCGGCCGGGAACGTCCTCGTCCGGGGGAATCAGCTCGTAGCGCAGGACGTGGTCGCGTCGGTAGCCGAGCTGCAGCGACGCCTGCTGGCGCAGTCGGTCCAGGATCCGCGGCGGGAGCTTCGCGACCTGGGCGTTCTCGGGCATGCCGGCGAGCGCTTCGAGTGTCCCGACGCCGGCATCGACGAGGCGCCGCCGGTTGGACCGCGTGATGTTCGCGACGAGCGACAGGTGGTCGTCCGCCCGGCGCCGGTCCACGCACATCGACCACCACGAGCAGACCCGGCAGTGGTCGACCGGCTCGGGATACGTATCCGCGGCCGGGCCCGCGATCCGCTCCTCGAACCGACGCTTCGCCGCCCGGTAGTAGGCCGCGTAATCGGCGAGCTGATGAACGTGCGACGCGCGGTCGCCGGTCACGACGGCGACGGTCTCGGGCGGGATGCCCTGGACCTTCTCGAGCAGGTCGCCGTAGACGCACATCTGGACGATCGCGGCCGCCTTGACCCGCCGGGCGAGCTTCGTGTCGGCGACGTCATAGCTGTAGTCGCCGAGGACGCTCGGCCGATCATCACGACGCAGCAGGAAGTCCGGGTGGCCACGCCATCGGCCGTCGAAGAGCGTCGCCTGGAAGATGACGTCCGCGCCGGCCCGCATCGCCTCGACGGTCTCGTCCTGAGCGGCAAGCAGCTCGGCGGGTGTCGTCGCCGCGGTCCGCGAGATCTCGAGAACGTCCCGGCCCTGTTCCCGGAGCAGCGCGATGTACGCCTGCTCGTGGTCGAAGCCTCGGCGCCGGATCAGGTCGAGCTGCGGGTCGTCGCGGAACGGTTTCTCGACCTCGCCGCGGGTGCGCGCCAGCTCGAGGGTGACGAGGTGGTCGCACTCCAGGAAGCCGACGAGATCCGTGGCGCTGACGATGAGCGTCCCGTCGATCAGCTGCACGGGAAGACCTTACCGGCTGGCCGTGTCAGGTAGCGTGTCGCGGCCCCTTGAGACTTGCCGCATGTCCGCTCCGAGCGGCATTGTCGACGCAGGTGGACACGATCGCGAGGAATGAGCGTGCTCGTGCGGCTCAGATCGCAGTGATCGCGCTCCTGAGCACGATGCGCGTGCTAATTCGTCCCCGATTGCTCCACTGACACCGACATTGTCCACTCAGGCTCACAGGCCGCGCGGCAGGTGCGTCCGCGCGGCATGGCGCCTACGATCTCCTCGTGAACAAGTTCGATCCGCGAGCCGGCAGTCCCTACGCGCCCTCCCGAGAGAAGCTCATCGATCGCCAGATCCGCGAGGCGATGGACGAGGGCAAGTTCGACAACCTGCCGCACCAGGGCGAGAAGCTGCCGCTCGTCGACGACTCCGCCGCGGGCGACTGGGCGCTCGGCTACCGGATGCTCAAGGAAGCGAGCTTTGCCCCGCCCTGGATCGAGACCGACAAGGAAGTCCGATCTCTCCTCGCCCGGCGCGACGCAATTCTGGAGCGAGCGCCTCGGTCGTCTGCGATCGCCCGTCCTCGTGACGAGCGCGAGCTGCGCGAAGTCGTCGCGGCGACGAACGCGGCGATCTTCCGGCTCAACCACGAAGCCCCGACAACGGCCCAGCACCGTCGCTTGCTCGACCTCGACGCCGAACTGGCCGCGCTCGCGGCGGCGCACGAATCGACCGGCTAACCGACGAGCGCGTCGACGGAGTCGGCGAAGGCTTCGGTGTGGCGGTCGACGTCGGCGGCCGTGGTCACCGGCGACATCAGCGCCATGTTGTGGAACGGCGTCATCAGCACGCGTCGGTTCATGGCGGCGAGATGGAGGTACTTCTCGAGGAGCGGATCGGCGTGGGCGGCCTGCTCGGCGCCGTCTCGCGGGGGTCGTGCCACGAAGTGGTACTCCGCGCGGGCGCCCAGGCGCGTCACGTGCCACGGCAGCCGGCGTGAAGCGATGACGTCAATCACGCCCGCCTCCCAGCGTTCCGCCAAGGGAATCATCCGCTCGAACGCTTCGGCCGTGAGGACCTCGCCGAGCGTCGCCCGGATCGCGGCCAGCGAGAGCGCATAGCCGGCCAGCGTCCCGCCGACGCCGCCGACATCGGTCCGTTCCGGCATCGCGGCGCGCACGCGGTCCGCGACCTCAGCCGACATCCCGTAGGTCCCCGCCGGGATCCCGCCACCGATCGTCTTGCCGATGACGAGCATGTCGGGCTCGAGGCCGTCGCGGCCCGTCATTCCGCCCGGGCCGGCGCAGATCGTGTGGGTCTCGTCGATGATCAGGATCGTCCCGGTCCGGCGCGTGATGTCGCGCAGCGCCTCGTGATAGCCAGACTCGGGGAGGACGATCCCGACGTTCGTCAGCGCGGGTTCGACGAGGACGGCCGCGACCTCGTCGTCGCCGAGCGCCCGCTCCAGCGCCGCGACGTCATTGAACGGGACGACCCGGGTGGTCTCCGATGGCGGCACGGGCGGCCCGACGGAGCCGTCGCTCGAGATCACGTTGCCCGCGGCGTCCAGGGTCGCGAACGTCTCGTCGACCGACCCGTGGTAGCAGTGGTCGTGGACGACGATCTTCGAACGGCCGGTCACCTGGCGAGCGAGCCGGATCGAGAAGCGATTGGCATCGGTCGCCGTGATCGTGAACTGCCAGTAGGGAAGGCCGAACCGCCGCCCCAGCTCCTCGCCGGCCCAGATCGCATCCTCGGTCGGGAGCATGTGGGTGATGCCCTTGCGCATCTGGGCTTCGACGGCGGCGATCGTCGGCGATGGACCGTGGCCGGCCATCGCGCCCGTGTCGCCAAGGCAGAAATCGGTGTACTCGTGGCCGTCGACGCAGCTGAACCGCGCGCCGGATGCCTCCGCGACGAACAGCGGGAACGGCGACGCCCACTCGACCATCCAGTTCATCGGGACGCCGTCCAGCAGCGAGCCCTTGGCGCGTTCATAGAGCGCGAGCGAGCGCGGGTGGTCGGCGCGGAAACGATCGCGCTCTTCCTCGAGGCGCCGGGCGAGGCGCTCGCGATCGATCGTGACGGGCGGGGCAGCAGTCATGCCCCGATCTTGCGACGGCGATGGTCGCGTGTCACGTCGCTTCCATGCGACGGGACGCGACTCGACGTGGATGGGCTTTGCGTGACCTGTTGCGTGACCTGTTGCGCGACCTGTTGCGTGACAGGCCACGGTTCCGGGCTCAAGCCCGGCGTTGCGTCCCGGACGCACCTCTTCGTGGTCTCAGAGGCAACGTTTGCGCTGGATGCGTGACCACGCCTGGCCCTGGAGGCCGAATCGTGGCCTCACAAGCAACAGTCGGCGGTTCGACGGGATGTCGGGCGGTGGATCCGCCGCTCAGTGGAGTCGGCGGGTGTAGCCGCAGATCTCGCACTGGGCGGTGCCCGTTGCGGGGTCGACGGTCAGATAGGTCGTGCAACCGTTGGTGTTGCACATCGGTCGGTGGGCATTGGCCGTGCGGCGCCGCTGGCGGCGCATCGCGACGGACCGGCCAGCCACCGACGTGACGGTGGTGGTTCTCGGGGTCATTCCTGTTTCCTTCTGCGCTCCACGGTTCCCTGCACACACGCGGAACCGGAGCGCCATTTCCTGATTTCTGTCCGGGCGACCGGGGGAGCGGATTGGGCTCGACCCGTGTGGTGCGCGTCTACGGACGCCCAGGATTCTGACGCATCCACGACCTTTTCGTCAAACGTGCCCGGCGCCGGGCGGTGGGTTTCACCCCACAATTTCGGGCGCAACGGCGCCGGGCTCGCTGCCAGCGGGCCCAACGGTGGGTACGGCCCTCCAGTTCCCTTCGGGATGCGCCGTTGCACATGATTCGCTGCGAGATCGTGGGGTGACAGCCACCACCTGGCCCGCACGCGCGCCTGGTAATCGGCAGGTAAGAGCAGCTCGGTTCAATGCCTGTCGATGCCAGCGACCGCGCACCTTCTCCGCTCAAGTCGGCGGACGTTCGTAGGGCGGGCTGCCGCCGAGACACGACGGCGCCTCGGACTCGAGATCAAGCGATTGCGGGTCGACGCCGGCCTTTCGATCCGACAGTTGGCTGCGGCGGCCGGGATTGACCACGGCTACCTGTCGGAAATCGAGCGCGGCGTCTTCGAGGCCAGCTACTCGGTTCTCATCGCGGTAGGTCAGGTTCTCGGCGCCGACCTGAGCGTTCACCTATATCCGACGACGGGCCCGAACATCCATGACCGAGTTCAGGCGCCGATCGTCGAGGCTCTGTTTGCATTGCTGCATCCGCGATGGAAGCGACTCGCCGAGGTGCCGGTCGTCCGACCGGCACGCGGGTTCGTTGACGCAATGCTCGCTCTGCCCGACGACGGGATTGTCGTGGCGACGGAGGTCCAGTCCGAAATCCGGCGCCTCGAGCAGCAGCTCCGGTGGGCGTTGAACAAGGCGGACTCTCTCCCATCCTCATCGGCCTGGCCGCTCGTGGCACCGCCAGACCGCCCGCGACCCGCGATCTCGCGACTCCTGATCGTCAGGTCAACCTCTTCAACTCGCGAGATCGCCCGCTCGTTCGAGTCGACGCTCGCCTCCCAATACCCCGCCTCGGCGGCGGCCATCCATGCGTCGCTCGTGACGGCCGACGCCGCTTGGCCTGGCGCGGGAATCCTCTGGGCCAACGTCGATCGAAACCGAGCAACGATCCTGGATCGGCCGCCGAGAGGCGTGGCGCTCGGGCGATGACCTCGTGGTGGCTCGGACCCAACGTTTCCGGCTCGAGGCGCGCCAGCGCACATGCACCCGACAACCTTGGTGGCTGTCACCCCGCGTTTCGCGGTGAAGGTGCGATCGCTGGGGCGTTCGGGCGTGGATCGTGGGGTGAGAGGCACCGCCTGCGGGGAACGTCCCGAATCCTCATGGAACCTTCAGAAACGGCCGCTATCAACGCTCCGTGCACCTGCTTCTCGTGGAGGACGATCCGCGCCTCGGGCGCCTCCTCACGCGGCTGTTCCGCGAGGACCGCCACGTCGTGGAGGTCGCGGCGACCGGCCGCGACGGCCTCGATGTCGCTGACAGCGGCGCGGCCCTCGATGCGATCGTCCTCGACATCGGCCTGCCCGACGTGGACGGACTCGAAGTCGCCCGACGCCTCCGGGCCCGCGGCCGCACGACGCCGATCATCATGCTCACCGCCCGCGACGCCCTGAACGACCGGGTCGCAGGGCTCGACGCCGGCGCCGACGACTACCTCACGAAGCCGTTCGCCTACGAGGAGCTCGCCGCGCGGCTGCGGGCGCTGGGCCGGCGCGCCAGCACGACCGCACGGACGAATGGCGCGACGCTCGAGAGCGGCCCGATCGTCCTCGATGAGGCACGGCGGCTGGTGACCGTCGACGGCAACGCCGTCGACCTGACGCCACGGGAATTCGCATTGCTGGAATGCCTGCTCCGGCATCCGGGTCACGCGCTCTCAAGAGACCAGCTCATCGACCAGGCCTGGCCACTTGGTGTCGCGGTGACGCCGAACACCGTCGACGCCTTCGTCACGTTCCTCCGGCGCAAGCTGGGCCGGGCGGGCGCGGCACGGATCGAGACGGTTCGCGGCATCGGCTATCGGCTCAGCTCGTGACGGTCGGCGGTTGGGCAGCGGCACGAGGCAAGCCGGCGGAGCCGGTCTCGGACGCCGCGCTCGTCCGCCGTGTGCGGCGGCGCCTGCTCGTGTGGAGTGGCGGCTCGACGCTGGCCATCCTCGTCGTGCTTGGGTTCTTGCTGTACGGCGCCGTCGCGAACCAGCTCGCGGCCGCCGCGACGGACCAGCTCCGCGAGCGCGCCCACCTGATCGCCGCGGCGACGGCCCGCGCGGCCACGCTGAGTGTCCAGTCGCCGTTCGGTATCGCGCGAACCCCCGGTGATCCCGGCGTGCTCATCGGCGGCGCGAGCTCCGGAACGATCGCCTTCGTGACGACCGCGAACGGCGACGTCATCGGACCGGGCGGCCCGTCGTTGACGTTCAACACGCCGGTCGGCTCGCTGATCGACAACGACGACATCGCCGAGGCCGCCGCAATGGGCCGCGAGGTGGTCGGCGAGCAGGACGTGGCCGGGGCGAGTTGGCGGGTGCTGACGATCCCGGTCGCGGCGCCGCAGGGCACGCTCGTCGTCCAGGTCGTGGGCGACCGCGTCGCCGAGCAACGCACCCTGGCGGTCGTGCTCGCGGTCCTGGTCGGTGGCGGACTCGCCGCGCTCGCGGCGTCGCTGGTCGTGGGTCGCGTCTACGCCGATCGCGCCCTCGTCCCGATCCGCGATGCCATGCGTCGCCAGCGCGAGTTCGCCGCCGACGCGAGCCACGAGCTGCGAACGCCGCTCGCCGTCGTCAAGGGCAGCGTCGCCGACCTCCGTCGCCATCCGGACCAGCCGGTGGGCGAGGTTGGGACGGCGATCGACGACATCGAGGCCGGTGCCGATCGGATCACGGCGATGGTCGACGACCTGCTCGTCCTCGCCCGTGCGGATTCCGGCGCGGCCGATGTCGAGCCGACGCAGACCGACCTGGGCGATCTGGCGATCGATGCCGTCGGTGGTCTGGCCGGCGTGGCCGCGGCCCGCGGCGTGGAGCTGGAGATCGACGCCGAGCCGGTGCCGCTCGTCGCCGACCCTGACCGCCTTCGTCAACTCGTCGTCATCCTGGTCGACAACGCGATCCGCCACACGGCCGCGGCGGGCGGCCACGCGGTCCGCGTCGCGGCACGAGGCGCCGAGGGGCGGGCAATCCTTACCGTCGATGACGATGGCGCCGGCATCCGGCCCGACGACTTGCCGCACGTCTTCGACCGGTTCTGGCGAGCGGCTGATGCCCCGGACGGCGGGACGGGCCTCGGCCTCTCGATCGCCCAGTGGGTGACCAACGCCCACGGCGGCTCGATCGCCGCATCGAACCTGCCCGGACATGGCGCTCGGTTCGAAGTTCGGCTCCCGCTCGGCAACGCCTCGAATCTTCAGAGTCGCTTCAGCCCCTCCCGATAGAAACGGGTCAGGTGGCGCCACGGCGCCGAAACGAAACGACCCGCTCTGGAGGATTTCCCGATGACCCGGACGATCCGGCTCTGCCTGTTGAGCCTGGCGACGGTCGCCCTCGCCGCCGCGTGCACCGCGCAGGCTGCCGCACCGAGCGTGGCCAGCCTCGAGGACCCGGCCGCCAGCAGCGACCCGAATGCGTCGGCCTCCCCGAGCGCCCCGACCGATCCCCAGGACGCGTTCCTGGCGTTCGCCGAGTGCATGCGCGAGCACGGTATCGACATGCCGGACCCCGAGGTCTCGGACGAGGGCGGCGGCAAGTTCTCGGTCGGCTTCACCGGCGGCGGCCCCGGCGGCGACGGGAACGGCGACATGGAGAAGTTCCAGGAGGCGAACGAGGCCTGCGAGCCGCTGCTCGAAAACGTCGTCGGTGAGGGCAATCGCCCGCAGCTGACGCCCGAGCAGGAGCAGGCGATGCTCGACTTCGCCCGCTGCATGCGCGAGCACGGTATCGATATGCCCGATCCCGGCGAGAACGGCATGGTCTTCAACGTTGGTGGGCCGGGCCAGGACGGCCAGTTCGATCGGGATGCGTTCGAGGCGGCCCAGGAAGCCTGCCAGGATCTGCTGCCGGGCCGGCTCGGCGGTGAGGACGGCCCGGGCCTGCAGGTCGGGCCGGGTGGTGGCGCCAACGACGGCCCGACGACCAACAAGTCCGACGAGGAGTCGAACTGATGCGCCCGGTGCGCATCGCCGCGGTCGGCCTCGTCGTCGCCGTCGCGGCCGGGGCCGGCTGGTGGGCCGCATCGAGCGGGGCGATCGCCGCGAACGCCGACGGTACGGGCTCCGGCGACGCCACCGACGACGGGGCATCGGGGGCGCTCGAGACCGCGACCGTCGAACGACGAACGCTCACAGTCTCGGAATCGCTGGACGGCACGCTCGGCTATGCCGACGACTACAAGGTGCCCGGCGGCCTGAACGGCACGCTGACCTGGATCGCCCCCGCCGGGGCGGTCGTGACGACCGGCGAACCGCTCTACGAGGTCGACGGCTCGCACGACGCGAGCCTCATGTACGGCCGTCGACCCGCATGGCGGACGCTCCAATCGGGGATCGACGACGGCACGGACATCCGCCAGCTCGAGGAGAACCTCCTCCTGCTCGGGTACACGCGGAAGGGCGACGAGATCGATCGTCATTGGGATTCCGACACGACCGCCGCGGTCAAGCGGTGGCAGCGTGACCACGGCCAGACGGCGGATGGCGTCGTCGAGCTCGGCGAAGTTGTGTTCCTGCCCGAGCCGATCCGGGTGACCGAGGCCGGCGCCGCGCTCGGCGACCGAGTCGGTGGTGGAGGGGTCCTGTCCGCGACATCGAACCGGCGCGTGGTCAGCGTCGATCTCGCGGCGGACGAGCGTGACCTGCTCGAGGTGGGTTCGGCGGTGTCCATCGAGCTCCCGGACGGAACCATGGTCGATGGCACGGTCGCTTCGATCGGTCGCGTCGCCGAGTCGCAGGCCGACGGCCAGGGCGGCACGTCCACCACGCTGCCCGTCACGATCACGCTCAGCGACGCGGACGCCGCCGGCGACCTCGACGCGGCGCCTGTCGACGTGTCCGTCGTGACCGACTCCCGTGAGCAGGTGCTCACGGTGCCGGTCGGGGCGTTGCTCGCGCTGATCGAGGGCGGCTATGCCGTCGAGGTCGTCGACGCGGAGGCCTCGGGCACGGCTGCGTCGCCGTCTGCGTCTCCCTCGACGCCGGGGACGTCCACACACCTCGTTCGCGTCGAGCCGGGCCTGTTCGACGACGGCTTCGTCGAGATCACCGCCGACGGCCTGGAGCCGGGCGACTCGGTCGTGGTGCCGTCGTGACCGCGATCGAGCTCCGGGGCGTCGGCAAGGAGTATCCCGGCTCGCCGCCGGTCGTCGCTCTTCGCGACGTCGACCTGGCGATCGACGAGGGTGAGCTCGTCGCGCTCGTCGGGCCGTCGGGATCGGGCAAGTCGACGTTGCTCCACATCATCGGGACGCTCGACCGGCCGACCGCGGGCTCCGTCCGGATCGCCGGCCACGAGGTCGCGACGATGAGCGACCGGCGTCTGTCGATGCTGCGCGCGGACGAGATCGGGTTCGTGTTCCAGCAGTTCTTCCTGCTCGGCGGCGAGTCGGCGCTCGACAACGTCGCCGACGGGCTGCTGTACCGCGGCGTCCGATCCGGCGACCGTCGCGATGCCGCAGCGGCCGCGCTCGAGCGGGTGGGGCTGGCTCATCGCCTGCACCACCGGCCGGCGCAGCTGTCGGGCGGCGAGCGGCAGCGCGTCGCGATCGCCCGGGCCCTCGTTGGACGGCCGTCGATCGTCCTCGCCGACGAGCCGACCGGCAACCTCGACACGGCGACCGGTCACGAGCTGCTCGGGCTCCTCAGGGAGCTCCACGCGGCGGACGGCACGACGATCGTCGTCATCACCCACGATCGCGATGTTGCGGCGATGCTGCCGCGGCGCGTGGACATCCGGGATGGGCGAATTGAGCGTGACAGCGGTCGGAGCGAACTGCGTCCGACGGCGATCGATGCCCCGCTGGCGCGCACTCCCGTTGCGGCGGCGGTGGCGTCGTGACGGCGAGCGCCGCGGCCCGCCCGCGCCATGGTCGCGTCGGCATCATCGACCTCGCCAGGGTCGGGGCCGGCGGCCTCTCGGCGAGACGCCTCCGAACCGGCCTCACCGCGCTCGGCATCGCGATCGGGATCGCTGCGATGATGGCCGTTCTCGGGATCTCGGAGTCCAGCCGCGCCGACCTGCTCGCGACGCTCGATCGGCTCGGGACGAACCTGCTGACGGTCAGCGCCGGGCGGACGATCTTCGGCGAGGATTCCGCGCTGCCCGAGGAGGCGCCCGGGATGATCGGCCGGATCGCGCCGGTCGAGGCGGTCTCCGGTGTCGAGAATCTCGGAGTGGCAATCCACCGCTCCGACTACATCCCGGACCTCGAGACGGGCGGGCTCTCGGTCCTGGCGGCCGACGCGTCGCTGCTCGACACGCTCGGCGGCGAGCTTGCCGACGGCCGGAACCTCGACGCCGCGATGGAGAACTACCCGACCGCGGTCCTCGGCAGCGTCGCCGCGGCGCGTCTTGGAATCCACGACGTCGGTGACGGTGTGCTCGTCGACATCGGCGGCCAGTGGTTCGCGGTCGTCGGAATCCTCGAGGAGTTGCCACTGGCCCCGGAGATCGACCGGGCCGCGCTCATCGGGCTGCCGATCGCCAAGGACCGCTTCGGCGCGACCGGCTCGCCGACGACGATCTACGTCCGAGCGGCGGAAGCCGCGATCGACGACGTCCGATCGGTGCTGCCGGCAACGACCAATCCGGCGAACCCCGAGGAGGTCGACGTGAGCCGTCCGTCCGAGGTGATCGCCGCGAAGGCGGCCGCCGCGACGACGTTCACGGCACTGTTCCTGGGGCTCGGCGCGGTCGCGCTGCTCGTCGGCGGCCTTGGCATCGCGAACGTGATGCTGATGGCGGTGCTGGAGCGGCGTTCCGAAATCGGGCTGCGGCGGGCGCTCGGGGCGACGCGCGGGCACATCGTCGGCCAGTTCCTCGCGGAGGCCCTCCTGCTCGCGGGTGTCGGTGGCGTTCTCGGCGTCCTGCTCGGATCGGCGGTCTCGGCGGCGTACGCGACGAGCCAGGGCTGGCTCGTGGCGCTGCCGTGGGTCGGGATCGTCGGCGGGATCGGCCTGGCGGTCGTCATGGGCGCCGCGGCCGGCCTCTATCCGGCGTTCCGTGCCGCCCGCGTCGCCCCGACTGATGCGCTCCGCACGGCGTAGACGCCGGCGTGGTGGCTGGCACCTACGTTTCCGGCCCGGAACGCGCCATTCGACCTTCCACGCGCTGGATCGGTGGGTCGCAGCCACCGCCGAGCGCGGCACGAGGGGAACGACTGTGCTTGAGCCCGGATTCGTTGGGTGAGAGCCACCGCCCGGACGGAACCGCATCGGGCCTGCGGGTCGTGCCGATGGACGCCGGCGATACGATTCGACCGATGCCATAGCACGGGGGTGACTCGATGAGCACGACCCTCATCGTCGCCAACCAGACGCTGCCGAGCCAGGCCCTCGCGACCGCGATCGACGAGCGGATCCGGTCGGGCGTCACCTCGTTCTACGTCGTCGTGCCGGCGACGCCGATCGGCCACGGCATGACGTGGGACGAGGAAACCACGCTCCAGGAGGCCAGGCAGCGCCTGAACCGATTTCTGACCCACCTCGTCGCCCAGGGCGTCGAGGCGGACGGCGAGGTCGGCGACCGCGATCCGGTCGCCGCCGTTCGAGACGCGTCGCGCGGTCGCGAGATCGATGAGGTCGTCCTCTCGACGCTGCCGCCCGGGATCTCGCGCTGGCTCGGCCAGGACGTGCCGAGCAAGCTCCGGCACAACTGCAGCGCGCCGGTCGACGTGGTCTATGAGGGCGCGGCAGCGACTGCCGAGGCCTGATCGGCAACTGCCTGTCGCGGCACCGTCGCACGCCCCGTCGCCCGGCGACATGCCGCTGTCACGCGCCCGGTCGCAGGCTGTCGCGGGAGGTTCCGACATGGCCACGCCACGAACGACCATCGTCGCGGTCACGAGCGACGACCCGCGCCACGTTCCGGTTCTGACGCGCGCATCTGCCGCCGCGCGCGAGCGCGACGCTCGCGTGATCCTGTTCGATCTCGACGCGGACCTCGGTCCGTTCGAGAGCCCGCTCCCGACCGAATGGAGCGGCGACGGCCAGGAAGACCAGTTCGGGAGTCGGCTCAGCGCGCAGGACCTCGACGCCGCCGGCCAGCCGCGCCTTGCGGAACGGGTTCGGGCGCTCCAGGACGCCGGGATCGAAGCCGGCGGTTGGCTGCCTCCGAACGCAGACGCCGGTGCACTCGCCGACTACGCCCAACGCCAGGGTGCGGAGCTCGTGATCCTCTCGACGGAGGATGCCGACCTCATCCGGTCGTTCCAGGAGGGCGACGTCGGCGAGACCGACGCCGGGCCGGAGCGGCGGATCCACGTCGAGGCGGTACCTCCCCGCTGACCCGTCGCGCTCCCGGGGCCGTCCGGTTGAGGAATCGCAATCGAGCGCGAATCGTCTCTGGGTTGCGCATTCTCGGGCACAATTGGCAGACTCTGCCCGGTTCTACAAGGTCGAGACCGAGGAGGGTCCCCGCTTGTCCACGTCCACGACCCGGCGGCCCGAGCGCGCGCGCGCCGCGGCACGCCGAATCGCGATCGTCACCGCAACGACCGCGCTCATGTTCGGGGCGCTTGTCCCCACCGTCGCTGCTGACGATGGCCTCGAGGTCACGACGGCCTATCCCGCCGTCGCGGTCGCTCCGGGTTCGAAGGTCAGTTTCGACCTCAAGGTGACGTCGACACGCGAGGCGAACGTCGGCCTCTCGCTCTCGGGCGTGCCCGCCGGCTGGACGGCCACGCTCCATGGCGGCGGCTTCGTCATCGACGGTGTCTCAGCCGGTCCCGGCGCCGACGGGACCGCCCGGCTGGACGTGACGGTCCCCGCCGACGCGACGGCGAGCACCAGCTCCATCCAGGTCAGAGCGTCGGGCGGTGGCGCTTCGGACACCCTCGAGATCTCGGTTCGGGTCGACGCTGCCGCGGCCGGTGACATCACGATCACGACCGACAAGCCCTCGCTCACGGGCTCTTCCAACGACACGTTCCCGTTCGCGCTCACGCTCCACAACGACACGGCCCAGGACGTCACGGTCTCGGCGACCGCGAGCGTCACCGACCACGAGGACTGGGACGTCACGGCGGAGATCGCCGGCTCTGAACAGGCCGCTTCGACGGTCGTCGAGGCCGGCAGCACCACGAGCATCAACGTCACTGCAGATCCGCCCGACGACGCCCCGGCCGGGCAGTACGCCGTTCACGTCGAGGTCACCGCCGGCGATCAGAAGATCCCGGGCGACTTCGCGGTCGATCTCACCGGGTCCTATTCGATGACGCTGACGACGCCGGGTGGCCTGTTGTCGGCCCACGGCGGCGCCGGCAGCGCCACCCAGCAGCAGTTCATCCTGACGAACACCGGGACCGCCACGATCCAGGCGGTCAAGGTCTCCGCGACGCCGCCGACCGGCTGGACCGTGACGTGGGACCAGGACACGGTCGACGTTCCCGTCGACGCGCCCGTGACCGTGACGGCGACGATCACGCCGTCAGGTGAGGCCGTCGCGGGCGACTACGTGATCACGTTCAACGCGAACGCCGATCAGGCCGATTCATCTGCGCAGGTCCGGTTCACCGTCGAGACATCACCGCTGTGGGCGCTCGTGGGGATCGGGATCATCGCGGTGATCCTCATCGGCCTGTTCTACGTCTTCCGGACGTACGGCCGGCGATGACGTCGGGCCCACGCCTGTCGGCGAAGAAGCGGATCGCCCCGCGCCGGACTGACGCCGCGGGGGCAACGGTCGAGTCGACCGAGATCGTCCCGATCCGGACACGTGAGCTGACGAAGAACTACGGCGACCTCGTCGCGGTCGACCACCTGAACCTCGAGGTCCGGGCGGGCGAGATCTTCGGGCTGCTCGGCCAGAACGGCGCCGGCAAGACGACGACGATCCTCATGCTGCTCGGCCTGACCGAGCCGACGGCCGGTCAAGCCCGGGTCGCAGGCCTCGATCCCGCGCGCCACCCGCTCGAGGTCAAGCGGCGCGTCGGCTACATGCCGGACGCCGTCGGCTTCTACACCGACATGACCGGACGCGAGAACCTCCGCTACACCTCGCGACTGAACCGGATCCCGGCGAAGGACGCGGAGATGGAGATCGAGGCCGTCCTCGACCAGGTTGGCCTCACCTCACGAGCCGATGACACCGTGGAGACCTACTCACGGGGCATGCTCCAGCGGCTCGGCATCGCCGACGCCCTCGTCAAGGACCCCGACATCCTCATCCTCGACGAGCCGACGACCGCGATCGACCCGCTCGGCGTCGTCGAGATCCTCGACCTGCTTCGCCGCCTCGTCCGCGAGCGGAACATGGCGATCCTGCTCTCGAGCCATCTGCTGAACCAGGTCCAGTCGGTGTGCGACCGGATCGGGATCTTCGCATCGGGCCGGCTGATCGGCCAGGGCACGTTGTCACAGCTCGCAGAGCGGGTCGGCGAATCGAAGGCCCACGTCGAGGTCGCGTTCGACGGGGTCGACGAATCGTCGGCCGGCCGCATCGGGATGGTGCTCGGCGGGATCGAAGGCGTGAAGTCCGCGAAGGCCGGCCGCCGTCCGACCGACCCTTGGACGCTCGCGATCGACCCGACCGCCGACGAGGCGTCCGTCCGCCGCCGCGTGCCGCTCGCCGTCTCCGAGCACGGCCTCCAGCTCGTCTCCCTGCGGGCGGTCGAGCCGTCGCTCGAGGACATCTACCGCCACGCGGTCGCCCGGACCCAGCCCGCCCACGGAGCCGTCGCATGACCGCGCCCGCAACGCCGATCGAGACCAAGCCCGTCGAGGCGGCGCCGGTAAGGAGGGAGCGGTCCGTCCCGCGCGCCGGCTGGATGGTCATCGCGCGCAAGGAGTTCGCCGACCACATCCTCTCGGCGCGGTTCTTCGTGCTGCTGCTCCTGCTCGGGATCGTCGCGATCGTCCCGCTCTATCTGACGGCCGACTTCATCAAGTCCCAGGCGTCCGGCGTCAGCGGCGGGCAGGCGGTGTTCATCGCCCTGTTCTGGTACACGCCTCAGGTGCCGCTCCTTGCCAACGACGTGACGCTGCCGAGCGTCGCCGGCTTCCTCGGGCTCGTCGCGCCGCTGCTCGGGCTGTCGTTCGGGTTCGACGCGGTCAACGGCGAGCGCTCGCAGGGCACGCTGCCGCGGCTGCTGTCCCAGCCGATCCACCGCGACGACGTCGTCAACGGCAAGTTCGCGGCCGGTCTCTCGGTGATCGGCCTCGTGATCGTCGCGATCGTCGGGTTGATCGCCGCGTTCGGGATCATCCGCCTCGGCATCACGCCGACGGCGGTCGAGGTCCTGCGGCTGCTCGTCTGGGTCGCGGTCACGATCGTCTACGTCGCGATGTGGCTGGCCTTCGGAATGCTGCTCTCGATCCTCGTCCGGCGAGCCGCGACGTCGGCGCTGATCGGCTTCGGTGTGTGGTTCGTCGTCACGTTCTTCGGGAGCCTCATCACCGGGCTCGTCGGTGGCTTCGTCGCGCCGCTGTCGGGCAGCGACTCCGAGGTCCTCGCGAACAACTCGCTCCAGGAGACGTTGAACCGGCTCCGGCCGGACATCCTGTACTCCGAGGCATCACGGGCGCTCCTGAGCCCGCAGGTCACGACCGTCTCGACGCCGGCCACGATCGGCTCGTACGAGCAGGCGGCCCAGCGAATCCCGTCGCTGCTGTCGCTCGACCAGAGCTTCATCCTCGTCTGGCCCCAGGTCGTGGCGATCGTGGCCCTCACCGTGCTGTTCTTCGCGATCGCCTACGTCCAGTTCATGCGTCAGGAAGTTCGGGCCTGAGCGGCGACAAGCGCCCGGTCTGCGACCCGGGGTGTGCCTGCGCTGCGAACGAGTTCACGGAGCGCGATGCCCGCAAGGACCTGCGAGCGCTCCGCCGGAACGGACCATCGAAGACGACCCGCTGGCTGATCGACGCGCTGTCCGCGGGCGGCGTCGAGGGCTGGTCGGTGCTCGACATCGGGGCCGGCGTCGGGGCGGTCCACCTCGAGCTGCTCGACGCCGGTGCCGCGGCCGCTGTCGACGTGGATGCGTCGCCGGCGTACGTCGAGGCGGCACGCGACGAGGCCGCGCGGCGCGGCCACGACGAGCGGGTCACGTACCGGGTCGGCGACTTCGTCGGCCTCGCCGATGGCGTCGCGCCCGCCGACGCCGTGGCGCTCGATCGCGTCGTCTGCTGCTACGGCGACATCGCTGCGCTCGTCGCCCTCTCCGCCGAGCGGGCCGGCCGCCGCTACGGTCTCGTGTATCCGAAGGACTCGTGGTGGATCCGGTCGATGGCGGCGATCGCCAACGGCGTCAGCCGGCTCTTCCGGTCGCGGACCAGGATCCACGCCCACCGGACCGCGGCCGTCGACGGGCTGATTCGCGCGGCTGGCCTCGAGCCGCGGTTCCTGCGGACGACGATCTTCTGGCAGGTCGCGGTCTACGAGCGAGCGGCGCCCGCCTGAGGCGTCAATCGGGCGACCGCCTCACCGCGGCGGATAGTTCGTGATCTCTCGTATCTCCTCGTAGAGCGGTTTGAGCCGCTCGTACATCCGCAGATAGACCCGCTGGTACAGCGCCTCGTACAGCTCGTGGTTCGCCGGATCCGGGTCGCGGACCTCGGCGACGCGCGTCATTTCGCGGGCCGCGGCCTCGACGCTCGGATGGACGCCGATCCCGACCGCGCCGTCGATCGCCGCACCGAGCGCGGTCGCCTCATGGGTGTGCGGCCGCCCCGTCGGCAGCCCGAAGACGTCGGCGGTCAGCTGGACGGCCGCCGCGGACTGTGCCCCACCGCCCGACACGCGCAGCTCGCGCAACGGCACCTTCGCCCGCTTCGCCGCCCGCTCACCGCCCTCGCGCAGCGCGAACGCGAGACCCTCGATGATCGAGCGATAGAGATGGGCCCGCGTGTGGACGCCGCCGAAGCCGATGATCGCGCCCTTCGCCTCGGGGCCCGGGATCCGGACGCCGGGCGACCAGAACGGCTGGAGCATGAGGCCCATCGAGCCCGGCGGTGTGTCGCGGATCAGGTCGTCGAACAGCGACTCCGGCGCGACGCCGAGCGTTTCCGCCCGCTGGACCTCGGCATGGCCGAACTCGCGCTTGAACCACTCGACCATCCAGAAGCCGCGGTAGACCTGCGACTCGAGCGACCACGCGCCCGGGACCGCGGACGGATAGGGCGGGACGAGCGGGATCGCCTCCACGTAGCGCCGTTGCGTCGTGTTGATCGACGACGACGTGCCGTAGGCGATCGCGCCGACCCACGGATCGAGCGCGCCGGAGCCGAGGACTTCGCACGCCGTGTCCGCCGCCGCCGCGATGACGGGCGTTCCCTCCGGCAGGCCGACCACCGCGGCAGCCCTTGACGTGAGCTCGCCGAGCGGCTCCGTCGGCGCCACGAGCTCCGGCAGCCAGGCCGGGTCGATCGGTGCCGCCTGCCACTTCCAGTCCCCGGGCTTCGCCCAGCGGAAGCGCTTGAAGTCGAACGGGACGTAGCCGACCTGGCTCGCGTACGAGTCGACGAACCGCCCGGTCAGCCGATGGATGAGGAAGCCCGACAGGAACAGGTAGCGCCCGATCGCCTCGCACACGTCCGGCTCGTGGCGCCGGATCCAGCTCGCCTCGCAATCGGCCTGGAACTGGGCGACGGTCTCGCGGACGCCGAGCGCCCGGAAGGCGAGGCCGGTGGCACCGCCGATCTCGGGCAGGTCGTCGGTCTTGCGCTGGTCGAGCCAGACGATCGCCGGTCTCAGCGGCGCGCCCTCGGCGTCCGTGACGATGACCGTGTTGCGCTGTGTCGTCAGCGCGACCGCGCCGATCGCGTCGCGCCTGACGACGTCGCCCGCCCAGAGCATCGCGCACGCCTCGCCGAGCTTGCGCCAGTACATCTCGGGGTCGTGCTCGGCCCAGCCGGGTCTCGGCGACGCGGGCGGTTCGATCGCGACGCGGGCGAACCCGACGGGCTCGCCCCGGGCGTCGAACGCGATCGCCCGGCAGGTCTGGGTCCCGATGTCGATCGCCAGGACGTGATCGCCGCTCATTGCGCTGCCTCGATCAGGACCCCCGGGTTCATGATCCCGTCGGGGTCGAAGCGCCGGACGATGTCGCCGAGGACCGCCATCCCGAGGTCCCCCTTCTCCGCGGCCAAATACGGCAGATGGTCGCGCCCAACGCCGTGCTGATGGCTGATCGTGCCGCCACCGGCGACGATCGCTTCGCTCGCGGCCATCTTGAGGCGACGCCACCGATCGAGCGTCTCGTCGGGGTCCGTGGCTCGGCGGAAGACGTACGTCGCGTAGATGCTCGAGCCGTCGGGATAGACGTGCGAGAGGTGGCTGAAGGCGTGGACGCGCTCGCCCCGGTCGTCGAGGCCGTGCCGCAGCGCTCGACCGATCGCCGCGGCGAGGTCCGGCACGCGGGTCCAATCGACCGCGGTTTCGAGCGTGTCGACGGCATAGCCCGCGTCCCAGAGCGCGTCCCGCAGATCGGCCGATCGGAACCGCGTCGCGATCCAGCGCCGCCCGATCGACCCACCGACGGCGATCCCGCCGTGGCGCTTGAGGATCGTGCCGGCCTCGCGGACGGCGCCCTCGACGAATCGCTCCAGCCCGCTCGCCCCGACGATCACCAGGCACCGCTCCGCGCCGACCCCGCGCAGCCGGAGGTAGCGGGCGAGCAGGTCTGCGGACGGGGAGCGGCCGCTCAATGCGAGCAGCGTCTGCGTCTCGAGCGGCGTCGACACGCGCAGCATCGAGAGCGGAAGGCCGGCCCGCGCGACGTCGCCGGCGCCCTCCACGGCGCTGCGCCAGTCGCGCATGAACCACGTCGGAAAGGCCTCGCGCGGAGGCTTGCGGACCGCCCGGACCGTCCCCGACGTGATCACGCCGAACCGTCCCTCCGAGCCGAGGACGAGCTGGCGGAGGTCGGGCCCGGCGGCCGAGGCGGGATGCGAGGGCAGTTCAAGCGTCCCGGCCGGGGCGACGACGCGGCCACCGGCGAACAGATCCTCGATCCGGCCGAACCCGATCGATTGCTGGCCTGCCGACCGGGCGGCGATCCAGCCGCCCAGCGTCGAGCGCTCGAACGACTGGGGGAAGTGGCCGAGCGTCAGTCCGTGCGGCTCGAGCGCCGCTTCGAGGTGGGGGCCGACCGTTCCGGCACCGAACGCCGCCAGGCCGCTCCGTTCGTCGAGGCCTGTGAGCCCGGCGAGCCTGTCGAGCGCGAGCGTGAGCGTCGGTCGGTCGTCGTCCGCCGGCGGCGTGATCCCGCCGACGACGCTCGTCCCGCCGCCGTATGGGATGACGCGCGCGCCACGCTCCGCGGCGAGTCGCAGCAGCGCCTCGACGTCGGCGTCAGACGCAGGCCGCGCGACGGCATCCGGGACGGCGCCGAGCCGCCCGGAGCGGAGCGCGATCCAGTCGGGCAGGCTCTGGCCGCGGGCGTGGCGAACGCGATCCTCGCCGTCGGTCGAGAGCAACCGATGCTCGGCCAGGCGAGGGGAGGGGAGCGCAGCGATGACGTCCGCCAGATGGGCGTCGACGGGAAGGTCGGGTTCCGCCGATCCCACCTCCAGCGCGAGCAGGCGGCGAGCCTCCGGGGGCAGCTCGGCCCCGGTGCCTTCCTCGGCCCAGCCGTTCCACCTCCGCAACGCCACCTCCCGTGGCGGCTATCGTGCCGCAACCGAAGCCTGCTGTATCGTCCGGCCATGCGAGGCGATCGCGTCGAGGTCGTGGTCGATACGGGCCAGGGCGTCCAGACGTTCGAGATCGTGGCGACGCGCAACGGGCGCCGGCTCGAGGTGACGACCGCGCGCGGCGTCGTCGAGGTCACCGAGGTCACGCGCGGCGGCACGCCGGTCCGGACGGGTCGGTTCATGGCGAACCGGATCGTGGCGCTGGTCGAGCATCCCGCCCAGGAAGGCTCGGACGGCCGCGTCGACGTCTCGACGAGACGGCGAATCAGCGCGCCGGACGAGGCAACCGGCCGAAAGAGCGGCAGCTAGCTCAGAACGGCGGCCACGGAATCGCGGGCCAGTCGCCGCGCGGGTAGGGGAACCGGCCGCGGTCGAGCAACTCGTCGACCCGGCGCCGGGTGGCCGCGATCTCGGCCCGTGAGAGGAGCGGCGCCAGCTGGCGGGCGAGGTCGCCTCGAAGGGCGGCGGCAATGCGCTCAAGCCCGGCGCGCTCTTCGGCCTCGAACGGCTGACCGCGCCAGCCCCAGAGCACGGTCCGCAGCTTCGGGTACGTCGAGAAGCAGACGCCGTGGTCGACGCCGTGGATCTGCGCCCCGCCGCCGACCGGCAGAAGGTGACCGCCCTTGCGGTCCGTGTTGTTGACGGCCGCATCGAAGACCGCGATCCGGCGCAGCCGGCGATCGTCGCCGAGGACCATCCCCACGACGTCGACCGAATCGTCCGCGTCGATCCAGGCCTGCAGCGCGCCTTCACCGAACGGGCCCTCGCGCAGCACGGTCGGCGGCACGATCGACCAGCCGGTCACCTCGGAGACGAGGAACGCGGCGACCTCGCGGCGACTCAGCGTCGCGTCGGGGAAATCGTCGAGCGGTCGCTCGCCGGCCGTGGGCTTGTAAACCGCGGCAATCGTCTGGGGCGGATCCGGCGGTGGGCAGAGACGCGTGACGCGCGCCAGCATCGCGTGGTTCGTCGAGCCGATCAGCCGCCCGACGAGCTGGATCTCCCCGTCGCGCAGGATCTCGAGAGACGTGGCGGCGTCAAGCACCCTCGCCGCCCTTCGCCCTAGTTGACGTAGTGACCGTTTCTTCGCGGGCAGATGTGGCCCTGCGGGTCGAGCGGCTGGCCGCACATCGGGCACGGCGGCCGTCCCGACGCGACCACCCGCGCCGCCCGCTCCACGAAGGATCGGGCGGTCGCCGCTGAGACGCGAACGCGGAGCACGTCCGGTCCCTCGAGATCGTCCTCCTCTTCGTCCCCGGCTTCAGCTGCGGCGGCTTCGAACGCGGCGCGGATCGATGCGGCAAGCCCGGCGTCCAGCTCGACGGTCGCGCCGGAGGCCTCGACGGCGGCCGCCTCCTCGTCGATGAGCTCGATGTCGTCGGGGTCGATCTCAACCTCGACTTCGACCGGATCGGCTCGCGCCTCGACGAGGACCTGCTCCGCGTCGGGATCCCAGCCCAGCGTCAGCGTCGTCGCCCGGAACGCCTCGACGAGTGGCTCGTCGAGTGGCTCGGTGTCGGGCGTCGCCGCGGCCGAGGAGGCGGCGACCCCGTTCTGCTCGAGCTCGTCGAGCAGCTGGTCGAGTCGCTCCGCCAGCACCTGCACCTGGACCTTCTCGAGCACGACACTCACGATCTGGCTGGCCTTCCGCGCCTGCAGGAAGAACGTCCGCTGGCCGGGCTCACCGATCGTGCCGGCGACGAAGCGGTCAGGCGGATCGAAGTAGAACATGCGTCGGGACATGCGGGCAGGGTAGCGCGGATGACCGGGAAGGGCCGCGCTTGCCTTCGACAGCCGCTAGTCGGAGACGAACACCGAGTGCCTGTCGTGGCCCCGGGCCCCATCGGGCGCGGGCGGCGTGACTGCGTCGGTCTGGACCGCGCCGGTTCCGTCAGTCGCGCGGACCTCGATCGTGTGGGGCCCGACCCCGGACGCCGCCGAGTCCCAGGCGTACGTCCACTGGACCCACGTCGCGTTCGAGATCGGCGTGGAGATCTGGGCGTCGCGCCACTCCCCGTCGATCGCGATCTCGACCTTCGAGATGCCGCGGTCCGGGGCCCACGCCACGCCGGCGATCGCGACCCGGCCCGACCCGACCTGCGCGCCGGAGCGGGGGACGTCGATCCGCGACTGCGTGAGGATCGGACCCTCCTTCGACCAGCCGAGCGGCACCCAGTAGCCGTCGAAGGCTTCCCAGGTCGTGAGCTCGAGCTCCGAGAGCCACTTCGTCGCGGACACGTAGCCGTACAGCCCGGGCACGATCAGCCGGGCCGGGAAGCCGTGATTCCTCGGCAGGACCTCGTCGTTCATCTTCAGTGCGATCATCGGATCGCGGGCCGGGTCCATCACCCACTCCGTCGGCATGCCGGCCGTCCAGCCGTCCACCGATCGACCGACGAGCTGCGTGGCGCCCGCCTGGACGCCGGCGATGTCGAGGACGTCGCGGAGCCTCACGCCGGTCCACTTCGCGTTGCCGACGAGGTTGCCGCCGACCTCGTTGCTCACGCAGGCGATCGTCACGTACTGCTCGATGATCGGCAGGTTCGCGAGGTCGGCGTAGCTGAGGACGGTCTCGCGCTCGACCATGCCCTTGATCGTGAGCTGCCACGTCGCGAGCTCGACGTTCGGTGTCAGGAGCGCCGTGTCGATCCGGTAGAAGCGGTCGTTCGGCATGACGATCGGCGTGACGCCTTCGACGTCGAACGAGGCGCCGGTTGGCAGCGACGCCGGCTGGGCCGCCGGCGGGACCGTCGTTTCGCCGGTCGTCGGCGCGCCTCGGGCGCCTTCGAGCAGGTTGCGCCCGGCGACGCCGGCGACGACCGACGCGGCCGCCACGGAGCCGGATCGGATCAGGAAGCCGCGCCGCGACCAGTTCGGCATCCCAGCCGTCGCGCCCGGCGCTTCCTCGCCCGCGACGGGTGCCCGACCGATCAGCCAGGCGAGGACCTGCACGCCGGCGATGCCCGCCGCACCGGCGACGAAGATCTGCGACACCGGCGACGTCGAGGGGTCCCGGAAGCCGGCCAGGAAGCCCGCCGCGGCGAATCCGACGATGACCAGCGCCGCGAGCGTGAACGACCGGCGCGCCAGCAGCCCGACACCCGCCCCGATCAGCAGCGCGACGCCGAGGATGAACAGCTCGAGCGCGAGCTTGTCGTTCGTGCCGAACAACCCGACGACGAAATCCTTCGCTCCGGCCGGCTGGCTGTCGATGATGAATCCGCCGACCGCCGCGACGAGCGACTGCCCGCCGAGAATCCCGGCGGCGAGCTCCGAGACGCCGAGGGCGGCGAGCGTGGCCGCCACGCCGCACAGCGCCGCGTCGAGCGCGCCCGGCCCGCGGCGAGCGGCCGGCCGGAGCGCGGTCGGGTCCGCTGTGGTCGTGGGCGTGGTCGTCGAGGTTGTCACGACGTCATGGTCCACCCAGTCCGTGACGGCTGCATGACAGGTGATTCGCCCTCGTCACTGCGCCGGTTCACCGTCGCCGCCTTCCGCCGCCAGCCACGCCCGGAATCTCCCGTTCGTTCGCTCCACCGAGATCGCAAGCCGGAACGCTTCGCTCAGCGCGTCCGCCGTCAGCGCTTCGCCGATCCGCCCCGCGGCCACGGCCCGGCCGCTACCCAGGACGAGCGCGTGACCAAACCCACGCGGAATCTCCTCGACGTGGTGGGTCACGAGGACGAGGCCACGCGGCGCCGGCCGACCGGCGAGCCGCCCGAGGTCGCGAACGAGCGTCTCGCGTGCGCCGAGGTCGAGGCTCGATCCGGGCTCGTCGAGGATCAGCAGATCGGGATCGGGCATGAGCGCCCGGGCGATCTGGACGCGCCGCCGCTCGCCGGTCGAGAGCGTGCCGAACTCGTGCGACGCGAGGTCGCCCGCGCCGATCTCGTCGAGCAGCGACCGGGCCCGCTCCCGGTCAGCGTCGGTGAATTCGTGCCACCACGGCCCGAGCGCGGCATGGCGCGCGGTGACGACGACGTCCAGGGCGGTGAGGCTGGGGTCGATCGCCACCTCGAGCCCGGACCCCGCGTAGCCGACTCGTCGCCGGAGCTCGCGCGCGTCGACCTTGCCGATCGTCTCGCCGAGCACCTCCACGGCGCCCGTTGTCGGCCACAGGTACGTGCTCGCGACGTGGACGAGCGTCGTCTTCCCCGAGCCGTTCGGCCCGACGACGACCCAGCGCTCGCCGTCGCCGACGGCCCAGTCGATCGGTCCCAGGATCGTCCGGCCGGAACGCCGGACCGAGACGCCGGTAAGTCGCAGGATCACGAGCGAGATCCTATCGGCCGGCCGACAGCCAGAGCTCGTCCCAGTCGTCAGCCCGGCAGGCGGCGGCACCTCGTTCCAGCGCGCGGGCCTGTTCGACGAATGCCCGCCGCGCCTCGTCGGGTGTCACCGCCACGAACCTGACCGCCGCGCCGGGGCGGAGCTGGCCAAGCACTGGGTGGTCGGCGCGGGCGACGACGCCCGCGATCGGGTAGCCGCCGGTCGTCTGATGGTCGGCGAGGAGGACGAGCGGCGTGCCACCCGGCGGCAGCTGGACGGCGCCACGGACGACGCCGTGCGTGAGCAACTCGCCCGAGGCGGGCAGGGGAGGGCCGTCGGAAGTCGGCTCCAGGCGCAGACCGATGCGGTCGCTGTCCGGGCGGACCCGCCACTCACCGGCGACCAGGGGATCCACGCCGTCCGCGGGACCGGCGACGAGCCGGAGCGTGATCGGGTCAGGCCCGGTGGCCGCCGCGAGCGGGTCGAAATCGAGCCAGGGCCACGACCGCTCGCGTCCCGGGCTGTCCGGCGCCGTCGACCCCCTGACGAGGTCGCCCGCCCGCAGCGCCCGGCCCTCGAACCCGCCGAAGCCGGCACTCAGCAGCGTCGACCTCGATCCGAGGATCTCCCGGACGTCGACGCCGCCGGGCAACGCAACGTATGACCGCGCGCCCGCCGCGCCGTCGCCGCCCGGAAACGCGATCGTCGAGCCAGCCGCGAGCGAGTAGGTCCTGCCCGGCTCCAGTCGCCGGCCACTCCCGCGGACGACGCCGCCCAGGTCTGCCCCGGCCAACCCGATCAGCGTCGGCTCGCGAACGCGCAGGGTCGGGCCGACGATCGTCATCTCCAGCGCCGCGGCACCCGCGTCAGCGCCGGCCAGGAGGTTCGCGACCGCGAGGCTCCACGGGTCGCACGCGCCGCCGACCGGCACGCCGAGCTGCGTCCAGTTCGGCCGGCCCGCGTCCTGGATCGTCGTCTGGAGGCCTGGCTCGACGACCTCGAGCGTCATCGAATCGGCACGAACCGGACGCGGTCGCCGGGCGCGATGAGCGATGGCGGATGGCGATCGACATCCCACAGGATGGCCGCCGTCCGCCCGACGAGCCGCCAGCCGCCGGGTGTCTCCGTCGGGTACACGGCGGTCTGGGCGCCACCGATCGCGACGCTGCCCGCCGGGACGCGCGGCCGCGGGACGTCGAGCCGCGGCGTGGCGATCGACGCGGGTACGGGGCCGAGATAGGCAAAGCCGGGCGCGAACCCGAGGAAGAACGCGTCGTACTCCTGGCTCGCATGGATCTCGACGACATCGTCCGGTCGCAGACCGTGGAGTCGCGCGACCTCGTCGAGGTCCGGTCCGTCCTCGCCGCCGTAGCGGACCGCGATCTCGACGAGGCGACCGGCGGCCGCCACATCGATCGCGTTCGGCGCCTCCTCGGCAAGGCGCCCGGCGAGGCGCCCGACGAGGCCCTCGACGATGCGACCCGCCGCCGCGACGGACAGCGCGAGCGGGTCGAACGGGACCAGGACGCTCGCGTAGGCCGGCACCGCCCGCCCGAGTCGCCCGTCCGCGTCCACGGCCGCCGCGATCGCCCGGGCGCGCGCCGCGACCGGGGGATCGATCGTGTCGCCGAGCGTCACGAGGACGGCGGATTCGCCCATCGGGCGGATCGACGGCAGCACCGACGAGCTCACCGCTCGAGCGCGGCCACCGTCACGCCCGCCCCGGTCAACGTCTCGCGGACGGCGCGCGCGAACCCGACGGCCCCGGGCGAGTCGCCGTGGATGCAGATCGTGTCCGCCTGGACGGCCACCGGCGAACCATCATGGGCCGTCACGACCCAGTCGCGGGCAATCGAGAGCGCCTGGGCTGCGACGACGGCCGGGTCCTCGTGGACCGCCCCGGGTTGCCCTCGTGACCGGAGCGACCCGTCGGCCTCGTAGGCACGATCGGCAAACGCCTCGGCGGCCGTCGCGAGTCCGGCCGCCCGGCCCGCCTCGAGAAGCGCCGACCCGGCGAGCCCGACGAGCACGAGCGAGGGCGAGACGCGAGCGATCGCGCGGGCGACGACGGCGGCCAACGCGGCGTCACGGGCCGCCGCGTTGTAGAGCGCGCCATGGGCCTTGACGTGCCGCAGCGGGACGCCGGCGTCGGCTGCGAAGGCCGCGACTGCACCGACCTGGTAGACGATCGAGGCCTCCAGGTCGTCCGGCGCCATGGCGAGGTCCCGCCGGCCGAACCCGACGAGATCCGGATACCCGGGATGCGCGCCGACGGCCACCCCGTGCGACGCCGCGAGCCGGACGGTCCGCTCGATCGTCAGTGGATCGCCGGCATGCGCGCCACACGCGACGTTGACGCTCGTGACGAGCGGAATCAGGTCGGCGTCAGCCCCCATCGGCCACGGGCCGAGGCTCTCACCGACGTCGGCGTTCAGGTCGATCCGCACGGCGCCCATTGTCCCTCCCACGGGCGCCCCGCCGTCAGGCGGCTGGTTAGGGTTCCGAGGACCCGGCCGCGGCCGGGGCGGACGGGGCGGGCGTCGGCTCCGGCGTCGGCGCCGGGGTGGGTTCGGGCGTGGGTGCCGGCGTGGGCTTGGGGGTCGGTTCCGCGGTCGGCGGCGGCTCCGACGGCTCGGCCGACGGCGTCTCCGACGGCGCGACCGTCTGCGACGGCGGCGGGCACGGGATCGCTGGGACGCCGGTGAAGTCCGGCGCCGGCGTCGGCACGACGAACGACGGAATCACGCCGCTCGCATCGGGCGATGGCAACGGGATGCAGGTCGGCGACGGCGCCGCTCCCAGGCAGCCATAGCCCTCGACGAAGCCCCACGAGTTGCCATACGGCTTCCACTGGCCGTTGTAGAAGAACGCCGTGCGGGTACCGTTGACGCCGCCCGCCGTGCCCGGCCCCTGCCGCGCGCGCTGGAGCCAGTTCCGGGCGTGCTGCTCCCAGTTCGGGTAGTTCTTCTCGAAGCCGGCGTACTGGAACACCGCCGAGCCGCAGACACCACGGGGCACCGCGCTGGTCGGGGCGGTGTCACCCACGAACCACTCTTCGACCGACTTGCTCGGGTCGGTCGGCTTCAGGCCCGTCCACGGATCGATCGCCGCCTTCGTGAGGCCGTCGGGCTGGGGGAAGTCGTTGATTGCCCAGGACTTCGTGACCTCGTCGAGGAAGCCCTGCCAGACGAACGTCGTGACCTCGATCGAGAACAGGGGCGCGTCGGCGGTCGAGACGAACGAGTTGTCGCTGTTGCCGTTCCACGCGCCGACGGCGAGGGCGTATTCGCCGGCGTCGCGTCCCTCCTGGGTCGGCGCGGCGATGAAGCCGTATGCATTCAGGTCCTTCGCGTCGTTGTTCGTTCCGGTCTTGAGCGTCGCGGGACGATGGTCGCCGGCTTCGTCCGTGAGCTCGAACTCGCCCCAGAACGGGTTGACGTTCCTGTTCGTGTTGCCCGCCAGGATGTCGGTGATGACGAACGCGGACTGGGGGCTCGCGGCCTGCGTCCCTTCGGGCGGCACGTACGGGTCCACGACATCGGTTCCGGCCGCGTCCTTGATCGCAAGGATTGTCGTGTGGGGGATGTACCTGCCCTGGTTCGCGATCGTGCCGTAGGCCGTCGTCAGGTCGACCGGCCGAACCTCCTGGACGCCGAGCGCCAGGGCGGGTCCGGCAAGTGGCGCCTCGGTTTGGAACGTCATCCCGAAGTCCTTGGCGCGCGAGAAGACGTGCTCCGGCGTGTTCACGATCATCGCCTTGACCGACGGAATGTTGAGTGAGAACTGCAGCGCGTTCCGGACGCGGACCGGACCGCGTTCGAGCGGATCGGCGTCCTTCGGGGAGTAGCCGCCCCCGAAATCGGTCGCCGAGTCCATGAACATGGTTGCCGCCGTCATCGTCCCGTCGTCGATGCCGGTCAGGTAGTTGAACGGCTTGAACGCCGATCCGGGCTGGCGCCAGCCCTGGCCGGCGACGTCGAACTGGGGCTGGAAGGCCGGGCTCGGCTGCGTCGAGTAGTACTCCGCGCTGCCGACGTAGGCGATGATCTCGCCGGTCTGGTAATCGGTCGCGACGAGCGCGCCGTTGGCGAGATTCTTGTCGCGGAGGTTCCGCATCCAGTCCTCGTACCTGAGCCCGAGGGACTCGGCCGCCTCCGCCGGCCGGCGGGCATTCGGGACGAACGTCGCGGCCTTGACCCACTTCTCCGCGATGCCCTGGATCGGCACGTCGAGCGTCGAGGTGATCCGGAGCCCGCCCGTCTCGAGCGCCTCGCACGTCGGCGCGTCCTCGCCGCACAGCTTCGTCGCGAGCTCCTTCTGAACGGCCCAGACGAAGTGCGGTGCCGTCCAGCGCGTGACCGACTGGGGCGCGAGGACGACTTCCTCGTCCTTCGCCGCGAGGAAGTCCTCGCGGGTGAAGTCGCCTTCGGACAGCGGGTTCCGGTCGCCCTCCGCGAGCAGGTCGAGGATCATGTTCCGGCGCTTGACGATCTCGGTGTCCGGCGGGACGACGAGCTTGATCTTGTCGGCTGGGCAGTTGCCCTCGGCGTCCAGCTCGCCGGTGCACTCCACGACCGCGTTCCGGACGAGGTCGTAGTTCGACGGCGACTTCGGCAGGCCGGCGAGGATCGCCGCCTGCGCGACGGTCAGGTCATGCAGGTCGTCGACCCCGAAATACGCTTTCGCGGCGGCCTTCACGCCGTACGTCTGGTTGCCGTAGTAGTTCTGGTTCAGGTAGGCCGTGATGATCTTTTCCTTGCCCTCGCGGCCCGGGAACGCCTCCGTCAGCCGGATCGACTGAACGATCTCCTTGAGCTTCCGCTCGACCTGGCGCTTGGGATCCTGGACCAGGTCTTCGTCCAGCAGCCGCTGTCGGACGAGCTGCTGAGTGATCGTCGAGGCGCCCCGGCTGCGGCCACGGAGGCTGTCCACGCCGGCCGAGATGATCGCGAGCGGGTCGAAGCCGGTGTTGTCCCAGAACGTCTTGTCCTCGACCGCGGTCTGGGCGTCGATGACGATCGCGGGGATCTGATCGAAGGTCACGATCTCGCGCCTTGTCTGACCGATCCGGGCCAGCTCGATCTCGCCGGTGCGATCGAGGATCACCGACTCCTGCTGGGGCGTGAACTTGTCGAGGTTCTCCGGCGGCGGCAGCTTGTCGGTGATCGACGAGAACGCGGCCACGGACGCGGCGGCGATCAGCAGGGCAAGCCCCGCGAGGAAGAACCAGGCGATGACGGCGACCATGCCGGCCCCGGAGGGTCGAGTGCGCTGGGTGGATCGGCGTTTCACGGGACGCGGGTTCTCGTACGCCGGGTCGTTGTACACGGGGAGTGACTGGTCCTCGCTGCGAGTCGGGGGAAGGATGCCATCCGCCCGCGGAATGCGCGAAGTCCGACATGCCGCGGGCGGGGCTACGGCGGCGTGACAACCGGCATCGTCACGGCGGCGGCGGGGGAGCGGTTCAGCG
The DNA here is from genome assembly GCA_036274475.1 of Candidatus Limnocylindrales bacterium. Lineage (GTDB taxonomy): Bacteria > Chloroflexota > Limnocylindria > Limnocylindrales > CSP1-4 > CF-46. The sequence continues at coordinate 130,534 of DASUFO010000006.1, forward strand.
GGTGAGCGAGCCCGCGAAGGCCGGCACGTAGCCCTGGTTCGCCGTCAGCAGCGCGTCCAGCAGCGGCGCGCCGACGAGCTGGTCGCGATGGCGACGGCTCTCGCTCGCCGGGCTCGACTGACGCGGCTGCCGGTCGAGGTCGTTCTCGCGGGCGGCGTCTTCCGAACGACCGACGCGCCCTATTACGACCGAATCAAGGCGGGAATCACGGCGGTCGCCCGCGATGCACGGCTCGTCCACCTCGACGTGCCACCCGTAGCGGGTCCGGCAATGGAGGGTCTCGCAAGACTTGGAGCCGACTCAGCTGCAAGGGAGCGGGCGCGCCGCGAGCTCCACGACTGGTGCCCCTAGCGCCGAACGGGATGCGCCCGGCGGGTACCGCGGCCGGCGAGGTCAGCGCCTCACCCGGCCGTATCGCCACGATCCGATCCCGCAACCGATCAAGAACGGAACGGCATAGAACAGCGGGACCATCCAGCCGAAGATGACGGCGTCGATGCAGGACGGACAACCGCTGCTGACCATCCCCCAGACCAGCCAGGCAAAGAGGATCGTGCTGCCGAGGATGCTGCCGATCGCGCCGACGGCGGCGCCGGCCGCGCCGAGGCCGGAGCGCCCGACCACGTAGCCGAGCACCACGCCGCCAAGCAGGACTCCGCCGCCCGTGATCCCCGACGCGAATCCCAGCGCGAACGGCAGGGCGATCCGGTGCCGTCGCATCGGCCCGACGTCATCGAAGCCGGCTGGCGGTCCAGTCCATGTCGACATTCGTGATCCCTCGTCAATCCCAGCCGGGTGGCTGCTGCTGGCCTTCGACGCGAACGGAGCCCGTTCGTTACGACGATGACCCCATGCTGAACTTCCCGGGCCTCCGTCGCCGGGCGAAGCGCGCCCCGGATCGAGTTTGTCCATTCACTTGACATTCGCATAAGGAGGTCGCATTCTGCGCTCTGTCCAGTGACTGGACAAAGTCCTCGATGGAGCGAGCGAGGGACTTCGAGCGGATGCGACTGCCGGCCAAGGCGACCCACGCCCAGACGCGACTCCACAACCAGCGGCTCGTCCTTCGGACCGTCTACGACTTCGGTCCGATCAGCCGCGCCGAGGTCGCCCGCAGCACCGGCCTCACGCGAACGACAGTCGGCGACGTCGTCGGTGAGCTGATCGACGATGGCATGGTCGAGGAGGTGGGTCGCGGCCCATCGACCGGCGGCAAGAGCCCGATCCTCCTGAGCATCGTCGGCGACGCCCGCCAGGTCATCGGCCTCGACCTGGGCGAAGGCATCTTCTCGGGAGCGCTCGTCAACCTCCGTGGCGACGTGCGTCGCGTGGTCGAGGTGCCGGTCGATGGCCGGAACGGCGACGCGGCCCTGGACCTCGTCTTCGGCCTGGTGGACGAGTTGATCGCGGAAGCTTCTTCGACTCCCCTCGGAATCGGCGTCGGGACGCCGGGTCTCGTCGACACGCGGACCGGCACGATCCGATGGGCAGTCAACCTGGACTGGCAGGACCTGCCGCTCGGCGGCCTCCTCCACGAGCGGTATGGCCTGCCGTCCAACGTTGCCAACGACAGCCAGGCAGCGGCCCTCGCCGAATACACGTTCGGGACGGAAGAACGCGGCCAGCGGCTGCCGAACCTCGTCACGATCAAGGTCGGGCGGGGGATCGGCGCCGGCCTCGTCCTGAACGGCTCGCTGTTCCAGGGCGACGGCTTCGGGGCCGGCGAGATCGGCCACGTCGCGGTCGTCGACGACGGGGCCGCGTGCCGCTGCGGACGGTTCGGGTGTCTGGAGACCGTCGCGAGCAGCCGGGCGATCGGCGAACGGGCTGCGGAGCTCGCGCGCGAGCTTGGGACCCCGCTTGCGGCGAAGGCGGCCGGCGTCGAGCTCGACATGGACGACCTCGTCCGGGCGTGGCTCGATGGCGACGCCGCGGCTCGCCAGGCGGCGCTCGAGGCGGCCCGCTACCTCGGCCGGGCGATCGCGGGCCTGATCGGGGCGCTCAACGTGGCGCGCATCGTCCTCGACGGCCCGGTCACCGGCTTCGGCGACGAGTGGCTCGCGACGGTGGCCGACGAAGCGCGCCGCCGGTCCCTCATGCTCGTCAGCGGCGACACCGAGATCGAGTTCGGTCGGTTGAGCGAGAACGTCGTCGTCCTCGGCGCGTCCGCGCTGCTCATCACCCGCGAGCTCGGATTGAGCCTCGCGCGATGACGATGAACGCGGCCCGCGTCACCCAGCTCCGACCGGGGACCGACCGCGACCGGCTGCTCGTCGGCGTCGATGTCGGCGGCAGCAAGATCGCCGTCCTTGCGGTCGACGCGGACGGCAATCACGTGCGAGGTCGGCACACGATCCCGACGTCCGTCGGCGCTCCGGACGAGGCGGCCGAACAGATCGCGGGCGCCGTCGACGCGGCTCTCGTGGCGGCTGGCGCGACGTCGCGGGAGGTCCAGGCGATCGGGGTCGGCGTGCCTGGCCGGGTGGACCCGGCCACGGGCGTGGTGTCGCTCGCCGTCAACCTCGGCTGGCATCGGCTGCCGCTGCGCGATCGCCTTGAACCGTTGCTCGGCGTTCCGGTCGCGATCGAGAACGACGTTCGTGCCGCGGCGGCCGGGATCCTCGACCGGGGAACGCTCGGGCGGATCCGCGACTTCATCTATCTCAGCGTCGGCACCGGGATCAGTGCCGGTGTCGTGATCGACGGTGCCGTCCATCGCGGAACGCGGGGCCTCGCCGGCGAGATCGGCCACATCGTCGTCGACGCCGAGGGTCCGGTCTGCCCGTGTGGCCTTCGCGGCTGTCTCGAGACGATCGCGTCCGGGCCGGCCATTGCCCGGGCGGCCGGCGACGGGCGATCGGCCGCCGACGTCTACCTGGCGGCCGAGGCCGGCGACCCCGACGCCGGCGCAATCGTCGATCGTGCCGGTGCCGCGCTCGCCCGCGCGATCCACGCCCTGGTCATGACCTACGACGTCGAGCGGATCGTGCTGGGCGGCGGCGTCAGCCGGGCCGGCACCGCCTTCCTCGACCCCATCGTCCTCGAGCTCGACGCGCTGCGGGCCGCGTCCGAGCTTGCCGCCGACATGCTCCCCGCCGACGTCGTCGCCGTGTCCCCCGACGGCGGCGACGTTGGCGCGTGGGGCGGGATCAGCGTCGCCCGAGCGCTCATCAGCGCAGCGGAGGGGAACCCACGCCCTGAGGAGGTGGTCGCACGAGAAGCCAACGCCTGACGAACGCGAGTCGACGCCGCCGGCTTCGAGTCAGCGGCGCCGCAGGGTCTCCAGAGGAGGAGTAGGCACGTGAGGATCAAGCGTTTTCTTGGGATCGGCGCAGCGGCGATGTTCGTCGTCAGCGCCTGCGGAACCGCCGCATCACCGGCGCCGTCGTCGCCCGCCGCCACGAGCGGCTCCGAGTCCATGGCGCCGGCCCAGAGCCAGGCCGCCGAGGCGCGGACGCTGACGGTGTGGCTGATGAATGGCTCGGCAAGCGATGACCTCGTCAAGCAGCTCAACGACGAGTTCGAAGCGGCCCATCCGGGCGTCACCGTCAAGTACGAAGTCCAGCAGTGGAACGGCATCGTCAGCCGCCTCAACGGCGCGCTCGCCGCGCCGGTGCCGCCCGATGTCGTCGAGACCGGCAACACGCAGACCGCGAACTACGCCGCGGCCGGCGCACTGGCCGACCTGACCGCCAGCCGAGCCGACCTGGGCGGTGGTTCGACCGACGACAGCACGAGCGCCGACGAAGCGTGGCTCGGCGGCCTCAACGACTCCTCGATGTGGGACGGCAAGCTCTACGCGGTTCCGTTCTACGCCGGCAACCGGATCGTCCTCTACAACAAGGACCAGTTCGCCGCCGCGGGCCTCGACCCGGCGTCGATCACCACCAAGGAAAAGCTCATCGAGGCGGCTCAGAAGCTCAAGACGGCCAATGCCGGCGTCGCCGACTACTCGGGCCTCTACATCCCGGGCCAGAACTGGTACGCGCTGATGAGCTTCATCGCGGACCACGGCGGCCAGATCGCGAAGCTCGAGGGTGACCAGTGGAAGGGCACGCTCGATTCGCCGGAAGCGGTCGCCGGCATCCAGGACTACGTCGACTACTTCAAGGCGGGCTCGACCGGCCCGGCCGACAATGACGAGGCAAACCCGGAGCAGGCCCAGATCATGAAGGACGGCAAGGCCGGCATGATGATCGCGAACCTCTGGGAGCTCGGCTACACGGAGTCGCTGAACGACGCGATCAAGGGCAAGCTCGGCGTCTTCAAGATCCCGAGCGCGACCGGCAAGGACTCCGCTCCGGTGTTCCTCGGCGGCTCGAACCTGGGCATCGCCGCGGGCAGCCAGAACCAGGATCTGGCGCTCGACTGGGTCAAGCTCCTGTCGGGCGAGAAGTACCAGAAGATGATGATCGCGAACGGCAACGTTCCCAACTCGAAGAACCTCGCCGAGACCGCGACATCGGAGAATGCCAACCTGTCCGTCGCCGCCGGCGCCGCCGCTGCCGGCAGCTTCGTGACCCCGCAGGACCCGCGCTGGGCATCCGTCGAGGCGGGCGCCAACCCGCTCAAGGACATGCTCACGAAGGTCCTCACCGGCCAGGCCAGCATCGAGGATGCTGCCAAGGCGGCGAATGCGGAGATCGAAGCCCGCATGAACACCCCGCTCTGAGCTGAAGTGAAGGGGAGCGTTGCGTGACGGCTGACGGAGGGGCAGAGGCCAACATCGGCCCGGCTGTCACCACCGTCCCGCCGCGCGGCGCTCCGGCTCGCCGCATCGCAGGCGTCGCTCCGCGGCGCCTGCTCGTCTACCTGCCGATCCTTCCCGCGCTGGTCGCGTTCGTCGTCCTGCTCGGCTATCCGGTCGTGCTGGCCGTCTCGATCAGCTTTCAGAAGATGGGCCTGCGCGAGCTGGTCCAGCACACCACGGTCTGGATCGGTCTCGACAACTACCGCCAGATCCTCACCGACCCGACGTTCTGGACGATCACGATCCGGACGATCGGGTTCACGGCCGTCAACGTCGCGTTGACGATGCTCGTCGGCACCGGGGTCGCCCTGCTGCTGGGCGCGCTGAACCGCTGGCTGCGACTGGCGCTGTCGGTCGCCCTGATCCTCGCCTGGGCCACGCCCGCGCTCACTGCGAGCGTCATCTTCCAGTGGCTGTTCGACAGCAAGTTCGGCGTCGTTAACTGGGCCCTCACGAGCGTCGGCATCTTCGGCGACTGGACCAATCACTCGTGGTTCGACACCGGGCTCTCGACCTTCTTCGTGATCACGCTCCTGATCGTCTGGCAGGCCGTGCCGTTCGTCGCGTTCAGCCTGCGGGCCGGGATCCTGGCGATCTCGGCCGACCAGTACGAGGCAGCCCGTGTCGACGGCGCCAGCGAGCGCCAGATCTTCCGGCGGATCACGTTTCCCTCGATCCTGCCGCTGTTCATGATCCTCGCGTTCCTGTCGTCGATCTGGGACTTCAAGGTCTTCACCCAGATCTGGACCGTGCGCCAGGGCGGCCCCGCCGGTGAGACCGTGACGCTCGCGATCTATGCCTATCTGAAGGGCATCACCGGCGCCCAGTACGGCCTCGCGTCGGCGATCGCCGTGGTGATGGTCCTGCTGCTCCTGTTCCTGCTGATTCCGTACATCCGCCGGCTGATCCGCCAGCAGGAGGCCGCGGCCGCATGAGACGGTCCCGAAGGCAGCGCTTCGCGGTCAACGCGATCGGGGTCGCCGCGATCCTGCTGTTCGCATTCCCGGTGTACTGGATGGCCTCGACGGCGTTCAAGCAGCCGGGCGACGTCCAGACCTACGTCCCGAAATTCCTGCCCATCCCGCCGACGCTCGACAACTTCGTGACGGCCGTGACCCGGCCCCACTTCCCGGACTTCCTCCGGAACAGCCTGATCGTGTCCGTGACGACCGTCCTGCTCGCGCTGGTGATCGGGCTACTGGCGGCGGCCGCCGTGTCGCGAACGAGGTTCCGGGGACGGAAGTTCTTCCTGCTGCTCGTCGTCGTCGCCCAGATGGCGCCGTTCGAAGCACTCCTGATTCCGATGTACCTGATCTTCCGCCAGACGGCGCTGCTGAACCAGCTGCCGGCGCTCGTGATCACGTACTTCATCTTCACGTTGCCGTTCACGATCTGGGCCCTGCGCGGCTTCATCGACGGCATCCCGATCGACCTCGAGGAGTCGGCGATGGTCGATGGGGCGAGCCGCTGGGGTGCCTTCCGGCGAGTCGTGCTGCCGCTCCTCGCGCCGGGCCTCGTTGCGACCTCGATCTTCGCGTTCATCACGGCCTGGAACGAGTTCCTCTACGCCTACGTGCTGATGCAGGACACGGCGAACTTCACGCTGCCGGTCTGGCTCTCGACGTTCCGGACCGCGTTCGGGACCGACTGGGGCGGGACGATGGCCGCCTCCACGCTGTTCACGCTGCCGGTTCTCGTGTTCTTCCTGCTCATCCAGAACCGGATGGTCGGCGGCGTCACCGCGGGCGCCGTCAAGGGATGACCCAGCCGACGGCCCTCGGCTCGTTGATGCTGGCGTTCGAGGGCACGACGCTGCCCGAGGACGCGCTGGCGCGGCTGCGGAGCGCTCCGTCCGCCGGCGTGACGCTCTTCCGATCCCTCAACGTCGAGACGCCCGGCCAGGTCCGCGAGCTCGCGGCCTCGATCCAGCGGGCGGCCGGTGGCAGCGACGCCCGCCGCGGCCCGGCGCTGGTCGCCGCGGATCAGGAGGGCGGCCAGCTCCTGGCGCTGGGCGCCGGTGCCACGCCGTTCGCGGGCGCGATGGCGCTCGGCGCGGCCGGCGATCCGGCGCTCGCCGAGCGGGTCGCTCGGGCGGTCGGGCTGGAGTGTGCGGCGATGGGAGTGAACGTCGTCTACGGCCCGGTCTGCGACCTCGCGACGAACCCGGCGAACCCCGCGATCGGGATCCGATCGTTCGGCGACGACCCGACGGCGGTCGGGGCGCTCGTCGCCGCGACGGTCCGTGGCCTGCAGTCGTCAGGAGTCGCGGCCGCGCTCAAGCATTTTCCGGGACTCGGCGACGTCGCCGCGGACTCGCACCACGCGCTGCCCGTGCTCGAAGCGGACGTCGCCCGCCTCGAAGGGCGCGAGCTGGCCCCGTTCCGGGCGGGCATCGGCGCCGGTGCCCGGGTCGTCATGTCGGCGCACCTTGCCGTCCCCGGTCTCACGGGCGATGCGGCGCTGCCGGCAACGCTTTCGCGCGCCGTCATGACGGGCCTGCTCCGTGACCGCCTCGGGTTCGACCGCGTCTCGATCACCGACGCGCTCGACATGGGAGCGCTCGGCGATGGCTCGGGCCAGGGAGCCGCCGCCGCGGCGGCGCTCGACGCGGGCATCGACCTGCTCCTCACCGCGGCCGACCCGGTCGCGCGCGCGAGGATCGAGCGGGGCATCGCGGGGGCGGTCGCGGACGCCCGGTCCACCGACCGTGTCGCCGCGCTTCGGGCGTGGCTCGCGGGCTTCGAGCAGCCGGAGCTCGGCGTCGTCGGCTGCGACGACCATCGGGCCCTTGCGCGCGAGCTCGCGACGCGATCGCTCACGCTCGTCCGCGACGAGGACGGGTTGCTTCCGCTTCGCGTCCGATCCGGGGCTCGGCTCGCCGCGATCCAGCCCCGTCCCACCGACCAGACGCCCGCCGACACGAGCGCGTCGGTCGCGCCCGGACTGGCCAGCGCGCTCCGCGGGCGCTTCGAGCGGGTCGACCAGTTCGTCGTCGATCACGCTCCGTCGCGGGCGGCGATCGCGGCCGCACGGGAGGCAGTCCGCGACCATGACGCGATCGTCCTGGGAACAACCGCAGCGTTCATCGAGCCCGCCCAGGCAGCCCTCGCCGAGGCGATCCTCGACCTCGGCCGGCCGACCGTCACCGTCAGCCTGCGGACCCCGTTCGACCTGGCCGCGTACCCGGCCGCGGGCTGCCACGTCGCCGCCTACGGGATCCTGGGGCCGACGCTTGTGGGGCTCGCGGCCGCGCTCGCGGGCGATGCGCCGTTCACCGGCCGCCTGCCGGCGGCCATCCCCGGCCTGTACCCGACCGGCCACGGCCTCACGGCCCTACCCGCATGATCCCCCGATGAGCCTCGCCTCGGAGATCGACGAGCAGCCGGCAGTTGCGGCCCGTCTCCTCGGTCCGGGAGGGGCCGCGATCGAGGCAATCGCCGATCGGCTCGCGCCACGCCTGGGGGACCGCGAGGTCGACGGCGTCGTCATCGCCGCCCGCGGCTCGAGCGACCACGCCGCGATCTATGCCCAGTACCTGTTCGGGGCGCGACTCCGGCTGCCGGTCGCCCTTGCAACCCCGTCCCTGCTCTCGATCTATGGCGTCGAGCCGCGCCTCGACCGATCGCTGGTCATCGGGGTGTCGCAATCCGGTCGCTCGCCCGACATCGTCGGCGTCGTGGCCGCGGCGCGACGCCAGGGTGGTCCGACGATCGCGATCACGAACGATCCAGTGTCCGATCTCGCGGCCGCCGCGGAGCACACGATCGATCTCGGCGCGGGCCCCGAACTCGCGGTCGCGGCGACGAAGACCTACACCGCGGAGCTCGTCGCGATCGCGGTCCTGGTCACGGCGCTGGGGGGAGCGACCGCCGACGAGCATGCCGCGCTCGCTGGCATCCCGGACGCGGTCGCGGCCGCGCTCGGCACGGCACCGGAAGCAGAGTCGCTCGCCCGGCACATCGCTGCGACCGGTCGCGACCGGTTGATCGTCGTCGGCCGCGGGTACGAGTACGCGACGGCCCGCGAGCTGGCGCTCAAGCTCAAGGAGCTGGCCCGCGTCGCCGCCGACCCGTATTCGGCCGCCGACTTCCTCCACGGGCCGCTCGCCCTCGCGGAGCCCGGTCACCCGATGCTGGTCGTCGCGCCGTCGGGAGCGGCCGCCCACGACATCGACGAGCTGATCGCGCGACTCCGGGACCTCGAGGTGGAGCTCCTCGTCCTGTCGGATCGGCAGGAGGTCATCGCGCTGGGTCCGGCCGGCATCCAGCTGCCGGCGGGCGTCCCGGACTGGCTGATGCCGATCGTCTCGATCGTCCCGGGCCAACTGCTCGCGAGGCACCTCGCCATCGCCCGGGGCCTCGACCCGGAGGCCCCCCGCTGGATCGGCAAGGTGACGCTGACGCGGTAAGGTCGGCCGGACAGACCTGCCCGAGGGACATCCATGGACCTGCCGTCACGCGTCGACACCGCCATCATCGGCGC
>DASUFO010000007.1:0-6983 GCA_036274475.1 Candidatus Limnocylindrales bacterium
ACGAGCCGGGCCTGGCGCTGCCGGGCCGACCGCCGCCGGCCGCGCTTGACCATAGACTTGCCCACGAGAGCCCTCCGCTGCTGGTTGCTTGACACTCCCAGCGTACGAGGGCTCTCAGCCCGTCTTCAGGCCTGCTCCCCACCTCGTCACGCGTCCAGCGCCGGTGTCACGGACGTTTCTGGACGCGCTCAATGAGGCGTCAGGCGCCGGTTGCGGCCTCGGCTTCCGGCTCCGGGGCCGTGGCGCGGAACCGCAACAGGTCCCGGCCCGCGACCAGCAATCCGATCCCGAGACACGCGAACATGACCGCGGAGAAGAACCAGAACGGCATCCGGAGATCGATCGAGGCGAGGTATCCCGCGATCAGCGACGACGCCACGAAGCCGATCGTCCCGGCGCCGCCGAAAATGCCCTGCGCGGTCGAGGATCGACCCGGCGGGCTGCCGGCCGCGACGATCGCGTACAGCGCCGGCGTCAATGCCGCGAAACCGGTTGCCTCCGTGAGGATCAGCGGCACCGCCCACCTCGGATCCGGCATGACCGTGTAGAGGAGCCCGGTGATCGCCGGCGCGAGGCCACCGAGCACCACGAACCAGACGATCGCGCCGCGGTCGGCCCGGCGGCCGAGGTACGGCGAGAAGAGGAGGATCGGCAGCCCGAACATCGCGAACGTGAGCCCGATCAGCTCGAGACCGGCGCCCAGAGATTCGAGGTACAGGCTCCAGATGACGTCGTAGGTGCCGGCGGAGAAGTTCGCCCCGATGTTGATGACGATCGCGGCGATCAGCAGCCGGTTGATCAGCCGGGGCGGCGCGGCGGCGTCCGGAGTCGAGCCGTCGTCGTCTGCGGCGACCAGCGCCGGACGGGCCGGGAACTCGGCCGCATCGAACGAGGGCTTCGCGCGGCCGCCGGCCAGGCCAACGGTCTCCGGCACGCGCAGCCCGACGACGATCGCCGCGAGGATCGAGCTGACGGCGCCGAACACGAACACGAACGCGACACCGCCGAAGAGCGCCGCCCCCAGGCCGCCGATAGCCGGACCGAACAACAGCCCGCCCATCTGCGCCGCCGAATAGAGTCCGAAGGCCTCGCCTCGTCGCTCGGGTGGCGTCAGCTCCGTGATCGAGCCTCGAGCCGCAGGGTCGTACATCGCCGTCGAGAACCCGGCCAGCGCCCGCAGCACGATGAACGGCAGCGGGCCGACGAACACGAGCGGCAGGAACTCGAAGATCCCCGCCAGCGCCGCGCCGGCGACCATCAGCGGCACCCGCCGCGTCCGGTCGGCGACCCAGCCGAAGATCGGCTCGCCGATCAGCCGGGCGGCTGGCCATGCCGCGATGATCACGCCGAGCGTCGTGAAGTCGACGCCGTGGTCGCGGAAATACAGCGGCATGATCGGCAACAACGCGCCGAATCCGATCCACACGACGAACTCCGCGACGAGGATCGGCAGGATCGGGGACCAGCGCCCGTACCACGTTGCTGCGGACACGCGGGCGCGGTTGATCGTGGGCATGGGACCGTGATCCTACGGGGCGACGGCGCGCGAACGCCACGCCCGTATCATCGAACGGTGCCCATTGCGCTTCACGGGGGTGGCGAGTTCCTGCCCGGCGACGAGCCGTTTCTCGACGCGGTCGTCAGGGCCGTGGGGACCGCGCGTTCCGGCGACCGACCGCTCCACGTCGTCCTCGTCCCGACGGCGGCGGCGCGCGGCCGGCCGGATCTGGCTGCGGCGCACGGCGTCGAGGCGTTCCGGGCCCGCGGCGCGGCCGCCGGGCTGACCGTGGATGCCGACGTCGCCCGGATCGTCGACGTCGAGACCGCGAACGACGAACGGTTGGCGGCCCTCCTGGCGAACGCCGACGTCGTCTACTTTCCCGGCGGCGACCCCGACCTGATCCCGACGCTTCTCGCGGGGACGGCTGCCGAACGGGCCCTCCGGGCCGCGCTCGAGCGGGGCGCGGTCGTCGGCGGCGCGAGCGCCGGCGCGATGGCGATGGCCGAATGGACATGGACGGCGGCGGGCGGCATCCCGGGTCTCGGGTTCGTGCCAGGAGTCGCGGTGTTTCCCCACTACGACGAGCGGCGCCGGCGCGAATGGCAGGCGAATCTCGAGCGGATCGCGCCGGCAGGGCTCGGCTATCTCGGACTCGACGAGCGGACCGGCATGATCTCCGAGGGCGACGAGTGGGTCGTCGCGGGCGAGGGCGCCGCGTACTGGTTCGCGCCGGGCGCCGAGGACCCGCTCGTGGTCGCGGCTGGCGGGCGGCTTCGGCTCTAGCCGACGCTGTCGGCTGGGCCCCCAGCCGGGAAGTTCGGCGTGAGGCCCCTGTTCGGCCGCTCCCGCAGCATCGGTCTGGGCTGCCGGCCCAGCCGACGCGCCGAAACGGATCATCGGCGGCGCTTCGGTTCCGGGTTCATGGCTGGCAACCCAGCCGGGACGTCGTGCCTACCCCGTCGCCTGGAGGCCGCCTGCGATCCCGTTGACGGTCATCTGGACGAGACGGAGCAGCCGCGGCCGTTCGGGATCGCCGTCGGGTCGCTCGCGAAGCCGCCGCAGCAGCATCACCTGCATCGCCGAGAGCGAGTCGACGTACGGGTCGCGAAGGACGATCCGCCGGCGGAGCTCCGGATCGCCGTCCATCAGCCGCTCCCAGCCAGTGATTCGCGCCAGCCAGCCGACGGTCCGGCGATGCTCCGATTCGATCGCGGACCAGCGGCGCGCGTGGGCGTCGCCGGTCGCGAGCGCCGCGTACTGGCGGGCGACCCCGATATCGGCACGCGCCAGGGACAGCTCGGCGTTGTCGATGAGGCTCGAGAAGAACGGCCACGTCCGGTAGAGGCGCAGCAGCTCTCGCTCACCCGCATCGCCGTGGGCTTCCGCATACGCATCGAGCGCCGACCCCAGCCCAAACCAGCCCGGCAGGTCGATCCGGGCTTGCGACCAGGCGAACACCCACGGGATCGCCCGCAGGTCTGCGATCGTGAGCGGCTTCGCCGTTCGCCCTTCGACGGCGCCACGTGCGGCCGGCCGCGATCCGAGGCGGAGCGTCGCGATCTCGTCGATCGGCGTGACGAGCCGAAAGAATTCGACGAATCCCGGGTCCTCGATGACGAGGCGGCGGTAGGTTTCGAGCGACGTCGCGGCCAGCTCGTCGAGGGCCGCGGCTCCGGCGAGCTCCGCTTCGGCGACGTTTGCTGCGTGGCGCTCGGTCGAGGCGGTGATCACGGCGGCCGTCATCGACGCGAGGTGGCGGTACGCGATCCCGGGATCGGCGTAGTGCTCGGCGACGATCTCGCCCTGCTCGGTGAGCTTCAGGCGGCCGTCGAGCGAGCCCGGAGCGAGGCCGAGGATCGCCCGGCTTGCCGGCCCGCCGCCCCGGCCGATGCCGCCGCCGCGGCCGTGAAACAGCGTCAGCTCGACGCCGTGATGCCGAGCGACATTGGCCAGGGCCGCCTGCGCCCGGTGGATGAGCCAGTTCGCCGCGAGGTAGCCGGATTCCTTGTTCGAGTCGGAGTACCCGAGCATCACCTCCTGGCGATCGCCCCGTGCCCGGACATGCGAGCGATACGTCTCGTCGCCGAGGATCGCGTCGAGGATGGGCCCCGCCCGCTCGAGCGTTGCGGCGTCCTCGAACAGCGGCACGACGTCGAGCGGCACGGCCGAATCGCCGCCGTCCACGGGGCCGCCAAGTCGCGCCAGCTCGAGGACGTTCCGGACGTCCTCTGCCGACGCCGTGAAACTGATCACGTAGCGCTCGACCGCCTCCGCTCCGAACCGGGCCTGGAGCGACCCGATCGCACGGAACGTGTCGACGACCTCCGCATCCGCCACGCCCGCCGTCGCTTCGCCCGACGCGGCCGGATCGCGCCGCAGGTCCTCGAGCGCGGTCGCGTGGGCCCGGCTGTGCTGGCGGACCTCGAGCGAGGCGAGGTGGAATCCGAACGTCGCGAGCTGCCAGCGCAGGTCCTGGACCTCGCCCCACGCGCTGCGGGCCAGGCCGTCGGCCACGAGCGCGTCCTGGATCTCGGCGAGCTCGACGTCGAGATCGTCGGCGGACTCGTAGCGACCGGTCAGTGGGGCCTGCTGACCCGTGAGGAATGCGCGCGTCCGGCGGAGGCGTTCGGCGATGAAGCCGAACCGCTGGCGGTACGGCTCGTTGGGAAAGCGCCTCCCAAGAATCCGGTCGGTCTCCGGCAGCAGCTCGGCGTCGCGGGCGAGTCGCGTCGAGAGGGCGCGTGCCGCGGGCGAGGCTGCGGCCACGTTGGCCCGATCCGCGACGGACGCCGCGATCGTGCCCGAGAGCCGTGTCGCGACCGCCTCGTAGCCTCGCAGCACGTGGTCGGCGTGGATCCTGAGCGTCCGTTCTGTGACTTCGGCCGTGACCGTGGGATTGCCGTCGCGGTCGCCGCCGATCCACGAGCCCCAACGGAAGAACGCCGGAACGGTCGGCGGGCGGGTACCAGTTCGGCCGCTGTCCGCGGCGTTCCCGTCGGATGCCGCGCGACGCGAGCGCCGCGAACCGCCGATCGTGTCGAATGCGCCGTCGGCCGCCCGAAGGACCCGCGGCACGACGCCAAAAAGCGTCTCGTCGAAGAACGCGAGAGCCGTCCGGACCTCGTCCAGCGGGCTCACCGCGACGGCGCGCAGGTCGGCCGTCCGCCAGAGCACCGTGATCTCCTCGCGCAGCCGGCGCCTGGCATCGCGGTCCTCGGACGGCGGCAGGTCGGGATCCTCGAGACGGGCGAGCTGGCGGTCGACGCGACGCAGGGCGAGCAGCAGCGTCCGGCGCCGGGCCTCGGTCGGGTGGGCGGTGAGGACGGGTGTGATCCGCAGCCGGCCGACGAGCTCGAGCGGATCATCCGGTGCGCGGACGGCGGCGATCGCGGCGCCGATCACGTCCTCGCGGCTCGTCCGCTCACGGCGGCGGGAGACGCGGACCTGATCGCGCTCCTCGGCGAGGTTCACGAGGCGGAAGTAGAGGCTGAACGCGCGGACGACGACTTCGGCCCGATCGAGGTCGAGCGAGGCAAGCGTGGAGGCGAGCGCCTCGCGTTCGGCCAGGTCGTTCTCGCGTCGCAGCCGAATTGTCGCCTTGCGGATGCGCTCGACGAGATCGAGCAGCTCCGGGCCGGTCTGCTCCGCGATGACCTGGCCGAGCAGCGACCCCAGCAGCCGGATCTCGAGGGCGAGCCGGTCGCGCGCCCGCGCCGTCCCGACGGTCGCCGGCTCCGCGCGAACGGCAGCGTTCGCCTCGCGCGCCGTCACGCAGCGATTCCGTTCCGCATCGCGCGCGGCAAGCTCCCGCAACCTTCGGCGGCCGATTCGACCCCTACGCTTGTACTGTGGCCCTCATGACCGCGCCCGAACGCGACGCTCCCGCAACCGTGGCGGAGGCAAGCCAGCTCGAGCAGCTGCGCTTCCTCCACGAGGTGGCGCGCCTCGCGACGACCGCGCGTACGTGGGACGAGCTCCTCGAGACGGTCGTCGATGGGACCCGCGACGCGCTCCACGCCGACGTCACCTCGCTCTACCTCCTGGACCGAGACGGAGCCTACCTGACGCTCGCCGCGACGAACGGCCTCGACCGCTTCCAGATCGGCCGGGCTCGCGTCCCATACGGCGAGGGCGTGACCGGCTTCGTCGCGAAGTCCCGCGAGCCGCTCGTCGTTCCCGATGTCCCCGCGGAGCCGCGCTTCCTCTGGGTCCGAGGCATCGACCAGCGCCGGTTCATCGCGTCGATGCTCAGCGTGCCCCTGTCCTGGAACGACCAGGTCGTCGGCGTGCTGAACGTCCAGACGGAGCAGCCCCGCGATTTCAGCCCCGCGGACGTCGCCCAGCTCGGTGCCATCGCCGACCTCCTGGCCGGCATCGTCGAGAAGGGCCGCCAGCAGACCGAGGCCGAGGCCCGCCTCGCCGAGATGCGCCGCATCGACGAGGCCCGTGGCGAGCTGATCGCGCTTGTCACCCACGAGCTGCGGACCCCGCTCGCCGTGGTCCGCGCCTACACGGAGCTGCTCGCCGAGGATCCGCCGCTCGATCCCGGTCGGGAGTCCCGCGACCCGGCCCGCCGTGCCCAGCGGGCCGCTTGGCACGACGCCGCGCTCGCCCAGGTCGAGCGCCTGGACCGCCTCGTCGACTCGATCCTCCAGTCCGTCCGGATCGTCCCGGACGTCCCGGCGGCGGTCGAGCCCACGGACATCGAGGCGGAGATCCTCGAGGTCGCAACGGACGTCGAGCCGCTCGTCCGCCAGCACAACCTCGACATCCAGCCCGGGGTCCGCCTCCACGCGCTCGCCGACCCGCCGCGGCTCCGCCAGATCCTCGAGCATCTCATCGAGAACGCCGTCAAATACGCTCCGCCGGAGACGACGATCACGATCGACCGGTCGCTCGTCGAGGGCTGGGTCCGGATCGGCGTCACCGACCAGGGCCCGGGCGTGCCCGAGGAGTGGCGCGAGCGGATCTTCGAGCCGTACGCCCGGCGCGACACGCACACGGCCCGCGGCTCCGGGATCGGCCTCTACGCGGCGAAGCGCCTCGGCGAGTCGATGGGCGCGCGGCTCTGGTGCGAGCCGGTCGATCCAACCGGTGCCCGCTTCGTCGTCTCTCTTCCAGCAGCAGCGGCGGTGTAACGTCCGATGATGACCGTACCGACTCGGCCTCTCCGCATCCTCGTCGTCGACGACGACCCGGCGATGGTCGGCGCGATCACCGCGCTCGTCGGCACCGAAGGCCACCAGGTCATCACCGCCTACGATGGGCTGACCGCGGTCAAGCGCTTCCGCGAGGAATCGCCGGACATCGTCCTGCTCGACCTCGCGATGCCCGGACCCGACGGGTTCACCGTCGCCGGCCAGATCCGGGCGTCGGGTTCGGCCCCGATCCTCGTGGTCTCCGGCGAGAGCGCCGAGGCGGCGAAGGTGAAGGCGCTCGGCATCGGCGCGGACGACTACCTCGTGAAGCCGTTCGGCAAGGC
>DASUFO010000008.1:0-13768 GCA_036274475.1 Candidatus Limnocylindrales bacterium
CTCGACTTCGACCGCCTCGTCGGCGGCGAGAAGGTCGCGTTCGACATCGAGCAGAGCCCGAAGGGCGCTCGCGCGAAGAACGTCCAGCCCGCCTGACCGGCACCAACAGAAGCCGCCCGCAGTCGCGGGCGGCTTTTTGGCGTCCGGCGCTGTGACCCGCTACGTGCGACCGCGGCTCCTGAGGCACTTGATCAAAACATCATCGCCGTGACGATTAGCGCATCCGGCCAGCGTGGAGTTGAGCCAGCCGGACTCGGGCCCGTGCTTGGGGCGCGTGCTAAGCGTCACCTTGGTTGCGGTTTGATCGAGTCGCCGCTCGGCGCGGATCACGGCCGTCCGCTCCGAAATTTCGAACCTTTCGCACCCGCCAACCACACATCATTGGCAACGCGGCACGTCGCCGCGGTCCGGCTCGGTGAGGGGCAGTGCGAGATCTGGTGGTCCGGGCGCGACAGGGCGATCGAGACGCATTTGCGGCGATCCTCGCGCCTTCGCTCGGCCGGCTTACGGCCGTCGCCCGGATGATCCTGCGCGACGAGTACGCCGCCCAGGACGCGGTCCAGGACGCCTCGATCGAAGCGTGGCGGTCGCTGCCCGGTCTCCGCGACCCGGACAAGTTCGAGGCGTGGATCCGTCGGCTCTTGGTCCGCGCCTGCTTCCAGCGAACGCGACGGATTCGGCGGGTCGGCGCGGTTGAGGTCCGCCTGACGCCCGACCACGAGCAGGACATCGCGACGCTTGAGCGTGACCTCGATCTCCGCGATCAGCTCGACCGCGGCCTGGCTCGGCTGACCGCCCAGCAGCGCGCCGTCGTCGTCCTCGTCCATTACCTCGACCTGCCGCTCGCCGATGCCGCGCAGGCGCTGGGCATTCCGGTCGGGACGACGAAATCCCGGCTCAACAGCGCGAGGAATGCCCTTCGCGCGGCCATCGAAGCCGACGACCGAGAGCCGTCGCGGCTCGGGGAGCGATTCGCATGACCAACGAGCAGTTCTCCGCTCAGCTTCGACAGCATTTGCTCAGTACCGCAGATGAGCGCGTGGTCCAGGGCCAGCTCGCCTCGATCCTCGATCAGGTGGCCGTCGTCCCGCAGCGCCCGAAGCTCGTGGCCCGGCTGCCGTGGTTCGCCGGTGGCGTTGGCTCGACGTCCTCGTCCCAGCTGCGGTGGGCTCTGCTCGTTGCCCTCGCGCTGATCGGCCTGACCATCGCGGGCGCGATCTACGTGGGGGCTCCCGGGCCGCGAATCACCGCCGATCAGGAAGTTGTCGGGCCAACCCTTGAGCCGGGACCGGAAGCCACGCCCGATCGCGCGGGCTGCCTGCCATTCCTCACCCAGTTCGACGAAGCCACTACCTACACCGCCGATACGCACTCGCTCTCGATAACGGTGAGCGTGCCTGCAACGCCCGCAGAGCCGTGGATGGGGTGGCGCGACAGCTTCGGTCTGACGAGTGGAGCTTGCACGGACCGGACCGGCCCCGGCGGGATCGCAGCCAGTGAGGTCACCGAGGTCGACGCGCGCGCCTGCGCGGTCTCTGCAGCGGCGGTCAACACGTACGAGGAAGCGGTCGCCGCGGTATCAACCGCCCAGGGAATCGACGTTCTCTTGCGGACAGAGGAGACACTCGGCGGCTACTCGGCGACCCTGTTCGATCTCAGAGTTCACGACGACCTGAACGCCTGCTCCAATGGGGGGCTTCACCTGGTCGACGGTGTGCCTTCATTCGGTCCGGGCTCGGGCATCGGGCTGTATCTGGTCAACGTGGACGGAACGACTCTCGCAGTCGCGCTGCACGGATATCACAGCTGGAGCTCGGACTTCCGGGCAACGGTCGACGAGATCCTCGGCTCGATGCAGATCGACCCGTCCCGGCCAGAAGAATCGATCGCGCCGCCACCGGCGTTCACGTCCGGCGGCATTCGCAACTGCTCCCCGGCAGACACCGTATTCGATGCGCCCGGGACGTACACAGCTCCTGCTGGTTCGCTCTCGCTTTCGGTCGACGTGCCGGGGACCCGTGACGATCCCTGGCTCGGGCTCACTAGCAGGTTCTCTCTGCGGAGCTTGAAAGGGGCGTGCACTGACTTTGGGCGAGGCGGTGGTTGGCTCGAAGCGTCCGAGGTCACGCGGGTCGAGACGGAGGCCTGCGCGGGCGCGGGCGTCGCGGTCGACACGTTCGAGGAGGCGCTCGCCGCCATCTCCTCCGCGAAGGGCATCAACGTCGACGAGCGAACCGACGTCACACTCGCCGGCTACACCGGCACCCGGCTCGGCCTCAGGCTCGACATCGATTCGAACGCATGCGCCGAACAGCAGATTCCGCTACTGAATGGCATGACCCGCTTCGATCCGGGCGCGCGCTACCCGCTCTACCTGATCGACGTCGATGGCAAGACGCTCGCGATCGCGCTCTACGAAACCGATATCTGGCGCCCGGACGTAACCGCCCAGGTCGACGAGATCCTCGCCTCGCTACGGATCGACACCACCGCCTCGAGCGAGCCCGTCGCGGCGGACTGTGTCGAGTTCCGCGGCCCCAGCAGGTACACCGCCCCCGCCGGATCGATGTCGGTCATGGTCAGCGTGCCAGGGAGTGATGCCGAGCCGTGGATCGGAAGTCGACGCCACTTCAGTCTGCTGCGGGCGGCGTGCGCCGACCAGCAGGGCACGGGCTGGATCGAGGCCTCCGAGGTCGATCTCGTCGACATGGCAGCCTGCGAGCGCGGGACCGTTGAAATCCACTCCACCGAGGAGGCGATCGCTGCCGTCGGGACCGCGCAAGGCATCGAGGTGACGTCTCAAACCGACGCCAAACTCGGCGGATACTCGGGCACCAAGTTCGATTTCGAGATCCCCGAGATCACGAGCCGCTGCGCCGACAACCAGATCCCGCTCGTGGATGGCGTGAACCCGTTCGATGTTGGGCTGGACTACACGCTCTACCTGATCGATGTCAACGGCAAGACCCTGGCGGTGGCGCTCTACGGACCCGCGAACTGGAGCGCGACTGTGAGCGACACGATAGAAATCTTCTTGGACTCCATGCAGATCGAGCCCTGAACCTTGCGACGCCACGACGGTCTCGTCACTGCGGCCCTCGCCGTGGCCGTCCCGTACCGCCGGAGCCATCAAGAAGCTCATCTCCGATCGCGGGGGCATCATCACCGCCGAGAACGGCAAGGACTACTTCTTCCGCCGCGACGGCCTCCGGGCGGTCGTTTCGATTCCGGGCTATTCGCCGGCGGCGCGAGCCGCCGCCGCTTCGACCGTGTGGTAGCCGGCCGGCCAGAGGTCGATCGGCGTTCTCCCGTGAATCCCCTGGATCAGCGCGATCTCGCCGGCGTGGTACGCCTCGTGGAACATCATCCGATGGATCAGCGACCGACGTGTCAGGTGAGCAGCGGCGTCGGGGCCATCTGGACTCATGGGCTCATCGAGCATGTCCGGCGTCCACGTCTTCAACAGGCGCTCGACGATCGCCCAGGTCGTGGTCCAGGCGGCGACGAGCTCGTTGGTCCTCCCAGCCATCCTCGACACCCCAGAACGGCGTCGTGTCCCAGCCGGGCTCGCCGAGGAAGTTGCAGAGCCAGTAGACGCGGCTCGAGGCCGTGTGGCCGGCGATGGCCCAGATCGGCCAGTGGACGCTCGAGGGCTCCTCATCGTCTGCGGCCTGCGGTACAGGCGCCCGAAGCGCGAGCTCCTCGGCAGACATCCCGCGAAGCGCCTCGACGATCAGGTCGTTGTAGAGGCGCCAGTCACCGTAGAAGCGCTCGATGCTCACGGCTCAACGGTACTCGCGAGTCCGGTCGAAGGGCGTCAACTTTCCTTCGCGCGCTCGAGGACGTCGCGGAGGCTCTCGACAGCACCCAGGTGGCGCAGCTTGTCCGGGTTCACGATCGACCGAATGGTCTTGACCCGGCCGCCGACGACCTCGAACGACATCACCGACATCACGCCGCCCTTCGGGCCGCGGAAGAGCATGCCCGGCTGGCCGTTGACCTCGTGGCGTTCGAACGTCGCGCCGAGCCTCGTGAGCTGGCGGCCCATCCCAGCAAACAGCCTCGCGGCGTTCTCGGCGCCGACGATCGGGGCGTACCACTGGGGGACCTTGCCGCCGCCGTCGCCGTAGACGATCGCGTCCTCGGCGAGGACTTCGATCAGGCCGTCGACGTCGCCCGTCTGGGCCGCGGCGAAGAACCGGTTCAAGAGCTCGTCCCGCTCCTTCGCGTCGGCGTCGAATCGCGGCCGGTTGTCGGCGATGAATCGTCGCGCCCGAACGGCCTGCTGGCGGCAGTTGTCCGGCGACTTGTGGACGATCCGGCCGACCTCGTCGAACGAGTAGTCGAAGACGTCGTGGAGCAGGAAGACGGCCCGTTCGACGGGGGTCAGCCGCTCGAGCAGGACGAGAAACGACATCGAGAGCGAGTCGGCGCGTTCAGCGGTCGCCGCCGGATCGCCGGAGCCCTCGTCGGTCACGAGCGGCTCCGGCAGCCACTCGCCGACGTACGTCTCGCGTCGGACGCGGGCCGACTTGAGCTGGTCGATCGCGAGGTGGGTGACGACGGCGGAGAGGTACGCCTTGGGCGATTCGACGCTCGTGCCACCGTCGCCGTCGGCGCGCTCGGCGAGCGCCCGCTGGTATCGGACGAACGACTCCTGGACGACGTCCTCGGCCTCGCTGACGCTGCCGAGCATCCGGTAGGCGATCGAGAAGAGGAGTGGCCGGAGGTCGACATAGGCTTCGGCCACACCCGCTTCGACGGCGGGAGTCACGCCGCCGATCGTGCCACGAGTTCGGGCTCCGACGCGCGCGGCGGGAGCGGCACCGGCGTGTCGAGGCCGTGCCGGAATCCATCGCGCCAGCTTGGCCAGATCGGCTGCCAGCCCAGCTCTCGCTTGGCCTTCGCGTTCGACGAGCCGCGGCCCTCGGTCATCATCGTCACGGCGACGTCGCCGGCCAGTAGCCGGCCCAGCCAGGCCGGAATGTGGAGTGGCTTCGGCGCGTCCAGCGCCTCGGCAACAGCTGGAATGAAGTCGCGCGTCCGCGCCGGCTCGTCGTCGACGATGTTGTAGATCTCGCCGCGACGTCCGCGCTCGAGGGCGGCCAGCGTCCCCGCGGCCGCGTCGTCGATGTGCGTGGACGAGACGATGCCCGCGCCGTCGCCGATCACCGGGAACATCCGCTTTCGCAGGATCCCACCGAGCGCTTCGGACGAGCCGGGCCCGTAGAGACCGCCGTAGCGGACGACGACGCCATCGAGCTTCGCGCTGAGCACTGCGTTCTCGAGGAACCGAATCGCCGCGAGCGTCTCGCGCTGGTCCTTGACCGGGTTCGGGTCGAGGGCGTCCGCCTCGGTCTTGATCCAGCTGCCGGTTCGGGCGTTGCTCCAGCCGGTGAAGCTCTGGGCCACGAACCGCTTCACGCCGCTGGCGGCGGCCGCCGCGAGGAGATGCTCCGTGCCCTCGGTCCGAAGGCGGTTCGTGAGGGCGAACCACCGGTCGAAATGCCGGAAGTCCGGCGCCCCCGAGAGGGCCGTCATCTCGTGGATGATCGCGTCGGGTTCAGCCCGGGCAACCGCCTCGCCGATCCCGACTGCGTCGAGGCCGTCGACGATGACGGCGTCCGCGCCCAGGTCCCGGATCTTCTCCGCGCTTCGTGCATTCGTCGCCGTACCGGTCACCTGATGGCCGCGTGCCACCAGCATCGGGACCAATCGCTTGCCTACGGCGCCACCGGCGCCTGCCACAAAGACCCGCATTGATGGGCCTCCTTTCTCATCTCTGCACCCGAGACGAGATGGAGGTCCACCGCGTGAAACCGCGTCACCAGGCAGGCCCACTCCCACGCCGGTCGAAGGACTGTGACGTAATTCGACCTGCCCATTCGGTCCAGACGCCCCATAGACGCCGGGCTGCTAGAAGACACCCGACTGGTCGCTCGGCCCAGTACGAGTCGCACCACTGGAGCTCCGCGCCGCCACAACAGGAGTTGTCTGGGCATGAGCACGTCCGGTGAACGCAACGAGGCTGAAGCCGAGGCCACGGCACCCGAGGGCGGGTCGGCCGAACACGCTCGCGAAGCCGAGCCAGATCCCCAGCTCGATCCCAACATGTCGCCGCCGGCGCCCAGCACATCGGTCGTCGTCCAGACGACCGATGAGCCGTATCCAGACCCGTGCGTGGGGATCCTCTTCGTTCACGGCGCCGGCGAGCATGCGATCGGCAACACACTGGTGAATTTCGGTCAGCCGCTGATGTCGTGGATCAGCGGTTGGCTCGACGCCGGCAGGGGCGTCATCCACGAGGACCCTCAGGCCATTGAAACGGGCAGCGGGCAGCTGCTCGTGCGCGAGGCCGACGAGAACGCGCCCGCCCACGTCCGCGTAACTGTCAAGCCACGGGAGATCCCGCACGCGTGGCTCTTGGCGGAGTCTCGTTGGGATGAGGCTTTTCAGCCTCCGTCGTTCCGCGAAGTCGTCTTGTGGGCGATCGCCATTGTCCCGTGGACGGTCCTCACCCAATTCGTGGTGCCGGTAATCGCGGGCGCGACGAACCGACGCATCTCCTTCTTTTGGTCGGTTCGCTTTGCCTGGGACTTCATCTCCTCGGCCGTCATCGGCCTCGTCGTCGCCTTCCTGATGCAGATCGCCGCTGTCGTCGTCGTGATCCTCGCGCTCATCCCGGTTCCGTCGATTCGCAGTCTCGTGGGTCGACTCCAACGCTGGCTCTCGTTCTCCGTCGGAGATCTGTTCCTCGTTCTGACTAGCCCGTTCCAGCGGGCGGCCCTATCGGGCGCGGTTCAACGGGATATCACCTGGATGCGGAAGCAGAATTGCCAGAAGATCGTCGTCATTGCGCACTCCCAGGGCGGTTACGTCGCCCATCTCGCGCTTACCGACCCGTGGAAGCGGCGCGTGGACCGCTTCATCACGCTTGGCTCGGGCGTGATCCGTCTCACGGAGGCCGATCGTGCCCGCAAGACCGGCATGCTGGGCAGGACGATCGTCGGGATCATCGGCCTCGTCATCGCGATACGGAGCGCGATTGCGTTCGGCACGGCCCTCGCGAGAGGGACAGACCCTCTGATCCCATTTCTCTTGCTCGATCTGGGCCTGATCCTCACGGTATTGCTGTTCTACCCGCTTCGGCAGGTTATCGGTCAGCCGGTGAGGATCCGCGAACTCCCAGGACAGACTCCTTGGACCGACTATCTCGCGACCTCAGACCCGGTCGTCAGAGGAATTCAGGGCCGCCGGGCACCCGAAGGCGCGACGCCGGTCGAGGTGTACAACCGTGCCTCCGTGCTGTCCGATCACTCGGGGTACTGGGCGAACCCGGACGGCTTCGTCTCGCAGGTCGCGTTCGAGGTGGCGGGCCTGGACACGGATCTCGACTTCCGGGCGCTCGGTCCCGTCGACGAGAAGAAACTCGACGACCATCTCGCGACATCGCTGCGCCAACGGCAGAGGAGGGTTGGCCGCCTTGAGGCGTTCCGGCTTGCGATGATCGGGGCGACGGCCGTGCTGCTGTATGACCGGAATCAGGAGCTCACGAGCCTCGGCCAGCCGATCGCGAACGCGATCACGACGACGTCGGAGGCGCTCCCGCCGCAGGTGTCCGAGAGCTGGATCGTCCTCGTCCCCTTCGTGACCCCGGCTGCCCCGTTGATCGCCGCATTCGCGATCACCCTCGCATCGTTGATCTGGTACCGCGTGATGACGTCGTTCTGGGAGGCCTGGTCCGTCCGAGACGCCGTGCAGCAATGGTCGGGCCGGCCACCGACCAAGGGTTCGGTTCCGTCGCTGCTCTTCGGCGCGACCTTCGTACTCTTCCTGGTCGCCGTCGGGTTCGCGGTCCTCCAGGGAAGCATCGCCGACACCTGGCGGGCGATCGTCGGCCTATACGATCATCGCGTCGAGATCGTCCAAGTGGCACTGACGCTGGTGTCCGGCACGGCCCTCTTGTGGCTCTACTACTCGTTTCGGTGGGCCGGTCCGGACCTCGACAAGGACAAGCACCTGTTGATCTGGGTCGGAATCGCATCACTGATCGACGTGCTGGTCGCCGTGGTCCTTGTGACGGCGAGGGTCCATACCACGGTCGGCGAACTGCTCCTTGGTGGGCTGTTCCTAATCGCGCTGTTTGAGTTGAACGTGCGCGTGCTTCCGGCGATCTCGAAGTGGGCCGGGCAGAAGAATCGGCCGGACTGGCTGCAGAGACTCCTGGACCGAATCCCTCGAACGAGGATCGGCGGTCCCGATACGCGATTGATCTATGCATCCGCGGCTGTGGGCGTCGGCTTGTTGTCGCTCCTCGTGACCCTCATCGCAACAGGCGGTCTCGCTCACCTCGCCGGCGCCGCCGCTGCGCTCGCCATGGGTTGGGCCGTCCTTGGGTTGATTGATGAACACCGCAATGAAACACGCGTTGTGGGCGTGGTCGGGCTCGCCGTTTCGTTGAGCGCGGTCATCAACGCATTCATTCCAGCCCCGCTACACC
The DNA here is from genome assembly GCA_036274475.1 of Candidatus Limnocylindrales bacterium. GTDB lineage: Bacteria > Chloroflexota > Limnocylindria > Limnocylindrales > CSP1-4 > CF-46. Next base: position 8,501 of record DASUFO010000008.1, read on the forward strand.
TCCCAGGATGAGTGCGTTCGGCGGTGGCCACCGTGAGATCGGCGACCACGCTGTCTGAATGGCCCGTGCTGCCCATCTAGTCACGGCCGCAGTCGCTGCCAACTCGCCGCCCGGTCCGGGACGTCATCCGGGCTAACCCCAGGCGCCGGGATCACTCCCTGGCGTCTACGCGTATCTCATGTTCGCGAGACCGCGCTGGTCGTTGGTGCCCTCGTCCAGGGCCGGGACCCCAAGGGTCGCGCCCTTCACGATCCGACCGACCGTCCGGCGCTGAGTAGCGCCAAGCCGACGCCGGCGCTCGCGGCAGACAGGCGTGTAAGGCGTGTTGATCCCATCGTTGTCCCTCCTTGGTAATCCGGCCGGGGGCCGCTGGAGGGAGTCGCCCGGGAGCGACGGAATCATTCGCGGCCGGAGATCAGCCCGACGCTGGTCGCCCCGCGGAGATGTGGCCACGAAGCCAGTCATCCATGGTTCGGGCGCCGGGATGGACGGCTCGCGTCGGCCCCGTGTCGAGCGGCACATCCCCGTCGTGCAGCCACGTCCACATCGTCGGCAGGTCGTCGCCGGCGACGCGCTTGAAGAGCCACGTCGGCATCGGGAACCCGCGCGGGCGCCGGCCGGCTTCGGTCCACATCCGCCGGCAGTCGTCGAGCGACTTGACGTCGCCCGCCAGCGGGATCTCGGCGCCGACGAACCGCTCCGGGTCCGCGAAGGCGAACGACGCGATGACTCCGACGTCGTCGGCCGCGAGCCACGGCAACTTGCGGTCCCAGCCCATCAGCTTCGGCATCACGTGCCAGACCGAGACCTGGGGGTAGAAGTCCTTGTCGGTCATCAGCTCCATGAAGGCCATCGGCCGGAGGACCGTGATCGGCAGCCCCAGCTGCCGCATGTGATCGGCGATCTGGACCTTCGAGTCCCATGACGGGACCCCGGTCGGCGTTCCCATCCCGGCGGAGCCGTAGACGAGGTGTTGCACGTCAGCCGCCTTCGCCGCGTCGGCGACGTTCCGACCCTGCGCGACCTCGCCGTCGAAGCCGGAGATCTGGGGGTTCTGGACGTTGAACACGCCGTACGCCCCGGCGAACGCGCGGTCGAGGCTGGCCCGGTCGGCCATGTCGGCGTGGACCACCTCGGCGCCCGCCTCGCGGAGGGCCTGGCTCTTCGGCGACGCCGGCGACCGGGACAGCGCCCGGACCGGCCAGCCGCGCGCCAGGAGATGGCGCGCGACGGCGCCGCCCTGACGTCCGGTCGCGCCACAGACGACGACGACTCCCGGGTGATCGCCGTGCGTCGCGGAAGCCTCCATGCGGCTTATCGTGGCCCGCTTCACGCCCAATCTCAAGTCTTGATTGCGGCTCGACCGACCGTAGGATGACGGGACCGCGCGGTCGGGGGACAGGGCGGCGCCGGGGAGCGCCGGAGCGAGGGAGGAGGTGCCCGATGGGCGACCAGGTGCAACGCCTGGAGCGGTGGCTCGCGGCGTATGGCGATCACGATCGCGCGACGATGGTCGATTCGCTCGCCGAGGATGCCGTCTGGCATGTCGGCGGGACGCATCGGCACAGCGGCGACTATCGCGGGCGCGACGCGATCCTCGGCTACTTCGATGCAATCCGCGAGGCGACCGCCGACACGATGCAGCTCGAGCGGCTGGAGCTGATCGCGAACGATCGGCACGGCGCCGCGTTCCTGCACGTGACCGCCGAGCGCGGGGGGCGTCGGCTCGAGACGATCGCGGCCGACGCGTTCCGCTTCGACGACGAGGGGCGGATCGTCGAGTTCTGGGCGAGCAACGCCAACCAGGCCGCCATCGACGAGTTCTGGGCGTAGGGGAGGGCATGGAGATGGCGACCAAGGCCGAAACCCTCGGCGAGGCGATGGCAGCCGTCACGCGCGGCGAGGTCGACCGCTTCGGCGAGATCCTCCTGAACGACGACATCGTGTGGCACTGGCCGGGCCGCAGCTCGATGGCCGGCGATTACGTCGGCCGCGAGGCGGCGCTCGGACTGATTCAGGGCTTCCACCGCCTGACCGGCGGGCGGCTCCAGGTCCAGCCGGTCGACATCCTCGAAGGCCGCGACTACCTGATGGCGTTCACCCACATCACCGCGGAGCAGGACGACCGGACGCTGGACGTGATGATGGCCGACGCGATGCGCTTCGGCCCCGACGGGCGTGTGGTGGAGTACTGGACGCTGTCGAACGACCAGGCGGCGGTCGACGCGTTCCTGGGCTAGCTGCCCGGGCATGTGAGGGCGCCGCGGGCGAAGTCGCCCACGGCGCCGGGAGAGAGGACGAGCGGCGCGCTAGAGGCAGGTGTTCACGTCGTGGTCGACCACGACCTCGTAATCCACGAGGCGCAAGACCAGGCGATACGTGCAGGGCTCGCCGTCGAGCGTCGATCGGGTGTGGAGGTTCGTCGCGATCACGACGGTGCCGTCGGCCTGGAAGACGCCGCGCCCGGACTGGACGCTGAACGCGCTGCCGACCTCGACGCCGTTCTCGAACTTCGTCGTTCGAACGGTCTTCTGGAGCGTGTAGGCGCTCCCGGCGCTCGAGTCAACGTAGTGGATCGAGCCGTCGATGTCGTAACAGAACGTCGTCGCGCCGTCCGGGTAACAGAAGGTGGCGTCGAGCGACGCCGATGACGCGGCGCCGGCGGCGAAGACCAACGACGCGCCGACGAGGATGAGGGCCAGGGCGGCGATCACCGGGGCCAGGGTGCGGAAGAGTGAGCGCATGCGAGAGAGCTCCAATCGAGCTGAATCGATCGGTGCGTGGATCGATCACGGTCGTCAGGGTCATGCTGGCGTTACGCCGGTCGCTCGTGCCAGCGACGCAGGGCCCTGGTCGGGGTCGACGATGTGCGTCTAACGCGACCCGTCAGATGTCGATTGCACCGAGGCGGTCGCCCGACCGAGCAGCGCTGGCCGGCTATTCGTGGGCCGGGGCCGCGTCCGGGAACCGCTTCTTGAACTCGTCGGCGACCGCGTCCCCAGCTGACTGGACGATCTTGCCGATGATCGGGTTGGCAATCACCGCGGTGACGGCTCCAAACAGCTTCGGAGCGTGATCGAGGAACCATCGTCGCGCGGTCGCGATCGCGCCCAAGTCCGGTTTCGGGCCTTTGGTCGCCGCCTCGATCACCTCCGCCTGGCGGACTGCCTCGTCCTTGACCTCGGGCGGCGCTTCCCGCGCGACCTCATCGCGGAAGCTCGCGAAGACCGTCGCCAGTTCGGCGAGCTCCTCCGGTGTGGGACCCCGCCCAAATGTGATCACCCTGGAGTCCTGCTTGATGTCCTTGCCGATGGCGGCCTGGCCGTCGACGTTCGAGATCTTGCCCTTGATGGTGATTGAGCCGGGTTGGCTCTCCTCGGTCATCGAAATCTCCTAATCCACGACTGGCTGCGGGATCAACTGGGAGTCGCTGTTGTTCGCGTGCTCGATCTCGGGAAGGAGGCACTGACCGGAGCCGGCGAGACAGCCGACATCGATGTCGAGCGGGCCATACAGGACGTCGTACGGGATCGTGACGATGCCGTCGACATGGATCGTGTCGCCGCTCGCGAGGCCATCAACCTCGTACAGCATGCTCGCCGGATCGGCGGCGCCTTCGCCGACGACGAAGGGGTACAGGACGCCCTTGACCGACACGCCGATCGAGAACGGACCTGCGTCGATGTTGCCGCCGTTGGTCACGTCAAGCGACACGTCGACGTCGCCATCGGGCGGTTCCTCGTGGTTGCGCCACTCGCTGAGGACGACGTTCGACAGCTGGAGGTCGACCGCCTGCAGCTCGAGCGAGTTGTTGGCTTGATTGGCGTTCACCTCTGCGACGCGACAGTCCGCTGGCGGAGACGACTCGCCGGCGCAGCTGTCGGCCTCCACGACCAACCGAACGTCCGCGAGCGACGTGTCCGAGCTCAGCAGGAGGTTGCCCTCATAGGTCAGAGACCCGCCAGCGGCCAACGGCTCATGCGTGACGAGCCGCTCCGGATCCTCGTCTCGGACGACGAACGGGATCGGTTTGCCGTCCGCCGTGATTGCGATTTCGAACGGATCGGCGGGACCGGGACCCCCGTTGACGATCTCGACGAGCACAGGCACTCGCCACAACTCCGCCCGATCCGGGATGCCGTTTGGAGTAAAACGACGGATCGCCAGATCCGGCAGCGGCGTCTCCGAAGGCGTCGGCGTCGGGGACTCCGGGGGCGTGGGCGTGGGCGTCGTGGGTGGCGGGGACGTCGGTGGCGGCGGGGTCGGCTCGGGTGCGCTGCCGGCAATCGCGGCGCTGATGCTGACGCCGTTGCTCGCGGTGACGATCAGGCGAGTCGCGCCCTCGCCGGAGCCGCCCGGATGGAACACGACCTCGACGACGCACGACGCGCCACTGGGGAGCGTCCGGCCCTGGCAATCGCCGCCGACGACGCGAAACCCTTCGTCCTCGTCGGCGAGCGCAACGCGAAGCGCCTCGAGCGTCGTGCCGCCGCTGTTCGTGACGGTGAACGACACATGCTCGCTGTCGTTCTCGATCGCCGTGGATCCGAACGCGTGGGCCGCCGGCTCGATCCCGAGCGCCGGCATCGGCCGGAGGAGAACGAACAACAGACCCGCCACCAGCAACGCGATCACGCCAACGCCGGCGACTCGCGGCCACGGGATCCGCCCGCCGCCGTTCTCCGGTCCGCCGCCCCCGTCGCCGCGGTCGCGCTCGATCGGCGGGCCGGGCGGCAGCCCGTCGATGACCCGCAGGTTGCGAGCGGCCACTGCGGCCTCGAACGTGGCACCGGCGTCGGTCGCGCGGTGCTGGGCTTGGCGGAGCAGGTCGCGCGCCTTCTCGTCGGCATCGACCCCGAGCGCCTGGATCGCGAGCTGGTTGAGCGCCGTGGCTACGGCGGCCTCGTCCCCGAGCCGGGCCGATGCCTCGAACGCGATCTGCGTCGCCCGGCCCCAGGCGCCCCATCGGCCGGTCACGGCGAACGCGGATTCGGTCGCGGCGTGAAGCGCGCGGGCGTTCGCATAGCGGCCTGCGCGCGCGGCCCACGACAGCAGGTACAGGATCGCCTGGGATTCAGCGGCGATATCCGACGCGTCAGCCGATCTCGCCCAGTCGGTGAAGTGGTCCAGGTAGTCGGCCCGGATGGCGTCCGCGTCGGCGGGCTTCGCCATCGAAACGGCAACGTCGGGATCCAGCCGGACCTGGGGCGAGGCAACGCGGAGGATCCGCTCGTCGACGAGGTCGTCCACGTCGCCTTTCGAGCCGCC
>DASUFO010000009.1:0-16513 GCA_036274475.1 Candidatus Limnocylindrales bacterium
GGCCCCGCCGCCGGCCTCCGCGCCACACTCGCCAGCGTGCCGCCACGTCTGGCAGCGGCGGCCACGCTCGCCAGAGATCGAGACTGCTGGTTGCGATGTTTGTTGCTGGAATATTCCTCGAGGGTGGTGAGTGGCAGGTGATCGCGGGCGAAGCGCCAGTAGAGGGCAGTGGCTCAGCGTTGCGCGATGCCTGGACGACCACCCGACATCAGCACCTATCAGCAGCGGACTCGTGACGGTCTGGAGATTCTCGGCCGCGCCCTTTATGAGGCCCGTCGCGTTGCCGGCGTCACGCAACGCCAGCTTGGCGAGATGGTCGGTGTTGACCAGTCGACGATCTCGCGCCTCGAGCGCGGACGGCTGACCGGATTACGGCTGACGAAGCTTGCCCTGATCATCTCGGGGCTCGATGCCTTGACGTTCGATCTTCCGCCTTATGCTCGAGCCGATCGCTCCCGTCTGAAATTCCAGCAATAGTCATCACGACCAGCAGTGAATTTCGGCGGTGGAGGGAGAGGCGCGGCCGACGCGCCGGGCGGCGCGGCGGGATCTACCAGGCGGTCGCGGTGGCCGCTTCGGTGATGCCCTGCGCCTCGAGCCAGCGCTCCGCGTCGATCGCCGCCTTGCAACCGTCGGCGGCTGCCGTCACTGCCTGGCGGTAGCGGTGGTCGTGAACGTCGCCGGCGATAAAGACGCCGTCGACCTTCGAGCCGGTCTCATCGTGGACGACCAGATAGCCCTTCGAATCGACGTCGAGCCAGTCTCGGAAGACCTCCGTGTTCGGTCGATAGCCGATCGCGATGAAGAGGCCCTCCATCGGGACCTCGCGCTGTTCGCCGCTCACGGTGTCCCGGAGGAGCAGCCCGTCGACCTTCGCGGCGCCGAGCACCTCGTCCACCGCGGTGTTCGGGTGGATCTCGATCTTCGGATTGGCGATCGCCCGGTCGAGCATGATCTTGCTGGCCCGGAACTCCTCGCGGCGGTGGAGGAGATGGACCTTCGTCGCGAACCGGGTGAGGAACGTCGCCTCCTCGAGTGCCGTGTCGCCGCCGCCGACGACGGCGATCTCCTTGTCCTTGAAGAAGAAGCCGTCGCACGTGGCGCACGCGCTGACGCCACGGCCGCGCAGCCGCTCCTCGCTCTCGAGGCCGAGCCACAGCGCCGACGCGCCGGTCGCCACGATCACCGCCTGGGCCCTGTACTCGATGCCGCGGGCCCAGGCGCGGAACGGGCGTGACGAGAAGTCCACCCGGTCGACGTCGACGTCGACGATCTGCGACCCGAAGCGTGCCGCCTGCTCGCGGAACGCGGCCATGAGCTCCGGTCCCTGGATGCCGAGGGGGAATCCCGGGTAGTTCTCGACGTCGCTCGTGATCATGAGCTGGCCACCGGGCGCCGAGCCGGCGAGGACGATCGGCTCGAGATTGGCGCGTGCCGCATAGATCGCGGCCGTGAGTCCGGCCGGACCCGAACCGATGATCAGGACCTTCGACTCGGTGCGTCCGCCGGCGCCGGGCATGGGGGTCGAGGACTGGCTCGGGAGCGGCGTCGCGACGGGAGCGCCGAAGTCGATCGGGACCGTCGCACCGGTCGTGGCGCCGCCCGAAAAGTCGATCGAGAGGCCGCCGAAGGGGTTCTCCTTCGGGCCGCCCGACCCATTGCTGTCGTCGTCAGTCATCGGTCGCTACTCTATCACGCACGCGATACTCCCAGGGGGTATCACAGGTCGCGCAACTGGGGAATGACGTCACGCCCGATCGCGTCCAGATTCTCGGGCTCGTGGACGTCGTCGACGTTGAAGATCAGGTGCTGTGCGCCGGCATCCGAGAGTTCGCCGAATCGGTCGACGACCTCGGCGGTGGATTCGCGGCTGAGGTGGACTCCCTGGAGCGTCGAACGCTCGATCTCGGCCGGGTCGCGGCCGATCGCCGCGCAGTGCTCGCGGAGCACCTCGTATTTGTGGTTGATCGCGGTCGGGCCGCCGAAGACGTTGCATGCATCCGCGTACTGCGCGACGAGGCGGAGCGTCTTCCGCTCGCCGCCGCCGCCGATCATGATCGGCGGGCGTGGCCGCGACAGGGACTGCGGTGCATTCAGCAACCGCGTCGCCGTGTAGTGCCGGCCTCGGAATGCCTCCTCCGAACCGCGTTCGCCCGACCACATGCCGTGGGCGATCCGGAGCGTTTCCTCGAGCATCTCGAAGCGCTCGCCCAATGGTGGGAAGGGAAAGCCGAGCCCGTCGGACTCCTCCTTGTTCCAGGCCGCACCGATACCCAGCCAGGCCCGACCGCCCGAGAGGACGTCGAGCGTCGTCGTCGCCTTCACCCAGAGGCCGGGGTAGCGATAGTGGACCCCACCGACCATCAGCCCGAGCCGGGCATTCGTCGTGTTCGCGGCCAGGAACCCAAGGGCGGTCATGCCCTCGAGCATCGGCTCCTCTACCCGGCCGACGCTCCGGATCTGGACGAAATGATCCATGACCCAGATCGAGTCGAAGCCCACGTCGTCGGCCTGGCGGGCCACACGGGCGAGCGTCGGGCCGATCGCGGCGTCGCCACCGGGCCACGTGAACGACGGGATCTGGAGGCCGAACTTCATGTCGAGATGGCGAGCTTCATGAGCGCGGATGCTACTCGTGGACTCGGGCGGTGTGCCAAACGCGACACTGAATAGGGCAAGTTGCCGATGCACGGATTCGCGCGGGCAGTGCGACTCTGTGTCTCGAGGGGCGCGGCGGAGACGCCGCGACGACCGTCAGGCGATGGGCACTCGCCTCCCGGTCGTACCGTCCGCGAGGATCCGAACCGTCGCCCCCGCCCGCCGCGCGTGCTACTGCGCGGCGGGCGAACTCGTGTCCGGCGCGGACTTCGGGGCGCGTCAGTGGTCCTTGCCTTTGCCTTTGCCTTTGCCCTTGCCCTTGGCCTTGGCGTCGTCGTTCCCGCCCTGGTTGTTGGCATTCTCGTCGGGCGGCGGTGTCGGCTCGGCGCTTGGCGGGGCGACCGACTCTGCCGGAACACCAGCCGGTTCTGACACTCGGGGGACAGCGGCGGGGCGTGACCCGAGCGACGGAGCGAGCGCGGCGAATGCGAACACGGCGATTGCCAGGCCGAGCAACGCAGCGATCCACGCCGGCGCGCGACGATCCGTGCCGGCTCTCCGGGGAGCGACGGCGCCCGGCACCGCGACGCTCGCCGCGCCGCCGGCCGCAACGGCCCCGCCGGTAGCCGTCCACAGCGGTCCGCCGGCGGATGCGGGGAGGGGTTCGGGCTCTCCCTCGACGGCCGCGCCGGGAGAAGCGAGTGCCGTACCCGGCGCCGCGATCGGAGCGTTCGCGATGATCGGTTCCGTCCGGTCGGCGGCGATCGCCGCCTGGATCTCCGCCGCGAACGCGGCGGCGTCGGCCGGTCGATCGGCTGGATCACCGGCGAGCCCCCGCCGGACCACCTCGTCGAGCGCGGGCGGGATCGAAGGAATCGGCTCGATGCTCCGTCCGTGCGCTTCCGCAAGTGCGACCGGGGTCGCCGCCTCGTACGCCGGCCGGCCGGCGAGCATCTCGTACGTGACCGCGGCAAGCGCGTGAACGTCGCTCGCCGTCGTCGCGGGCGAACCCCGGAGCTGTTCGGGAGCGACATACCGAAGCGTGCCGACGAGCTCGCCGGTCGCGGTCAGCACCGGTTCTCCGTCCGTGCCCGCGCCACCGAGCGCGATCCCGAAGTCCGTGAGCCGCGCGCCGTCATCGGGATCGAGCAGGACGTTGCCGGGTGTGACGTCTCGATGCACGATCCCCGCTGCGTGCGCCGCCGCTAGCGCGGCGGCGACATCGAGCGCGATCGCCACGGCCTCCCCCGTGCTCAGCCGCGGCCCCTGCGCGAGCCGGGTCGCGAGCGACGGTCCCGCGACGTAGTCGAGGATCAGCGCCCCGTCGTCCTTCGTGAGCTCGAGATCGCGGACCCGGACGACGTGCGGCTCATCCAGGTCGCGTAACGCCCGAAATTCGCGCAGGAGCCGCTCCCGCCCGGCTTCGTCCGCGAACACGACCGGGTGGAGCCGTTTGACGGCAACGGTGTCGCGGGTCTTCGTGTCGGTCGCCCGCCAGACCTGCGCGGAGCCCCCAGTGCCGAGCGGCTCCTCGAGGCGGTACCGGCCGAACAGGACAGTCTTCGCCATGGTTCCAGCCTAGCCGGTACCTCTCGGGAGGGGGTCGAATGCCACGCGTGGCGCGTTGCAGCAGGGCGACGGACGAACGTCCTCCGTTCGGGAGGCCCAATCGTCGCCGGGGATCAGGGACTCCAGAATCCGAGCTCCGCGTTCGGGAGCGGGGTCATTCCCGAGCCATCGGCCGGGATCACCGCGAGCCGGTCGCGGCCGTCGACGACGACCGGCAGCGCGATCGCCGAGCTGTCGGGCGCCCAGGTCCGGTGGCTGAGGTTGTACTGATCGAAGTAGGGAAGGATGTTGTTCACGTAGCGGCTCGTGATATCGATCAGGCGCGTGCCGCGGACCGTTCCGGTCACCACGTCGACAAACGAGAGCGTCAACGGGACGCCGGCACCCGGTGGTGGCGGCTCGTCGGCGGCGTCGGGCTGCGAACCCCGAGTGGACGCCACGCGGGCGTTCGGGGCGCCGACCACCTCGTCGTCGGCCGGGTTGAACGTCAGGACCGCGATCGTCTCGCCGTCGGGCGCCCAGTAGAACGCGACCACCTCGCCGTCGACGAGCGTGCGATTGACGCCGGTCCGCGGATCGAGGAGCTTCAGCGGCCCGAGCGGGAAGGCCAGGTCGTCGGCGCCCTGCTCCTCCGACGCGACGTAGGCCACCGTGGATCCGGTCGGATCGAACGAGACCGCGGCCACGCCGAACACCGACGCCTCACTCCGCTGCGAGGTCCGCATCGACTCGACCGTGACCGTACCGGTCAGGTCCCGGGCACTCGTCACGTACGCTCGGAATGCGCCGTCGCTGCTCACGGCGGGCGACCGGAAGTAGCCGGGCGAGAGCGTCTCGGATTCGGTCGACGTCCCGTCGAGGTCGACCTCGCCGAGGAATGCGTCGTCGCCGCTCACGCCGATGTGGGTCACGAGGTGATCGTTGCCGAGCCAGTCCCAGTACAGCGGGGATCCCTCGCGAACCACGCGCGCGGCTGGGGTCGCGCCGGCCGCGGCGTCGGTCGACACGAGGCGCAACGCGATGCCGTCCGGCTCGGAGGTGAGGAACGCGATCTGGCGGCCGTCGGGCGACCAGTACAGATAGAACGGCGGATGGCCGAGCTCGTCGTAGAGGACCGCCGGCTCGGCGGTCGAGGTCGTCGGGCTGGCGGTGGCGGCACCGGTCGCGGCGTCCCAGAGATACAGCCGGATCCCATCCCTGCCTTCGCCCGTGATCGCGATGCGCGTCCCGTCGGGCGACCAGGCCGGGAACCCGAACTGCGTTCCCTTGATCGCATACTCGATCGATCCGCTGCCGTCGCGGTTGATCGTGTAGAACCGGCCGTCGCCGTCGGTCACCGCCAGGCGCTGCTCGCTGTGCATCGTCGGCACCGCGTTCGGCGCGCTGATTCGGCCGCCGAGGACCGCGAACACGACGAGTGCCGCGATGACGACGACGGTGATCGCGATGAGGGCCCGGGACGGTCCGCGCGGTTCGATCGGAACTTCTTCGGGCGGGAACTCGACGCTCGCCGCGGCGGCGCCGTCGACGGCGGCGATGTCCGGATCGGGAGGGCGGCCCTCGTCCATCACTGACAGACTCTACGTCCGACGCCCTTCGGAGGATGCACGTGCCCACGCGAACCCGTGCCATCGATGCGCCAGTCCTGACCCGACGCCAGCTGAACCGGGCGCTGCTGGAACGGCAGTGGCTGCTTCGACGTCGCGTGGCGTCCGCCGCCGAGGCGATCGAATGGCTGATCGCGATGCAGGCCCAGGAGTCGCTCGACCCGTACATCGCGCTGTGGTCGCGACTCGAGGACTTCCGGCCGGAGGAGCTGAGCGAGCTCATCCAGACACGGCGAGCCGTGCGCGCGCCGTCGATGCTCCGGACGACGATCCATCTCGTCACCGCGCGGGACTACGTGAACCTTCGGCCGGCGGTCCAGATCGTCCAGGAGCAGCGCTTCCGAACCAGCCCGTTCTTCCGGAACCTCGAGGGTCTCGACCTGGACGAGGTCGTCGCGCAGGGGCGGCGGATCCTCGACGAGGGACCTCGAACCGGCAACGACCTCGGCAAGGCGCTGGCCGAACGGTGGCCCGATCGCGACGTCGCGTCGCTCGGCCATGCGGTCCGGTCGCTGTTGCCCGTTGTGCAGGTGCCGCCGCGCGGGCTGTGGGGTCGCAGTGGCAAGCCGGTGCTCGCAACGGCCGAGTCGTGGCTCGGCGAGCCGGTCGGGACCGACGACTCGCCCGACGAGATGATCCTGCGCTACCTCGCCGGCTGGGGTCCAGCGAGCGTGATGGACATCCAGGCATGGTGCTGGCGAACCAAGCTCGGCGAGGCATTCGAGCGACTGCGGCCGCAGCTCCGGACGTTTCGCGGCGAGGACGGCCGCGAGCTGTTCGACGTGCCCGACGGCCCGCTGCCCGACCCCGACACGCCCGCACCGGTTCGCTTCTTTCCCATCTACGACAACGCATTTCTCGGCTACAAGGACCGGAGCCGGATCGTCCACGACGGCGCGCCCTGGGGCGGCGACCCGGCCCAGTTCGACATCTTCCGCTGGGGCTCGTTCGCGGTCGACGGCTTCCTCGTCGGTGGCTGGAAGGCCGAGTTCGACCGCAAGTCCGATCGGTCGACGATCAACGTCTGGCCGGTCGTCCCGGTCTCGACCGAAGCGCGCCGCGAGATCGAAGCCGAGGCGGTCGCTCTCTCCGCGTTCCTCGCGCCCGAAGCGAGCGACCGCGATGTCCGCTACGAGCCGAGATCCCTCGCCCGATGACGGTTGCCCGACGGCACGTCGCGATCCCGTGGCCACGGTCGCCGGGGCCGGCCCTCGCGCTGTCCGCGGCCGTGTTCGCGGTGCCCCTGGCGTTCGTCCTCCTCATCCCGCATCCGCTCGAGCAGCCGTTCGGCGTGGATTTCACGCTCTATCGCGACGTCGCCGCTCGGTGGCTCGCCGGAGGCCCCTACTTCGAGCCGTACCAGCTCGCGGGTCCGTACGAGATCCGGGCCGGCGACGTGCTTTACCCGCCGGTCGCGCTCTGGCTGTTCGTCCCGTTCGCGTGGCTCGCGGAGCCCGCGGCGTGGGTCCTGTGGTGGGGGCTGCCGATCGCCGCGGTCGGGTTCGCGATCTGGCGCCTCCGGCCGGTCGCCGCGTCGTGGCCGCTCATCGCGCTGTGCATCGCCTGGCCCACCACGCTGCTGAAGACCTGGACCGGCAATCCGGTGATCTGGTGCGTGGCGGCGCTCGCGCTCGGGACGTTGTGGGCGTGGCCGTCCGTCTTCGTCGCGCTCAAGACGAGTCTCGCGCCGTTCGCGCTGTTCGGCGTGTGGCGCCGCTCGTGGTGGGTCGCGGCGGCAGTCCTCGTCGTGCTGTCGGTGCCGTTCGGGTCGCTGTGGGCCGACTGGATCACCTCGATCGTCAACTCCCGCGGCGGCGGGCTGCTGTACTCCTCGCTCGAGGCCCCGATGCTCTTGCTGCCGCTCGTCGCGTGGGCAGGGCGGACCCGCGAGGGCGTCACGTGGCCGTGGCGCCGGCCCGCGTTCCTGGCCCGCGCCGAAAACACATCGACGGAATCCGATTCGGCGGTCGTCGCGCATAACCGCAACGATGTGGACAACCCCGCGGCGTCGGGCGTGGAGTAGCCGGCCCCCGACTTGTCAACATCGTTGCGCATGGGCGCGACGACCCGAAACACGCGGTTGGCAGACGAGATTCCCGCGCCTTGAACGGGCATCATGCGCCGATGACCGACCTGTCCGAACCGACGACGCCCGTTGCCCGTGCCGCAGCGAACCTTGCGCGCGAGGTTTCGCCGCCGTTTCTCTACAACCACAGCGCGCGGTCGTTCGCCTGGGCCTGCCTGATCGCCGAGAAGGACCGAATCGCGTTCGACCGCGAGCTCCTTTACGTCGGGGCGATTCTGCATGACATTGGCCTGACGCCAGCGTTCGATGGACCGCGCTGCTTCGAGAACGAGGGTGCCGTCGGCGCGGCGGCCTTTGCTCGCGAGCAGGGCTGGGACGGACTTCGGGCGGAGCGGCTCGCTGAGGCGATCCGGCTCCACATGCACCCGCGCGTCGTCGTCGAGGACAGCCCGGAGGGCTTCCTGCTCGACCAGGCAACCGGCTGTGACTGCCGTGGCCACCGGATCGAGGACGTGGACCCGGCCGCAGCCGTGGACGTGATCGCGCGCTACCCGTGGCTCGACTTCACCGGCGGCTTCATCGCGCTCGTGGAAGACCAGGCGCGGCGCAAACCCGGCTGCCTCGTCGACATCTACCTCCAGAACGGATTCGCGGACAAGGTTCGGAACGCGCCGTTCGATCGGTGAGCGTCAGCCCGCGTCGAGCAGGTGGCGGCGAAGGAAGGCGACCGTCCGCTCGAACGCCAGATCAGCTGCGGCCGCGTCGTAGGCGTCGTGCGACGGCTCGGCGAACCAGTGGCCCGTTCCCGGATAGCGAAAGATCTCGACCTCACGGCCGGCAAGGCGAAGCGTTCGCTCGAACTCGCTGACGTTCTCTTCTGCCTCGTACTCGTCCGTCTCGGCGAAGTGGCCGAGGACCGGACCGCGGGCTCGCGTCAGCGATGGGCCCGACATCGAGCCGTAGTACACGACCGTCGCCGTGATCTCCGGGCGGAGCGACGGCAGCCACATCGCCCAGGCGGCGCCCATCGAGAAGCCGATCGTCGCCATTCGCGCCGACGGATCACCGATCGCCTCGCCCAACGCGTCGACCGCGGCGAGGGCGAGTGCATCGGCAGCGTCCTCGTTCTGGGCTTGCTGGAGCGCCTCGGCGCCCTCGATCGTCGTCGCCGGCTGCTTGCCGTCGTAGAGGTCCGGCGCGACCGCCACGAAGCCGGCCTCGGACGCGAGCCGATCGGCGAGCGCCATCACGTCATCGTTCAGTCCCCACCACGGATGAAGGACGACGACGCCGGCCTCGGCGCGCTGGCTGGGGATCGATCGGTGGAGATGGTGGATCTTCATAGGGTCCACGATCCCATTCGACCGTGACAGGGAGTGGCATGTTCGCCGTTCATCCGTCCACGTACGCCTCGAGGCGGTCTGCCAGCTCGACCGGATGGCTCAGCGCGAGCATGTGGCCGCCGGGCAACTCGTCGACGTCCATGCCAAGACGCTCGCGGGCCACTCGCCGCTGGAACGCCACGGGAAAGAGACGGTCGTCGCGACCGGCGATCACCCGTGTCGGGACATCCGGCCAGGAATCGAGCGCAAATGGCTGGCGCATCGGCGTCATCGACTGGACCGGTTCGCCCCGGGCGTAGGCCTCGTCGACGACACCGGCCGGGACGTCGTGGAAGTAGACGAGCTTGTCGTCATTCGCCGCCTCCGGCGGCAGCCCCAGTGCCGCCAGGCCCTCGATCATCGCCGGGCCGCTCCCCGTAGTGCCCCACCACTCGTCTCCGGTCTCGCCGGGCATCGGGATCATCGCGTTCAGCAGAACGAGCAGGTCGACTGGAAGCCGCTCGCAGACGAGCGGCGCCGTGAAGCCGGCCAGCGACTGGGCGACCACCACGAGCTCCCGCCGCTCGCCGATCGCCTCGACGGCGGCATCCGCGTACTCGCTCCATCCGGCGCGGTCGTCGCCCGCGGGGAGCGTTACCGCGATCGCGGCATGCCCGCGGGATTCGAGCTCGCGCACGAGCAGGTGCCACTGCCAGCCATCACCGCCGGCGCCCGGGATCAGGACGTACGTCGCCATACGTCATGAGACCACGGCAGCCCTCGAAACGCATCGAACGTGACGACGCCGGGCCCATGTCGAGCCCGGCGCCGAGTTGCGCGCGACCGTCAGCGAATCGTGCGCTGGATGTCCGGGAGGTCCGTCGCCCAGTCCAGCACCTCGTAGTTGCCAGTCTCGGGATCGATCGAGACCGCCCCGTAGTCTTCACCCTGGAACACCTGGACCCGCGTCCCATCAGGCGACCAGGACTTCGCCAGCTGGATCTCGTTGTCGGCCTTGAACTTCGGTCCGATGTCGCGCGCCGGGGCAGATCCGTCGCTCGGCATGACCGCGAGCCACGCCCGCCGCGGGTCCTCGCCCGGGCGGTATCGATTGACGAGGATCCAGCGTCCGTCCGGCGAGAAGACAGGCCAGCTATCCGAGACCGAGACGTCGGTCCGGGGCAGGGCAACGTCGCCGGTGCCGTCGGCGTTCATGACGTGGATCTGGAATGGACCGCTCCGTCGGTCGCCGCCGGGTGTGACCTGGTTGTACGCGATCCGCGAGCCGTCCGGCGAGTACGCCGCGCCCGGGTTGTTCCAGTTGGTTCCCATCAGCTGCTCGCTCGGGAGATTGAAGTCGCGCCGGCCGGTGCCGTCGGGCCGAATCGTGATGTAGTCGACCTTGGCTCCGGGCTTGATGACGCCGAGGAGCAGCTCGCCACCGTTCGGCGGCCGCCACGCGAGCTCGCGCGGGGCGTCGTACCCGAGGTCGATGACCTGCGTCGGCGAGCCGTCGACAAACGCCATCGACAGTTTCGGGAACCCCTTGACGTCATAGATGAACGCGATCGCCAGGCCGTCCGGGCGCCACGCCGCCTGGGCGTTGCCGGTTGGCGGGATCGGGGCGACCTGATGAACGTCGCTACCGTCGGCGCGTGCGACGAAGACCTGATCGCCGTCGGACGTGGTGGAGATGAACGCGAACCACTCGCCGGTCGGCGACCACGTCGGGGCGAATTGATCGCCGGGCAGGCTGACGACCAGCTTGCCCTGTGCCTCCAGGCCATCGCGAATGTACAAGTCACCGTTCGCGACGTAGAGAACCTTGCCGTTGGCGGCTGGCCCGAACGGGGCCAGCGTCTGGCGCGAGCCGACGAAAAGCGCAGCGCCGATCATGGCAATCAGCAGGAACACCAGCGCGATCAGCAGCCCGGGCGGAACGCCCCGGAGGCCGATCGGCCGCCGCATGGTGGTATCCATCGGAAGCAACCTTTCGAGGAAGGTCCAGCGCGGGCGCTGTCGGCGCGCGGCCGTGACCTGAAGGACGTCGTTGATGTAGTCGGGCCGGGTGGCCGCGCCAAGCTCTTCGAGCGCCGCCGAGACCCGAGCGTCGACGAGGTCGAACCGGTCGAAGGCGGTCATGCCGTGCCTCCTTCTTCCAGTCCGACAGCCTCGACGGGCTGGGCAGACGTCGGCGGAGCCACGTCGGCCGACATCACCCGTCGGAGGCCTTCCATCGCCCGATGCAACCGTGATCGAGCCGCGGGATGCGAGATCCCGAGCATCGCTGCCGCTTCGGGCACGGGATAGCCGAGGTAGTAGTGCATGACGACGAGCGCCCGATGCGTTGGGTCGAGATGGGCGAGCGCGCGCTCGACCAGGTCGCGATCCGCGAGGCGTCGGGAGCCGTCGCCGGTGGAAGGTTCGTGGATGGGATCGAGCTCCACCTCGATCGGGCGGCGCCGTTTCCGGCGAGCCTCGTCGAGGCAGGCGTGGACCAGAATCCGGTGGAGCCAGGCATCGAACCGATCGGGATCACGCAACCCGGGCAGGTCACGCCAGGCTCGCACCAGCGCGTTCTGGACCGCATCGCGCGCGAGCTCGCGGTCCCTGAGGATGAGGCGCGCGGCCGCGTCCATCCGGGCCGACGCCGCCGTGGCGAGCACGGCAAAGGCGTCGTGATCGCCCCTGCCTGCCTGCTCGACGAGTGTCCGGTTGTCCACGGTCCCTCACCCTCGCCCGGCACGTAGTCCGGGTCTGCAAGGTATGGCGCCGCGTCAAGGGCAAGTGTTTCGGGCGTTTTCGCTGTCGCGACGATTGGAGCGCTCACGGGGCTGAGCCGGCGAGCGTGTGGCTGCAAGAACCGATCGGGCCATGGCGGGCGAAGTCCCAGCCAGGGAGGATGGCCACGTGACGTTCGATCTCTATGTCTGGGCGGGGCCACGCGACCTCGACGTCGACGAGGCCCACGAGCTCATCGAGGCCTGGGAGGCAGCCGGCGGCGATCCAGCGCAGAGCCCGTTCGAATCGAGCACGGACATCGGCTGGTTTCACCGCGAGCTGACGAAGGACCTGCCGTGGCTACCGGTGACGTCCGACGCGATTCCCAATCCGAGCAAGCTCCCGATCGTGCTCTCGCCCGACAACGAGCCACCGGCCCGGGTCATCGCCATCCGTCTGCCCCGCAACGGCGCCGACGCGCTCGAGGAAGCGCTCGGGGAGATCTACGGCCTCGCCGTGAAGTACGACACGGTTGTGTTCGAACCGAGCCGTGGCGTCATCCGCCTGCCGCACGATGAGATGGCCGAGCTCGCGGCCGCTGAGTTCTGGCCGTGGGGAGCCGTCCGGACGGTCGTCGCGATCGTGATCGGCGTCGCGGTCGCGGTCGGGGCGTGGGCGCTCGGGATCCCGCTGCTCAGCGGCGGCATCGCGCTCTTCGCCCTGTTCATGGTCGCGATCTTCGTCGCGAGCTTCTGCGTCGCGATCCGGGACACGCTCAAGCGCCGCGCCGAGGGGCCCGGATCGGGAGCCTGACTACGGCCGAAGCCGGTAGAAGCGCCAGTGGTCGTGGTCGATCGGCACGATCTCGACCGTGGCCAGTCCCGCCTCGCGCGCATACGCCTGAAGCGTCGACGGTCGCATCACCGTCCCTGTCCCGACGCCACCATTCTGCAGCCCGTCGTGGAGGCAGCTCAGCACGCTCCAGCCGTACAGATATCGGTCGAGGTCGTCGCCGGGTGCTGTGAACGTCTCGGCGGCCTTGAGATCGACGATGAGGATGCTGCCGCCAGGCGCGAGCAACGCGCGGAACGAGCCAAGGATCTCGACCGGGTGCGACATGTCGTGGAACGACTCGAACATCGTGACGAGGTCGTAGCCGCCCGTGAGGCCGGGCGCAGCGGCGTTGCCCTGGACGAATCGCACGCGATTGCCAAGCCCAGCGTCCTCGGCGTTGCGACGGGCGATCCCGACCGAGATCTCGTCGAGGTCGAGGCCATCGACGCTCACCCTCGGGTAGGCGCGGGCCATCCCGATGCTCGACCAGCCCAGGCCGCAGCCGACGTCGGCGATCCGGGCGGGCGGGTCCGCGAGCAGGCGATCGTGCAGGTCGGCGATCGATGGCAGCCACTCGCGACCGAGCGGTCCGAGGTACGCGGGGCGGTTTGCGGCGGCCTCACCGTCGCGCATGTCGTCGCCGGTGTCCCCGAACGCGAAGCCGGTACCCGTCCGGAACGACTCCAGGACGAGCGGCAGCGACGCGATCGCCGCGAGAGCCTGGGGCGGCGTCGGGCCGCCGTACGAGAGCGAATCGCGGTCGAGCAGGACCTCGGCGTGGGCCGCCGGTAGCGCGAAGCGACGCGTGCCGGGATCGTCGGACTCCCCCACGACCTCGAGGTGGCCGTTCACGGCGCCGTGCTCGAGCCACTCGCGAATCGGGCGCTCCGCCGTGCCGGTCCGGCCCGCCAGCTCCGCTGCGGTCGAAGGGCCGCCATCCGCCAGCGCCGCGTACAGGCCGAGCCGGAGTCCGATCGCCATCGCCGCCAACTCGAACGCGCCGGTCGCGGCGGCGCCAATCTGCTCGACGAACGCATCACGCCGCTCGAGGTCAGTCGGGGATGACTCGGACACCATGGGCAGGCCCTCCTCGCCGCGGCCAAGGATAGGCGCTTGACGGGCGCCTGGTTGCCATCGAGGCGACCGTCAGCCCGTGGTCCGACGGACCTCGACGGCATCCACGAAGCCGATCCCGTGGAGGAAGACCTGCTCGACCGGGACGACCGCGTAGCCGGCCGTCTCGGCCAGCGCGAGCGCGTCCGCCGCGACGAGGTACAGCCGGCCGTCCGGCGCCGCGTCCGCGATGCGTGAGGCCAGATTGACCGTTCGCCCGAAGACGTCGTTGTCGCGTTCGATGACGTAGCCGGCCGCGATGCCGGCATGCCCCGTCGGGAGGCCCGCGGCCGGGAGCGCGTCCAGCATGTCGAGGACGCCCGTGACCGCGCTCATCAAGTCCTCGAACCGAAGCAGCACGCCGTCGCCCAGCAGCTTCACAAGCCGGCCGCCATGGCCCCGGACCGCATCGACTGCCACCTCGCCAAGGCGGAGCGCGATGGCCGCCGCGGTCTCATCGCCGCGTTCCTGGGTTAGCTGCGTGAACCCCGTCAGGTCGACGAACGCGATCGCGGGCGGCTGAGCCGGACGGGGCGCCACGAAGCCGTCGGCCGCCAGGATCTGCTCGCTCTGGGTCACGCTGTACTCGTCGATCGCGCGGGTCAGGTGGCGGCTCGCGAGCCACGATGCCAGCGGCGCGACAGACCGGGCGAGTCGAGCCCACGGTTCGAGGAGGTCCTGAAAAGACCTCGTCGGCCGGGAGCGCCGCCGTGTCGCCGCCGTATCGCTGAACCGCGTCGCCGTAGACCGCGAGCGCGCCATCGGCCGAGCGTCGGGCGCCTTCGCCCCAGAGCCGGATGGCGCGGAGCGCGAGATCTGACGTGCCCGTCGCCTCGACGATGCCGAGCATCTGCTCGAGGAGCGTTTCGGTCTCGACGTCGAGGGCAGTCGACGCTGCCGGTTCGGCGAGACCGAAGGCCGCGAACAGGGCTGGGAGGTGCGTGGCGCGCTCGCCGAGGATCGCCACGAACTGCTGGTACGTGCGGCCCGAGAGCAGCGCCGGCGGGGCGTGGAGCTGGTCGTAGTAGCGGAGGCTGATCCGGCCGGCCCGGTCGGCGGCGATCAACGCGTCGAGCGGGACGCCGGCGTCCTCGAAGCCGCTCAGCAGCCGGACCCGGTGGATGTCGCCCGGGTCGAGCAGCCCGTTGGCGTCCACGACGAGCACGCCTGCCGATACCAGCCGATGGACCTCCTCGACGGGCACGCCCAGCCGACGAGCGATCTCCTCGACGTCGACGCGTTCGGACACGGGGGCATTGTGCCGACGAACTGATCGGCGTGAGGATCGCGGACGTTTGCAGGAGTCGGCCGAGCGAGGCTCCCTCTGTGGCGTCAAAGTAGCGGCATGGACGGCTATGACCTCGACGAGGCGGCAGAGCGGAGCGGACTCAGCGTCGCTGAGCTGAGCCGGTTCGTCGACCTCGGCGTCATCCGGCCGCATGCAGATCAGCGATTCACCCCGGGCGATCTTCGTCGCGCAGCCATGGTCAACAGCCTCGTGGTCTCGGGCGTCCCGCTCGATGCGCTGGCCGGTGCCATTCGAGACGGCGCCCTATCGTTCGACTTCCTCGACGCGCCCGCGTTCGAGCGGTTCTCCTCGCACAGCCTCAGAACGTTCGCCGAGCTCGCAGAGGAGTCCGGCGTGCCACTCGAGCTGCTGATGTTCGTTCGGGAAGCATCGGGATCCGTCCCGCCGAGCCCCGACGACCGGATGCGCGAAGAGGAGCTGCCCTACGTCGCGTGGATCAGCGGCGCGCTCGAAGGCGGGTTCCGGCCGGCAGTCGTTCGCCAGATGATCCGCGCCGAGAGCGATGGCCTCCGGCGTATCGCCGAGACCGAGGCGATCACGTGGCAGTCCGAGATCATCGAGCCGGCCACGCGGCGAGGCATGCGCGCCGATGAGGCGCTCGGGTTCGAGTACGGCGACCGCATGGCCAACCTGACCGAGCAAGCCGTGATCGCGATGTATCACCTCCAACAGGCCCGAGCGTGGAGCGCCGGCATCATCGAAGGCGTAGAGCATCTGCTCGCCGCCGCCGGCATTCACAACCGCCTCGAGCACCCGCCCGCGATGTGCTTTCTCGACATCACCGGGTACACCCGGCTCACGCAGGAGCGCGGTGACGCCGCGGCCGCGGAGCTCGCCGAGGAGCTTGGGCGGGTCGTGCGGCAGGCGTCGGTCCATCACGGCGGGCGGCCCGTGAAGTGGCTCGGCGACGGGGTGATGGTCCACTTCCCGAACCCGGCGTCCGGTGTCGTGAGCGCGCTCGAGATGGTCGAGGCGATCGTGGGCGCCGGACTGCCGCCGGCGCATGTCGGTCTTCACGCCGGGCCGGTGATCTTCCAGGAGGGCGATTACTACGGCCAGACGGTCAACCTTGCGTCGCGCATCGCAGACTACGCGCAGGCCGGGGAGGTCATCGTCAGCCAGTCGGTCGTCGACGCGGCAGGCGGCGCGCCGATCGCGTTCCGCGGGGTCGGGCCCGTGGAGCTGAAGGGCGTTGCGGGCGCGATGGAGCTGTACGCGGCGGTGCGATCCGGGTAGCGCACCGGAGCTCCAGTGCGAGATGCAGAACGCCGGCCCGGAGGCCGGCGTTCTGCCGAGAGTGGGGAGGCGTTTCGCAGGTTCAGTCGTCGGAGCCGTGGCCTCCGCCGTCGTCCTCGCCGCCCTTGTCGTCGCCGGGCTCGACTTCACCCTGGCCGCCCTTGTCGTCGCCGGGCTC
>DASUFO010000010.1:0-10090 GCA_036274475.1 Candidatus Limnocylindrales bacterium
ATGGGCCGCCGCGAGCGCACCAACTACCGCCGGCGCGTCATCGGCTTCGTGTGGCAGCAGACCGCGCGCAATCTCCTCGCGTACCTGACCGCGCGCCAGAACGTTGAGCTGCCGATGCTCCTCAACGGCGTGGGGCGCGGCGCGCGGGTCGCGCGCGCGACCGATCTGCTGCAGCGCGTCGGGCTCGCGGACCGCGGCGACCATCGGCCGGAGGCCCTGTCCGGAGGCGAGCAGCAGCGCGTCGCGATCGCCGTCGCGCTCGCCAACGAGCCGAAGGTCGTCCTCGCCGACGAGCCCACGGGCGAGCTCGACAGCTCGACCTCGCTCGAGGTGTTCGCGCTCCTCCGTCACGTCAACGAGCAGCTCGGGACGACGATCGTGACCGTGACCCACGACCCGGTCGTGTCCGAGCAGGTCCAGAGAACGGTCGCGATCCGCGACGGCCGAACCTCGACGGAGACGCTCCGCCGAACCGAGCTGGGCGACGACGGCGACCATCGCGCGATCAGCGAGGAGTTCGCCGTCCTCGATCGGGCCGGCCGGCTCCAGCTGCCCAAGCAGCACATCGCCGCGCTGGAGCTCCAGCATCGCGTCCGGTTGCGCCTCGAGGACGACCATGTCGGGGTGTGGCCGGACAAGCCGGCCGAGAAGGCCGAGACGGCAGGGACGGGCGCCGGGGGCCACGACCGATGACGGCGTCGTATCCGCCGGCGGCGTCCGCCGCCTACGCGCGGCCCGGCTCGACCCCGCCCCTCGTCGAGGCCATCGACCTCGTCCGGGACTACCCCGTCGGCGAGTCCGTCGTTCACGCGCTCAAGACGATCAACATGGCGGTCGCGCCGGGCGAGCTCATCGCGGTCCGCGGCCGGTCGGGGAGTGGCAAGACGACGCTCCTCAACCTGCTCGGCGGGCTCGACCAGCCGACGTCGGGCAAGGTCATCGTGGACGGCCTCGAGATCTCGGCGATGACCGAGGACCAGCTCGTCGAGGTGCGACGGCGGACGGTGGCGTTCGTGTTCCAGGCGTTCGGCCTCGTGCCGTTCCTCACCGCGACCGAGAACGTCGAGGTGCCGCTGCGACTCGTCCACGCGAATCCTCGCGAGCGCGATGCGCGGGTCGCGACGCTGCTCGACATCGTGGGGCTGAGCGAACGGGCCAAGCACCGCCCCCACGAGCTCTCCGGTGGCGAGCAGCAGCGCGTCGCGCTGGCCCGGGCGCTCGCGAACGGCCCCAAGCTCCTCCTCGCCGACGAGCCGACCGGCCAGCTCGACTCCGACACCGGCCACGTGATCATGCTCCTGCTCCGCTCGATCGTCCGGCACGAAGGGATCACCGCGATCGTCGCGACCCACGACCCGCTCATGCTCGACGTCGCCGACCGCGTCTTCGAGCTGCGGGACGGGCGATTCGTCGCGGCGCCGGCCTAGGGAGCCCGGGCCCATCGTTGCACTGCGGCGCGGGCTCTGCTACATATCGTCGGTGCTTCGCACACGTCCCCTTCGCTCCGGCGTCGTCGCGCTGCCGCTTGCCGTCATGGCCGTGCTGTCACTCGCGGTGCCGGCCGGCAATCCGATCGGTCCCCTGGCGCCGGTTGGCGAAGTCCAGGGCGCCGTGACCGAGCCGTCGCTCGCGCCCGCCCCGTCGACCGCGCCGCCGCTCGATACGCGCTTCGCGTACGACCGCCCGACCGATCGCAACGGACCGCGGACGGGCCGCGAGGCGCTCCCGGCGCAGCCGGGCGAGTTGACCGGCTACACGTGGCCCCTCCGCAAGGGCCGGATCTCGCTGCCGTTCAAGGCCATTCCCGGCGGGTCCCGGATCAAGGACGGCAAGCTGTTCCACGACGGCGTCGACATCGCGTCGTTCTGCGGCGACACCGTTCGGGCGGCGCACAGCGGCGTCGTGCTCGCGGCGGGCCGCCATTTCGACGACTACATCGGCTGGGTCGGTGACCTGACCGAGTACTACCGGACGCTCGACCGCAAGAAGCTCTGGGACGACCTGCCCAACGTCGTGATCGTCGACGACGGCAATGGCTATCGAAGCGTGTACGCCCACATGAGCGTGGTCTCGGTGACGGTCGGCCAGCGGGTCAAGGGCGGCTCGAAGATCGGCAAGGAAGGCGCAACCGGCCACGCGTCGGGCTGCCACGTCCACTACGGGCTGTTCAGCCCGCTCGAGACCGACACGTTCGGCGTCCGCGCCGACATCCTGAAGGCGCTGCGGGTGCCGCCGTACGAGATCGCCCGGATCGACCCGTTGCAGGTGTTGCCAGGTGGCGCGGCCGCGCTCAAGACGCGCCAGGTGCCCCAACCCACACCGGCACCCACGCCGCGGGCTCCCGCGCCACTGGGCGGCGCGTAGCCGGCCTCTTGTCGCGTTCGGCGGCACCGAACCTGTGACGCAGTTGATGCACTCGCGCCTCGGACCGCAGCACCGGCGGCAGCGCCGCGGCATAGCATCCCGGGCGGGAAAGCGCACAAGAAAGGAGCGTCAGTTTCAATGGGTATCCTCTCCTGGCTCATCGTCGGTGCGATCGCCGGCTACATCGCCGGCTTTCTCGTCAAGGGTGACGAGAGCCTCGGCGTCATCGGCCACATCGTGCTCGGCATCATCGGGGCGCTGGTCGGTGGGTTCATCGCCGGTCTTCTACTGCAGGGCGACTTCGTCACTGGCATCAACCCGACCACAATCCTCGTGGCCGTAATTGGGGCCATCATCGCGGTCGTCGGATACAACGCGATTCGCGGCAACGTCCGGACGGGTCGAGGACCGATCTGACGTTCGCGCTGCCATCACTGGGCGGCTGGTCTTCGGCGTGAGCTGAGCCAGCCGCCTCTTTGTGTCCGCCGGACCTTGCGCCGGTTACGCCCCGATTCGGCGATAGCGCCGGGCGATCATCGCGTACGCCGGCAGCCGCGAGAGTGCCCCGGCGATCGAGAGCGCCGTTCCGTCCCGGGCCTCGAATGCCAACTGCGAGTCGGTCGCGGTCGCGTCGGCCGGACGCGCATCCACCACGGCGAGGTCGATCGCGACCCGGCCGTCCTCGGGCGGGCCGAGCGAGGCGATCACGTCGTCCGGCCGCTGTCCCGGCTCGTATTCCGCCCGAATCTCCGCCTCGGACCGCCAGCGCGGCTGCCGCAGCAGGATCCCTCGCCAGCCGTCCGCCACCGACCCGGTCACGCGGCCGTCGCCCGGCTGTGGTGCTCCGGCCACGGACTCGCCCCGTGCCCAGCGAGCGGCCTGGTGCATGAGGGCGTATTCGTCGAGGTCGGCGTACGCGGAGAGCCGCTCGACCGGCGACGCCTCCCCGAACATCGCCCGGACCGATGGCGCGAAGACCTCGGCAAGGTCGAGGTCGATCGCCCGGACGGTCCGGTGGAAGTAGACCTGCTGGTACATGAAGAGCCGGGCGGTCAGGAACTGTTCGAGCGTCCCAAGCCCCGGCTCATACAGCGTCAGTCCGCGGGGCCCGATGAACGCGTAGCGCCGGAGCCGCTCCACGTCGACGTCGGTCGCGACGCCGCTCATGTGGGCGTCGCGCCGGACGTAGTCGAGGTTGTCGACCGTGAAGACGCCCGACAGCAGCGGTTGCAGGCAGCGGATCCAGCGCGGCATGCCGTCGTCCGAGAGGGCCGGCTTCGAGATGAGAAAGGAAACCCAGCGGGGGTCGATTCGCTCGCCGTCCTCGAGGGCGTCTCGAGCCGCCACCGTTCCGGGAGCGCGACGGAGCCCGCCGATGATCGAGCCGAGCTCGCGTTCGATGATCAGCTGCGAGAGGTCTTCGTGGCTGAGCGGCTTTCCGGCCGGCCGTCGCGGATCCGCGGGCGCCGCGAAGCGCGACAGCACGTGGTCGTCGAAGAAGTGGGCGAACGGCCCGTGGCCGACGTCGTGGAGGAGCCCGGCGACCCGCAGCGTCTCGACGACGAGGCCCTCAGAGGGCGGCGCCTCCCCGGCCCCCCGCAACTCGTCCGCGAGCGACGGGTAGAGCGCCCGGGCCCAGAGGCCTGCCTCGTGCATGACGCCGAGGCCGTGCGTGAACCGGGAGTGCTCGGCGGTCGGAAAGACCCACCGAGCGCTCTGGAGCTGGCTGATCCGGCGCATCCGCTGGACCCACGTCGTGTCGAGGAGGTCTTCCTCGGCGACGTCTTCGGGCGGCAGGCCCGCAGCCGCCGACTCGTCGGGACGGAGCCGTTTCGTCAGCTCGATGAAGCCGTGAATCGGGTCGCTGATCAAGTTGACCGCCACGAACCGGTGCCGGGCCATCACCGGTCCCCGTAGCGCGCGGCGGCGCGGCGCACCGTGGCGGCGACGTCTTCCCGGAGCGATTCCGGCGCGAGCACCTGTGCGTCGTCGCCCCATTGAAGCACCCAGAGGCGGACCTCGATGGTGCCCGCGACCGTCGCCCGCCAGGTCAGCGAGCCGTCGTCTTCGACCGTGACCTTCTGCGACGGGTGCCAGCGCGCCTCCTGGACCCGCGCCGCGACGGACGGGGCGAACCGAATCACGACTTCGACCGGTTCCTGGTCCGCGATGATGTCCCAGGCCTGGTCGAACATCGCCTCGGGACCGGCGTCGGGCGGGTCGAACCGGTCGGGCGTGACCGACAGGTCCCGGATCCGCTCGACCTTGAACGTCCGGACGGCGTTGCGCGTCTCGTCGAACCCGATCAGGTACAGCGCGTGCGTCTGGAGCGATGGCTCCAGGAGGTACGGCCGGACGCGCGCGGTCCGTGGCGCCGAGTCGGGGCCGTAGCGGGCCGGCTCGTAATCGAGCGAGACGATCCGGCGCTCCGCCCAGGCCTTGGTCAGGAGCCGGACGTGCCGGCTGAAGCGTTCATCGCGGGGATGGCGCGAGAGCACATCGAGCGTCCGGGCGACATGCTCACCGAGCGCAGCCGGCAGCACCTCGCCGAGCTTCTCGAAGGCCGAGGCGAGATCGGGGTCGTACTTGTCGGCATAGCGGACCATGAGCCGGGCCGAGAGCACGACCGCCATCGCTTCGTCCAGCGTCAGCTTCAGCGGCGGCAGGAAGCCCTCGTCGGCGAGTCCCCACTGGCCGTCCTCGGACCAGACCGCGATCCCGATCTCGCCTTCGATCGCGTTCAGATCGCGGTACACCGTCCGAACCGACACGCCGATCCGGCCGGCGATCTCCTGGATCGCCATTCCGTCGGGATGAGCCCGGAGCAGCCCGACGACTCGCGTCAGCCGGGCGAGACGGTCGCGCTTGCCGGACCTGGGTTCCTCGTCCATCGCCTCCCTCGTCAGCGCGTCGGCGGGTCGATCCGGAACGGCTCGCCGCGGCTCGTGGCGGTGAGGTTCACCCGAATCGTGCCCTGTAGCGCGCCGTCGCGGATGCCGCCCGCGTCGCCGTTCACACTGCCCGTCACGCGGCCGAGCTCGCCGTCGAGGAACACCCAGTAATCGAGCTCGCCGCGCCAGCGGTCGAGTTCCGCGGCCCCGACCAGCCACGCCACCTGGGGGAACGCGGATCGGAACGTCGGGCCGTCGATCGCAATCCGGCAATGGCGGGCGCGAGCGCCCTCGATGACATCGACCCCGTGCAACTCGGCGGTCGCTCGGATCCCGTCCGGCAGCGCGGCCTCGAACGCCTGCGCGTCGACCGTTCCGTCGGCGACCTCGAGTTGGGTCGCCCGGCGCCACCCGCCGAACGGCTCACGGACCCAAGCGTTCGTGCCGATTCGGGCCGAGCCGTGCAGGCCAAGCTCGTTCGGCGTCGCCGCGTACGCGAGCCAGCGGAAGTCGCCGCCGTCGCGGTCGCCCGCCAGGTCCACCGTCCCGATCGACTGGCCGTCGAGGTCGCCGGCCAGGTGGAGTTCGATGCGAGCCGAGTCGCCGACCGCGAGAGGGCCGTCACACATCGGCGGTTCGGTCGCGCCGTCCGTCGGACCGAAGCGGGACGACGGCGTCGGCCGGTCGCGGAGCGCAAACTCGTTCGCCATCGCGACCGCGGTGAACGTCGTTCCGGCGACCACCGCGAACACCGTCGCGACGATGACCCCGCGAGCGAGGCGCCGCCGCCGCATCGCGGTCTCACCGAGGATCCGGCGCGCGATCCCGAAGCCCGCGAAGAGGCTCGTCCCGAGCAGCGCGAGGCCCCACGGGTATGCGGCCTCGATCGAGGGCAACAGCGTCTGGGCGCCACCCTGCTCGAGCTGGTCGGCAACGTCGAGGATCGAGGGAATGAGGACGAGCATCGAGCCGATGCCGAGCCAGATCATTCCGGCGAATGCCCGCGACCCGCGCGTCGTCGGTGGCCAGATGAGGCCCGCGAACGCGATGCAGACGGGTCCCGCGGCCGCCAGCCCGACCGCCAGATCCACGGGCCCGCCGGGCCGATAGCCCACCAGCACGATCAGCGCGGTCAGCAACCAGCACGCGACCAGTCCCGCGGCGATCAGCCGCAGCTCGAAGGTCCGAACACGCACCCGGCGAGTCTACCCGCCACCCCACCGCAGCCGACCGAACGGGCCAGCCGCAAGTACCAACCGCCATGGGACCGCCGGGTCATCGCCCGCCTCCCGGATCGGGCACACCATCCGTCCACCGATCAAGGCCGTCACAGACCGTCGGTACGGGCCTCCATCCGCATCGCCGGTCGCGACGAATCCATCACCAGGAAGGGCGTTTCGCCCGCAAGCAAGGGACGCAGGACGGACAGGTGCACCATGGCAGGACAGGCACGTCGAGGTACTCGGGGCCAGGGGCGATCGTCCCGCGCCGACTCGTCGTGGCCGGTTCTCGCGGTGGCCTCCGTGGCCGCGTCTGGGTCGGCCACCGCAGCGCCGAGCACCTCCAGCACGGAGCCCCGAGCGCCGAGCACGCGGGCGACGTATCGGCACCTTCTCCTGAAGGGCATGGAACCTGAGGAAGCGGCCAACCTGACGGCGTTCCTGGCCGGGATCCCGGTCGGCGACGGTCATTGGACGCTCAAGCAGATCAACGAGCTGTTGTTCCTTCGACGGATGGCCGAGCTGGGGAAGTTCGGCAGTCGCGACGGGAAACGAACGCACTGACCTCCGGGCCTCGGCCCGTTGCCCAACCGAATATCCGCGTGGTGGCGCTCTCCCTCCTCCCGCCATCACGAACCTGCCGAAACGGCGCCAAGCCTCCTCCTGGCGCCGTTTCGGTTTGTGGCGGAGAGAGGCACGGGGACGCGCCGACGCGGGCGCCGTCGCATCGGGCGCGGATCGTGGACCCTCGGTCACCATTCGGCGGTCGAAGCGGCCGTCGAACGCGTTTCGGGCGCGGATCGTGGACCCTCGGTCACCATTCGGCGGTCGAAGCGGCCGTCGAACGCGTTTCGGGCGCGGATCGTGGACCCTCGGTCACCATTCGGCGGTCACGGCATCGCGAAGTTGCCCTTCAAGTCTCTGGAACGTGGTATCGACCGCCGTGAGAGCCGGCGTGGCACGGCCACGCTTGGTCGAGTTGCCGTGTACGTCTCTCAACCGTGGTGGGCGCGATGTCGGGCGTCGACGGCGAATACCACGCCTCTGAAACGTGTAGGGCACCGTTCCCCGGGCAATCGCGTCGGGGCGAGCAGCGCGCGAGGCGCGGGGCCGGGCGCGGGGCGAGCGGTCACGAAGTAACCAGGCGAGCCGCTACGATCCGGCGATGGCTCGCCCGTTCATCTCGCTGCTCACCGACTTCGGAGCCCGCGACCCATCCGCCGGGATCCTCCACGGGGTGATCCTCGGGATCGCGCCCGAGGCGTCGATCGTCGACATCAGCCACGAGGTGCGCAAGTACGCGATCCGTGACGGCGCGCTGCTGCTCTGGTGCGCCGTGCCCTACCTGCCGGTCGGGAGCCATGTGGCGGTCGTCGATCCGGGCGTCGGCACGGAACGCCGGCCGGTCGCGATCAAGACCGCCCGGGGCGACGTCCTGATCGGGCCCGACAACGGGCTGCTCGTGGGAGCGGCCGCGCGGCTCGGCGGCGCCACGGACGTCCACCTCCTTCAGAACCCCGAGTTCCGCTTGCCGGTCGTCAGCACGAGCTTCCACGGCCGCGACATCTTCGCTCCGGCCGCCGCCCACCTGGCTCGCGGCGTCGAGCTCCCGCGCCTGGGTCCGGAGATCGATCCCGCGACGCTCGTTCCGTCGCCGATCCCGGAGCCAGTCGTCGAGGCGGGACGCCTGACGACATCGGTCATCTACATCGACACGTTCGGCAACGTGAAGCTTGCGGCCACCCGCGCCCAGCTCGAAGCCGCGCTGGGCGATCTGGCGCCCGGCGCGCGGCTCCGCGTCACGCTTGGCGGAATCGACCACGAGATCCCGTGGCGCGCCACGTTCGGCGGGGCGGCGGTCGGAACGCCGTTGCTGTACGAGGACTCGTACGGCCGGGTCTGTCTCGCCGAGAACCAGGGCAACGTCGCGGCGCGCCTCGGAATCGTCGACGACCAGGCGGTCGTCATCAAGCGCGACTAATTCCGACTGGATCGCTTGGTGTTCGGTACACTCCGCGGGCACCAGCCCGGGTGCCCTGGAGGAGAACCATCAATGCGCGCACTTCGATCCCTGCTCGTCCTGCTCGCGGTCGTCTCGCTTGCCGCATGCTCCACCGGCGGAGGCGCGACGCAGAGTCCGTCCGCCTCGGCCCCGAGCGAATCCTCGGCGCCCGTGCCGTCATCGGTCGCCTCGGCCGGTGCAAGCGCCGCGGCGGACTGCAACCCCGACACGCTCCAGACCAAGGAGGCCGGGACGCTGACGATCGGGACCGACAACCCGGCGTACCCGCCGTTCTTCCAGATCCCGCCGGAGGGCACGGAGGCAACGGCCCCGTGGGAGCTCGGTGACCCGACGAACGGCGAGGGCTTCGAAGCCGCGTTTGCCTACGCCCTGGCCGACCAGCTGGGCTTTGCGAAGGACAACGTCAAGTGGATCGTGTCGCCGTTCGACGTCGCGATCGCCGCGGGTCCAAAGGATTTCGACCTCCACATTGCACAGATCTCGTACGCCCCCGAGCGGGCGGCGGTCGTGGACCTGTCCGACGGCTACTACTTCAACAACCAGTCCGTCGTGGGCATGGGCGGCACGCCGATCGCATCCGCCAAGTCGATCGCCGATCTCAAGCCGTTCACGTTCGGCGCCCAGATCGGGACGACGAGCCTCAAGACGATCACCGACGTCATCCAGCCGAGCTCCGAGCCGATGATCTACAACACCAACGACGACGCGGTCGCCGCCCTCCAGGCGAAGCAGATCGACGGTCTCGTGGTTGATCTCCCGACGGCGTTCTACGTGACCTCGGCCCAGGTCGAGGGCTCGGTCGTCGTCGGCCAGTTCCCGGCACCCGAAGGGACCGACGCGGAGCACTTCAGCGTGCTCCTCGCGAAAGACAGCCCGCTCACGGACTGCGTGAACCAGGCGATCGGGCAGCTCAAGGAGAGCGGGGAGCTCGAAGCCATCACGACCGAGTGGCTGGCCGACAAGGTGAACGCGCCCGCCTTCACCCAGTAACCCTCGGCCGGCTGACGTCCGGTGTCGCTGGTGGGCGGTCCCCTCGATTCGGGCGGCGCCTTCCCGGTCCAGGCGCGTCCGCCACGGCCCCGCCGGCGGGTACCGCCAGGTGAGGCAGTTCGCTCGACGCTGATCGCCCTCGTCAGCACGGTCGTCGTGCTCGGCGTCATCGTCGTCGTTGCCACGAACGCGCCGAACTGGCCCGCGGTTCAGCAGCAGTTCTTCAACGGTGAGATCTTCGCCGAGTCGCTTCCGAAGGTAGTCAAGGCCTTCGTCGTCAACATCCAGCTGTTCCTGCTCGCCGAGGTCCTCGTCCTTGCCGTTGGCCTGCTGCTGGCGATCCTTCGTGGGCTGCCGGGACCGGTGTTCTTCCCGGTTCGGCTTCTGTCCACGATCTACGTCGACTTCTTCCGGGCCGTGCCCGGGCTGCTGATCATCTACCTGCTCGGGTTCGGCATCCCAGGGCTCGCGATCCCCGGCATCCCGAATGACCCGTTCCCGTACGCCGTGCTCGCGCTGACGCTCGTGTACTCGGCGTATGTCTCCGAGGTCTACCGGGCCGGCATCGACTCCGTCCATTGGAGCCAGGAGGCAGCCGCCCG
>DASUFO010000011.1:0-24246 GCA_036274475.1 Candidatus Limnocylindrales bacterium
CTGCACGAGCTCACCATCGACGGACATCAAGCCGCATATCGCTCCGAATGCGGCTTCGTTGATGCAGTCGTCGACGACGACGGCGATGAGTTCCTTGCCATCGCCCTGAAATCGGGCACGAGAAAGGAGACTGGCGACGTCTGGTGGTTCGAACGCTTCGTCGAGACCCTGAGACTCCAGGAGTCTTCCTGATCAACCGCGTCAGTCCGGGAACGCCTCCGGGCCTCGCTCCGCGAGCTCGGAGGCGTGGCCGTGCGGGTCGTCCGGCGGGAGCCAGGTGTACGGGTAATTCGGATCGTCGAGATCCATCGCGGCCTGCGTGATCTTGAGCGGGTGGAACGTGTCGACCATGACCGCCAGCTCTTCGGTGGCCTCCTTGCCGATGGACGCCTCCACGGTACCGGGATGCGGTCCGTGCGCGATCCCTGCCGGGTGCAGCGTGAACGAGGCGATCTCCACGCCCCGCCGGCTCATGAAGTTGCCGGCGACGTAGTAGATGACCTCGTCGCTGTTGATGTTCGAGTGGTTGTACGGCGCGGGGATCGCGAGCGGGTGGTAGTCGAACTTCCGGGGCACGAACGAGCAGACCACGAAATTCCGCGCCTGGAACGTCTGGTGGACCGGCGGCGGCTGATGGACGCGGCCGGTGATCGGCTGGAAGTCGCCGATGTTGAAGCGGAACGGCCAGAGGTAGCCATCCCAACCGACCAGGTCGAACGGGTGATGGTGGTAGTGATACGCGGTGATCCGATCCGCAGACCGGACCTGGATGACGAAGTCACCGTGCTCCTCGATCGCGCCGACCTCGTCGGGCGCGTGGATATCGCGTTGCGAGTACGGAGCATGCTCGAGCAGCTGGCCGTAGTTGTTCCGGTAGCGGTTCGGCGGCTCGATCTCGGAGGGTGCTTCGAGATACAGGATCCGCTGGTCCGAGCCCTCGTCGGGGTCGAGCCGCCAGGTCGTTCCGATCGGCAGCACGAGGTAGTCGCCGGGGCCGTAGCGGAGCGGCCCGAAGATCGTTTCGCAGACGCCGGTTCCCTCGTGGACGTAGAGCATCTCGTCGGCGATGCCGTTGCGGTAGAACGTCCCCGCTGGCATCGGCTCCGCCGGCCGGACGACGCCGAAGACGACGTCGTTGTTGAAATACAGCGGGATCCGGCCGTTGACGACATCGCCGCTGACCGGCACGCCGCCGGTCTTCGTCAGGCGGTGGCGATGGAGTCCGTCGTCGGCGGCGACCAGCTCGATTCGCCGCACCGGCTCGATGTGATGCGTCTGCGTCGGCGGCGTGAGGTGGTACATGATCGAGCTGCGGCCGCTGAAGCCCTCGACGCCGAACAGCTCCTCGGCGTAGAGGCTGCCATCAGCCGAACGATGCTGGGTGTGCCGCTGGCGGGGCAGGCTGCCGTGGGCAACGTAGTACATGCAGAAACTGGCCTCCTCGGGTCGAGAAGGCCAGTCTAGTCGGGCATCGATCAGCGCTTCCTCATCGTCATGCTGGCGATGACGTCTGCGATGACCGAGTGATCTGACGCTTTCGACTCCCAAGCGACGAATACGACGCGGGCGCCGTCGACGTCCACGATCCAGACGGGCTCGACAAGTTCATCTGGCGGTCCGGAAGATGGATCAATCTGGCGTCCTGGGCCTCCGTCAGGAATCGTCCAGAGCGCCAGAGTCGAGCAAGACTCGGGCCGTCCGGAGCTCGGCGACAGCTCGACTCTCACGCCGCGGTGCCCGTCGATCGTCACCTCGACTGGGCTCGACATGTCCGTGTTCGCCTGATTGTCGAGCGCGGCGACGAGGTCATCGACGCTGCCTCCAAGTGCGGTATCCGCTGCCGATCCAAGGTCACACGCGTCCGCGTAAACCTTCGGAACATTCCAGAACGAAAGGGACTGCGTATCCGTGTTGACGTAGTAGCCGCCGGAGGTCCAGCCGCTGCCAACTGTGAATTCGACATCGACGGCGGTCGCCTGACTGACATATCGGCCGGGCTCCAGCCGCCCGCTCTCGGGCAGGACCCGCACGAGTTCGCCCGATGGCGAGGGGCTCGGCTCGGCGCTCGGCGTAGCGCTTGGCGGCGGGGAGGTCGGGCCGCCGACAGGGGCGGACCACGGCTTGAAGATGATCAGGGCGCCGCCGAGCACGAGCACGCCGAGAACGGCGGCCGCGGCGACGCGGAGCGGTGCCGACATGAATGGGTTCCTCCAGGCGGCGCCGAAGCGCCGCTGCTTGGTTCGATCAACAACCCGACCGGCGTCCTCGAGGATGCGGTCCGGTGCACGCAGCACCGCCTCCTCGACGAACCAGTCGGCGATCAGGCGCTCGACGTCGCGTCCGGCGTTCATGCGCTGACCTCCTGGATCGGTGGCCGTGCGTCCGCCTCGAGCGCGACACGCATGGCCTCGATCGCGTAGTGCAGCCGGGACTTCGCAGTTCCGGCCGGGATCCCAAGCGTGGTGGCGGTCTCTTCAAGGGAGAGACCGAGATAGAGCCGAAGAACGAGCACCTTGCGGTGGTCGAGCGTCAATCGCTGGAAGCCGCGCGCCAGTTGCTCGCGGGTGGCGACGTCCTCCGCCGGGTCCGGCGCAGGGGGATCAAGGCGTAGCAGGGAGATCGCCGTGCGGCGTCGGCCGGCGCGCCGGAACTCGTCCGTGATCGCGTTCATCAGCAGCCGGCGGACCCACGAGTCGAAGTTGGCGTCGTCGCGCAGCATCGGGAGGTCACGCCAGCAGCGGACCAGCGCGTCCTGGACGGCGTCCTCGGCAAGGTCCGCGTCACGCAGGACCAGGCGGGCGATCGAGTACAGCCGATCGACGACGGAGGCGGCGATGAGGTCGAACGCCTCGCGGTCGCCGGCGCGCGCCCGGGCGACATGCTCGAGCATCACGCTCGCCGGGATCGCCGGTCGGGTCTCGGTCGTCGCCGCGTTCATGCCCCTCGGGCGCTTGGGCTCCCGGATCGGTTCAATCTTCGGCTTGGCTTGCCGATAACCGCCGGAACACCCGACTGGCCCCCTCGTTCGAGGAGGCCAGTCTAGGCGGCGCCAAAGGCGTCGTTAGGGTGCGTCGATCCAGTGGCCGATGTAGGCGAAGCCGATGTTCAGCTCGCTGAGATCTGCGCCCGTCTGGTTGACCGGGCGGGCATCGGATCCATTCGGACGCATGAGATAGAAGACGTTGTCCTGGTAGAGGATGAATTGGCCGTCCGGGGTGAAGATCGGACCGCCCCAGCCCCCGAGCTGGAATGGCTCTCCGCCGGCAACGGAGATTCGATACGCACCGCTCGGATGGTCTGCGGCCACACTGCCGGTGGTCGAACCCGGCCCGGCGGTGAACAGGATCGTCGCGCTGTCCGGGGACCACTGCACGTCGCCGGGAATGAGCGCCGGATCGATCGGCAGGTCCCGGACGGTGCCGCTCGCGAGATCGAGCAATGTGACCTTGCCGGACGTCGGCGCCACGTCGCCGTAGTGAACGGTGCCGACGACCGGTTCGTTCGGCTCTCGCCAGGTCAGGCGGCTGAATGCGATCGTCTTGCCATCGGGGGACCACGCTGGTTGCTCCGGCACGGAGTTGCCGGGTGGGCCGACGGTCGCCTCGAGCCGGGTCGTCTGACCCGACGCGAGGTCGAGGACATCGAGCCAGCTTTCGATTCCCTCGATCCGGACGTAGACGACCTTTGTCGCAGTCGGGTCATAGTCCGGGTAGAGCAGCGCACAGTCGCAGTCGACGGGGAGCTTGTGCAACCCGGTGCCGTCGAGGTTGGCCTCGTAGATTCGGGTCTGGTCTGCCCAGTCCTGGAATACGACCCTTTTGCTGTCGAAAGAGACATCCGCCGCGGACTTGCCAGTCGCCGGCTGGCCGGGCAGGAATTCCACCGTCGTGGCCGCCGTCATGTCGGACGGGTCCATGAGGTACAGGCGCCGCCGGTCTGGGTTGTACTCGGTCTCGTCCTGCTCGGTGCCGTCCATCGCGTTTCCGAGGTGCTCGGCAAGGATGCTGCCGGGCAGATTCGAGTAGTCCAGGGCCACCGATCTCGGCGCGGACGCTGGCGCTGCCGGCGTCGGCGAGACGGTTGGCGACGGCGAAGGCGCGATCGGCGCGTTCGATCGACCTCCGCCCCCGAAGAGGAGGAAGGTGCCTCCGAGGACGACCGCGCCGAGGACGGCGGCCGCCGCGAGGCGAGCAGGTGTGGTCATCAGACGGAACCTCCGCGGGGTCCGTAGACCCCGCTCCTGAGTCGTGTGGTCGATGCGCTCGAGGGCGGCCGTGACGGCATGCTCCGGCGCACGGGTCGGTCCGGCCTCCAGCCACGATCGGGCGGCCCGTTCGATCGATCGGTCGAGCGCGCGGTCGTCGGTCATGCCGGCCGTCCTTCCTGGACGATGGGCGCCGTGTCCACGAGGAGCGCGTCGCGGAGCCCCGCGATTGCGTAGTGGAGTCGCGATCGGGCGGTCCCCGCCGGGATCTCGAGGAGCTCGGCGACCTCGACGAGGGGCAGCCCGAGGTAGTGATGCAAGACGAAGACCGCGCGCTGCTCCATCGACAGGCGTCGGAACGCCCGCTCGAGCTCGTCGCGGTCGATGACAGTCGACGTACCGTCCGGAGTCGCCGGTCCCTCGTCGGGCAACGCCCGAACGTTCGCCGTCCAGTGGCGCGTCCGCTGCGACTCGTCGTAGCAGGCGTGCACGAGGATTCGATGGATCCACGCCTCGAAGCGGTCAGCGTCCCGCAGTCGCGGGAGCTGGCGCCAGGCGAGGACGAGGGCGTTCTGCAGCGCGTCCTCCGCGAGGCTCGCGTCGCGCAGGATCCGGAACGCGACCGCAAAGAGCGAATCGCTGACCTGGTGCACCAGGACTGCGAACGCCTCGCGATCGCCCTCGCGGGCCAGTTCGACGAGGTCTCGATCCACCTCGACCTCCGGTCGCCGCGGCCGAACTGGCCGCGATCACCCTCTCTGACGGAGGCTCGTCGCCGGAACGTTCAGATGGTGAGGCTACGCCTCAACGGCCGACGTTCGCGCTTCGTCGCTCCATCAGGACGACGTCGCGCCAGACGCCGGCCGCGTCCCGGCCGACCCGTTGCTGAACGCCGATCCGTCGGAAGCCCATTCGCTCATGGAGCCGCACGCTCCTCGCGTTCTCGACCTGGATCCCGGCCAGCAGCGTCCAGATGCCGGCTCGCTCGGACGCGGCGATCAGCCGGGTCAGGAGCGCCGCCCCGATCCCCTGCCCGCGCGCCGCCGCCGCGACGTAGACGCTCTCCCAGGCGACGCCGGCGTAGACGTCGCGATGCGAGTAGGCCGACAGCGCCGTCCAGCCGACGACAGTTCCGTCGATCGACGCGACGAAGCGGCAGTCGCGGCGATGGGCGGCGTCCCACTCCGGCCACTCCGGCACCCGCGTGTCGAACGTCGCGACGCCGGTCGCCATCCCCTCGCCGTAGATCCGGAGCACCGCGGGGGCATGGGCCGGCCGCATCTGATCGAGGACGATCTTGCCCCGGATCCGGGCCTCGTCCGACATCGCGGTCACCGACTTCGCCCGCGAGCGTCCACTGGCCACCGATCGATCGCGTCGCCGCGGCGCGAGACGACGAACGAGTCGAACTGCTCGACGACCGGGCAGACGTGGTTGGGGACGACCGCAACGAGCTCGCCGAGGCGCGGCGCCGGCGACCCGGCCGGGATCGCGACGGCGGCGTGGTAGTCGAAGAGCCGTTCGATCACGGCATCGGGGTACGCGGGCAACGCCCCAAAGCCCTCGAGGAACGGCGCGCGGTCCTTCGTCAGCGTCTTCGCGCCCGCGTCCAGGACGACCTGGCCGGGGACCGCGGTCGACACGACGGTAGCGGCGACGGCCAGGGCACAGCCCTGGGGCGGGATTCCGCCCAGCGCGACCTGCTGGCGGTCGCCGAGGAGGTACGTGCCAGGCCGGATCTCGTTGACCTCGCCGCCGGCCGAGCGGATCCCGGTCGGCGTCGAACCGGCACTGATCCGCTCGATCGCGAAACCGTCGGCCCGCAGGGCCTCGGCGGCGGCACCAAGCGTTGCGATCTCGTCGGCGGCGGCCGACGGCCCGGCGCCCGGAGCGCGATAGCCGTGTCCGCCGTGGGTGAAGACGCCGATGACGTCGAGGCCGGCGTCGCGCGCCCGGCGAGCGACCGCGAGTGCCGCGCCCGCGTCTGCCGCCCCGCTTCGGCGCGCCCCGGAGTCGATCTCGACCAGAACGCGCAGGGGATGGCGCCGCGAGTCGGTGACGGCTGCAGCCAGCAGATCCGCGGCCCCCTCGCTGTCGACGCCGACCGACAGGCGCGGTGCCCGGCCGTGCAGGCGTTCCAGCCGGCCGGCCTTTGCGCCCTCCGCCCAGATCGGGTAGCCGATGAACACATCGTCGATGCCGCCGTCGACCATGACTTCGGCTTCGCCGAGCGTCCCGACCGTGATCCCGACCGCCCCGGCGTCGAGCTGGAGGCGGGCCAGTGCGACGGACTTGTGGGTCTTGATATGCGGGCGGAGCGAGACGCCGCGAGCCGTCGCGCCGTCCGCCATCCGACGGGCGTTCGCCTCGACCACGTCCAGGTCGACGACGAGGCACGGCGTGTCGAGGCGGTCCGGCAGCGGCGGCGCGATGGGCGCGGGGAGCGGCTCCGTCGCGGTCATCGCGGCCGCTCCACGACCGGCGTCCGCAGCTCCCCCAGTCGTTCAACCCGGAGGGTCACAACGTCCCCGGGCTCGAGGTATCGGCCGAGCGTCGCCTCGCGGACCTCGAGCAGGCAGCCCGTCCCGACTGTCCCCGACCCGATCAGGTCGCCCGGCCGAAGCCGGACGTCCGCCGACGCCCTGGCCAGCATCTGGCCGAACGAGAACTGGGCATCGGACCAGCGGCCGCGCGACGTCTCGACGCCGTTGACGTCCGCCGTCATCACCAGGTCCGGGCCGGTGGCTCCCTCCGCCCGCGCCGCTGCCAGCTCGTCGGGTGTCACGAGCCACGGCCCGATCGTGCTGGCGAAGTCCTTGCCCTTCGCGGGACCGAGCCGGACCGTCGTCTCGTCGCGCTGGAGGTCTCGGGCAGACCAGTCGTTGAGGATCGTGTAGCCGCCGATCGTTTCTTCCGCGCGCTCCTCCGGGAGGTCCCGCGCCGGCGTGTCGACGAGCGCCGCCACTTCCAGCTCGTAGTCGAGCTCGACCGATCCCCGCGGCGCCCATACCGGATCGTCCGGACCGCGGATCTCCGAGGTGTTCGAGAAGTAGAAGATCGGCAGGTGGTACCACGCCTCCGGGACATCGGCGTCGCGGCGACGCCACATCGTTGCCACGTGGCCCTCGAACGCGTAGAAGTCGCGCAGCGAGGGCGGTCGAAGGATCGGCGGGCCGAGGTCGAGATCGTCGGCGACGAGGATCGCGTCGTCGTCGTCCGCGCCGCGCGCTTCGAACGATTCCACGAGCTCGGCGAGCGCTTCGACGCGCAGCCCTCGCGCGAGGTGGTCGTCGAGCGTCGTGACGGGCTGGCGGTGGAGCGCCGAGTCGTGGGCCAGCGCCGGTCGCGCCGCGACTGCCCGGCGGCGGGCGATCTCGAGGTCAAGCCAGGCCCCGTCGGGCCCCGATGCGTCGAGCGCCGCGACGAGCCGATACGATGTGCCCGCCGGCCCATTGCGCTCTCGAGCGTGGGCGATTCTCACGACCCGAGTGTAGGCGGCATCGTCGGCCAGGCGTCGAAAGTCCCAGTGCGGTCTCATGCATTCGGGGGATGCATCGGGGCGACCGGAGAGGCGACGCTGCGCTTCGATGCCGGTCCCCGCCCTAGCCGACCTCCCCCAGAGCGATCAGCGGGCCGCCGACGCGCGCCCCGACCCGCGCGAGCGGCAGCTCGTGCTGCTGATCCGCGCCCTCGCGGCTGCGACGCTCGTCGTGGCTGCGTCGGCGCTCGCGATGGGATTGTGGTTCGGAGATCCCCGGACGATCGCGCTGGGACTCCTGGGCGTCGGCGACGCGACGTGGCTCGCCCGCGAGTCCAGCCGGCTCGACGCCGCGACGCGCCGCCACGGCATCACACGGATTGCGTACGTCACGCTCGTCGTCATCGGGATCGCCGCGATCCTTCAGCCGACGATGGGGCCGGCGATGGCCGTCGCCGCGTTGATCCCGGCGGTTCTCACGCTGCCGTTCCTCGACACACGGCAGACGCGCCAGGTGCTGGCCGTCGCCGGCGTGGTCGGCATCGGCTCGATGCTCGCCTGGGAGGTCGTCCCACGGAGCGGCAACGTCCCGATGCAGCTGCTCGCGGGCCTCGGCTTCCTCGCCTTGTTCCTCGCGTTCGGCATGCTGCTGATCTTCCTGATCGAGGTTGGCCGCCGGCTGAAGGCGACCGCGGATGACCTGCGAAGCATCGTCGCGATGTCGAACGACCTGTCGCGGACGATGGACCCGCAGCTCGTCGGCGACCGGATCGCGCGGCACATCGCGCGCGCAGTTGGCGCGAACGACTGCGCCCTGAGCTACTGGGACCGGCCCAACGACCGGCTCGTCACGCTGGGTTACTTCCCGCTCGAGCGGCGCAGCGCGCTCCAGCCGGCCTACTCGCTCGACGACTACCCGGAGACCCGCCGCGTCCTCAACGGCGGTGCCGCCACGATCATCGACACGGCAGATCCCAGCGCGGATCGCCACGAGGTGAGCTACCTGCGCTCGATCGGCCAGCGGAGCATGGCGATCGTGCCCCTCGTCGCGGCAGGCACGACGGTCGGAACCGTGGAGCTCACGTCCGAGAACGCGAGCGCGTTCGATGCTCGTGCTGTCGAGATCGCAACGATGCTCGCCGGCGAAGCCGCGATGGCCCTCGAGAACGCCCGCCTCTACGACGAGATCCGCCATCAGGCGCTGCACGACGGGCTCACCGGACTCGCGAACCGGGTGCTGTTCCGGGAGCGCGTCGTCCAGGCGCTCGAGCGGCGCAACGGCCGCGAGGGCCGACCGTTCGCGGTCCTCTTCATCGACCTCGACGACTTCAAGGTCCTGAACGACACGCTCGGCCACGCCCGGGGCGACGACGTCCTGATCGCCGCCGGTGCCCGGGTCGAGGCGTCGCTTCGGCCGTCAGACACCGCGGCGCGGCTCGGCGGAGATGAGTTCGCGGTCCTGCTCGACGACGTGGGCGACGAATCGACCGCGCTCGCGATCGCGATCCGGCTCGCCGACGCGCTGCGCCAGCCGGTGAATCTCGGCGACGCGACACCGACGATCGCGGCCAGCATCGGGGTCGCGCTGTCCGGTGAGGGCGACGAGACCGCCGACGACCTGCTTCGGAACGCCGACGTCGCGATGTACGCGGCGAAGGCGTCGTCGCGTGGCCGGGCCGAGGTCTTCCGGTCGACGCTCCGCGCCGAGGCTGCGGCGCGTCTCGACATTGCCGGCCAGCTCCGAGGCGTCGACCGCCGCGGCGAGCTCCGCCTCGACTACCAGCCGATCGTCGAGCTCGGCAGCGGCGCCGTCGTCGGCCTCGAGGCGCTCGTCCGCTGGCAACCCCCGGATCGACCGCTGATGATGCCCGGCCAGTTCATCGACATCGCCGAGGAGACCGGCGACATCGTGCCGATGGGCCAGTGGATCCTGCGCGAGGCGTGTCGCCAGACGCGCGAGTGGCAGCTCCGGCTCAACCTCCCGTCGCTCCAGGTCAGCGTCAATCTATCGGCTCGGCAGTTCCAGGAGCCGGACCTCGTGGAGTCGATCCGGGCAGCGCTCGACGAGACGGGCCTCGGGGCATCGAGCCTGATCCTCGAAATCACCGAGAGCGGCCTCATGCAGCGGACCGCCGGGACGATCGGCCGGCTGGCCGAGCTGCGCGATCTCGGGACGCACCTCGCGATCGACGACTTCGGGACCGGCTACTCGTCGCTCAGCTACCTGGAGCGCTTCCCGGTCGACATCCTGAAGATCGACCGCTCGTTCATCGCCAACGTCGCCGCGAACGGCGAGCGGCCGGCGATCCCCCGCGCGATCGTCGAGCTGGGCCGGACGCTCGGCCTCCGGGTGGTCGCCGAAGGCATCGAGGAGCCCGACCAGGCCGATTGGCTCGTCAGTCTCGGCTGCCCGCTGGGCCAGGGTTACCTCTTCTCGCGGCCGCTCGGCGTCGACGCGATGGAGATGTTCCTCGCGACAGATGCGACCCGACGCGTTCAGGAGGGCGACGTCATCGAGCGCGATGTCACCTCGGCGAAGCCGGCAGCACGGCGCCGGCGCGCGGCATCTGCGGGGCTCCGCCTCGTCTCCGGGGAATAGCCGCGGGACGTCAGGCGCCACCCAACCGGAATTCGTCGCGCCGGGCGAAAAGCGACACTCAGAACGGCTTTAGCTCCATCAGCCAGACGAGCACGGCGAAGCCGATCACCCCGATCGCCGCGAGCGCCTCGGGCCGGCGCGTGTCGAGAATGCGGGCGAGCTCCTCCTGCGAGACCGGCGCCGGTGGGGCTTCGCCCTTCTTGTCGTTCATCGACGGCATGCCGACAGCACTCCGGACCCCGGCGTAATAGCGCGACGCCATCCCGTACATCGCGGCGATCACCACGACGACGACGCCGATCGACGCCCACGGCCAGCCACGGCCGAACCAGCCGCCCATGATCGCGGCGGCGATCCCGGCGATCAGCAGGGTGAGCAGGCTGATGTAGAGCGCGCCGAGACTCATTCCCGAGAGCGTAAGCAACGTGCGCACGGACGCCGGCTCCTTCGAGCCGCGCATCGCGAACGCCGCGAACGCGGACACACCGTGGGCCATCGCAAACGCGAAGGCCGCGAGGACGTGGATGAGGACGACCCAGGGGTAGAAATCCATCTGCGAGCTCCCTCAGCTCCGACTGCGGCCGGCGGTCTGGACCCGCATCCGGCCAGCCCCCTCGCCGGATCATATCGGCACCCAACGGCGATCAGGCGTTCGCCAGCGCCTCGAAGAGGATCCCGACCAGCGGCTCGCCGAACGCCGCGAAGAAGTGGTCGACGCCGTTGCCGTCCGTGGCGTGATCGCCCTTCTGCCACCCGCCGGCGTTCTCGAAAAGGAGCTTGTCGGATCGGATCGTGAAGCTCGCCGGGATGCCGGAGGCTCCGGCCGCCGCGACCGCGTAGTCGACCTGGGCAGGCGTCAGATCGGGGAAGCCGAACAGCTCGGTCTCCTCGTAGATGTCGGTCAGCGTGATCGTCACCCACTGACCCGATCCCGACGCCCCCTCGTTGCCATTGGCCGACCGATGGACGACGTAGCACTCGTGGGCCGCTGCCGAGGCGAGCGGGACGAGGCCGATCGCGAGCGCGAGGCCGATGCTGGTGACGAGTCTGCGCATGGTCCGATCCTCCACCGCCGATCCGGCGTCGGGGCGATGCTCGGTCGGGGTCGCTGGTGACGATGGGCGAAGCAACGTCCCGCCGTCATGGGATCGGTGTCCCGTTGGCGACGGGACCCTCCGCAGCGCGCCTCGTCGAAGCGCAGCTCGGTCAGGCCGAGGCGCGGCTCGACGCGGTGCCGAACCACAGGGCTCAACGAGAAAAACTGAACCTTCCGCACTGGCGCGAGGCCATCATGTGCGGACGCGCTCACCTGTTGGGCGCAGCGAGGACCTTCTCGTTGGATCGAGATCTCGTCGAGGCGGCACAGCGCGGTGA
Source organism: Candidatus Limnocylindrales bacterium (assembly GCA_036274475.1). Classification (GTDB taxonomy): domain Bacteria; phylum Chloroflexota; class Limnocylindria; order Limnocylindrales; family CSP1-4; genus CF-46. Next base: position 11,656 of record DASUFO010000011.1, read on the forward strand.
TCGGGAGGCGTATGTCGACCTGATCCGGCCGCGTTTCCGGCGGCTCTTCGCGATCGCCCAACGGATCCTCCGGGACGTCGATCGGGCCGAGGACGCCCTGCAGGACGCGCTGGTGATCGCCTGGCGCGACCTGCGGAGCCTCCGCGATCCGGACCGGTTCGACGGCTGGCTGAGGCGGGTCCTCGTCAACGAATGCACGAACCAGGCGTCGCGCGAGCGGCGCCGGGCCGCCAACCTTCGGGTCCTGCCGGTCAACGGACCGTCGGCCAACGATTCGCATCTGCTGACCGTCGTCAACCGGGACCTGCTCGAACGCGGGTTCCGACGGCTCACGCCGGATCAGCGGGCCATCCTCGTGCTACGCCACTACGCGGGCTATTCGATGTCGGAGATCGCCGAGGCGCTTGGCATCCCGCCGGGAACAGTCCGCTCTCGATTGCATCACGCCCATCGCGCCATGCGGGCCGCCGTCGAAGCCGACGACCGCAGCCAGGTGCTGGGAGGCAAGCTCGCATGACCCGTCAACTCGAGATCGAGCGGCTTCTCGACGCCTGGCTGGACGAAGGACCGACCGACACCGCCGACGCCGTGTTCGACGCGGCCGTCGCCCGGGTCTATCGACAGCGGCAGCGGCCAGCGTGGCGCTTCCTGCGAAGGGAGCCCAACGTGACAACCCCGATCAAGTTCCTGCTCGCCGCGGCCGCCGTCATCGTGGTGGCGGTCGTCGGCGGATCGCTCTTTCTGGGCCAGCCGGGTCCGCGGACCGGCGGCGCGCCTTCCGCATCGCCCTCGCCGACCGCGTCGCCCTCGCCGACGCCGACGCCATCGCCATCCCCGGGCCCGTGCGCGACCGCCGAGTTCCCGGCCTGGTTCACGGACCCCGAGTCTGCCCGCCAGGGCGGTGCATGCGGCAGCCTGCCGGCCGGCAGCGAGACCACGCACGGCTTCCTCCCCGGCTCGACGTTGACGGTCCCCGATGGCTGGGTGAACGACACCGACCACAGCCTGGTGTACGGGCTGTTCCCGGACATCCCCGCCAATGAAGCCGAGTACGGCCGCACCGGCGAGACCGCCCAGGGCATCCTCCTCACGACCCAGGTCGCGAACAACATGTTCGTGGGCTGCGACGCGGCCGGACTGTTGCCGAGCGGAACGGCGGCCCAAGTGGTCGACGCTGTGGTGGCCAATGAAGCGCTCTCCACGACCGAGCCGGTCGCGGTGACGATCAGTGGCCTTAGCGGCCTGCAGGTCGACGTCCAGGTCAATCCCGACTGGGCCGCCAACTGCGGGGTCCCGGAGAACGACCCGACCAGGGATTGGGCTGACGGCCTAAATCGCCTCATCGTGCTCGACGCGCCGGGTCGCAGCCCCATCGGGATCCTCGTCAGCACGAGGCATTCAGCCGACTCTGCCGCATTTCTCGCCGACGCGATGCCGATCATCGAGAGCTTCGAGTTCAACCTGGGGTCGTAGGTCCCCGGCGGTAGAACCCGGCCTGCGGCCGGTGGATGACCTCCGCCGGCCGCCCGTCTTCCGCCTGCAATCTTCAACGAAGACGGCGCACCATCCGCCTGAATCACTGGACGACGTCCCCAATGGACGTCCAGCTGAGTGCCGGCGGTGGATCGAGAGCTCGTGGTCTCGGCGCAGCGTGGCGATCGGGTCGCCTTCATGGACCTCGTTCGCGCGCGCGTCGACCGCCTGTTCGCGATCGCTCGTCGGATTCTTCGAGACGTCGACCGGGCCGAGGACGCCCTGCAGGACGCGCTGGTGATCGCCTGGCGTGACCTGCCGAGCCTCCGCGATCCGGACCGGTTCGATTACTGGCTCCAGCGCGTACTCACGAACATGTGCATCGAGCATGCACGCCGTGACCGACGCCGGTACGCCAAGCTCGAGGTCCTTGTCGTGGACGATCACGCGGCGCGCGACGAGCTCGCAGGCGTGGTCGATCGGGACGTCGTGGATCGCGCATTTCGCCGGCTGAAGGCGGAGGAGCGCGCGGTCCTCGTGCTGCGCTACTACCTCGGATACGAGCCCGCCACGATCGCCGAGATGCTCGGCGTGTCGGGCGGCACGATCCGATCCCGTCTTCATCACGCTCATCGCGCCATGCGCGCTGCAATCGAAGCGGACGCACGGGCCAGCGCCGTCGGAGGTCAGTCCGCATGAACCGCACCCCCGACGTGGATCTCGTGCTTCGCGATTACTTCGCGGACGACGGCTTCACGGCACCCGACCACGTTCTCGACCTGGTCGAGGAGCGGATCGCGCGTCAGCCTCAGCAGCGCGCGTGGCGCGTCCTCAGGAGGGACGCTCCCGTGAACGCGTATCTCAAACCGTTGCTCGCCGTCGCGGCGGTCGTCGTGATCGCCGTCGCCGGTATCTCACTTCTCCGACAGCCATCCAACTCGGGCGTCGGCGGCTCCTCACCATCGCCTGAGCCTACGCCCTCGCCATCCACGGCCCCGTCCGCAGGCGCGGTCTTTCCGGAGTGGTACACAACCAACGACCTGAGTGCAGCCGGGATCCTGCCTGCGGGCAAGGCGACGACCAAGCGCTTCTTGTCCGGCTCAACCTTCAACGTCCCGGCCGGCTGGGTAAACACCACGGATACGACCGATTTCTACGGCCTATTTCCTGACACGGCCGCCAACAAGGCCGAGTTCGGTCTTTCCGGGAGCACGGCTCAGAACATCGTCATGGGGATCGTTGACAGCCCGAGCGGCCTCGTCTGCGACGGTGTCGACGTTACGGGCGCCACGGCAGCCGAATTGGTTGACTCCCTGGTGGCCGACGAAACGCTTGTGACGTCCGAGCCGGTCGAGGTCACGATCGGGGGATTGACCGGTACTAGCGTGGACGCCCACGTCGATCCCGCGTCGGCGGGGAGCTGCGCCAAGGACTACCGGGGCCGGTTCGTGTTCCTCGACATCCCGGGTGGTGGCGGCAAGCTGCTGATCGTCATCGACTCGGCCCACGCGGCCGATTTCGACGGGCTGCTCGGTATGGCGATGTCGGTCGTCGAGAGCTTCGAGTTCGATCTGTCGAACTAGACAGGCACCTACGCGCGGGAGCCTAGGTCAGAGGTTCCCGCGCTTCGCCTGTTCCCGCTCGATCGCCTCGAACAGCGCCTTGAAGTTGCCGACTCCGAAGCCGCGCGATCCGTGCCGCTCGATGATCTCGAAGAAGAACGTCGGGCGGTCCTGGACGGGACGCGTGAAGATCTGGAGGAGGTAGCCCTCCTCGTCACGGTCGGCCTCGATGCCCAGCTCCTCGAGCGTCCCGATCGGGACGCCCACATCGCCGACGCGGTCGGCCAGCGACGCGTAGTACTCGTGGGGCAGGCCGAGGAACTCGACGCCGTTCTCGCGCAGCTGGCGGACCGTCCCGACGATGTCCTCGGTCCGGAGCGCGATGTGCTGCGTGCCGGCATCGAGATACCAGTCGAGGTACTCCTGGATCTGGCTCTTCTTCTTGCCGGTCGCCGGCTCGTTGATCGGGAACTTGATCCGGCCGTTGCCGTTGGTCATGACCTTCGACATCAGCGCGCTGTACTCGGTGTGGATGACCTTGTCGTCGTAGTGGATCAGCTGGCTGAAGCCGAAGACGTCGCGGTAGAAGTCGACGTACTTGTTCATGTCGCCGAGCTCGACGTTGCCGACGCAGTGGTCGACCTCGAGCAGGCTCAGGCCTTCGGCCGCCTTGGCCGGCTTCTTCACCTTGCGGTAGCCCGGGGCGAAGACGCCGTGGTAGTCGCGCCGATCGACGAACGAGTGGAGCACCTCGCCGTACGTGTGGACCGAGCTGCGACGGAGCGTTCCGTCCTCGCCGCCGTCGAGCTCGACCGGCTCGAGTGCCGGGCGGGCGCCGCGCTTGGTGGTCTCCGCAAACGCGGACGTCGCGTCGTCGACCGAGAACGCGATGTCGTGGACGCCGTCACCGTGCTGCCGGACGTGCTCGGCGATCTCGCCGTCGGGGGTGAGCGGCGCCGTGAAGACGAACGTGATGTCGTTGCGCCGCATCACGTAGCTCGCACGGTCGCGGATGCCCGTCTCGAGGCCGGCGTAGGCGATCGGCGTGAAGCCCCACAACGCCCGGTAGTAGGCCGAGGCCTGGCGGGCGTTGCCAACCCAGAACTCGACGTGGTCGATGCCGTTGAGCGGGAGGAAGTCCTGCGCCTCCGCGTAGGCATCCTTGTTGACCCTCGCGCCGGCCTGGTTGGCCGCACCGCGGGCGATCGTGTCGGTCATCGCGGACGCATCTCCGTGCTGGAGCAGCTGGCTCCGCTGCCGCGCGGCGGAGCTTGGGTTGTGGCCCCTCATGCTACGCCGGTCGTGCGACACTGCGGCCATGGCCATCGATGAGCTTGCTGACAGATTGGCGACGGCAGCAGCGGGAATCGAGGCCCTGCACCCGGCGGTCGCGGCCGGCGAGCCATGGCCGCTCAGCGACGACTACGGCACGGAGCCCGAGTCGGCCTGGGGCCCGAAAGAGGTCCTCGCCCACGTCGCCGAGATGCTGCCGTACTGGCTGGGCCAGGTCGAGACGATCCTCGCCTCCCCGTCCGGGGCCGGCCCGCCTCCGTTCGGCCGGGTCGCGACGGACGAGAAGCGGCTTTACCGGATCGGCGCGGACCGGCGACTGCCGGCGAGCGAGCTCGTCGACCAGATCGGTGAGTCCGCCGCGACCGTCCGGGCCCGGTTGCTCGCGCTGATGCCCGCCGAGCTGGAGCGCTCGGCAGTCCACCCGCGACTGGGCGAGATGACCGTACCGGCGATCTACGAGCGGTTCATCATCGGCCACCTCGAGGAGCATGTCCGTCAGCTCGGCGAGGTCCTGGGTCGGAGTTGAATCCGGCCCGGTGACGGGCGGCACCTCGTACCACTTCGGGGTGGGTACCAGTACTGATGGGCCATTCCGCCGGCGGCCTCTCGAGGGGTACTGTCCCCCGGCTGAGACGCATCGCTCTCATCGTGCTCACGGGGGTGTTGCGGAGGGACCGTCTAGATGAAGCTCCTCAAGGCGCAGGCGTTTCGCGCGCTGCTCGCGCTCTCTGCCCTGGCCAGCTCGGCGCTCGTTCTCGAGGCCGGTCGTCGCTGGTTCTAGGCTGAGGACCCGCTCTATTCGGCGGTGATATCACCGCCACTCACAGATCGTCGAGCCGTCCGGGCCCATCGGACGGCTCTTCGATTCCGGCCCCTGGATCCGCCTCCTCGTGTGACCTACTCGGCCTGCGCCGAGCCCGGGTCAGGCTCGTCCAGCACGTGGCGCTTCAGGAAGCCGATCGTCCGGCGCAGGGCATCGCGGCGGTTCTCGAGCTTCTCCCAGCCGTGGCCCTCATCGTCGTACCAGTGGACCTCGTGGGTCTTGTTCTCGATCTCGAGGGCCTCGACCATCCGCTCGGTCATGAGCGGCACCACCCGCTTGTCCTTCCGGCCGTGGAGCAGGAGGACCGGCGCCTCGATCCGTTCCGCGCGATAGACGGGTGAGCCGCGCCTGAAGAGCTCGGTCGTCGCGGGGTCGTCCGGGCTGCCCATCTGCCGGCCGAGATCGAGCCGCCCGGGCCGATCTCCGTGGCGGTAGCTCTCAGCGATCTCCGAGTCCCCGAACAAGTCGACGCCCGCGCGCCAGAGCCCGGGCTCCGCGACGAGCGCGCACAGCACGAGATAGCCGCCGTACGAGCCGCCGTAGATCGCCAGCCGGCCGTCGGACCAGGGCTGGTCGAGGACCCACCGCGCCGCGTCGATCATGTCGAACGTGTCGGCGTGGCCCCATTCCCCGATGTTGCCAAGGCGGAACGCCCGACCGTAGCCAGTCGAGCCCCGGAAGTCGACGTCGACCGCTGCGAACCCCTCCTCGACGACGAGCTGCTTGATCGGGACGAAGGCGCGGAGCGACTGGGCCGAGGGCCCGCCGTGGGCGAACAGAACGGCGGGAACCCGGGGCGCCCCGCGCTTGCCCGTCGCGGTCGGCGGTCGCCAGATCGTGCCCTCGAGCGGCAGGCCGTCACGGGCCCTGATCGCCAGTCGCTCCGCCGGGCGACGCCGCTCGTCGGCGAAGGCTGCCGTGAGGACCGCAGGCATCGAAGTGGTCAGCTGGCGCGCCTTGGAGCCGCCGGGCGCGACGTCGGGTACCGGCAGCAGCCAGACATCCTGCGCTGCGGTATCGCGCTCGCCGACGGCCACGATCCAGGCGCCGTCGGCAGTCCAGCCACAAGCCCGCCAGACGCCGGGCCAGGGATTGACGACGCGGCCCTCCCCCGCGGCGACGATCGCCGGCCGGTTCTTCGGCGGCCGGCCGCGTCCACGCTTCGGCGGAGTGGCCCCCTCGGTCGGCGCGACGACCAGATCCGCGAGGCCGTCGTGGATCTCGATGTGGACGAATCGCCGGCCGTCGGGCGACGGCAGGGCGGCGAACCCGGGCGCGCCGGACAGCTCACCGTGATCACGGTCACCCGACGTCAGGACGACGCGCTCTCTCCGATCCGCGCTGAGGCGTACGACCTGGAAATACCCGTCCCGATCGGTCGCGTACAGCAGCCCACCGTCGGGCAGCGGCCGCGGGCCGGATGCCCACTCGTCCGGACCGCCGGCCACCTGGCGCTCCTCGCCGGACTTCGAATCAACGAGATGGATCTCGGCCGTCGCGTGGTGCGGCGGTCGGGACGCGACGACCGCGATCGTCCTGCCGTCGGCCAGCCAGACGACGTCCTCGATATCGACCCCCGTTGGCGTGACCGGCACGGGCACGGGCGGCTTCGGGTCACGGGCCGGGCGTCCCCGTCGCGGAACCGGCGCGTCGACAAGCCAGACCTGCGACCAGCCGCGCGGCCGGGCGATGAACGCGAGACGCCCGCCGTCCGGCGACCAGCGTGGTGCCTTCAGACCGGCGGCGGTCGTGACCGTGACGTCGCGGCCGCCGTCGGCCTCGATGACGTGCAGCTGGTCCTCGCGGACGTATGCGAGGCGGCGACCGTCGGGCGACCACTGGGGGTCGGCCGCGTTCTTCTCGGACGCGGTCAGCTGGACGGGATACCCGCCGCGAAATGGGAGCAGGAACAGCTGACGCGCGCCCGCGGCGGTCGAGGTGTACGCAACGAATCGATCGCGGGGGTGGAGCCGGACCTCGCGCGGCGGCTCGACCGCGACGAGCGCTTCGACCGTGACGCGCGCACGGCCCGGTTGGGTCGGCGGCGCCGCGCGTTGCGTCGGGCGTCGTCCGGTGGTCCTCACGTGGGTGGCCTGACCGGCGCCGGCCGTCACGTCTCCGTCGGCCTCGCCGGCGGGCCGGCGTCGAGCCGTCGTCATCGGTGTCCTCTCCTGTCGGTCGTCCCCCGCCGTTGCCGCGTCCCTGCGGCCAGCGCCCGTCCGCGCCTGGCTGCCCGGCTAGGCCCCCGGCCACCGGGCTCGCGCAGCATACGGCGCGATCATCGCGAGGTGGGCGCGGACGTGTCCGTGGAGATCTTCGTACGCCCAACCGAACGCTTCGGGATCAAGCCAATCTTCGTCCGCCATCGACTCGACCGCCGTTACGAGCCGGGCGTGACCGGCTTCAAACGCGTTCCGGAGCACGTCCGGAGTCGTTCCCCGCCGGCGAGCGACGTCGGCCTCGTTCCAGGCGTCGACGCCTTCTCCCGGCAGCTGCCTCCAGGGCTGGCCCGGCTCGTGCTCTCCGATCGCGGCGGTCGTCTCGTCGAACCAGGCCGTGAGGTGCCCGACGTGGTCCGCGATCGTCCAGCCGGGGGTCGCCTCACCGGCCGTCCAGTGTTCCTCGGGGAGCCGCCAGATGGTCTCGCGGAAGAGCTCGGTGACCGCGGCCTCGTCTGACCAGAATGCGGCCTTGCCCGCGGCAACGTCCGTCGCGGACGGCTGGGGATGGATCCCGAAGGGGTCGTTCTGGATCTGGCGCGTTCGCAGCGCATCGGTCCACGGGGCGATGACGCGGAGATGGTCGAGATCGTGACCATGGAGCACGTTGTAGACCCAGCCCCACGCGGCATCGCTCCGGATCGTCGCGGGCGCCAAACGCCGGACGAGCGGCAGGTACGCCGCCCTTGCGACGACGAGCCGGCGTCGTACCTCGGCCGGCGGGACGCTCGCGAACGCAGCCCGGCGCCGCTCGTTGAACCGGTCGAAGTCGCCTCCGTCGTAGTCCTCGTCCGACGGCCATTCGCCGGTGTCGATCGCGCGCTGGGTGTACTCGGCGGCGATCTCCAGCCAGTCGGCGAGGTGGCCGACGTGGTCGAGCAGGGACCAGTCCGGCCCGCCGGCATCGGACGGCGCCGCTCCAGGCAGACGCCACGCCGCGTCGTCCAAGCCTGCCCAGGATGCGAGCAACCGGTCCCAGAGCGCCGCCTCGTCCGCCCAGAAGTCGCGGGTCTCGCTTCGGAAGTCGATGAGGAGGATGGTTGCGAGCGGGTCGCGTCGAAGGTCGGCGGCGCGGACCCCGGGTGCGGACGGCGTTGCGACCCGGCCGGCTCCGGTGGGCTCGGAGGCCGCCACGTCAGCCCCGGTCGCGGCGCTCGGGCAGCTGGCCGACGCTTGCCTCGAGCTGGTCGCCGAGCTCGACGGTTCGGCGATACGCCGCCCAGACCGCCTCGGACAAGACGGTCCGGAGCCGACCGGACTCCAGCTCGTGGAGCGCCGCGGCACTCGTTCCGCCCGGCGAGGTGACCATGTTCCGCAGCTCGGCCGGATGCATCCCGGACTGCTTCGCGAACAGCGTGCTGCCCTCGAGGGTCTCGATGACGAGATCGTGGGCGACGTGGCGCGGGAAGCCGAGATGGACGGCCGCGTCGATCAGCGCCTCCATGACGAGGAACACGTACGTCGGACCGGTTCCGCTGACCGCCGTCGCCATCGCCACGAACTTCTCGTCGTCGACCTCGAGCTGGGCGCCGAGCGCACCGAGCAGCGCCGCCGCCTGCTGGCGTTGCTCGCCGGTCGTCTCGGGCGTCGCGTACCAGACCGTCATGCCCTTGCCGAGGCGCGCCGGCGTGTTCGGCATCGCCCGGATGACCTGGTCGTGACCGAGCGTGCCGGTGAGCGCGGCCGTCGTCGCACCGGCAATGACGGACAGAACGAGCTGACCCCGCCGCAGGTGCGGCCCGATCTCGCGGCCGACCTTGCCGAGCATCTGGGGCTTGATCGCGAACAGCACGACGTCCGCGTCGCCGATCGCGTCCACGTTGCCGGGCACGACACGGATCGAGTACTCGCGCGCCAGGTGGTCGCGACGCTCGGCCCGGGGATGGCTCGCGACGACCTGTGACGGCGCGACGAGCTCACCCTTGAGCAGCCCGGCGATCATCGCCTCGGCCATGACGCCGGAGCCGACGGTCGCGATCGTCCGGTTCGCGAGAGGTGCCATGCGGCCGAGTATGGCACGGCGATTTCCCCGCCAATGTCCGATGACCCGGGATACGGGTCACCTCGCGGCGGAGGCTGCGCCTCACCCGCTGGTTGGGTCATCCGTCGCCGGACGGGTCCGTTGCCTGGGGAGATCGGTCGCGTCTTGCAGGTTCCCTCGATGGTTGACCCGCGCCGCGGGTCGAACTTGCAACTCGGACGTTGGGGCTGGTGTCGGCCGGGATGTAGACGACGTGTTGCGCGCCGCGGCCGGCGGCGTCGACGCGCACGCGTCGCTCGAACTCGCGGAAGCCGGATCGTTCCGCAACCGCCCGGGACGCTGCGTTGTCCGCGTCGGCCGTGATTCGCAGCCGAACGACGCTGCCGGGACCCTGGGCCCACGCAGCCAGCAAACGGACAGCGCGCGTCGCCAGGCCGCGGCCGCGCGCGGCGGGAAGCAACCAGTAGCCAATCGATCCGGACGACGGGTCGTCTGCGTTGCGGTTCATCCAGACAAGGCCGACACATCGGTCGTCGCCCTCGCATACGCAGAAGGTCGGTGAGCCGCGGGCGGCCCGACGGCGGTTGAGGGCGAGGACGTCGGCGGCCGAGCCCTCGGGCGGTCCAATCCAACGGACTACGTCGGGGTCGACGATGCCGGCGGCGATCGCCTCGGTATCGCGCTCCTCAGCGGTCCTGAGCCGGACGACGCCGTCGCTCAGCGTCCTCGGCGCCTCGGTCACGTTCGGGTGGCCGTCCCGAGGACGAAGTAGCGACCGGTCGTCGTGACCTCGACGTCCACGAAGCCCGCATCGCGCAGCGCCGCCTCGAGTTCGGGCGGCTCCCGATAGACCTTGACGATCGTGAACTCGCGGCCATCGTCAAGGCGGCGAACCGACAGGTCGTCGGCCGGCGCCGGGTGGTCGGCCGCACTCGAGTACGGATCGGGCCGAGAGTCGATGAAGGCGAACGTCCCGCCGGGCTTCAGCCAGCGCCGGACGAGTTCGAGGAACTCCGCGGTCCTGGCCCGCTCGACATGGCTCAACCAGAAGCCGCAGAAGACGCCGTCGACCTGGCGATCCGGCTCGGCCCATGCGTCGCGGACGTGGATGTGGGCCCGCAACCGGTGGGCGAGCAACCGCTCGCGGGCCCGCTCGAGCGGCGCTTCCGCGGCGTCGTAGAGCCAGAGCTCGCCCTTGGACGCGAGGAGCGGCGACCACCAGCCGGTGCCGGCGGCCAGCTCGACGATCTCGCCTCGGAACGGGACGGCGTCGAGCCACGTGCCCGCGCCGTCGAGCTCCGCGTTCCAGGCGGCGTCGTGGATCGGGCCGCGCTCGTAGCGGCCGCGACGGAGATACCAGTCGTCGTACTCGCCCGCCCGAGCCTGGTAGTACTCGACCATGGAGTCGGTGGCCGGCTCCAACTTGGGCTTGCCGGCGGCGCCCCGGGCGATGATGGCGTCCCGCAGGCGGAACTTGAGGAAGGGGTTCTCCCCGGCCTTACCGAGGCAGTCCGGGCAGAGCTGGGCCCAGCCTTCGAGGTCGTCCGGCGAGCGCGTGGTCCACGATCGGCCGCACCAGAGGCAGTTGAACGTCGCCCGCGGCCGGCTCGGACTGGCCTGCGCCATCAGGTCAGCGGCGTCCAGCCGCCGGGCGGCGACGTCTCGATGAAACCGTCCGGATCGAAGATCTCGGCGAGCATCTCGATGCCGTCGAAGACCCGCGGTCCGGGCCTCGAGAAGTACGCCGAGCCGTCGACGGCGAAGACGTTGCCGCGCCGGACCGCCTCGATCTGCTTCCAGCCGATTGGCTTGGGCGTCCGCTCCCATTCGGTGACGGCGTCGCTCAGGTGGAACCCGCACGGCATCAGCAGGAGCATCGCCGGGTCGACGTCGGCGACCGCCAGCCAGTCGGTCTGCACCGACCGCTCGCCGGCCTGACCGAGGAGGTCCCAGCCGCCCGCCCGCTGGATCTGCTCCGGCACCCAGTGGCCGACGGCAAACGGCGGATCCAGCCACTCGAGGCCGACGACGCGCGGCGGCTCATGGCCCTCCTTGCGCCGCTCCACGACCTTCGTCTCGACGATCCCGAGCCGTGTCCGGAGGTTCTCGACGAGCTCGACCGCCTCGTCCTCGGAGTCGGTCATCGCGCCGACCGTCGAGATCGTGTTGAGGATTCCCTCGATCGAGGTGGGCTCGAGGGACACGACCGTGATGCGGGCGTCGATCGCACGGGCGACGTCATTGACCTCGCGGTAGCTGACCGCGCAGACGTCGCACAGCTCCTGGGTCAGGATCAGGTCCGGCTCGACCGCCTCGAGCGCAGCCTCGTCGAGCGCGTACAGCGACGAGCCGCCGTGCACCGCGTCGCTGACCAGCCGGTGGATCTCCCGGCTCGGCGTTCCGCTGAGGTCGTTGACGCTTCGCGTCAGGACTGGCTTGCCGACGACCTCCGGCGGCCAGTCGCACTCGTGGGTGACGCCGACGAGCTCGTCCTCCAGCCCAAGGGCGCAGACGATCTCGGTCGCGGACGGAAGGAGGGAGGCGATGCGCACGAGACGAGTGTAGGCGGGGATCGCCGAATCGCCCGACGTGTCCCTCGCCCGACCGTCGTCGCCGCCACCAACTTGGTCAAACGTTCATCCACAGACTCTTGGCGAGACTGCGTAGCCCCATTGGCTGCATGTTTACTCGCCGTCGGCGCATCTTGATGCGTTAAGCAACGCGACGAAGGGCGCCCGGGCGCATGGTGATGCAGTCGAGCGATCGAGAGCCGGACAGCGACCGGCTCAATAGTCTGTGGACGACAGTCTGGCCAAGTGCGGCGACGTATTAGTCGCTCAGCGTGCTGTCACTCGGGCGGCATCGCAGGTACCGGCGTCAGGCGGGCGGTTTCTCCGCGTCGACCGCGGCGCGGGCGGCGGCCTTGTCCGTGTACCAGGTCGCGTCGATCTGGACGTACTGGGCCCACTCGGTCGGCAGCGATTCCTCGGGGAAGATCGCGTTCACCGGGCACTCGGGCTCGCACGCCCCGCAGTCGATGCACTCGTTCGGATCGATGAACAGCTTCCGGTCGATGCCTTCTTCGTAATGGATGCAGTCGACGGGGCAGACCGAGACGCACGAGATGTCGAGCACGTCGATGCACGGCTCGGCGATCACATAGGTCATTTCGCTCTTCTCTCCTCGACCCATCCGCGAGCGGTTCTGCGCGGGCCAAGAGCGTACCACCGCGCACGCTCA
>DASUFO010000012.1:0-6613 GCA_036274475.1 Candidatus Limnocylindrales bacterium
AGTGCTCATGTGGCGAGCATAGGCTGTCCTCGCTACGTGTCGCTGCCCGGACCCGTCCGAATCGTGGGCTGGCAACCAACGTTTCGGCCGCGAAGCGGCTCGGCCGGCGCCCTTCGGGCCCGAATCGTGGGCTGGCAACCAGCGTTTCGGCCGCGAAGCGGCTCGGCCGGCGCCTTCGGGCCCGAATCGTGGGCTGGCAACCAACGGTTCGGCCGCGAAGCGGCTCGGCCGGCGCCTTCGGGCCCGAATCGTGGGCTGGCAACCAACATTTCGGCCTGGAAGCGGCTCGGCAGGCGCCTTCGGGCCCAAATCGTGGGTTGGGAACCAACGTTTCGGCCTGGAAGCGGCTCGGCCGGCGCCTTCGGGCCCAAATCGTGGGTTGGGAACCAACGTTTCGGCCTGGAAGCGGCTCAGCCGTCGAGCGCGCTGGCCTCGACGCAGACCGCCGCGACTCCGAGCCGCTCGAGGCGGGCGAACGTCGGCCGGCGACGGACCGTCCAGCCCGCGACCTCCAGGTTCGCATCGCGCGCGCGGCGCATCGCCGGCTCATCGATCGAGGGCCACTCGGCGGAGATGCCCGTCGCGCCGATTCGACCGGCCAGCGCGATCGTCGCCGGCGACAGGTCCATCGCGTTCAGCCAGCGTGGCCAGGAGGGCACGAGCCGTCTCACGCGCTCCAGCGTGTCCGGCTCGAACGACGACACGACCGCTCGCTCGAGACCCGGGCCTCGGCCGGCCATCAGGACGTCGATCGCGCGACGCCCCGGATCGCCCTTCAGCTCGACGTCGAGAAACGCCCGCCGGGGAACCGCCGCCAGCACCGCCTCGAGCGTCGGCACGCCATGCCGCTCCAACTCCTCTGGAGACAGCGCCGCCACCCGGCGCCGGACCCCCTGGACGCGAGTCAGCGTGGCGTCATGGATGACGACCGGCGCGCCGCCGGCCGCTGCCCGGACGTCGAATTCGAGGCCGTCGCAGCCCGGAACGTCCAGCGCCGCGAGGAACGCGGCAATGGTGTTCTCGGGCGCCCGTCGCCAATCGCCGCGATGCGCGAGCCGGAGCGCAGGCACGCTTCAGTCGCCCTCGCCGATCGCGAGCTCGGCGACCAGGCCGATGTGGTCGCTGGGATAGAGCGTCGGGTCGCCGACGGCCGGCCGGTCCCACGCGAGCCGGGCGCTCGCTGCTCGCATGTCCCCACGAATCCAGATGTAATCGAGGCACCCCGGATCTCCGTCGGTGTCCATGCCGGGCGCCTGGAGCCCGGATGGCCACGTGACGTCGGGGTCGGTACCGTTCGCTTCGGCGTACGACGAGCGGAACTCCGCTGCGCGCATCCGTGCGACGGCCGGTTCACTGGGCTCCGCGTTGAAGTCGCCGACGACGACCTGGACATCCGTAGTCGGCCCTCGGTCGAGCCACTCGAGCAGCTGGCGAGCCTGGTCGTCGCGGACTGCCTCGTCGGCCGGGACGTGGTGAAGGTGCGTGACCGCGAGCAGAACGCGCGCGCCGCCGAGGCCGAGGACCAGCCGAAGCGCAGAGCGATTGAGCCCCAGATCGAGGCGCTCCACATCGCCGACCGACGCAACGAGCGAGTCCCGTACGAGCATCGCGTTGCCGTACTCCGGCCGACCGGCCCACGCCCGGAATGTCTGATAGCGGCCTTCACCGCCCGCACCAATCAGCCGGTCCTGCTGCAGCGGATAGACAACCTCCTGGAGGCCGAGCACATCGGGTTGCAGCGCGGCCATGTCGGCGAGGAGCAGCGGTAACCGCTCGTCCCAGCGGTCGGCGAGGTTGCGGATGTTGAGCGTCGCAACATGCAGCCGAGTCACGGCTTCAGTGTGCCGAATTCGCGCCCACGGGAATGCGCTGCGGCGACGAGAACGTCGAACCAGTTCATCGCCGCGAGGATCGCACAGGCTGGAGCGAGGCGGTACGCTGTCCGAGCCCGAAATTGCCCGGCGGCCCCAGCCGCCGCGACACGGCCGCGCCGCACGAGACGGCGCACTTCGGAGGATCCACGTGCGTCTCCGCCTGATCCCGCGCGAGGAGCGGTTCTTCGACCTGTTCGTCGAGGATGCCGCGAACGTCCTCGGCGCAGCCCGCCAGCTCGAGGCGATGCTTCGGACCTACGACGAGCCTGAGGCCCGCGCCGCAGAGATCCGCGAGACGGAGCACCGCGGCGACGAGATCAGCCACGACATCGGCCACCGCCTGGAGTCGACGTTCGTCACGCCGTTCGACCGCGAGGACATCTACGCACTGATCAGCGGCCTCGACGACGTCCTCGACTTCATCGAGGAGACGGCCGACACGTTCGTCCTGTACAAGATCGCAGCGCCGACCGCCACCGCCGTCGAGCAGGCCTCGATCATCGTCAAGCAGGTGGAGCAGGTCCACGAGGCCCTCACCCACCTCAAGGGCTTCAAGGGCCTCGACACGTACTGGATCGAGGTCCACCGGCTCGAGAACGAGGGCGACCGGATCGTTCGGGCCGCGATCGCGGGGTTGTTCAACGACCGCCAGGACCCGCTCGAGGTCGTGAAGTGGAAGGACGTCTACGGCCTGCTGGAGGAGACGATCGACAAGGCGGAGGACGTCGCGAACATCATCGAGCGGATCACGATCAAGCACGCCTGAACCCGACGGACCGTCGTCGCGTATCCCGAAGCGACGACTGGAGGGTCCCGTGATCGCCCGAGCGAGGCTCATCGTCGTAGCCGCGTCCGCCGCGATCCTGGCAGTCGCGTGTGCGTCGCCCTCCCCGACCGCCGCGCCGGTGACGCCCTCGCCGGTCCAGGCCTCGCCGAACCCGGCGCTGGTCGATTTTGAGACGCATCTGCGCGACTCGCTCAAGAGCCAGGGATCGCTCGTCCGGGAGCTCGCGGCCGCGACGACCGGAACGAACGAGCAGCTCGGCCTCGTTGCGCGGCAACTGGCCGACTGGGCGGACACCGAGCAGTCATGGCTCGACGAACATCCAGCCGACGCCTGCTACGAGAACGCCTGGCTGACCTACCAGAGCGGCGTCGAGGACGTAGCGACGGCAGCGGCCGCATTCGTGACCCTGGCGGCCAAGCCCTCGCCGGCGAGCGATGCCGAAGGCCAGGAGGCCGGATTGACGCTCGGCACGGGCACATCGTCCCTGAATGCGGCTGCGGACCTGGCGAACCAGGCCCGCGCGTGGTGTCGCTGAGGGGAGCGAGCCGGCTACTTCGCCGGCGCGAGCCAGACCGGATACTCGCGGATGAGGATCGCGCTGCCGTCCTTGGCGGACCCGGCCCACGCCCGAAGCGTGCCCCACCCGGCCTTCGAGACGTTGTAGCTGAGCGTCTGCTCGAACGTCCCGCGCGGAACGCAGCCCGTGCCGCACGTCGCCATCGTCGTCTCGTCGGCGAGGATTCGACCTTGCCCGTCGAGGAGCGTGAGGCGGAACGTCGCTTCGAAGACCTGGGCGTTGCCCGTGACCGTGCCCGGGTTGCCGAGCGCCGCTCCGAACGCCGGCCGGTCGACGAAGATCGCCGGCAGCTGGTCCTCGTAGTCGACCCGAGCCTGCGGCCCGTCGAGGACGATGCCCTCGCTGCCGAAGACGGTCACGACTGATCCGTCGACCCGGAAGACGACGGAGTCTACGGTCGAGAACTGCGTCAGGGTATAGACGACCTGCGCGAGCCGGTACTTCGACGACGCACTCCCGCCGCCGGCCGCGAACTCGCCGGACAGGTCGACGGTCGCGACGCCCGCCTTGATCGTGAGCCCGAGCAGCTTCGTGCCGGAGGGAATTGCCGAGGTGATCGGCTGATAGCCGTCGCGCGTGACGCCGCCGAACGAAAGAAGCGCGTTCATGGCGGCCGTGGCCACGGCCGGCGTCTTCGGGACCTCGAACAGGTACGGGACGAGGCCCTCCGAGCCGGGCTCGCCGCCGAGGATGAAATACGCCCTGACGATCGACGTCCCGTCCTGGGACGGCGCCGGCGTGGCAACGGGCGTGCCCGTGGGAGCGGGAGCGCTCGGTACCTCGGACGGCGATGGGGGCGCTGGCGTGTTGTCCGGCGGTTGCGATCCGAGGGACGGCTCGGGGGTCGCCTCGGCCGGTGGGATCGTCCCCAGCGAGCCGCTCGACGTGCAGGCGGCGAGGACGAGGGTGAGTGAGGCAAGAACAGGGAGAAGCGATTGGCGCTTCATCGTGAGGGCTCCTTGGCAGCTGGTTCCTGCCCTTGATCCTCGCCCTCGCCGATCGCAGGCAGGTCGCCGCCGGGTAACGGTCGTGTTACAGGCAATCGGAGCTCGAATCGGGCGCCGCCGCCGTCCCGGTTCGACGCGCCGAGCTCGCCGCCGAGCAGCCGAGCATGCTCCGCTGCGATCGCGAGGCCCAGGCCGCTGCTGCCGGCGCTGCGCGACGGGTCCGCCTTGTAGAAGCGATCGAACACGTGCGGCAGGCGATCCTCGGGGATGCCCGGCCCCCGGTCCGCGACGGTCACGATCACCGTCATCAGGTCCTTGCCGAGCCTGAGACTGACCTCGACCGGCGCCCCGGACGCGTGCTCGCGGGCGTTGTCGAGAAGGTTACCGACGATCCGCTCGATCCGGCGCGGGTCGGATTCGACGAGGACGAGGTTCGGGGGCACGGAGCGGATCGCCTCAGGCATCCGCGCCGCGATGACGGCCGTCACGAGCCGGACGAGGTCGACCTGCTCGGCGACGACCTGCTCGGCGCCGGCGTCGAATCGCGAGATCTCCATCAGGTCGTCGACGAGGACGCGCAGCCGGCCGACGTCGGCGACGAGCAGCTCACCGGCGCGGCGGCTGCCATCGGGCAGCTCGTCGAGCCCCTCGCGCAGCATCGACGCCTCCGCGACGAGTGCCGCGAGCGGCGTCCGCAGCTCGTGGGAGACGTCGGCCACGAAGCGGCGGTTGTGGGCCTGCGCGTCCTCGAGCTCGTCGATCGTCGTCTCGAGCGAGGCGGCCATCCGGTTGAAGGTCTCGGCCCAGTCGCCGAACTCGTCGTCGGACGTGACCGGCACGCGCGCGCCGAGATCGCCCCGCTCGATCCGCTCCGCGGCGCGGGACGCCGCGTCGACAGGCGCGAGGACGCCCCGCGCGACGTAGCGCGCCGCGATGAGCGCGACGACGATGAGGATGATCGACCCGACGACTAGCCCGATGCGCAGTGCTGAGAGCGCGGCTTCGATCGACGTGACGTCGTGCAGGAAGTAGAACGTGGCGTCCGTCTCCGGCAGGTTGCCGCCGACGATGAACGTCGGCTGGCCGGCCAGCGTCAGCCACTGGTAGCCCAGCTCACCGCGATCGACGGCGGCGTTGAACTCGGGGCTGAGCAACGGCGCGAACTGGGGCGTGACGTCGCCGCCGAAGGTCGCGGCGAGGACGACGTCCCGTCGCTGGAACGTCTCCTGGAGGCGGCTGTCGTTGAGCGCTCCGCGCGTGATCTCCGGTAGCGATTGCGGAATGAGCACGGAGAGATCGAACCGCGCCTGGTTCGCGGCATCTGACTGGAAGCGATCGTGGAGCGAATAGTCGACGAAGACGTACGACGCGACGCCGAGCAGCGTGGCCGTCAGAGCGACGAGGGCGACGATCGTGATCGTGAGCCGGCCTCGAACGCCGCGGAGCGCGGACACGGATCAGCGAACCGCCTTGTAGCCCGCGCCGCGGACGGTCTGGATGAGCTCGGGCGCGGCCGGATCCCGTTCGACCTTCGCCCGAAGGCGTTGGATCGCGACGTCGACGAGCCGCGAGTCGCCGAGGTAGTCGTAGCCCCAGATCCGGTCGAGCAGGACGTCCCGAGTCAGGACGCGGCCGGCGTTTCGGGCCAGCTCGACGAGCAGGTCGAACTCGGTCCGGGTCAGCGCGATCTCGCGGCCGTCGCGCCGAGCGGTGCGCCCAGCAAGATCGATCTCGACGGCCCCGAGCCGCAGGAGGTCGGGATCGCCGGCTTCGCGCACGGCGCGGCGGATCGCGGCGCGGACACGGGCGACGAGCTCGGGAACCTCGAACGGCTTCTTCACGTAGTCGTCGGCGCCGGCTTCGAGCCCAACGACGACGTCGATCGTGTCGGCCCGTGCTGTGAGCATGACCACCGGGACGATCGAGGAGCGCCGAATGGCACGGCAGACCTCGAGGCCGTCGAGGCGGGGCAGCATCACATCCAGGAGGACGAGGTCATACGCGCCCGTGCCAAAGCGGTCGAGACCCTCCTGGCCGTCGCCGGCGACGTCGACCTCGAACCCGGCGTTGCGCAACCCGAGCGCCGTGATCTCCCGGATCGACGGGTCGTCCTCGACGAGCAGGATCCTTGCGTCCACGCGCGGCAGTATGCGGTCAGCGGGCTCGAGCGGGTCGCGGTTCGCTGCGGGCCGGCGGCATCACCGGGCCGAGGACGGGCGCCCAGGGGCCGAGGAGACGATCGAGCTCTGCGGGCTTGAATGCATGGCGGAGGACGACACCGTGCATCGCCCGGCCGACCGAGCGGCGCAGGATCGACGGCACCGGGTCCTTCAGGGCGGCCGCGGCGTCGCGCTGGGCAAGTGCCGACGACACCCGCAGTGCATCGTCGTCGACCGGCGACAGTCCTTTCGGCCACGGATCGTGGCCG
>DASUFO010000013.1:0-90837 GCA_036274475.1 Candidatus Limnocylindrales bacterium
GTGCTGGGTCTCCGCCCAGGCCGCGATCGTGTTGACGACCCGATCGATCAGCTGCTTGACGCTCGTCTCCCGCTCCGGCGTCCCGACATGGCCGCGGAAGTACTTGCTGACGACGACGTTCGTCGCGAGCTGGCTCCAGAAGTCCGGAACCTCGACGTCCTTCTGCTCGAAGACGAGCTTGCCGCTCTCGTTGCCGATGCTCGCGGTCCGGGTCTCCCAGGTGATCTCGTCGTAGGGATGGACCCCGGGTCGGGTCCAGCGGCGCTCGAAATGGAGGCCCTTGGTGTTGCTTCCGTCAAAGGAGGCCCCGTAAGGCCCCGACAGGGTGCGGGTTGCCGGCTTCGTGGTCTTGGCCTTCGTCTTCGACTCCGCCGCGTCCATCACCGCAACCGCTTCACTCTGTCGCGCCATCTGCTTCTCTCCTCTATCGTCGCGTAGCTGCGACGCCTCCAGTCCCTCAACCCGTTTCGGGCGATTTCCTGGTGTCGCGGGCCGGCGCCTGGGGGCACGGCGGGCGTCCTGGAAGGGCTTCGCTCGTGGTTCGGGAGCGTCCTGCAACTGTACGCCTCACCATTGGCACGGTCAAGCCCAAACCACAAGATATTGTGGTGTTGTCTGCTTACTGACCGCAAGATGTTGCGATTTGAGCGTGGAGCGGCTGTTGGCAAGCGTGGCCCGAACGTGGACTACTCGGCGGCGCCTTGTGGAGAACCCGCCACTCCGTGTTGATTCGCCGTGGACGCGCGGCCAGATTAGAACACGTGGTCTGATTCGTGCCACTTGATCAAATCGCTGCTCAGGCGGTGATAGGCCCATCTGCCACGCACGAGCCGGCTGGAACTCGCCTGGCGGCGTGCGTGCGACTCGAGCCAATCGCCGGGTGGCAAGCGATCTGATCAAGTCGGTGCCCGGCGAGGCCGGTCTCGCGGCCGCGCCCACCGCCACTTGATCAAAGCGCTGCTCAGGCCGCGATTGGCACGACTGCCCACGCACGGACCGGCTCCAACCGGACGTAGGTCCTGCGTGGGTGTCGCGCTTGGCGCCGCGTTGCCGGCGATTTGATCAAGTAAGCGCCAGGTAATCGGCGGTTGCCAGACTCCGGGCCCTCATGGACGACCAGCGCGTGGGCACCGTCTTCCGATCGATCCGACTCAGGCGGAGGCTCCGGCAGGTCGACCTGGCGAAGCTCGCGAAGGTGTCGCCTTCACTGATCCGACTCTTGGAGCACGGCCATTTCGACCACGTCACGCTTTCGACGACGCGCAGGGTCGCCCGCGCGCTCGAGATTCGCCTCGACCTGATGCCGCGCTGGCGGGGCGGCGATCTCGACCGCCTGCTCAACGCGAAGCACTCGTTGCTGCATGAGCTTGTCGCGAGGCATCTGGCGGAGCTCCCGGACTGGATTGCCCAGCCGGAGGTCTCGTTCGCCTATTACGCCGACCGCGGGATCATCGACATCCTGGCGTGGCACCCGCGCCGCCGGGCGCTCCTCGTCATCGAACTCAAGACGGACATCGTCGACGTCAACGAGCTCGTCGGGACCGTGGACCGCAAGGGCAGGAACGCCATCCGGATCGCCATCGACCGCGGCTGGATCGAGCCGCGCGATCCTCAGCCCACCGTGTCGATCTGGGTCATCGTCGCCGACGGCCCCACGAATCGACGTCGCGTCGCCGCGCACCGGACGATGCTTCGTGCGGCCTTCCCCTCCGACGGCCGAAGCATCGACGGCTGGCTTCGCCGGCCGAATCGCTCGATCCGGGCCCTGTCGTTCTGGCGTGCGGGCCTGACGCCCGTGCGGCGGGTCAGCCGGGGAGAAGCCGGCGGAGCAACGGGCGCAGCCGTTCGGGCGCGCCAGGCGTCGAGCTCGTCGTCGTAGCTGGCCCGTTCGAAGTCCCAGAACTCTTCGGTGGCACTGATCATGGCCGGAGCATCGCGCCGGCGGAGGTCGGCGCCATCGGGCCAGTGCCTTATTCGTCGCTCAGGGCCTGCCCTATTTCCCGTGCCCCGCCCGGGCGGGATCTGGGCGGCAGCAGGAGATCGCTGAGCCGATCCTCGAGCCATGCCCGGTAGCGCTCGTCGGACCAGCCTCGTGTAGTGACCAACATGTCGTAGACGGCAGAGCTAGCCGTCCCTCGCCGCTGACGGCGGAACGTCCACGAAGCCGTCCGGTGCGACCGACTCGAAGCCCTCGAACGGCTCCAGCGCGACTGAGGCGAGCCGATCGGCGACCGTCGACTCGAGGCCCGGGCCGACGCGAACCGTGTCTCGAACGCCATCGATCTCCGGTCCGAGCTGTTCGGCAACGCCTTCCAGGCGAGCCCTGACCAGCTCCCCAGGAGCGACGCCGAGGATCGTGAACCCGGACGTCGGGCTCGACCGCATCAGGACGATTTGATCGCAATCCGGGAGGAGCGCCGGTACATGGTCCGGCCAGCTCATCATCCGCAGGACGTGCTCGTCGCCCGTCTGCTTGACGAGGCGAATCGACGGGACGTAGTGATCCGCGGCGAACGCCATTTGCAGCCGCGGCAGCGCCCGCTGGTGACGCCACCACGCGAGTGAGCGGGTCGGTTCCAGCCATGGGATGTCGCCGCCGGCCGCGCGGGCGGCCGCGATCGCCGCCTCGTTGCCCGTCCGCCACGACGCGGTGAGCGAGACGGCGTCGGGCGCGACGGGCGCGGGTGCGCCGGACTGCGGGTCGAGAACCAGGGCGCCGGCTCCCGCGAGCGCGGCAGCGAACGCCGGGATCGTCTCGTCCCCGAGCCACGACGGCCGGACGTAGTTGAGCACGAGGCCGAGCTCGAGGTGGCGAAAGCCGCGCGGCAGCGACTCGATCGTGAGCGGCTCGATCGAGGCGCGCGCGCCCGTGTTCGGGTTGGCGTACACGAGTCCGGAGGCGTCGGGCGGCGCCTGCCACCCGGCCATGGCAAAGGCGTCGATCAGGGCGCGCTCGTCGACCGCGTCGCCGGACCGCGCCAGGACGTGGATCTCGTGGCTCATCCGGGTTCGGCGACAGGGATCGCCTGGCGATGCTCCTCGAAGCTGGGTACCCGGACACCGACGCCCGGGTCCTGCCAGCCCTCATGGATGAACGTCTCGAGGCCGAGCGCGTCGTAGAAGGGTTTCTTCCAAGGGTAGGCGGTCATGGCAGTCGCTTCGGGGTCGAGGACGAACGGGGTCGGGGTCGCCCACACCAGCGCCCCGCCCACGGCCGTCGCTTCGCGCCGGACGCCGAGGCCAGCGAGCGCGGTGCCCCACTTCGCGACGGTCGCCGGGCCGAAATAGTTGAGCCAGTAGACGTCGCCGATCCCGCGCTCGCTCACGAAGTACGGACCCGAGCCCAGGTTCGGCTTGAAGCCGCCCGCTCGCCGGGCAGCTTCACGAAAGGCGGCTTCCTGGCGGAGCACAGAGCTCAACGCCGCGTAGCCATAGAACGCGTTCATTGCGTCGGCGAGACGCTTGACGAGTGCCGCGATCGCGTCGAGCCCGGCCTCGTCGAGGCCGTCCGCGTCGTAGCTGAGCCAGAGCTTGCGGGGCCACGGGGCGAACGCCAGCGAGAGGATGCCGGTGCCTTCCCGCGGCGTGTCCCGGGCGAGGAACTGGTCGTCCCGCCGGCCCCGGACCTGCGGCGGATTCCACGCCGCGAGGTGGCGCGCGACGCTCGTGATCTCGGTCTTGGGCGGATCCCGCGGTCCGGCACGCTCCGGCCGAAGGCCGGGGTCGGCGTCGAGCGCCGCCCCGATGGCCTCGAGCCGGTCCGGACTCGCGAGATCCGCCTGCGACAGCAGCTCCAGCGTGAGTCGGTCAGTCACCTGCGCCGTCATCATGAGGGACGGATCGCTAGTTGGGGCTGACCGCGCGGGCGTCGGGCCGGATGTGGGCGAACATGCTCCGGCCATTCCAGGTCGGGAACGCCCGCACCAGCCACGACGGGCCGTCCAGCTCGATCCGGGAGTCGCGCAACGCCTCGGCCCACGAGAGCTGGCCGGCGTGCCACTTCACGAACGCCTCAGCGTCCGCGGTGACGAAGAGTTCTTCGTCGAGGCCCTCGTAGATCTTGCAGATCTCGGCGTCGCCATGTTCAACCACCAGCCAGTAGCGCTCGTGGGGTCGGTAGCCCGTGAAGTCGAGCCGCACGACGACCCGCCGCGCCGGCAGCCGGTCCCGTTGGAGCGCGTTGCACATCGACCACAGCGCGACGTACGGATCGAGGTTCTCCGGCGCGATCTCGAGCCATCGCGCGCCCCACTCGCCGAGCGTCTCGCAGACCTTGAACAGATCCTCGCCCGACGTCGTCAGCCGGTACTGCTGGCCGCGCCCGTGGGCCTTGGGTTGCGACTCCACGATGCCCAGCCGTTCCAACTCATGGAGGCGCTGCACGAGCAGCGTCCGCGAGAGCCCAGGCGCGCCGTCGAGGATCTCGCCGAACGTCTCGCATCCCAGGTACAGGTTGCGGATGATCAGCGGCGTCCAGCGCTCCGCGAAGATCTCGGCCGCGCGGGCGATGGGGCAGTACTGGCCGTAGCTGCGCATGCCCCAAGTCTCCGGCGCCGATCAAGCGGTGTGAAGTCCAGATTCCCTACTTCAAAGTCCACATCGCTGACTTCTCTCCCAGGTGATCAAGGGGTGCGATAGGTCCACGACTGGAGGTGGACCGATGACAGCACTGGTTACGACGGCAATCCGCGGGTTCCGCGGCGACGTGATTACCCAGGACCACGACCGATATGACGAGGCTCGCGCCGTCTGGAACGGCATCGTCGACCGGCGACCGCGACTCATCGCCCGCTGCACGAGCACCGCCGATATCGCCGCCGCCGTCCGCTTCGCCCGCGACCGAGACCTCGAGATCGCCGTCCGCGGCGGGGGACACAACGTCGCCGGCACGGCCGTTTGCGACGGCGGGATCGTGATCGATCTGTCGGCGATGAACCGCGTCAGCGTCGATGCGGCCGCCCGACGAGCCCGCGTCCAGGGCGGCGCGGCCTGGCGGGATGTCGACGGCGCAACACAACAGCACGACCTCGCGACGACCGGCGGGATCGTCAGCCATACCGGCGTAGGCGGGCTGACCCTCGGCGGCGGACTCGGCTGGCTGATGCGCGAGCACGGGCTCACGGTCGACAACGTCGTCGAGGCCGAAGTGGTCACCGCCGATGGCGACGTGATTCGGGCTTCGCCGAACGACCACCCGAATCTGTTCTGGGCCCTTCGGGGCGGCGGCGGGAACTTCGGGGTCGTCAGCTCGTTCACGTTCCGCCTCCATCCAGTCGGCCCGACGGTCCTCGCCGGTCCGGTGTTCTGGGCGGCCGACGACGCCGCCGATGTCCTTCGCTTCTACCGCGCGTTCGCCGCGGCGGCGCCCGACGAGCTGGGCACGATCGTCCGGCTCGGCACGATCCCACCGCTGCCGGCGATCGATGCCGGCCTCCACTTCCGACCGGCCATCGGGGTGATCAACTGCTACGCGGGCGCGATCGACGAGGGCGAGGCCGCGCTCCGCCCGCTCCGAGAGTTCGGAAGCCCGCTCGTGGACCTCGTCGGCCCGGGCCTGTACGTCGACCACCAGCGAAGCGCCGACGACACCGTTCCCCACGGCTGGCACTACTACTGGAAGGCGACCAACCTGCACGCGATGTCGGACGAGACGATCGACGTCGTCGCCAGTCACGCGTTTGAGGCGAAGTCCGCGCGGTCGTACTCGCTGTTGTTCCACATGGGCGGCGCCGTCGCCCGGGTCCCGGCGGAGTCCACGGCCTACGCCGGCCGGGACGCGCAGCACAACGTCATCATCGACGCGGTCTGGCGCCCCGAAGATGGCGCGGGACTCGCAGCCGCCGAGACCGCGTGGGCGCGCTCGTTCTACGACGCATTGCAGCCACACGCCGCCGGCGTCTACGTGAACTTCCTCGACGCCGACGACGGCGCGCCACGCGTTCGCGACGCCTACGGCGACGAAACGTATCGCCGCCTGGCCGATGTGAAGGCGACCTACGACCCGGCCAACGTCTTCCACCATAACAAGAACATCGAGCCGAGAGCCTAGAAAAACGGGCGCGAATCCCTAGGTTCAGGGGGCTTGACATGCATGTCGTACGTTGGAGTCATGAGGACATCTGCGCGGCTCCATGACGGCTCATCCATCGACATCGAAGTCACCGGCAACGGCCCCAACCTCCTGCTTCCCGTCAACCCGATCCCGATCCAGGGCGACCAGGCCGAGGCGATGCGCCAGTGGGGCGCCGACCCGGCGCTCGGTCGGAATCTGATCGACGGCCTCGCCGACATGGCGCGAGTCATCGCCTTCGATTACGAGGGCCACGTCATGGCCCACCCCATGCCCGAGACGCTCACGCCCCGCAACCTGACGGGCGACTTCCTCGCGGTCGCCGACGCCGCCGGGGCCGACCGCTTCGCCTACTACGGCTACTCGTGGCTGGGGCTCAGCGGCGTCCAGCTCGCGTCGGCAACCGACCGCCTGACGGGCCTCGCCCTGGGCGGCTGGCCGCCGATCGACGCCCCGTACAAGGACATGCTCAAGGTCACGACAGCCGGCTGGGAGCTCGCCACCGGCCAGCGCCACTCGCAGAAAGAAGACGCCTGGGCCGACGCCTCACTCCCACCCGATCAGGCCAGGCAGTTCCTCACCCTCTACCAACACCTCGAGAACTTCGACGACCGCGCGGCCGAGGCGGCGATCGGGCCGGGAGTCGAGAAGGTCGCGATCGTCGGGGAGAAGGACGAGATCCAGTACGGCCCGACGTGGGGCGACGTCTTCGTCAGCCTCGCGGCGCCGACGATCCGAGCCCGTTCGGAACTTGAGGCAAGAGGCTGGGACGTCCACGTCCTCGAGGGCCTCGACCACACGACCGCGATGCTCCCCGGCGCCGTGCTGCCGATCCTTCGCTCGTGGCTGGAACGGATCGCCCGCTAGCTACTTGCAGGTCTTCGGTCCGGCGCGGATCGTCAGCAACCGGGCAGGACTGTCGACGAAGACCCCCTCGGTTTCGGCCCGGGCCAGCACGACATACGTTCCGGCGACGCGGCCGCAGAGGTTCCAGGACACCGTCGTCGACTTGCCGGGCTTCAGCGTGAACGAGGTCTTGCCGGCTTCGGCCTTGACGAGGACGCCGACGCGATCGAGCCGCAGCTCGAGGCGAACCGATGCCGTCACCGAGGTGCTCGCGTTCACGACCATCGCCTTCGCCCGGACCGACGCTCCCGTCGCGGCCGACGAAGGCTCGACGACGAGCCCGACGGTGATCGGGACGATCCGGACGGCACCGCGGACGCTCCCCGACGACGCGGCGAGCGCGATCGGGGCCCAGGTCAGGACGACGACCAGCCCCAGAGCGAGCGCCCGTCTCACGCCTTCCGGGCGACGTTGAACGAGAACCGGCGCTTCACGAACCGCAGCACGACCAGGGCGACGATCAGCAGCGCCAGCGCCACGGCCCACGGGTTCGCGACGATGAACCGCCAGATCTGGCGAAGGACGCCCTCGAGCCAGGACGACGGCTCGACCGTGAACGTCAGCTTCGCCGCCGCCCCGGCGCCGACCTGCGCGCCCGTGCCCTGGCCATCGATCCGTGGCCCGATCAGCGCGAGGTACTCGCCCGGCTCAGCGCCGGGCGCAACGGTGATCCGGGCGCTGACCGGCTTCGATTCACCACCGCCCAGCGACAGCGAGCCGGGGCTGAACGTGAACCACTCGGCCGGCGGCCGCATCGCGGTCTGGTCGGCCATGTAGGTCACGACGATCGAGTAGGAGGTCGGCTCCGTGCCCGGGTTGCGGACGCCGAACGTCGGGAGCTTGTACTCCTCGCCGGACTTCAGGACCTCGGTGATCGCGATCGCGCCCACGTCGATCGACACGCCGGTCGAGGCGCCGACCGGCGCGACGCCTCCCAGCGCCACCGTCGCGAGCGAGACGAGCGCGACGAGACCGAGCCGTCGGGAGCTGTTCATGGTGCCACCGCCAGATAGTTGACCGACATCGACATCGTGAGTCCGCCCCCGGAGCTACCGGGACAGGGCATCGTGATCTTCACGGTCTGTTCCGAGGATTGACCCGCCGCGAGATCCGTGAAGAAGGCGGGCAGCGTCCCCAGCTGCGAGTCGCCGAGCCATTCGGCGGCGGCCAACTCGAGCCGATAGCGATCAAGGCCAAGCGTGTCGGCGCATGTTTCGGACCCCGACACGAGGATCCACGTCGCCTCCTGGCCCGTGGTCTCCATCCCCGTCGCGTTCGTCCCGCTGGCGAGCAGCCGCGCCTGGCTGGCAGAGCAATTCGTCACCGTGACGGTCGGCGTTGCCGGCTGACTCTGCGCCCCGAAGGAGAGCGTCCCGAAGGCGATGCTCGAGGTCGAGAGCTGAAGGCATGCAGCGGACGTCGGGACATCGACCGTCGCGCCGACTGTCCCATCGTCGTCGATCGGCGCGTCCGAGATCGTGATCTTCGCAACGCCCGTCTCGTCGCGGTCGATCGTCGCGTCGAACAGGTTCGTGGTGAGGCTGGAACCGCCGCCGCCACCGCCGCCGTGGCCGCTGCTGACCGTCCCGGTATTTCCGCCGCCGCCACCGCCGCCACCGCCGAAGTACCCACCCCCGCCACCGCCGCCACCAAACGCGAGGCCGAGGGGTGCGCCGCCGGGACCGCCGTTGCCGCTGCTTCCCGGGGTTCCGGCGCTGCCGCCGACGACGCTCCCTGCGCCGCCGTTGCCACCGCCCACATCCGACCCGGCCTGGCCGGCGAAGCCACCGCAGCAGGAGCTCACCCCGTTCGTGTCGCCCGGGCCGCCATGCGCGCCGTTGAATCCGCCGCCACCGCCACCGCCGCCGGCTGCAATCACCAGGCGCGAGGCGAGCGTTCCGGCGCTGGCGCGGCCGATCGTCCGCAGGTCAGATGCCCCGCCGCCCCCTCCGGCCTGCGCCGACCCCGGGTTGCCGCCGCCATTGAACCCGCCGGCCGCGTTGGTCCCGTTGCCGCCGACCTCGACGAAGAGGACCTGGCCCGGCGTCACGTTCAACACGCCATCCACCACAGAACCCGGCCCGCCGAATGCCGTCGCGTCCGTGTTGTTGCCGCCCTTCGCGCCGATCAGCGCGACGTGGATCCGGGTGACACCGGCTGGGACGACGAATTGCTGCTCGTCCCCGCTGTAGCTGAACGTCTGGCTGAACGGGTCCGCCGCGACTGTGGTCGCAACCGGGAGGAGCTGCGCCATGAGCAGCAGGGCCCCAGCGGCCGTGGCGGTCCGAGCGGTTGTCGATCTCATGGCGGCTACTCCTCGATCATGGCCGTGTAGTTGATGAAGAACTCCATGCGCTGGCCATCGCCATCACTTCCCGAGCACGGCATCCAGATGACCGGCGTGTGCGTGGTGGAGGCCGTCGGCACGAGGCCGGCGACGCTGGTCTCGAGCTTGTCGAGCGCGATCGGGCCGTCGGCGAACCCGGGGCCCGTGATGCCGAGCCGGTACTGGTTCGTCCCGAGATCGGGCGAGCCGCCGCACGTCGAGCCGTCATTCACCAGCGTCCACGTCGCGCCCGTTCCGGTCGCATCCGTCGCGCTCGCGTTGACCTGGATCTCGGCGGTGGAGCAGCTGGTGATCGTCACGTTCGGCGTCGCCGGCGCCTCCTCGACCGCGAACCCGAGCGTCCCGAACGAGATCGACGTCGTCGACAGCTCGATGCAGGCCGTCTCGGCTTCGAGGGTCACGTCCGCGGCCACCTGGCCGGAGTCCGCCGGCTCGCCGCCGCCCCCACCGCCACCACCGCCGGTGTCGATCGTGTGCTGGCCGATCCCGTAGATCCCGCCGCCGAAGGCGCTCCACTCGGCGGCCGGGTCAAACGCGTCGGTCGGATTGGTATCACCCGAGGTGACCGCAGCCTTGCGGAACAGGTCGACGTCGACGGTGTCGACCGGGTCCGTGCCCCAACCGGCCGCTCCCGGATCGAACCCCACCTGGCCGATCGAGTCGAGGACGGCCGCGCCCTTTCGCAGGACGAGCGCGTCGTTGCCGTTGAAATTCAGCGCGGCGTCCTGCTGTCGCGCGAGCGCCAGGAGCAGGGGGATCGAGCTGGGATTCGCGATGGTGAAGACGTCGCTGGCCGGCACGGTTCCGATGAGCGCGATGGTCCCGGACGGCGTCGCCGCTCCGTTCGTGTAGAAGTCGATGACATAGGCGCCGGCGGCGAGATCGATCGGCGCGGCGGTGCCGTTGTAGAGCTCGAGCACCTTTGCATTGGCGCCCGTCGGGCCTTCGACGTACTCGGAGATGAAGAGGTCCGTCGGGACGGCGGCCGAGACGGGTGCGACGCCGACGGCCGCGAGCAGGACGCCGGCTGCTGTGAGGACCGCGGTGGACCGCGTGAGGCGCGGCTGGCGAGAATGGTTCACGGAGGGTCTCCCTCGGATGCACTCAGCGAGCGCACCTTCGACGAGGGCACGCGCGATTACATCGGGAGATTCCCTATATCGGCCATCGCCCGGCCGAGCTCCGCCCGCGACCGGATCCCGAGCTTCGCGTAGATCCGCGCGAGGTGGGCTTCGATCGTCTTGGGGCTGACGCCCAGCTCGGCGGCGACCTCGTGGTTGCGAAGGCCGCTCGCCGCGAGCTCCGCGACCCGCCGCTCGGTCGGGGTGAGCTCATCCGATCCCACTCTCCGCCTGCCGAGCCGGTCGATCTCGGCCGACGTCTTGGCAACGAACCCCTGCGCCCCCAGTGCCCGAAAGATCCCGAGCGCCTCGTCCAGCGCGGCCCCGGCCTCGCGCGGCCGGCGGGTCTGACGCAGGACCTGCCCCCGGACGAGCAGGGTCCGCGCCCGCTCGAAGCGACGCCAGCTCGCGGTGCGCGAGGCGTCCGCGGCCACGTCCGTCGCGGCGATCGCTGCCTCGAGGTCGCCGCGGGCTGCGCGCTCGAGCGCCCGACCCCGCGCGATCGCGGCATCGAGTGACGGCCGCGGAATGACGCGGCCGCGAGCCTCCAGATCGGCGAGAGCAAGCGCCGCGTCGTCGAGGCGACCCAGCCCGACGAGCGCCTCGACCAGCTCCGGCGTGACGTCCATCCGGAGCGGGTCCACGGCACCGAGGATTCCCAGGTGCACGCGGCCTCGGGCCGCGAGCCGCTCGACCTCGGCATAGTCGCCGCGCCACGAAGCGACGAGCGTCAGCAGGTGGATGTACGCCACGATGATCCAGTGGTCGTCGGCGGCCTCGGCCCGAACGATCGCCGCCCGGCCGACCGCTTCGGCCGCGTCGAGATTGCCTTCATGGGCGTCGACGAGGGCGCGCGGCCGCTGGGCCGGATCGGCGGCCTCCTGGCCACCCTGCTGGGCGAGCATCCGGGCCTCGTCCGCGAGTTCTCGCGCGCGGGTCCAGTTGTCGGACTGGAGCTCGGCCTCCGCGAGACGCGTGAGGAGGTCCGCCTCGCCCGAGACTTCGCCGGCAGCCCGCGACTCCTCGAGCATCGTGGCGAGGCGTTCGCGCGCCAGGTCGGTCCGGTCGAGCGCCATCCACCAGATCGCGGGCACCGTCGTCTTGTCGGCGTGGTTGCCGGGCGGCTCGATCGCCAGCGCTTCCTCGAAGAGCGCCTCGTTGGGCGGCATGCCCATCAGGACTTCGGCGTAGAACTGGCCGAACATCGCGCCGGC
The DNA here is from genome assembly GCA_036274475.1 of Candidatus Limnocylindrales bacterium. GTDB lineage: Bacteria > Chloroflexota > Limnocylindria > Limnocylindrales > CSP1-4 > CF-46. The sequence continues at coordinate 11,659 of DASUFO010000013.1, forward strand.
TCGGGTCAGGTCAGCCCCGCGGCCCGCGAGAATCTCGTTCGCGGCGCGCGAATGGTCCAGCGATCGGGGCAGGTCGTCTTCGAACAGTGCCAGGCGGTAGTACAGCCGGCCGAGCAGTTCCGGATCGCCCGCCGCGTCGGGCAGGGCCTCCTCGAGCAGCCGCGCCGACACGCCGGCCGAGTCGAGATACCAGCCGATCGTGCCGTCGATCATCAGCGCCTCGGCCCGGAGGAGGCCGTGCGGCAGCTCGGGCAACGCGTCGCGCAACACCTCTCGGGCCGCGGGCAAATCGGACTGATCGAAGAGGACTTCGCCGAGGCGGACGCGGCGGCGGTTGCGGTCGTGGACGGCGTGAGCCGGTGTTCGGTCGAGGGACAGCCGGTACAGCTCGACGGCGGCGTCCATCGCGGACCGGCGGCGGGCGTCGATCGCGGCGGTCTCGAGCGCATCCGCGACGTCCGAGGCGGGCCGGGTGGTGGCGAGCGCGAGGTGGCGGCCGCGGGCCTCCGACTCCCCGACGACGGCAGCGAGCGTTCGGTGGGCGGAGCGGCGATCGGCCTCGGAGGCGGCCGCGATCACGGTCGAGGCGATCAGCGGGTGGCTGAACCGGATTCTTCCTCCATCGATCACGATCAGGCCGGCATCGACGGCCTCGGCGATCGCGCCGTCCGCGGTGGCCTCGTCGCCGATAGCCCGGGCGAGGTCGTCACTCCCCGGTGCGCCGGCCTCGGCCGCGAGAAGCAGGGCGTGACGGGCGGCGGGGGAGAGCGGCTCCAGGCGATCCCGGATCAGGCCCCGAACTGATTCCGGGATCGGAAACGGGTCGCCCGGTCGCGGCAGGGCCGGCAGGCGCTGGAGCGCGCGGCCCATCTCGAGGGCATGGAACGGGTTGCCCTGCGACATCTCGTGGAGGCGGGCGAGCGTCGGGCGGGGCAGCGTCAACCCGAGGCGCGTCGCGAGCAGCGCGTGGAGCGCGCCCTGGCTGAGCGGCCCCAGCCAGCGCCGCTCGACGTCGAGCGCACGGTCGAGCTCGAGCGGGGCGTCGCCGGGCTCCGTCGCCCGTTGGGTCGCGACCACGCCGATTCGCCGATCGCCGAGGCGCCGCGTCGCGAACGTGAGCGCGGCCGCGGATGCCGGGTCGAGCCAGGGCGCGTCGTCGATCGCGACGAGCACCGCTCCGTCGCGAGCGAGGTTGAGCAGCGCGTTCGTCGTCGCGAGCGCCACGACGTGGGCGTCGATGCCGTCCTCGCGGTTGGCCGCCGTTCGGAGCAGGGCGACATCGAGGCCACGGCGCTGCGGCGCGGGCAGCGCGGCCACTGCCTCGTCGAGCACCGGCCCGAGCAGGTCGCCCAGCGCCTGGTAGGCGAACGACGCCTCCGCGCCGGACGGGCGCGCCACCAGGACGCGGATCGCGCGGGCGCGCGCGCGATCGACGGTTGCCGCCCAGAGCGTGCTCTTGCCGATTCCGGCCGGACCCTCGATGACGAGCGCAGCGGGACCGCCGTCGATCCGCCCCAGGAACCGGTCGACCTCTGCCAGCTCGAGGTCGCGCCCGACCAGCTCGTTCAACCCGTCTCCCCTCCGCCCCCGGCCCGGTGCCGACATCGTAGGGAATCACCCGATGCTCCGGCGCTTCCGTCAAGCACGATGCGACCGTGGTTCATGTCCGATCGGCCGTCCGTGCCACCGAATCCGATCCCGACCGGCACATGTTCCTGCTCGAGGCATACGTCCCGGCCGCGGCCGCCGAAGGCGATCCGGTGGGCGAGGTCCTCGCCGCGATCCGCGCGGCGCCGGGCGTCCGCCTCGTGGGAACGGTCGTGATCCCGCGCGACGAGTCGCTGCTGTGCCTGATCGAGGCCGGTGCCGGCGAGGCCGAGACGCTCGTCGCCCGGATCGGCCGCGACGCGATCCGCGTGGTCGAGGTCTCCTGGGAGCCGGCGCCCCCGAGCTAGCCTGGCCGTCGGCTCGGGTGAGCGTCGCCGCCCGATTCGCCGCATCGCTGTAACCCTCCGTCGGAGCCGGGTGCCCTCGCTGTGTCGTCGCCGGGGCGTGAATGTCCACGCCCCAAGCAACGATGAGGAGGACGCAATGTCCCGAAGCACCCGGCTGGCATCGGCCGGCATCGTCGCGGCGGCGGTTCTCGCAATCGCGGCGTGCGGCACCAGCACGAGCAGTGGCGGGGTCGCAGGCGCGACCGGCACGCCTTCCACGAGCCTTACTCCGGCGTCGATCGCGCCGGCATCGACCGAACCGTCGATGGCCGCGTCACCGACCTCGTCCGGCGCAGCCCTGAACCAGGTCTTCATCCAGTTCGAGGCGCAGAACGGCAGCAACATCACGGGCGGCGGCATCCTGACCGACCTCGGCGACAACCAGACCGCGGTGACGATCGGCGTCGTCGCGGCCGGCGTGACCGACCCGATGCCGGCCCAGATCGTCCCGGGCGATTGCACCGCCGCGGCGTCGGCCAGCCCGCCTCCGGCCGCGTCCGCGGCTCCGTCCGGTTCCGCCGCTCCGGCGGCAGCCTCGCCAGAGGCGTCCGGCGCGGTTACGCCGCTCGACCCGACGACGAACCTGAAGTTGGGTGACCTTGCGGCCGGCTCGTCGAACACGGTGCTCGCGCTGACGCTCGACAGCCTGCTGTCGCAGCCGCACGCGATCGTGATCTACAAGTCGGCGGCCGACCCAACGGTCGTCGCCTGCGCGGACATCACCCGGTAGGCGATCGCACCAGGAGCCGAAAGACCCGGGCCCTCGGCCCGGGTCTCTGCTGTGCGGCGCCACTCACGCCGTGGACGGCACAATCTCGCGGACGCCGTGGCGCAGGCGCTCCGGGGTGAGCGCGGCACACGTGACCGTGAGCACGACCGCGAGGACGAGCAGCGCATCGAAGCTCGCCGCGAAGGAGCCGGTCGCGTCGCGGATCGCGCCGAGGAGGACCGGCGCAGTCGACGAGATGATGTAGCCACCGAGCAGCATCAGCGCCGCGGTGGCCCCGACGTCCGCGGGTCGATCGGCGACGTCGACGGGGAGCGTCAGCACGAGCGGGAACACCGCACCGAGCGCGAGACCGAGGATCACGGCCCAAGCGACGCCGAGCTCCGGCGCGACGATCACGCCGAGCAGGCCCGCGACGGCGGCGCCGGAGGAGACGAGCAGCTGGCTCCGCCGCGATCCGATCCGGTCGGCGACGAGCGGCACCCCGATCGTCGTCACGAGGCCGATCCCGTTCATCAGCGCGAGCAGCCCGCCGGCGCTCGCCTCGTCCCAACCGCGTTCGTGGTACGCGTTCGCCAGCCACGCGACGAGGCCGTAGTAGATCATCGACTGGAGTCCGAACAACACGACAAGCAGCCACGCGGTCGAGCGGCGCCACGGCAGCCGCGGCTGCTGGGTCGACGCGCGTTCACTCCCGTGGTCCGGCCGGACGAGCACAAGCCAGACGACGAGCGCGCCGATGCTCGCAAGCGAGATCGCCGCCAGGGCGAATCGCCAGTCGGTATCGGGCCCTGCGAGCGGGACGGCGAGCGCGGCAGCGAGCGTCGAGCCGGTCACGATGCCCGCGGCGTACGATCCCGTGCCGAAGGCCGGATGGCCGGGCGCCCGCAGCTTGACGAAGATCGCCGGGATCGCCCCCGCCGTGCCGATCGACACGCCGATCGCGGTCGTCGCGACGAGGATCAGGGTCGGGTCAGGTGCCGCCGCGCGAAGCAGCCCGAAAGCAACGATGCCGGCGAGGCACAGGCCGATCGCCGCGCGCGTCCCGACCGCCGCGGCGAGCCTCGGGCCCGCCGGTGCGAAGAGGCCCATGCACAGGACGGGGATCGTCCCGAGCAAGCCGGCGATTGCGTAGCTCATCGACAGGTCCGCCCGGATCGCCGGCAGCAACGGGCCGATCGCGAGCAGCTGCGGCCGCAGGGCGATCGCCGCGACGAAGAGTGCAGCGAGCGGGACCGCGGCTTCACGGATCGAGGGCGTCTCTCGGGTCACGCCCGAACCCTAGCGTTCGGCTTGACCCCGCGTCGCATCGTGCGGGCGACCCCGATTCGGCCGCCCTCGTCGGGCTCGACGGTGGGAGCACGGCCACGTTCGTGCCGCAGCCTCGCCGAAATTCGACCGCTGGTCGTGATGCGTGTTGCTGGAATACCTCTCGCGGCCGCGGAATCCGGACTACCGTCGCCGGCGCAGACGCGGCACCTCGCCGCCACGCGATATTCCAGCGATGCGCATCACGGGCGACAGTCGATATCGGCGACGGCGGCGGGCGCCGCGCTGGCTACGGCCCGCTGGTCGTGATGCGTGTTCCCGGCCGCGGGATCCGGACTACCGTCGCCGGCGCAGACGCGGCACCTCGCCGCCACGCCATATTCCAGCGATGCGCATCACGGGCGACAGTAGATATCGGCGACGGCGGCGGGCGCCGCGCTGGCTACAGCCCGCTGTACGAGTGGAGCCCGTTGAACCAGAGCGACCCGGAGTACGTGACGATGACCATGCCGAACGCGACGACGAGCAGCAGCGCGGCGGGCCGGCCGGACCAGGCCCGCTGGTTGCGGGCGTGGAGATAGACCGCGTAGGTCAGCCATGTGACGAGCGCCGCGGTCTCCTTCGGGTCCCAGCCCCAGTAGCGCGACCAGGCGATCGACGCCCACCATGACCCGAGCACGATCATCGTCGCGAAGATCGGGAACCCGAAGATCACCGACCGATACGCGACCTCGTCGAGGACCTTGTGGCTCGGCAGCCAGCGGAAACGATCGTGCTGGCCCTGGACGAGGTACGCGACGCCGGCACCGAACGAGGTCGCGAACGTCCCGTACGAGATCACGGCCATGCCTACGTGGATCGTCAGCAGCGGCGCGTTCTGGAGCGCCGGGACGAGCTCCTTGATCCCCGATCCGAGGCTCGCCGCGTAGAGCAGCAGCAGCAGCGACACACCGACCGGGATGAAGCCGATCGAGCGGATCGGGTACCGCCGGCCGAGGACGAGGTAGCCCCCGAGGATCGCGGTCGCGAACGCGACGCTGAACTCGAACATGTTGCCCCACGGCCCGCGCCCGACGACTACGGCGCGCATCGCCATCGAGACGAGGAGGACGCCGAATCCCGCCCACGCCAGCCACTCAGCGGCGCGGCCGAGAGGGGTGGGCGAGCCGGCGAGGTCCGGCACCGCGGCCGCCGAGGCGGCACGGGACTGGGCGAACGAGCCGGTCACCACTCCCGCCCAGGCGGGTTGCTGCGTCGTACCCGGTACGAGCACCGGCAACGAGCGGCGGCCATTCGCGAGCATCACGGCGTGGCCGACGAACCCCGCGAAGGCGAGCCCGACGAGGATCGTCCCGATCGGGAAGAGGATCTGCGAGATCTGCGCGAGCTGGGTCATCGAGTGCCTCCGGGAGGCTGGTCAGGCGACCGCCGCACCGCCCGGAGGCGGGCCGTCGGTCGCGGCGACGAGCGTTCGAGGCTCGAGCCTGAGCACGAGCCCGCAGTTGCCGCATTCCTCGACGTCCGAGTCGCGGACGACGCCGCACTTCGGGCACCGAAGCTGCAGGAGCGTTCCGTCGCGGTCGCAGCGGCTCGCGCCGTATGAGTAGATCAGCCCGTCGAGCGGGCAGTACGGCTCGCCGGCCGGAAAGATCGGCTTGCCGAGGTGGTCGAGCGGCGCGACGCGATTGCCCTCGACGTACTTCACGACGGTTCGTGGCTTCGTGAGGCCGTAGCCGAGCCAGGCGAGGACGATGAGGGTCAACAGCGGCCCGACAACGCCGATCAGCACGAGCAGCGGCAGCAGGCCGATGATGGCGCCCCAGTCGGGGATGACCAGCGTGGAGAGGAACGTCAGGAAGTCGTTCCACATCTTCTGGATCTGGTCGCTGACGGTCACGGCCGCATTCTAGCCTCGGTCAGGCGGGCCGGTCCTGCGCGCGGTCTTCGCCGTGCGCCGAGGGTTGCCGCGCTTCGCCGTCGCGCCTCGGCCGGGTGACCACCGTCGCTCGTTCTCTTCGACGCCCGGTTCCTGCTCGAGCCGCGGCGGCTTCGGCGGCCGAGCGTTGCCGGCGGACGGTGACGCGAGGCGCGGCCGATCCAGCCGACCGATGAGCCAGCGCGTCCCCGCAGTTCGGCCGCCGCGGCGGTGGATCGCCGCGCGGAGATCGGCGTCGTCGGTGACGACAAGCGCGGACGCGGCCGCCTCCGACCACGTCGCCGCGTCGTTGACGAGCTGGAGCAGCACCTCATCCGCGGTGCGGTGACCGCTGTACCGGACCGTGACGCCGCCGGCAATCCGCTCGCCGCGGAGGCCACGCTCCGGCGGGCCATCGAACACGAGGGTAATCGCGATCTCAGCGGGGATCGCGGCCCTCAATCGACCCACGACCGCTGCCGGCGGCTGGCGCGCTCCGCCGGGCCCGCTCGTGAGCGCGTGGAGCAAGTTCGTCCCGTCCACGAACAGCTTCGTGGCACCGGCGAGTGGGTCGTGGGGAGTGCGGGTCACCCGGCAAGCGTAGCGCGCCGGAAATCGGGTTCCTCACACGCGATTCCGCGGTCGTCGCGCGCAACCGCAACGATGTGGACAAGCCGAACGGTCACGTGGGCGCAGGTCCCGAGCACCGCGGCAACCCGGTCGCGTTGATGGGCCCGCGGACGATCTGGATGCCGTCGCTTGTCACGAGGTCGCCATCCCGCAGCCAACCATCCGCGTCCCGGCCTCGCGCCCATCGTTGGCAGGTTATCCACATCGTTGCGCTTGGCCGCGACGATCTCGAATCCCGATTCTGCGAATGTGTCCTCCCGCGGCGTTGGTGGGCGCCCGGTACGATCTCGGGCCATGCTCCTTCTCGTCGACCTCGACGGCGTCGTCTATCGCGGCGCCGAGCCGGTGCCGGGTGTCGCCGCGGTCCTCGCGGACAGGGTCGCCCGCGGCGACGAGGTCGTCTACGTGACGAACAACTCGATGTGGTACCGGAGCGACTACGTCACGCGCCTCGCCGACATGGGCGCGCCGGTCGACGCCGATCGGATCGTCTCGTCGCCGCGGGCGACCGCGCTCTACCTCCGCGATCACGAGCCGGACGTCCGCCGCGTGCTGGCGGTCGGCGCCGGCGGGCTCGAGCGGGAGCTCCGCGACGCGGGGTTCGACGTGACGGGCGCAGGGCATGCCGCGACGCTCGTCGGGCGCGACGGAGTCGACGCCTGGGAAGCCGCCGGCGCGCCAGACGCCGTGGTCGTCGGGCTCGATCCACAGCTCACCTACCTGCGCATCGCGGTCGCCGCGGACTGCATCCGGGCCGGCGCGCGGTTCATCGCCACGAACCGCGACCCGGTCTACCCGACGGAGCGCGGCCTGCGACCGGGCGCCGGCAGCGTCGTTGCGGCGATCGAGACGGCGACCGGTGTCGTGCCGGTCTCGATCGGGAAGCCGGCACCGTACCTGCTCGAGGAGGCGGCGCGGGCCGTTGGCCGCGAGGCGAGCGAGGCGGTGATGATCGGCGACGGGATCGGGACGGACCTCGCGGCGGCCCGGGCGGTCGGGGCGCGTTCGGTCCTGATGCTCACCGGTGTGACGACGCCGGCCGACGTCGAGGCGCTCCCCGAGGACGAGCGCCCGAGCGCGGTCGCCGCGGGCGCCGACGAGCTTGCCGCGGCGCTGGAGCGTTTGGCCGGTGGCCCTGGCTGACGAGCGTCCGCGGCGCGTCGCGGTCATCGGCACGGCCGGGGCCGGCAAGACGACGTTCGCGCGCGCACTCGCAGCGCGGCTCGGCGTGTCGCACGTCGAGTTCGACGCCCTGTTCTGGCTTCCGGACTGGCAGGAACCCGACCGGGCGGAGTTCAAGGCGAGGGTCATGGCCGCCCTCGACGGGTCCGCCGGCTGGGTCGCGGACGGCAACTACTCCACCGTCCAGGACGCCGTGGTTGCCCGGGCGGACGCCGTCGTCTGGCTCGACATTGGTCTATTCACCTGTCTCCGTCGGGTCAGTACGCGCGCGATCCGGCGCTCGATGCGGGGCGAGATCCTGTGGGGCACGAACCGCGAGCAGTGGCGGCGGACGCTCGGGTCGCGACTCGCTCACGTGGTGGGTGATCACGACGCACGGTCGGCGGCGGCGCCAGACGGAGGAACGATTCGCCGACGCGGAGGTGCGCGGGGTCAGGCTGCTCCGTTTCCGATCGAACGCGGCCGCGGATCGCTGGCTCGCCTCAGTCTGAGGCGCGCTCGACGATCGGTTCGAAGGCGTCGAACGCGGCGCGGACCGGGTCGAGGTCCCCGGGCGAGGCGAACGCAACGTCGAGACCGTGACGGTCGATCGCCCAGAGCTCCCCGACGCCGAGGCCGATCCGCGCGACGGCACGGGCGTACTCCTCGGAGAGGCTGACGTCGGAGACCGTCAGGTCGTCGGTCGAGAGCGTGACGGGGACGCCGGCACGGTGCAGGCGAGCCAGCGGATGCGCCTCGACGGACGGCACGATGCCCGCCTGGACGTTCGAGGTGGGGCACAGGTCGAGCGTCACGCCTCTCGCGATCAGCTCCCTGCACAGCTCCGGGTCGTCGATCGCGCCCGGACCGTGGGCGATCCGTTCGGGGTCGACCGCGAGCGCGCGGCGGACCTGCGGGGCGCCGCCCCACTCGCCCGCGTGGAGCGTGATTCGGAGGCCACCCGCTCGCGCGGCCGCGAACGCGCGCTCGTGCGCGAGGGGATTGGGGTACCGCTCCTCGGGTCCAGCAAGGTCGAAGCCGAGGAGACCCTCGTCGCGGAACCGTGCAGCGGTCTCCGCGAGCGTGACGTTGTCTTCGGGATCGCGCGATCGGAGCGCCGTTGCGATCAGCCGGGCGACGACGCCGAAGCGGTCGGCGGCCGCGCGCGTCCCGCGGGCCACGGCCGCGATCCCGTCGGCCAGGGAGAGGCCGCGCGTGACGTGGAGCAGTGGCCCCCAGCGGACCTCCAGATAGCGAACGTTGTCGGCGGCCTTGGCCTCGACCAGCTCGAAGGCGATCCGCTCCAGCGCCTCGGCGTCCTGCATGAGCGCGATCGGCAGGTCGAACCGTTCGAGCAGCTCGGCCTGATCGCGGCACTGCTCGGGGGCGACGAGGGCGTCGTACATGCCTCCCCAGTCGCGCGGCGCGTCGACGCCGCGTGAGGCCGCGAGCTCCAGGGCGGTCGCGATCTTCAGCGAGCCGTCGAGATGCAGGTGGAGCTCCGCCTTGGGCATCGCCTCGACCAGGCGGCGGAGCGAGCGAGGGGGTGGGGCCACGGCCCGATGCTACGATGCCGCGCGATGTCCCGACCCGCCGGCCGCGCCCTCCTCGCCGCCGCGTGGCTGATCATCGTCATCGTCCTCTCGCTCGGCGCCGCCGGCATCGTCGCGACGATGGCTCACAACCCCGAGACCGGGTCTCGCGCGGAGTTGACGTATACCGGCGACAAGGCGTTCGAGCCCGGTTTGAGCGCCGCCGAAGCCGAGCTGAGCGAGCTCTCGGGCGAGGTCGGCGCCCTGAGCCAGCTCGGCCGGAAGGCGCTGACGCTGCTGACGTCCGACGACAGTGACGCCCTCGACGCGACGGTCGCGGACGGCCAGGCGCTCGCGTCGACGATCACGACCCACGGCGCCGAGATCCGAACCTCGCTCGAGGCGCTGCCCGGCCTGGGTCCGGCCGCCGATCTCACCCTGTCGCCCGAGATGCGGCGGCGCCATGCGATCGCACTCGGCGCGCTCGACTCGATCGCTGGCCTCGAGCCGGCCTGGTCGCAGCTCGCGGTCTCGTCCGCCGCGGCGAGCCGGATCGTGAACTTGCTGACCACCCACGACGCCACGACCGGCGAGGCGGCGGCGGCCGGGCGAGCGGAGAACTACACGGATGCGCTCGCCAAGCTCGACGAGTCCGACTCGCTGATGAGCCAGGCTCGGGCGCTCCGCGACACGCTCTCGCGGACCGTCGACGTCGCGACGCTGACCGATTGGCTCGACCTGAACTCGACCTACGACGCGGCCCTGCGCCGCCTCTACCAGTCGCTCGTCGACTCGGGCGGTCGCGTCAACGACGAGGTCCGGGCCGCGTTCGAGGCCGAGAAAGAGGCCGCGTCGCATCTGCCGCCCGACTCGAAGGCACTCGTCGTGATCCTCGCCGAGATCGGCCGCGGCGGCCTGAACCAGGCCGTCATCGAGATCGAGCAGACGCGCGGTGAGCTCGACTCGGCGATCGGGCTCCTCGGTCCCGTGGCATCGGAGCAGCCCTGATCGTCCCCCCCCGCTACGAATCTGGTCATCCTGTCATGCACAGACAGTTGGACCACGACTCGGCGGTCGAAGATGGTCAGATCCTCGTTACGCGACCATTCGACCAAGTTGCTCTGCACGAGGGCTCGGGACGGCGCCCGCGAATTTCCGCCAACTATCCGTGGGTGACAGTCTGATCAGGAAGGGCGGTAGCCCGGCACCACGCCACCCGAGCGGCCGCTCTACACTGCCGACCACTGATCCGATGGCGCCGCGCGTGGCGCCCAGCCCAACCGGGAGGTTCCTCAGCGTGCAGCTGCGTGTTGTCACCGATCAGCCCTGGGACGTCGCCGCCGACGTTCTCGCGATCCCGATCGTCGGCGAGCCGGCGTTCGACGGCCCGCTCGGCGAGATCGACCGGCGGGTCGGCGGCGAGCTGAAGTCCCTCGCCGCGTTCAAGGAGGTCTCCGGCAAGCGCTTCTGGACCGCGGTCGTGTCGTCGGGCGAGCTGCGGGCGGGCCGTCTCGTGACCGTCGGCGCCGGGGAGGTTGACAAGCTCGATCGCGAGACGCTCGTCCGGATCGGCGCTTCGGCCGAGCGCCGCCTCTGTGGCCGTGCGGCGAAGTCGCTCGCGCTCTGGATCTCGCCGCTCGCCGCGGTCGCGGACGGCGGCGCATCGGCCGTGGCGGAGCTCGTCGCCCGGGGCGTCGTCGAGGGCTCATTCGACCCGAAGCGGCTGTACCGCGACGACGTCGAAGGCGCGCCGCCCCAGCTCGACGAGGTGATCCTCGTGGCCCCGGGCGAGGATGCCGGCGCGCTCGAGAAGGCTGCGGAACGAGGGATCGTCATCGCTGAGGGCACGAACTGGGCCCGCGCGATCTCGAATCGCTCCGCGAACGACGTGACCCCGGACGTCCTCGCGGGCGAGGCCCGGGCGCTCGCCGAGAAGCACGACCTGTACATCGACGTCATCGAGCCCGAGCGGGCCCGCGAGCTGGGCATGGGGATGTTCCTCGCGGTCGGCCAGGGCTCCGACAACCCGCCTCGGATGATCGTCATGCGCTCCGGCGGGGAATGCGAGAAGGACGGCCTCGGGCGCCATCTCGGGCTCATCGGGAAGGGCGTCTGCTTCGATTCGGGCGGCATCAGCATCAAGCCGGCCGACCGGATGGAAGAGATGAAGATGGACAAGATCGGTGCATGCACCGTGATCTCGGCCATCGCCACGGTTGCTCGGCTTGCGCCGGGGACGCCACTCCTCGCCGTCGCGGCCGCCGTCGAGAACATGCCGGGGAGCCATTCGACGCGGCCCGGCGACGTCGTCCAGGCGATGAACGGCAAGTGGGTCGACATCACGAACACCGATGCCGAAGGCCGGCTCATCCTCGGTGACGCGATGACCTACGCGGAGAAGATCGGCGCCACGCACCTCGTCGACGTCGCGACGCTGACCGGCGCGGTGTCCCGGGCGTTCGGCCACCTGATCACCGGCGGCTTCGCGAATCCGGACGCGTGGTGGGGCGACGTCGTCGCGGCGGCCGACCGAGCCGGCGAGCGCTACTGGCAGATCCCGTTCATCGACGAGTACCGGACCGAGATGGACAGCTGGTACGGCGACCTCCAGAACGCCGGGACGCCCGAGGGCTCGCTCGTGAAGAGCGGCATGTTCCTGCGCGAGTTCGCGACGGTGCCGTGGGCCCACCTCGACATCGGCGGCACGGGCTACTTCCGGAAGGCGACGGCATGGGCGCCACGCGGTGCGACCGGCGTGACCCATGCGACGCTCGTCGAGCTGGCGATGGCCGGGGCACGGAACGGCGGGTAGCTACTCCCCGCCGGCGCTCTCGTGACGCCGCTCGTTCCGCTGTCGGCCGTCACGGCCGTCATCGGCCTCGTCCTCGGTGTCCTCGCCGATCGCCTCGCGACCCGCTGGCCCGAGCACGAGCCGCCCGACTTCCCGGCCGGCCGGCGCGTCGGCTGGCGGACCGTCGTGTGCGGGCTGTTCGGCGCGTTCGCGTTCGCCGTGCTCCCGGCCCGATTCGGCGACGACTGGCTCGCGTTCGCCCTGTTCGGGGCTTGGTTCGCGACGCTCGTCGTGGGTCTTGCGACGGACCTCGACCAGCGACTGCTGCCGGACGTCCTGACCCTGCCGGTCGTGCCTGTCGCGGCGATCTACGCCGTCTCCGGGCTGAATCCCCTCGTCGGCGGGGAGCTGCTGCCCGCGTTGCTCGTCGCGACGGTCGTGCCGGCGGTGCTGTACGTGGCGTCCCTGCCGTTCGGTGCCGGGGCATTCGGCCAGGGTGACGTGAAGCTGCTCGTCGGCGTGGGGCTGATGGCGGGCGGGATCCGGGCGTTCACGGGCATCGTGTCGGGACTCTTCCTCGCGGGCGTCGTGCTGGCAATCCTCGTCGTGACGCGCCGGATCACGTTGCGGAGCTACGTTCCGTACGGGCCGTTCCTGATCTTCGGGGCGGTGTGGGGGATCTTCGTCCGGGCCTGAGCACGCCGCCGGAGATCACTGCCGGTCGTGATGCTTATCGCTGGAATATCGGGCTGCGGCGCGCCGGTGCCGCCGCGTATTCCAGCAACACGCATCAGAACTGACAGTCGGTTTTCGAGGGGCGTGGGGTTTGTGACGGCCGAACCCCCGAAAAGCGGTGCCACGGCACCCCGCCGATCAGTGCGGTCCGGTGCGCGGCGGTGTGGTCCAGGGTGGTCGCTGGGACCAAAGTAAGGCTCCTCCCGGAGCGTTGAAACGCTTAGGGTGGACACCTTGGGTATGATGCCGAGCAAGCCGGTGTCGCCTGGGTCCGTGCCCGATCAGGGCGGCGAATCCAATCCGGCGCGCCTCCGTCATGCGCGCCCCCAGATCGAGTGCCCCAGCACACGGAGCTCACTGTCACGATGACGTTGCCCACGTGATCCGTCGATCCACGCCGTTCGAGGGCTGGTCGACATCGCGTTCGAAGCGCTCCCGTCGTCTCCGTCGCCTCACCGGTCTCCTGCTCCTTCCGCTCCTCGTCGGGGTCCTCGGCGTGCCCGCGATCAACACGCCGGCCGCCCACGCCGACGAACTGTCCGACGCGAAGGCCAAGCAGGCCGCGCTCAGCAAGCAGATCAAGGACCAGAAGGCGGCGATCGAGCACATCACCGAGCTCCAGTCCGATCTGAACACCCAGATCGCCGCGACGAAGAAAGAGCTCGCCGGGATCAACGCCGACCTCGCGGCGGTCCGCAAGTCGATCGACCAGATGGTCGTCCGGATCGAGGCGGTCAAGAAGCAGTACTTCGCGCTCGTCGCGCACGTCCAGCTCCTCGAGAATCAGCTCGCGAACGTCATCGAAGTCGAGCGCCTGAAGCGCTCCGAGCTCGGCACGAAGAAGGCCGAGCTTGCGGGCCGCATTCGGGAGGCCTACGACACCGACCGCACGACGCTCCTCGAGACGTTCCTCGCCGGGAAGTCGTTCACCGACGTGATCTCCGAAGTGAGCTACATCAACGACTTCGCCGAGCACGACAAGGAGCTCGCCGAGCAGATCGTCGCGACCCAGCGGGCCCTGGCGACGATCCACGCGACCGTCGTGTCGACGCAGGCCCAGACCGAGGCGCTGCGCGACGAGACGCTGGCCCAGAAGCAGGAGCTCGATCGCCAGCTCGTCGAGCTGAAGGCGGCCCAGGAGCGGCTCAAGGAGCTCGAGGCCGAGACCGCGCTCGCGCTGAAGCTGCAGCGCGACGCGATGGCTGAGCTGGTCAGGAACAAGAAGGACCTGGCGAAGGCGATCGCGACGACGCAGAAAGCGCAGCGGACGCTCGCCGCGAAGATCGACGACCTGGTCAAGCAGCAGTTCAAGCTCGGCAACATCCCCTCGCGGTTCAACGGGACGCTGCGGTGGCCGATGTCCGGTGTCGTGTCGGGCGAATTCGGCTGCAGCTCGTACGCCGGCTACGGGCCGGGCAACGGCTGCGAGCACTTCCACAACGGCATCGACATCGTGTCGCCGAAGGGCTGCGGCGCACCGATCGTGGCCGCGGGCGACGGCCGAATCGGGTACATCGGCTGGAACTACGCGGATGGCGCCGACCCGGCCTGGATCGTGATCATCGTCCACTCCCAGGACGTCCAGACCTGGTACGCCCACATGAAGGCCCACACGTTCCCGGGCGGGATCCACGCCGGGAGCCTCGTGAAGGCCGGCCAGCTGATCGGCTACGAGAGCGCGACGGGCCACGCCACCGGCTGCCACCTCCACTGGATGGTCGAGTACAACGGCCAGTTCCGGAACCCGAGGCTGTTCGTCTAAGTCGCCGCCGGCGGGCCGACAGGCCCGCGCCCGGACTCAGCGTCCAGATTTTCCCGGTAGAGCGAGGCGTCATGACGCGCTCACGCGGTGTCGTGGACTCCCGGCCCGCGAACCGCGCCGAGGCGAGCGCGACGGGCGTTTCGTCCCGAAAGGCGCGACCGTGAGACCGGCAATGTCCCCACAGGGCGCGGCGAGTCCCGGGTGGTAACGTACAAAGCATGAAGCGGACGATGGCCGTGATCCTCGCCGGCGGGGAGGGCGAGCGCCTCTCGATCCTGTCCGGGGTCCGCGCGAAGCCCGCCGTCCCGTTCGGTGGCAAATACCGGATCATCGACTTCACCCTGTCGAACTGCGTCAACTCCGACATCGACAACGTCGTCGTGCTGACCCAGTACAACCCTCGCTCGCTGAACGACCACATCGGTCTCGGCCGGCCGTGGGACCTCGACCGGAGCAACGGCGGCGTGAAGCTGCTCCAGCCCTACATCGCCCGCGGGCGAGTGGCGGAGTGGTATCGCGGCACCGCCGACGCCGTCTACCAGAACCTCAACGTGATCGAGCACGACGCCGGCGACACGGTCGTGATCCTCGCCGGCGACCACATCTACAAGATGGACTACCAGCCGTTCATCCAGGCCCATCGCCGGCGTCGGGCCGACGTGACGATCGCCGTCCGCCGCGTGCCCCTGATCGAGGCCACCCGGATGGGCATCCTCGCCCTCGACGACAACGACCGCATCGTCGAGTGGCAGGAGAAGCCGAAGCAGCCCAAGAGCGACCTCGCCTCGATGGGCGTCTACGTGTTTTCGAAGAAGGCCCTGCGGCGGTGGCTCGGGGAGGATCGCGACGACTTCGGGCGGCACGTCATCCCGGCCATGCTCGATGGCGGCGCCCGCGTGTTCGGCTACCGGTACAACGGCTACTGGCAGGACGTCGGGACGATCCAGTCGTACTGGGAGGCCAACCTCGCGCTGCTCCAGGACAACACGGAGCTCGACCTCTACGACAAGGACTGGGTCATCCATACCCGGTCCGAGGAGCGGGCACCGGCGAAGGTCGGCCCGACCGCGCAGGTCCACCAGAGCCTGATCAGCCACGGCTGCCAGATCGATGGCACCGTCGTGAACTCCGTGCTCTCGCCCGGCGTCCGCGTCGACGTCGGCGCGGTCGTTCGCGACTCGATCGTCATGTTCGACGGCGTGATCCGCTCCGGCGCGGTCGTCGACCGGGCGATCCTCGACAAGGAGGTCGTCGTCGGCCAGGGCTCGATCGTCGGCGACGGGCCGGACTTCGACACGCCGAACCGCCAGGAGCCGGGCAGGTTGAACACCGGCATCACCGTGGTCGGCAAGCGGGCGATCATCCCGCGCGGGACGCGGATCGGGCGCAACGTCAAGATCGCCGCCGGCGTGCGCACGACCGACTTCGCGTCGCGGGTCGTGAAGAACGGCGCGTCGGTCGAGGTCGGCGGCCCGAAGAAGCGGGCGGCGAAGTCGAAGGCGGCGGCGGCGTCCGATGCAGAGCCCCCCGAGAAGCGCGCAGCGTCACGAGCCGACGGCGCCGGGGGGCGGACGAACGGGACCGGCTCGAGCGTCGGCATCCCGATCGCGGGCAGCGGCGCCAGGATGACGGCGAGCGCCAAGAGGAACGGCGAGCACTAGCGCCCCGGCTGCGGCCCCGGCGCCAACACTGGGCTGTCAACCACGAATTCGGTGCTGAAGGCCGTCGTGACGCACGTTCTCGGCCATTTCGAGGCGAGACCGTGGTTGCCAGCCACGAAATCCAGGTCGAAGCGTCGCCGCGGACCCCTCAGAGACCACTTCGCCTCTGGAATCCTGGTTGCCAGCCACGAATTCGGCGCCAAGCGCGGCGAGGGCCGCGCGGGGCGTGGCTTCGTGCATCAAATCGTGGTTGCCAGCCACGAGTTCGGCGCGAGCACGCCAGAGCCGGGCCGGGCGTGGCTTCGCGCCCGGAACCTTGGTTGCCAGCCACGAGTTCGGCGCGAGCACGCCAGACCCGGCCGCGCGTGGCTTCGTGCATCAAACTGTCGTTGCCAGCCACGATCCGGCCGAAGCCATCGCGTCGCGCGCCAGCGGTGAATCTGGCACGCGACTGGCGCTCAACGCCGTCGAACTGAAGTCTCGCGGTGACGGCTACGATCGGGCGTCCGGGATAGACTCCCCCGCATGCCAATCGCCGACCAGGGCGCGCGCGTGCGTCCGGCCGACGTCGAGCACTGGCTCGACGAGCTCGGGCTCCGACCGGAGACCCGAATCGATCGCGAAGGCGTCACGTCGTGGGACCTCAGGCTCGACGGCCGACGCCGCTTCGACGTCCCCGTCACGCTGATCCTCGACCCGGGGCTGGCCCTCATCGTCTGGGTCCATTTCGCCCCACCGATCGGTGACGCGTTCCGCAAGTCCTACCGCCGGCTCCTGCGCTGGAACGACGAGTTCCCGTTCGCGAAGTTCTCGCTGGCCGAGGACGAGCGGCCGATCCTCACGTTCGAACTGCAAATCGCCAGCGCCGACCGCGACGAGCTGGGCCTGGCCCTCGCCAGGGCGCTCGCGATCAGCGACCGGCTCCTGGAAGAGGCGGCCGGGTGGCTCTGGATCGGTGGCCGGATCCCGGACACCTCCGCCCGAGAAAGTCGGGGCAAAGCGCTCCTCGACCGGTTCGCGGAGGCGCTCGGCGAGCTGGGCGACATCCCGACGGAGCGTCCCGCGGAGGCGGCCAACGCATGACGCGCCGCCGCTTCGCCCTGGCCCTCGCGATCCTCGCGTCCCTCGCCGGCGTCCTCGCCCCCGCCGCCGCAGCGCCGACCTTCGCCGCGGGCAGCGGCCTGACGATCGTGAGCGATGCCACGTACCTCGTCGACCCCGACAACTCGGCCGTCCACGTCACGGTGAACCTGACGGCGGTCAACCATCTCAAGGACACGAAGACCCGGCTCTACTTCTTCGACCGGGCGTTCATCGCGGTCCCGCCGAACACGAGCGGGTTCAAGATCTCTGCCCGGAGCTCCAGCCCGTCCGTCCACGTCGCCGCCTCGAAGGCCGACCACACGCTGCTCCGGATCGACTTCGGAAAGCACCTGCCCGCCGGCTCGTCGCGTGGCATGACGCTCACGTTCGACATCACCGACCCGGGCGGCGAGCCGACCCGAACGACGCGGATCGGCGCGAGCCTCGTCGCATTCGGCGCGTGGGCATATGCGAGCGAGACCGGCGGCAGCACCGTCAAGGTCGTCTTCCCGCCCGGCTACACGATCGAGGCCCGTTCCGACCAGCTTGGTGAGCCGACCACGGATGCCGACGGCCGCACGATCTACGCGACGGGCAAGCTCGCCCAGCCACTGTCGTTCTTCGCGTACTTCGTCGCCGACAAGCCGAGCGCGTTCAGCGAGACGACGCGAACGGTCGTCGTCGACGGCCGCGACCTGCCGATCACGATCCGATCCTGGCCCGACGACCCGGCCTGGGCCGAGCGGACCACCGCTCTCGTCGAGCAGAGCGTCCCGCTCCTGTCCGAGGCGATCGGGCTGCCGTGGCTGGCAGGACGGCAGTTCGTCGTCCGCGAGGCGACGAGTCAGTCGGGCGCTTCGTACGCGGGTCGCTACGACCCCAAGGAGGCGACCGTCGAGATCGCCTACTACGCCAGCCCGCTCGTCACGCTCCACGAGACGGCCCACGCCTGGTTCGACGGCGGTCTCCTCGCCGATCGCTGGGCGAACGAGGGGTTCGCCGAGTGGTACGCGCGAGACGCAGCGGCGAAGCTCGGGATGGAGGTCGCCCCGACGCCGCTGACGCCCGAGCAGCAGGCGGAGAAGATCCCGCTGAACGCCTGGAAGCCACTCGGGCTGAACGCGGCGCCCGCCGAGGACTACGGCTTCGCGGCGTCCGCGGAGCTGGCCCGCCTCATCGCCGAACGAGCCGGGCCCGCGGGCCTCGCGAGCGTCTGGAATGCGGCCCGCGAAGGCGTGGCGGCGTATCAGCCCGCCGGGCTGCGGCCGCCCGGCGAGGGCATGCCCGGCGAGACGCGGATGCCCGGCTCCGACGTGCCGGCGACGGAGATGCGATCGGGGCCGCCCGACTGGCGCGGCCTGCTCGACCTGCTCGAGGACCGAACCGGCAAGAAGTACGACGACCTGTGGCGGGCGTGGGTCGTGCGGCACGAGGAGGCGACGCTGCTCGATGCGCGGTCGGAGGCGCGGCGCCAGTACGACGCGGTCATGTCGCGAGCCGGCGACTGGCAGCTGCCCGCGATCGTCCGCGATTCGATGCGAGCCTGGCAGTTCGACCAGGCGATCGAGCTGCTCACCGCGGCCAACGCGGCGCTCGATGCCCGCGACGAGGTGCTCGCGGCGGCATCCGCGGCGAAGCTGACCGTTCCGCACGCGCTCGAAGCCGCGTTCGAGGGCGACCGCGGGTTCGCGGCCGCGTCCGGGGAGGCGGACGCGGAGCTGGCCGCGATCGAGGCGTACGGGATGGCGTCGAGTGTCCGCCCGAAGGACCCGGGGGTCGTCGAGCAGGTGGGGCTGTGGGGCCACGAACCCACCGCCGACCTCACGACCGCCGCAGAAGCGTTTGCGGCGGGCGATCTGCGCGGCTCCGTCGAGGCGAGCGCCTCGGCGTACAACGCGTGGGACAGTGCCCGCGACACCGGCCGCAACCGGATCATGCTCATGCTCTCGGCGACGATCGCCGCGCTCGTCGCGGTCGCGCTCGTCGTGAACGGCATTCGAAGCGTCAATGCGCGCCGGGTCGCACGCCGATCGCGGACGGCCGCCTCGGCCGCCGCGGCCGCCGCTTCGTCGGGGCCACCCTCGGGCTCGCCCGGCCCCGCCAGACCCACCGACTGAACGTGAGCCGGACCGTCACCCGGCGTTCCCTCCGGCTCCTCGTCGCCGGTGTCGCGCTCCTCGGTCTCGGGCTGACGCCGGCTTCCCCGGTTCGGCCGCTCGTCGTCCCGTCTGCCGCGGCCGCCGAGCCCGACGACGGACTGTCCCTCGTCTCCGCGGCGACGTACACGCTCGTCCCCGACCAGGGCCTCGTCCACGTCTCGGTCGCGATGACGGCCGAGAACACGAAACCGAACGTCGTCTCGGGCGGCGTCACGACGCGCTACTTCTTCGAGGCGGCGTCGATCGCGGTCCAGTCCGAGGCGACCGCGATCCAGGCGACGGCCGGTGAGACCGACCTCCGGACGCGCGTCACGCCCGGCGACGGCTTCACGACGCTGCGGGTCGACTTTCCGAGCGACATCTACTTCGGCCAGACGGTCAGCTACACGGTCGATTTCGACCTGCCGGGCGGCGCGCCCCGGTCCGACAGCGACATCCGGGTTGGCCGGGCGTTCGCGACGTTCTACGCCTGGGCGTTCGGCGACAGCGGCGACGTCACGATCAGCGTTCCGGCCGATTTCGACGTCGAGTCGAGCGGCTCACCGACGACCGAGACGCGCGGCTCGAACGGCGTCACGACGATCGCCGCGACCGGCATCACGGACACCGTCGAGTGGTACACGGTCGTCGTCGCGGACTCGCACGACGCGCTCTCCTCGACGCGCCTCGACCTGCCCGACGGCGAGCATCTCCTGATCCGGGCCTGGCCCGAGGACGAGGAGTGGCGGAACCGCGTCGAGGGGCTGCTCGAGATCGGCCTGCCGGTCCTCGTCGACAAGCTGGGGCTGCCGTGGCCGGTCGACGGCGACATCGAGGTCACCGAGGTCCACACGCCGCTGCTCGAGGGCTACGCCGGGCTCTTCCACACCGACGAGAACCGGATCGAGATCAGCGAGGACCTGGACGAGCTCACGATCATCCACGAAGCCGCGCACGCCTGGTTCAACGACGACCTGTTCGTCGGACGCTGGATCGGGGAGGGCCTGGCCGACGAGTACGCGGCGCGCGTCCTCGACGACGTCTCGAACGGCGGGCTCGAGCCAAATCCGGTCGGCCCCCAGAGCCCGGGCGCCGTGGCGCTCAACGACTGGGGCCCGCCGGGCCGGATCGCCGACGACGCGACCGAGGCCCGCGAGAGCTACGGCTACGAGGCATCGTGGGCGGTGATTCGGGCGATCATGCGCGAGATCGGCGAGGACGGGATGCGCAAGGTCCTCGTCGCGGCGAACGACCACCGGACCGCCTACGTTGGCGCGGGCGAGCCCGAGACGGTCGGGTACGCGAACGATTGGCGGCGGCTGCTCGACCTGCTCGAAGAGGACGGCGGCTCGAAGAACGCACTGCAGTTCTTTCGCCAGACGGTCGTGAGCGACGTCGAGAAGCCCCTGCTCGAGGAGCGATCCGCGGCACGCGAGGCGTACGCCGGCCTCGTGACGGATGGCGACGGCTGGCTGCCCGGCTATGCGATCCGCGACCCGATGGGCCGCTGGCAGTTCGACGACGCGGAGGCGCAGATCGACGACGCGGAGCAGGTGCTCGAGACGCGCGATCGGATCGAGGCCGCGGCCGCCGAGCTGGACCTGACGCCGCCACCGACGCTCCGCGCGGCCTACGAGAATGCGGCCCGTGAGTACGACGACGTCCAGCGCCTCGCCGATCGGATCCTGGCGACGGAGGCTCACCTGAGCGACGCGAGCGATCAGACCGGGCTGGAGCGGCCACCGCTGACGCTCCTCGGCCTGCTCGGTCACGACCCGGATGGGACGCTCGTGACCGCGCGGGCGGCCTTCTCTGCGGGCGACCTCGATGCCGCGGACGAGGAGCTCGCGGCGCTCGACGCGATGCTCGACGGAGCGATCGAGACCGGCCGCCAGCGGCTCTACGCCGGTGGCGGGGTCGGGCTGGCGGTCGTCGTCCTCGGTGGCGGCGCGCTCGTCGTGGCCCGACGTCGGCGCGCGAGTCGGGCGGCCGGCCCGAGCGCCCCGGTCGCGGTGCCCTTCGCTTCGGGGCCGGCCGTGTTCGCCGCCCCGATGCCGGTCGTCGGGAGTTCGGCGGTCACGCCGATCGCGCCGGAATCGGCTGGTACACTCGGCGACCCACGCCCGTCCGGCATGGTGCCCGACCTGCCGCCGGACGCGAAGGACCCAGGAGGAGACGGAACGTGAGGCCAGCCGCCTGATGGGCATGGTCAGGACGCGCCCATCGCGCGAGATCATGTCGGGCGACTCGGCCGACGTGTACTTCGCCCGGGCCGCGAGCATCCTCGAGCGCGAAGGCCTCGATCCGCTCGTCACGATGGAGGTCTTCGCCCGCAGGGACGCCGTCCTGTGCGGCATCGACGAGGCGAAGAACCTCCTCGGCCACGTCCTCGCCCGATGCGATCCGGCGGAAGTCCAGGTCGAGGCGCTCGATGACGGCGACCGGATCGGACCGAAGGAAGTGGTCCTCCGGATTCGGGCCCGCTATCTCCAGTTCGGGCTGTACGAGACCGCGCTCCTCGGGATGCTCGCCCAGTCGACCGGCTGGTCGACGGCCGCCCGCGAGTGCGTCGAGGTCGCCGCCCCCGCGCCGGTCATCTCGTTCGGCGCCCGCCACGTCCACCCCGACATCACCGACGTCCTCGACTACGCGGCGATCGTCGGCGGCTGCGTCGGTGCGTCCACGCCGGCCGGAGCTCGCCTCGCCGGCCTCAACCCGACCGGAACGATGCCCCACTCGCTCGTGCTGATCTTCGGCGACACGGTCCGGGCGGCCGAGGCGTTCGATCGCGATCTCGGGCCGGAGGTGCCGCGGATCGTCCTCGTCGACACGTTCCGGGACGAGGCCGAGGAGACGCTCCGGGTCGCCCATGCGCTCGGCGACCGGCTGTACGGCATCCGGCTCGACACCCCGGCCGAACGTGGTCGGGTGACGGCAGACCTCGTCCACGAGATCCGGGCCCGCCTCGATGGCGAGGGCTACGACCACGTGAAGATCGTCGTTTCGGGCGGGCTGAACCCGGAGCGGATCCAGTACTTCAAGGACGCGAACGCGCCGGTCGACTCGTACGCGGTGGGGTCGTACATCAGCGGCGCCACGCCGATCGACTTCACCGGCGACATCAAGGAGATCGACGGCAAGCCGATCGCGAAGCGCGGCCGCATCCCGGGCCTCACGCCCTCACCCCGGCTGCGCCCAGTCGATCTCGCCCCGTGGAGGGATGGCTCGGGCTGAACCCTCGCCAGCGCGAGGTTCATTCAACGAACCTATGAGCGCTCGAACGCTCGATACACCACTGGATTCGGTCGATTTGGTTCGCTCGATGAACATTCGTGCTCAATCGGGGCGTTGAATGAACCGGATTGGCTGTCGAGCGCCGCCCGACTGCGGATAGGTTCATCTGGCGCACCTGGCGGTGAGGTGTTCATCTGATCGGTCAGGTGAACCTTCGGAGCCTTTCCTTGCCCATTACCCTCGAAGCGCGAGGGATTGGCACACGCCGCGACTCCACCCGGACGAGCGTCGCGAGCCCGCATCCGAGCGCCGAGGGAACCGCACCATGCGGACGGGATCGGTCGAACGGGCGATGGAAGGCGATCACGCGGCCTTCTCGGAGCTCGTCGACCTCGAAGGTGACTCGTGCTTTGCGATCGCGGTCGGGATCCTCCGCGATGTCGAGCTGGCACAGGATGCCGTCCAGCAGACCTTCCTGCTTGCGTGGCGCGACCTCCCGAAGCTTCGGGACCCCGATCGCTTCAGGGCGTGGCTTCGCCGACTGCTCGTGCATGCCTGCTACGAGGAGGCCCGTCGGTACCGGCGGTGGAGCGCGCGCATCCGGGTGCTTTCGGCCGACGGGCCGGACGTGCCCACCCAACGAGACCAGACGATCAGGGTCGTCGATCGCGATGCCCTGGAGCAGGCGTTCGCCCGCCTGTCACCGGAGCACCGCGCCGTCGTCGTCCTGCATCACCAGGTCGGGCTGGGGCTGGCCGAGGTTGCCGAGATCGTCGGCGCCCCGGTCGGCACCGTGAAGTCCCGGCTGCACCACGCGACACATCGGCTTCGCGCGGCACTCCGTACCGCCGAGGTCGTTTCCGCCTCCGAGGAGTTGCCGGCATGAATGCGCGCACGAACCCGGACGACATCCTCGCGGCCTGGCTTGACGAAAACACCGTCCCGATGCCGGCGCCGACGCGGCGTGCGATCGAGGTCGGCATCCGGACGATCCACCAGCGGCGGCGACCGATCTGGTTGCCGCGGAGGATCGAACCCATGTCAACGCCGCTTGCCCAACCAGCTGTCCGCGGACTCGCCGCGATGGTGACCGTCGTGGTCGTCGTCGCGGTCGGCGCGTTCGCGCTCTTCGGTCAACGAACCGGTGTCGGTCCGCCCCCGCCGCCTTCACCAACTGCGTCGTCAGCCCCGGAGTCGCCGAGCGCGGTTCCGACGCTGCCTCCGTATCCAACCGGCGCTGCCGGCACCTTCAGACAGCAGCCGTTCGCCGCCAGGAATCTGGGCTTGAACTCGATGTGTCTCGTCCCCCCGCCGTCGGGATGCGTGGAGTCCACGGCCGACGATTCGATCAGCGTCACGTTCACCGTTCCCGATGGCTGGACCGGAGGGATCGGCGCGATCTGGCGGGTCGAAGGAAACGGGCCGCCGTCAGGCGCGGCCGTCATGTTCGCGCGTGGCGGCTGGCTGTTCGAGCAACCGTGTGCCGGGGGAACCCCGTACGCCACGATCCCGACGGGAACGACCGTCGACGAGTTCGTGACGGCCCTCGTGGACCACCCCGACCTCGACGTCACCGAACCGGTCGACGTGACGCTGGCCGGCTACAACGGGAAGTACCTGGAGCTCCGGGCCCCCGCGAACATCGCCGACAACCAGGACGCCCCAGGTCCGGACGAGTGCGCCTACTACTTCGTGTGGGAGCCGAACATCTATGCCCAGGGCCCGAACCAGCTGTGGCGTCTCTGGGTCCTCGATGTCGCCGGCACGAGGGTCGTGGTCAGGGCGGATTCATTCCCGGAAGAAAGCCCGGCGACGACCCTGACCGAGCAGCAGGACATCCTCGACTCGATTCAGATCGAGCCCTGACGGTGCCCTGACCGAGGCTCGGGCGGTGGTGACCAGGAAGCCCCGCCCGAGCCAGCTCGGCCCGCGTTCACTCCATGAACCCATGGACAGTCGGACGCTCGCAGTCGCTCGAGATCTTGCCGATCTGGGTCATCCAACGAACATCCGGGCTGGACGGGTTCATCAGACGCACCGAATGAGCCACGTTCGGCTTCCCACGTGCGCGTAGGTTCATCTGACGCACGTCGCGTCCAGAGCGTCGAATTGGCGTTCGGGCGATGCGTGCAACCATTGGCGAGATGGACGAACCCACTGACGCTCCCGACGAGCACGAGTCCGCGTACGAGCTCCTCCAGCGCGGCCGCCAGCTGATCGAATCCCGGCATCACGCCCAGGCCGCGATCGTCCTCGAGCGGGCGCTCCGTCTCGAGCCCGGCAAGGCGTCGATCCTCGAGGCCCTCGGTCAGGCCCAGTTCAACTCCCGCCAGTACGACCGATCGCGCGAGACGTTCGAGGCGCTGCTCGAGGTCGATCCGTCTGCCCACTACGCCCACTTCGCGCTGGGCCAGAGCCTCAAGCAGCTGGGTCGCCGGCGCGAAGCGCGGACGCACCTCCGACTCGCGGTCGCACTGAGCCCCACGTCGGAGCTCTACGCGAGCGCGCTCGCGAGACTTGGCACGCAGCCGTCGTGAACCACGCCGCGGCGCCGCCGAGATCCCTGAACCGATTCGCCTTCGACGCCACGGTTCACTGCCTGACCGGTTGCGCGATCGGCGAAGTCCTCGGGATGGCGATCTCGACCGCGCTCGGCTGGCACGACCTCGCATCGATCGCGATCTCGATCGGGCTGGCGTTCTTCTTCGGCTACCTGCTGACGATCCGGCTGCTGCGCCGGGGCGGTCTGCCGCTCGGACGTGCCGCACGGACGGCGGTCGCGACCGACACGATCTCGATCACGGTCATGGAGATCGTCGACAACCTGCTGCTCCTGGTGATCCCCGGGGCGATGGCGGCCGGGCTCGCCGATCCGTTGTTCTGGGGCAGCCTCGCCTTCTCGCTCGCCGCCGCGTTCCTCGCGACCTGGCCGGTCAACCGCTGGTTGATCTCGCGCGGCCGCGGCCATGCGCTGATGCACGATCACACGGCGGGCTAGCGCCGGTAGGTCCGTCACTCCCTGGCAGCGACGCGCTCGCGCAGCCGGTCGAGCCAGAGCAGCGCGACGAGCGACTTCGCGTCCTGGATCTCGCCCCGCTCGGCGGCTGCGACCGCGTCCTTGAAGGGCAGCCGATCCAGCTGGAGTCGCTCGTCCTCATCCGGCCCGAGGCGTCCTTCGTGGACCGGCTCCAGGGCAGTGGCAAGGTAGAGATGCATGAGCTCCGAGGCGAAGCCGGGCGCCGTCCAGAACTGGACCAGCTTCTTCCAGGTTCGGGCGCGGTAGCCGGTCTCCTCCTCGAGCTCGCGTCGCGCGGCGAGGTCCGGATCCTCGATCTCACCGGTCGCCTCGTCGCGGTCCAGGGTCCCGGCCGGAACCTCGAGAAGCACGCGTTCGGCAGGCAGCCGGAACTGGCGGACGAGCAGGACCTGGTCCGCGTCGTCGATCGCGAGGATCGCGACCGCGCCGGGGTGGCCGACGACGTCGCGTTCAGCGCGCGTGCCGTCGGCGCGCTCGACCGTGTCGACGCGAAACTCGAGGTAGCGGCCCTTGTGCACGACCCTCGAGGCGACGCGCCGCTCGATCAGGTCATCGATCGCGTGCGCGGGCGTCGCTCCCGCCGGGCCCGGCGCAAGAGCGTCGGGCCCGTCGGGGTCGGTCATCGCTGCGCGTGGTCGTCCGTCAGGCGGCGGCGGTCACGCGCTCCGGGGCGAGCGTCGCGCCGGATTCGGCGTCGAACAGATGCAGCTTCGAGAGCGGCAGGTTGAGCTTGAGGATGTCGTCGGGCTTGACCCGGTGCTCCGAGTCGACGATCGCGACGATGTCCTGCTCGGCTGCGGTGACGTGGAGGAGCTCCTCGTTGCCGAGGTACTCGACGACGTCGGCGCGGCCCTGGAACGTCCCGGCCTCGCCGGCCACTTCGGCCAGCTCGAGGTGCTCCGGCCGGAATCCGGCGATCACGGTCCCGCCGGCCGACAGCCCCGCGCGGTAGCGGGACGGCACCGGCAGCGAGAAGTCGCCCTTGCCCGTGAGCCGGGCGCTGTCGCCGCTGCCGTCGACGGTGACGTCGACGAAGTTCATCGACGGGCTGCCGATGAACCCGGCGACGAACCGGTTCGCGGGCTGGTCGTAGAGGACCTGCGGCGTGCCGACCTGCTGGAGCAGGCCTTCGCTCATGACCGCGATCCGGCTGCCCATCGTCATCGCCTCGACCTGGTCGTGGGTGACGTAGACGGTCGTCGTACCGAGGCGCTGGTGGATTCGGGCGATTTCGGCGCGGGTCTGGACGCGGAGCTTCGCGTCGAGGTTCGAGAGCGGCTCGTCCATGAGGAACACCGCGGGCTCGCGGACGATCGCCCGACCCAGCGCGACGCGCTGCCGCTGGCCGCCGGATAGCTCCTTCGGCTTGCGGTCGAGCAGCTTCTCGAGGTTGAGGATCTTCGCGGCGTCGTTGACCCGCTTCTCGATGTCCGACTTCGGGACCTTGCGGAGCTTCAGGCCGAAGGCCATGTTGTCGCGGACCGACATGTGCGGATAGAGCGCGTAGCTCTGGAACACCATCGCGATGTCGCGGTCCTTGGGAGCGACGTCGTTGACGACGCGGTCGCCGATCCGGAGCGTACCGTCGCTGATCTCCTCGAGACCGGCGATCATCCGGAGGCTGGTCGTCTTGCCGCAGCCAGAGGGTCCGACGAGGACCATGAACTCGCCGTCGGCAATGGCGAGGTTCAGGTCATCGACCGCGAGCACGTCACCGTAACGCTTGGTGACATGGTCGAACGTAACGGTCGCCATGTGCGCACCTCCACCCCACCGGAGCATCGCGGGTCCCTGCATCCTGCCGCCGTCTGGCGTCGAGGACGGACCCCGTACGAGGAGCCGGCTCGGGCTGCCGGGATCGTACCACCGGCCATCGTCCCCGAGCTGCACGGAGCGTGCCGCCGGGTATCGAATTCGATGCACGCCGACGTGCATACTCGACACGATCCGGTCAAGCAGGAGAGGCCCGACGGATGGACGACCGCCAGCCGCCCGCTGCCCCAGCGTCCCCGCCCGATCAGCCTCAGCCTCTGCCCCCGCCCGAGCCGCAGTCGTCGCCTGCGCCCGACGCCGAGGACCTTCGGTCGCCGCTCGCGCGAGTGGCCCCGGACTCGAGGGCGGTCGATCAGCCCGACGTGCCGTCGCCCTCCCCGGTCGCCTGGGATGCACCGCCGGCCGCGGCCGACGGGTCGTCGGACGTCCCGGACGCGCCCGGATCGTCCCGCCTCGATGTTGGATCGGTCTTCGCGAGGACGCTCGATACGTTCCTGGCCAACTGGCCCACGTTCGTCGGGCTGTCGCTGCCGACGGCCATCACCGCGCTCGCGTACTACTGGATCGCGAGCTCGGTGACGCGGACGCCCGCCCTGTCGCTGCTCTACCTGCTGTCCATCCCGATCGGGATCTGGATCACGCTGGCGATCACGATCGCCGCCGACGTCGCGCGCCAGGGCATCCGCCCGGCAGCCGCCACCGCCGCGGGTTCGGCCGTGACGCCGACCTTCGTCGCGATCTTCTCGGGGATCGTCGTGGTCCTCGCCGTGAGCCTCGTCGCCGTACTTCCAGTGTTGCTCCTGGCCGTCGCGCCCGGTGAAGCCGCGATCGCCGGCGCCATCGCAGTGCTGATCGCCGTCCTGATCGTCGTCTACATCCTGCTTCGCTGGGCCTTCGCCCCTACCGCGATCGCGCTCGAAGGCGCGGGACCAATCACCGCCCTCAGCCGGAGCTGGCAGGCGACCGAGGGGAATCTCTGGCGTCTCGGCGTGGTCATCGTCGCGGTCGGGCTGCTCGGCTTGCCGTGGTCACTTGCCGGCAGCTTCTTCGCCCTGGCCGGCAACCTCCCGGTGGCGATCGCGGTCAGCGTGGTCGGGACCCTCCTGTTCGGATCACTGCCACCGATCGTGACCAGCCTCGCGTATGGCGACGTCACTGGCCGGCCGCGAGGCTCGGTGACCGCCCCGACGGCCCAACCCGTGCCGGATGCGGCGTCCGCGCAATTCGCAGGCCAGGTCGGAAGCGCGGGCGGTGCGCCGATCGTCGCCGGGCCGCTGACCCCAAGGCCCGTCGCGGCGCCACCGCCGCCGACGCCCGCGCCCGAACTGTCAACCGCCCGCGGTCTCCGCTGGACGTACGCTCTCGGGATCCTCGTCCTGGGGTTCGCCCTCCTCGTGCCGGCCGGCGCGCTGGCGGTCCCGCGGCTCGGCGTCCTGGCGCTCGGTGCCATCCCGCCGGAAGACCGCGGCGTCGTCTTCTTCGGGACCCAGCGCAACCCGGTCAATCCGTGCGCTCCACTCGGGCAGACGACGACGTTCTCGACGACGGATCCGATCTACATCGGGGGCTACTTCTCACGGACGATCCTGCCCGGCCAATCCGCGTCCCTCCACGTGTACTCGGCCGGCCAGGAGGTCATCAACGCGCCGATCCAGGCCGGCGCCCGGGCCGTGGCGTGCTACTACGAGCCCGAACCGCTCGTCGGCGCTCCCGCCGGGACGTATCAGATCGTGATCGACGACGCCACCGGGACGCTGGCCGAAGGCATCTTCACCGTCCAGTAGGCACCGTCGGCGCATACTCCACTCCGCTCGACAGCAGGAGGACCCGATGGCGACCGGCTCGGCGATCCACATCACCCGCGATCGCTTCCATCTCGCGTGGGACCCCGCGATCCCGCCGATCGAGACCGTCGGCGACGGCGACGAGGTCGAGTTCGACCTCCTCGACGCGAGCAACGGCAAGCTGACACAGACCCACACCGCGGCTGACATCGCGACGCTCGACCTGTCGGGAGTCGACCAGGTCAGCGGGCCAATCGCGATCGACGGGGCAAAGGCGGGCGACACGCTCCAGGTGGACCTGCTCGACTTCCAGCCGGCCGACTGGGGCTGGACGGCGGCGATCCCGGGCTTCGGCCTGCTGGCCGACGACTTCACCGAACCGGCGTATCGCGTCACCCGCGTCCCGGCGGTCGGCGAGCGGGCGGAATTCCTGCCCGGGATCCGCATCCCGATCATCCCGTTCTGCGGCGAGCTGGGCGTCGCGCCCGAGACCGGGCCGCGCTCGACGATCCCGCCGGACGCACACGGCGGCAACATGGACACCCGCCACCTGACCGCCGGCGCGACGCTGTTCCTGCCCGTCTTCCACGACGGAGCAAGGTTCTCGATCGGCGATGGCCACGCGGCCCAGGGCGATGGCGAGGTCTGTGGCACCGCGATCGAGACGCCGATGCGGGCCCGAGTCCGGTTCAAGGTCCGGAAGGACCTCCATGTCACGGCGCCGGAGTTCCTGACCGCGCCGGGACCGGCGGCAGAGCGTCCGGTCGGGCAGCGCTATGCCACCGACGGTGTCGGGCCCGACCTGATGACCGCCGCCCGCGACGCGACGCGCCGGATGATCGATTGGCTGGGTCGCGAACACGGGGTCAACGCGATCGACGCCTACATGCTGTGCAGCGTCGGGGTCGATCTGCGGATCAGCGAGATCGTGGACCAGCCGAACTTCATCGTCACGGCCCACTGCCCGCTGTCGATCTTCGAGTAGCAGCACCGCGCCGATCCGTGATCGGTCCGGCGGCCGCCCGGTGGGGCGACCGCCGGCGGCGAGCGCCTCAGATCGACGTCCGGCCCGCCTCGCTGGCGACCGCGTCGCCGCCGTAGATGTCGTCGACCCGGGCCAATCCCTCGGGGTTCCGCGACCGGAGCACGAAGTACACAACGACTCCCAGCACGAGCCAGACACCGACGACCGGTGCGGTGTACTGCAGCGAGTTCTCGTACGGCGGGAGCGTGATGTTCAAGATCGGGATCGTCACGCCACCGATGACCGCGAGGACCGCCGGCACCATTGCAATGACTCCGAGGATCGGGATCACGGCGTGCTTGAGCACGTTGAACTCGCTTCGGCCTTCTCCCAGGTAATAGCCGATGCATGCGATGTTCACGACGATGTACATGAACGCGAACAGGAGGCCGACCAGCGTGCCGAGCCAGACGTAGACGTTCAGTGGTCCGCTTCCCGGGAACGGATCGTCGGCCAGCACGAGGCCCAGGACGATCGCGATGACCAGCCCGAGCACCGCCTGGAAGTGGACCGCGTTGACCGGCGACTTGTACGTCGGATGGACCGCTCCGAACCAGCGTGGAAGCAGTGTCGCGCGGCCCATCGCGAACAGCGAGCGGGTGGCCGCCGTCGCGCTGGAGTTTGCGTTCGCGAGGCAGCTGTTGAGGATCGCGAACACGACAAGGAGCCCGCCGATCGGCAGCACGGCGTCGGCCATGAAGCCCCACGGGTCACCGTCGTTGAACGTGTAGAACTCGGTCATGCGGTCCGGGCCGAAATAGACCGTCGCGGCGTAGTAGTTGAAGACGTAGAACAGTCCGACCAGGACGGCCGACCAGATCACCGCGCGCGGGATGGTCCGCCGCGGCTCTCGCGCCTCTTCGCCGAGCGGCGCCACGGCCTCGAAGCCGATGAACGCGAGCAAGCAGAAGATCATGCCCTGGAACGCCGGCAAGACGTTGCCGTCAGCCGGGATGAACACGCTCACCGTGTTCTGTGGCGCGTTCACGATCAGCAGCGTCGAGATGAGCAGGAAGATCACGATCTCGATGGCGCCGAGCACGACCCCGGCGCGGGTCGACAAGCCGATGCCGCGATAGGTGAGGAACCAGACGGCTGCGGCGCACAGCGCGGCCAGGCCGATCCACGCGTACTGGATGTCCAGGCCAACGTAGTTGGACAGGAAGATCGCGCCATAGAAGCCGAAGCCACCGAGCAGGATCGGCATGATGAGCGGCTCTGCGAGGGCGAATGACCACGCGATCAGCCAGCCGAAGAACGTACCGAGACCCCGGCCGACGTACGTGTACATGCCGCCGGCGGAGGGCAGATGCCGGGCCAGCTGACTCATCGAGTACGCGGTAAAGAGCACGGCGACCATCGCGAACAGGACCGCGAGCGGGGTGATCCCGCCGGCGAACGACGTCGCGGCACCGATGGAGAGGGCCGTGGCGACCGCCGGCGCCATATGCGTGATCGCCTGGAACAGGAGCTCGGTCAGCCCGATCGCATCTCGCTCGAGGGCTTCCGAGGGCGCGGACGGGGACGCGGACAAGGACTCTGCCATGCCAACCTTCCTCCTTCGGCCGCTGGGGGCGTGCGGCGCGGCAATCGTATGCAGCCTGACAAGTCCCCTGACAAGGGCCACCGGCCGGGTGTGAAACGATGTGGGCCGCAGGACACGCTGGAGGTCGATGCTCATGACGGGACCGGGCGGCACGAAGGACGCGGGCTGGATCGACATCAGCGTGCCGCTCAGGGACGGACTGCCGATCTTCGAGGGCGACCCGAGCTTCCACATCGAATACGCGTTCTCGATCGCGGGCGGGGCGAACTACAACGTGAGCCGGGTCGACATGGGCGTCCATTCCGGGACGCACTTCGATGCGCCGCTCCACGCGATCGACGGGGCACCCGGCAGCGACGCGATTCAGCTCGACGCCGGGCTGGGGCCGGCGTGGGTCGTTGACGCGACGGCGCTGAGCGGCGAGGCGATCAGCGCCGCGGACCTCGCATCGCTCGAGATTC
This sequence comes from Candidatus Limnocylindrales bacterium, assembly GCA_036274475.1. Classification (GTDB taxonomy): domain Bacteria; phylum Chloroflexota; class Limnocylindria; order Limnocylindrales; family CSP1-4; genus CF-46. Next base: position 43,916 of record DASUFO010000013.1, read on the forward strand.
CGGGCGGCGAGACCCGCCTCCTGTTCAAGACCCGGAACTCCGACCTGTGGGGACGGCCCGGGTTCCAGGCGTCGTTCATCGGCCTCGACGAGAGCGCGGCGGTCGCGCTGGTCGACCGCGGCGTTCGGTTCGTCGCAATCGACTACCTCAGCATCGGGCCGTTCGGGAAGGCGGTCGAAACGCACCTGGCCCTGCTTCGCGCAGGCATCGCGATCCTCGAAGGCGCGGACCTTCGGAACGTCGAACCGGGCCCGGTCGAGCTGCTCTGCCTCCCGATCAAGCTGATCGGCAGCGACGGTGTTCCGGCGCGGGCGCTCGTCCGGCCGCGACGATGACGACGGCGACGAAGGCGGCCACGATGCGCGCCGCCACCGTCCGGCCGGGCGTGGCGGACTCGCTCGAGGTCCGCGACGTCGAGCGACCAGGCCTCGACGACGTCGCCGGCGGACGCGGCGTCCTGGTCCGCGTCGTCCGGGTCGGGCTGTGCGGCACCGACAAGGAGATCAACGCCGCGGAGTTCGGCGAGCCCCCGCCCGGTGACGACGTCCTCGTGCTCGGTCACGAGAATCTCGGTCGGGTGGAGGCGGTCGGCCCGAACGTGCCGTCGACGATCAAGCCCGGTGGTCTCGTCGTCGCGACGGTTCGGCGGCCCGGCAGCTCCGTCTACGACCAGATCGGGCTCCAGGACATGTCGACGGCCGACGATTTCGTCGAGCGCGGCATCCGGCGAGCGCACGGATTCCTGGCCGAGTACTACGTCGAGGACGCGACGTTCCTCGTGTCGCTCCCCGGCTCGCTCGCGTCGGTCGGCGTGCTGCTCGAGCCGACATCGATCGTCGAGAAGGGCATCCGCCAGGCGTTCGAGATCCAGCGCCGCCTCCACGTCTGGGACCCGCAACGGGCGGCGGTGCTGGGTGCCGGGCCGATCGGGCTGCTGACGGCGCTGATCCTGCGGCTGCGCGCGATCGACGTGACCGTCCTCTCGCGGCGTGAAGCGCCCTACCTCAACAGCGATCTCGTCGAATCGATCGGTGGCCGCTACAAGAGCACCCGTTCGACCACGCTCGCGGAGGCCTCGGCGAAGGACGGCCCGTTCGACGTCATCCTCGAGTCGACCGGGTACAGCCCGCTCGTCTTCGAGGCGGCCGATGTCCTCGCCCGCGACGGCGTCCTCGTCCTCGCCAGCGTCACCGGCGGCGATCGGACGGCCGAGGTCCCGGCGGACCACATCAACCAGGGCTTCGTGCTCGGCAACAAGGTCATGGTCGGCACGGTGAACTCCCACCACGACGATTTCGAGGAGGGCGTCCAGGACATGCTCCGCGCCGAAGCGTTCTACCCGGGCTGGCTCGAGCGGCTGCTCACGACGCGCATCGATGGCCTCGACCGCGCCGCGATCCTCGACTTCCTCCGCGACGACCGCGGCGCGATCAAGGGCTTCGTCCAGGTCGCGCCCGACGGATCGTCCGGCCCTACGCCGCCGGGAGGCTGAACCAGAACCGCGTCAGGCCGTCCCGCGATTCGGCACCGACCGTGCCGCCGGCGGCCTCGACGAGCTGGCGGACGATCGCAAGCCCGATGCCCGCCCCGCCACGCGCCCGGTCGCGTGACTTCTCGACCCGGTAGAACCGCTCGAAGACGTGCTGGAGGTCTTCCGGCGGGATGCCGTCGCCGGTGTTCGACACCGCAACGAGGACGTCGTTCGGGCGCCGCTCGGCGTGGATGCCGACCCGCCCGCCCGGCGAGGAGTACCGCACCGCGTTCTGGAGGAGGTTGCCCAGGACCTGGGCGAGCTGGTCCGGGTCGGCCCGGGCGGGCAGCGACGCGGGGACGTCGACGTCGAGCGAGAGCCCGGCCGCGACGAGCGACGGCCTGACGAGGTCGGCGGCTGATCGAACCGCGACGGCGAGGTCCATGTCCGTGACCGTCGCGGCCCCGCCGGCGTCGCCGGCGGCGAGCGTGTCCAGCGAGCGCGACAGCCGGACGAGGCGCTCGGCTTCGTCCCAGAGGGATTCGAACGTCGCCCGGTCCGGCTCGATGACGCCGTCGCGGAGCGCCTCCAGGTAGCCCTGCAAGTTCGTGAGCGGCGTCCGCAGCTCGTGGGCCGCGTTGGCGATGAACTCGCGCCGCATCCGCTCCTGCTCCTCGAGCGCCTCGGCCATCTGGTTGAACGAGTCGGCGAGGCTCACGATCTCCTCCGGGCCCTCGCGCGGGATCCGGGCGTTGTAGTCGCCGGCCGCGATCCGCCGGGCGGCGTGGCTCATGTCGCGCAGCGGCCGGGCAAGCCGCATCCCGATGATCGCCGCGACGGCCGCGGCGACGACGATGGCCACGATCACGGCCACGACCACGACCCATCCCACGGAGTCGGTGAACATCTGGCGGCTGGCTGCGGTGTCGGTCCCGTGCTCCGTCATCAGATCCGCGAACGACTGGCCGCCGGCGGTGATGACCCCGACCGCGAGGATCGCGATCGCGACGCCGGCGACGACCAACGCCGCGAGCGCGATTCGGAGGGCGATACCGCCGGGCCGGCCGCTCACGATGCGGGCTCCTCGGGTAACGGCGCCGCCCGGTAGCCCACGCCGCGCACCGTCGCGACGTACCGGGGAGCGTCGGCGTCATCGCCCAGCTTGTCGCGCAACCGGCCGATGTGGACGTCCACGGTCCGGTCGAGAATCTCCGCCTCGTCCTGACCGTAGACCGCGTCGAGCAGCTGGTCGCGGCTCAGCACGCGGCCGTCGGCCTCGAGGAGTGCGGTCAGCAGACGGAACTCCAGGACGGTGAGGTCGACGAGCCGGCCGCCGACGCGGACCTCGTGACGCTCGGGATCGAGGACGAGATCGCCGTGGCGGATCGGCTCTCGGGAGCGAGCAGGCCCGCCGGGAAGGCCCGACGTCCCGGGCCGGCCGTCGCCCGCCCGCTCGAGGATTCGCTGGACGCGCAGCACGAGCTCCGCCGGCGAGAACGGCTTCGGCAGGTAGTCGTCGGCGCCAGCCGCGAGACCCGTGATGCGATCGTCGACCAGACCGCGGGCCGAGAGGATGATCACCGGCGTCCGATCGGTTCGGCGGACGGCCTTCAGGACCGCGATCCCGTCGACTTCGGGCAGCATGATGTCGAGGACGACGAGGGCCGGCATCTCGAGCGAGATCGCCGCGAGGGCGGCGCGTCCGTCCGCCGCTTCGAGCACGCGATACCCCGCCCGCTCGAGGTAGGTTCGGACGAGACGGACGATCTTCGCGTCGTCGTCGACGACGAGAATGGGGCGCGCGGTCGACGGGCTCATCGGCGGCATCGTAGGCCGTCGCCCGCTACCGTCGTTCGGGGAGCCGGCATGCGGAGGCTCGGGCACGACATCGTCGATGCCCGAGCCGGGAGTGGAGCGGGGACCGGTCAGGACTGTCCCGGCGGGACCTTGTTGACCGAGCAGAAGAACAAGCGAACGGGCGTGTCGCCGATCGTCAGCAGGCCGGCGTCGGCCCAGGCGAACACGTCCTCGGCGCTCGTCAGCTGGGTCGGCGTCGTGTGCCACGTGATCGGCATGACGGCCCATCGGCCGCCGTTGAAGTCACGGTCGCCGGGCTTCGCTTCGGCAACGTTGATCAGGCCGCTGCCGAGCGCGAAGATTCGGTCGTACGTGGCGTCCGGCGCGCCGGTGTTCGAGAAATCGGTCGGCGTCGCGACCGTCCGGTAGCGCTGGCCGTCGATATAGAAGCTGAGCGACGGCGGGCCGCCGGCCGCGACGGGGGCGGCGGCGATCGAGATGAGCAGGCCGGTAGCGGCGAGCAGGCTGGCGAGACGGCGCACGAGCGTCCTCCTTCGTGGCGGCCCCGTGGGGCCGATGGTCGTTCCTTCGAGGAACTGCGGGGACGATGCAACCGGTCGATGACCGGCCGATGTTGGCCTGATGACGGTCTTGTGACGATGATTGGGCGATGACCTCGCAACGCTCGCCTCAACCCCGGACGCGGATGCGGTTCATGCGGCCGTTCACGACGCACGTGTTCAACCGGTTCTCGCGCTTGTTCGCCGGCTGGCTGCCGTGGTTCGGGATCCTGACGTACCGCGGTCGCAAGAGCGGCAAGACCTATCGGACGCCGATGAACGTGTTCCGGCGGGGCGATGGCTATGTGATGGCATTGACCTATGGCGGTGACGTCGACTGGGTCAAGAACGTCGTCGCCGCCGGCGAGTGCGGGCTCCGAACGCGCGGGCACGACATCCGCCTCGTGGATCCCGAGCTCTTCGTCGACCCGCGGCAGCGCCAGATGCCGCTGCTCATTCGCGGTTTCCTCCGATTCAACCGGGTCACCGAGTTCCTGCGCATGCGGATCGCCTGACGGAGTGTCGGACGCGCCCCGAACCGGCTCCGTCGGCGAGGTCTTCCTCGCGGCGCTGCGCCTCGGCCTGACGTCGTTCGGCGGCCCGGTCGCGCATATCGGCTACTTCCGCCGGGAGTACGTCGACCGGCGGCGCTGGCTCGACGATGCGGAGTTCGGCGAGTACCTCGCACTGAGCCAGTCGCTGCCGGGTCCGGCGAGCAGCCAGCTCGGGATCGCGATCGGGACGCGGCGGGCGGGAATCCCCGGTGGCGCGGCTGCCTGGCTGGGGTTCACGCTGCCGTCGGCGGCGCTGCTCGTCGCGTTCGCGCTCGTTGCGTCCGCGACGGATGTGGCGTCGGCGGGCTGGGTCCACGGCCTGAAGCTCGCGGCCGTCGCGATCGTCGCCCAGGCGGTCTGGGTCCTTGCCCGGTCCCTCGCGCCGGACTGGTCGCGGAAAGCCATCGCCGTTGGCGGCTTTCTCGTCGCCCTGGTCTGGGTGGACCCGGCCGCCCAGGTCGCGATCATCGCCGCCGGCGCGGCGATTGGCTTGTTGGCCCTGAACGCCCCGCCTTCGGGCCGCGAGACGCACCTGCCTTCCTCGACTTCGCGCGTCGCCGCTGTCGGTGCGCTCGCCGTGTTTGCGGTCCTGCTCGCTCTGACACCGCTCGCGCGCGCGCCGGGTGTCGAGCCGTCCATCTCGATGACGGCCGCGATCTATCGGGCGGGCGCGCTCGTCTTCGGTGGCGGGCATGTCGTGCTGCCGTTGCTCCACGCCGGCGTCGTCGATCCGGGCTGGGTGTCGGAGAACCAGTTCCTCGCGGGGTACGGCGCCGCTCAGGCCGTGCCCGGGCCGCTCTTCTCGTTCGCCGCCTATCTCGGAGCGATCGGGACGCCACTCGGAGGAATCGGCGGGGCGATCGTCGCGCTGCTCGCGATCTACCTCCCCTCGTTCCTGCTGCTGCTCGGCGTCCTGCCGTTCTGGGCCGGCCTTCGTGAATCGCCGGCGTTCCGACGGGCTCTGACCGGTGTCAACGCCGCAGTGGTCGGGCTGCTCGCGGCCGCGCTCTACCGGCCGGTGTGGACGGGCGCGGTCGATTCCTCTCCCGATCTCGCGGTTGTGGCAGTGGCCCTGGCGGCGCTCGTCGTTGGCCGTCTGCCGCCGATCGTCGTCGTCGTGGGCTGTGCCGTCGCCGGACAGTCGCTAGCGGCGCTCGGCGGCTGATGGGGCGGTCACCTTGACGAGGACGTCTGTGAGCTCGAGCAGGTCGCCGAGGACGACCGCGGCTCCGGCTGATCTGAGTGCTTCGGGACCGACGGCCGATCCCGCCTCGATCCCGATCGCGACCATGCCGGCCGCGACCGCGGAGACCATGTCCCAGGTCGAGTCGCCGACGTACCAGCAGCGTCCCGGCGCGACGTCGAGCGCCTTTGCCGCGTAGAGCAGGAGGTCCGGCTCGGGCTTCGCGTTCTTGACGTGGCTCGCGTCGATGATCGTCGGCTCGGCGTCGAGGCCGAGCGCATCCACCGATGTCTTCACCTGGTCCTTGCGACTCGACGTCGCGATCGCCCATTTGATGTCGGCGGCGGCGATCGCGGCCACGATCTCCTTGACTCCCGGGAGTGGCCGGGGCCGGTTGAGCCGCTCGTAGATCTCGCCGGAGAGCTTGTCGATCGCCTCCGACCGCGCCTCGTCGATCGGCCGGCCCGCGAGCGCGGCGACCTCCCGAGCGAGTCGTCGCCCGTCGAGCCCGATCATCGGCGCGAGGACGTCACTCGTCGTGGGCAAACCGGATTGCTCGAGCGCCTCCAGCCAGGCGTCGATGCGGGTCCAAACCGTGTCGACGAGCGTGCCGTCGAGATCGAAGAGGATCGCGTCGGGGCGGGGGAGGGCGGGGGCGTCGTTGGGCACCGGGATACGGTAGCGGGGCGCGCGTCAAAGGCGCATTCGATCGGCTAGCGGCTCGCTCGCAGCGCGAGGAAGAGCGGGATCTCGGCGGCCGCCCGATTTCCGGCGCGGGCGCCCTGGCCACGCTGCTCGTCGAGCGTATCCGGGATCTCGACCATCGCGTCCGTCGCGAAGCCTTCGGCGGCGAGGGTGTTGACGTAGCTGGACACGGGCCGATGGAACGAACGTGTCGGCGCCCGGCCCGGGAGGGCCTTCATCGGCACCGCCATCGGCGTGAGGTAGGCGTCGACCCGGCGGTAGACGAGCTTGCGACCCTCGTCGAACCCCCAGCCGGCGTGGCGCGGCTGACGGAATGCCGGATGGGTCATGACGATGACGATCCGGCCGTGCTCCTTGACCGCCCACGACGCCGAGGCAAGGACGAGCTCGAGCGGGTCCATGTCCTGGATGCTCAGCAGGAAGACCGCGGCGTCGAAGGTTCCTGGCTCCAATCCCGCGACCGCGGTCAGGCGTCGCGCGTCGCCGACGAGGAAGCGGCCGGCCTTGCCGTGGCGTCGCTGGGCGCTCTCGACGAGCTTCGGGCTGGAGTCGACGCCGGTGTACCTCGCGCCGGCCCGGGCGACCGCGGGTGCGAACACGCCCTGCCCGGATCCGATCTCGAGCACCTGCTCGCCCGCTCGAAGGTCGAGGAGATCGAGCGTGGCCGGCACGACGATCGCCTGGTGGTAACGACTGCCCTGGTCGCCGACCCAGCCGTCGTACCAGGTCGCGACCTGGTCCCAGCTCGTGTCGCCGGCGGCGTTCGGCTGGCGGGTGCGCGCCGATCGCGTTGCGCCCGGACGCGATGCCCCTGGACGCGAGGCCCCTTGACGCGAGGGAGATCGACGCGCATTCGATGGCACGAGTGTCATTGTCGCGACTTCGCCGGATGGCGGTTCGGGGCAGAATGGTGTGGTGCTGACCATGCCGTCACTTGCTCAGTACCGGTGTCCCGCCTGCCAATCGATCGATTGGTTCCGCGACGGCTGCGTGATCGCGGAGGCGTCGGGGGCGATCAACCTGCGCTGCGGCCGTGTCCAGCGCTCGGACCCGGCGCTCCGGGGAACGACCTGGTCGTGCAACTCGTGCGCCTACGAGGTGCTGCCCGGCTCTCGGCTGTCGCGCGATCTGACCGCGGTGCAACAGGACACATGCGACGAGCCCTGAGGGCGGGGTTCCGGCGCAATGTGCCACCGTCGCGAGACGCGAGACGCGAGACGCGAGACGCGAGACGCGAGACGCGAGACGCGAGACGCGAGACGCGAGACGCGAGACGCGCGACGCGAGACGCGAGACGCGCGACGCGAGACGCGAGACGCGCGACGCGCGGCCGCTTCCCGCGTGCTGTGCCGCCGTCGCGACGCGCGGTCCGCTTCCCGCGCTGCGCGCCGCTTGCCGCGCTGTGCGCGGAGGTGGAGTTGGGGTGGCCTAGGGGTCTCGAACCCCTAACCTGCGGATCCACATTCCGCTGCTCTGCCGATTGAGCTAAGGCCACCGCGGGCACCGAGCGTCGACGGCTCGGGCCCGGGCAGTCTACCCGATCGGCTCGGTGTGCCTTCACGATGAGCGTGGCATCGCATGCCACGTTTCAGGGATTGCAGGCCGCGACCGACCGCCAGACTGCCGAATGGTGCTTGGCCTGCCACGATTCCGGCCCCAAGCGCCGCCGAGCGCCCTCGCGACGGCCGCTGAAGCCAGATTTGTGGCACCGCGTGCCACGTTTCGACCGCTAGCGGGCCGAAGCGAGGGCTTGGGACCGAAAACGTGGCATGGGAGACACCAGGCAGCCCGTCGCGCCAGGTCGCCGTTGACGCCCGACACCGACACCCGTTACGCTCCGCGGACAACTGAAGACTCTTATCAAGAGTGGTGGAGGGACCGGCCCTGTGAAGCCCGACAACCTACCGGCGGCGACGCCGGCAAGGTGCCAAATCCGGGCAGGTCCACCTGCGAGATAAGGGATCCTCAGACCCTTCCTCCCAGGAAGGGTCTCTTGGTTTTCGGCGGTCGAGCCCTCCCCTCGGAGGAAGCCCGATGTCGACCGCGATCCTCGACCCGACCGCCACAACCGCAACGCCTGCCGCCGCGCCGCCCGGCGCATCCCACATCGCCGGCCTGCGCTGTCGTGCCTGCGGCAAGCCTGAGCAGATCGGCCCGAATTTCGTCTGCACCGCGTGTTTCGGGCCGCTCGAGGTCTTCTACGACTACGACGTCGCCCGGGCACGACTGACGCCCGAAACGATCGCCGCCCGGCCACCGGGCATCTGGCGCTACCTCGAGCTGCTCCCCGTCGGCGCGGCGCCGGCGCGGGGGCTGGCCGTCGGTTCGACCGCGCTCGTCGAGGCGGATCGCCTCGGGCACGCGATCGGGATCGATACCCTCAAGCTCAAGGACGACACCCGCAACCCGACGCTGAGCTTCAAGGACCGAGTCGTGGCCGTGGCCGTCGCTCGCGCCGTCCAATTCGGCTTCGACACGATCGCCTGTGCCTCCACCGGCAACCTCGCCGGCGCGACGGCGGCCGCGGCAGCCGCGGCGGGACTGCGTGCCTTCGTCTTCGTCCCGTCCGACCTGGAGCCGGCCAAGATCGACCACGCGCTGAGCTTCGGCGCGACGGTCGTCCGCGTCGACGGCACATACGACGACATCAACCGGCTCGGGCTCGAGATCGCGGACGAGGAGCGCTGGGGCTTCGTCAACGTCAACCTCCGGCCGTTCTACGCCGAGGGCAGCAAGACGCTCGCGTTCGAGATCGCCGAGCAGCTGGGTTGGCGCCTGCCGGACGTGCTCGTCGGGCCGATCGCGTCGGGCTCGCTGTTCACGAAGGTCGCCAAGGGCTTCGACGAGCTCGCGACGATCGGGCTGGTCGAGCGCAAGGAGGTTCGGTTCGTCGGCGGTCAACCGGCGGGCTGCTCGCCCGTCGCAACCGCGTTCGCTGGCGGTGGCGAGATCGTCCCGGTCCGGGAGCCCGACACGATCGTGCGCTCGCTCGCGATCGGGTCACCGGCCGACGGCGGCTACGCGATCGACCTGGCGCGACGGACGGGGGGCTCGATCGAGGCGGTCGAGGACGTCGACACCGCGGCGACGATCCGGCGGCTCGCGGCGACCGAAGGCATCTTCGTCGAGACGGCCGGTGGCGTGACGGTCGCTGCGGCGGCCCAGGCACGGGCAACGGGAATCATCCGGGACGGCGACGAGGTCGTCGCGCTGCTGACCGGCAACGGCCTGAAGACCCCCGACGCGAAGCGTTTCGGCATCGACCCCTCCGAGATCGATCCCGCGCCGCCCATCGCGGCAACGTACTCGGAGTTCAGCGGCCGCTACGGGAGCTAGCCCCACAGATGTTCGGGGACACCGAACAGGATCCGGGTCTGGCGGCCCGATTCAGCGTCGGAACGGGCCCGCTGTTCGGTCACACCGAACAAGCGCAGGGCTGACCGCGCCGAGCCGTCGAGTTCGACCGAATCCGGTTCGGCCACACCGAACATCTGCAGGGATCGGGGCTATCGCTCGCTGGCGATCGATCAGGCGCGGGCCAACGACTCGTTGCGGGTCGGGGCAAGCGCCCGCCAGAGGTCCAGCGCCCAGCGCCAGTCATTCGAGTCGTCGAACGTGATCCGGATCGCCGCGCCCCGGCCGCGAACCGCGGAGTACCCCTCCAGCACGCCGACTTCCAGCCCGGAGCTCGCGTCGGTCGTCAGCCGCGCCCGGCCGTACACCTCGCCGTCCTGGTGGGTCAACGCCTCGGGGCCCAGGTCGCGCGAGACCTGCTCGAGGAACGCCTGTGCCGTCATCGGGCCTGACGGCGTGCCGGTCTCGGTCGCGGCGAGCGTGATCGAGCGGCCGGCTTCGTGGCCGCTCCACTCCTCCGCGGTCCGGGCCGACGTGAACGACCCCGGCACCTCCAGCTCCCAGCCCTCGTGGACGACGACCACCGGGTGGCGCCGATAGCCGATCGGCGGCCGTCGCTCGGCGCGTTCAGCCTTGCCTTCGACCTGGCGGGTCATCGCATCGTCCAGGCCGCGCATCCGGGCGATCTCGTGCCACTCCCGCCACGGGAACGGCAGCGACGGATCCAGCGGAAAAGCCCGGGCGAGCAGGCGCAACACCTCGTCGTGGACCCGGCGCTCGTCGTCGTCGGCCGGTGGTCGCCAGCGGACTTCGGTCCACATCAGGCACAGGGCGCGGTTGAGCAGGTACCGCGCATCGGTCGCATCGGCCCACCACGGCGTCACGTCGATCGCGAGCCGCGAGTTCGTGACCGCCGCATCCAGCCACGCGTCGTCACGCGGTCCGAGCGGCGTCGCCAATGCCCCGTCGACCTGGAACTGGACGCCCGGCGGCGTCCCGAGATGAACCGTCCCGGCCCCGCGCCGCCGGGCCTCGCGTGCCGTGATCAGCCCACTCCCCAGCCACGTCAGGTAGGCGTGCTCGGCGGTCTGGCGATCGGCGACGACCGACGGATCGACGTCGGCGCCGGCCGGCGCATCGACCGGCGAACCTTCCTCCGCGGCCGTCGTCCACTCGAGACCATGCTCGGTCCCGATCCGCACGGCCAGCCGCCCGACGAACGTCTGGTAGCCGGGCCCCACCGGCGGGAACCACGACCGGATCCCGACCGAGCCGTCCTCGCCGGCCGAAATGATCACGTCGGATGCCGCGGGATGGAAGCTCACCGCGAGCTCGCGGACGCCGTCCGCGGTGCCGGTCTCGGTCCGGCGAACCGCATCGGGGTACTCGAGCCGGACCCACGCCTCGACGTCCGCCAAGAAGCGGTCAGGGGACGTGCCGCGAGGGATGAGCCGGCGCTTGGGGAACTGGCCGGTCGCGTGCAGAGCGAGGTGCGTCATGGTCCCTCAAGGCTGAACGGGAGCCGAACGATACGACGCGCGCCGGCAGCAATGGCATGCGCAACTCGTACCAATCGAGGCCGACAACAGTAGGACCGGGCCGCCCGAGCGACGCGAAACGCGGTGCCCGCGGCGGGCGGTCTGGTGCAGTCGGGTGGGGAGTGGGGCAGGAGTTGGTACCCATGCCCCCGCCAGCCCGGGACCATCGCGCCGCGGACCTCCACCGGAGTGCCGCCTAGCGTCCGGGACAGCACCGGACTCCCCAGCACCGGTGCGAGCAACGAGGCCGAGTACCGCCGGATGCAGCTCGCTCCCGCCGTTCAGCCGTTTGCCACCGCCCGACGCGCCGTCGGCGTTCGGGCCCGCCTGTCGATCCTGCTCGCGATCGCGTTCACGATCACGGCGATCGGTGTCCTCGCCGTCCCGCATCCCGTCCTCGCCTGGGACGCCGGCTCGTTCAGCTCCTCGTCCGAGAAGACCCTCGTCAGCCTGACGAACAAGTCCCGGGCGTCGGCCGGGCTGCGCGCGCTGAAGGTCGATTCGACCCTCACGTCGATCGCCCGCTGGCGCAGCAAGGACATGATCACGAGGAACTACTTCAGCCACAACATCCCGCCGTCGGGCTACAACGTGTTCGCGGTGCTCGACAAGAAGGGCTACTGCTACGCGATCGCCGGCGAGAACATCGGCTGGAACAACTACCCCGACGACATCGCGACGGGCGCGGTCCACACCGCATTCATGAAGTCGTCCGGCCACCGGGCGAACATTCTCGGCAAGCGCTGGGACGTCATCGGCGTCGGCGCGTACAAGGGCCCGTCTGGCAAGAAGATGTGGACCGTGATCTTCGCCGACAAGTGCGGCGGATCGAAGTCCGGCGGCGGATCCAGCGGTGGCGGTTCCAGCAGCGGCGGCTCGAAGTCCGGCGGCGGCTCGAAGTCCCAGCCGAAGGCCAGGGCCACGCCCAAGCCGACCCCGAAGCCCACGCCCAAGCCGACCCCGGTCAAGACGATGCCGCCTCCCCCGACCGACCCGCCCGGGCTCGTCCTCGGCCCCGGCGCGCCGTTCCCGGCCGTGACCCCGGCCGATGCCGACGGTCCGATCGCCGGCGACTGGACGCCGCCGGGCCAGGCGGCCGACGACGACCATGCCCTCCTGAGGGTCGTCGATCCGGCTCCGCCCGGGCTCGTCGAGACGATCGTCGGCGGCGTTGCCGGCTTCTATCTCGGCGGCTGATCACCAGCTCTCTAGCGTCCCCGAATCGCCCACCCACCCTGGAGACATGACTCGTGGTACAAGCCCCAGCTCCTACCGACACGCGGGCCGCGACGCGCCACAAGACCGCACCAGAGGCACCCGCACTCCCTGAGATGACGACGATCCTCGAGGCCCGCGACCTCACGAAGCGCTACCGCCTCGGGGCGACGACGGTCGACGCGCTGCGCGGCGTCAGCCTGAGCGTCCAGGAGGGCGAGTTCGTGGCGCTGATGGGCCCGTCGGGCTCGGGCAAGTCGACGCTCCTCCAGCTGCTCGGCGGCCTCGACCGGCCGACGTCGGGCGAGATCACGCTCGAGGGTGCGGCGATCAGCCGGCTGTCCGACGACGCGGCCACGACGCTCCGCCGCAACCGGACGGGGTTCGTCTTCCAGTCGTTCAACCTGATCCCGCTGCTCGATCTCGAGGAGAACGTCGCCCTGCCATTCACGATCGCGGGCGACGCCCTCGACGCCGAGACGCGGCAGCGGATCGCCGACGCAATAGCGCTCGTCGATCTCGCGGGCAAGGAGCACCACCGCCCCGACGAGCTGTCGGCCGGCGAGCAGCAGCGCGTCGCGATCGCCCGGGCACTCGTGACTCGGCCGGCGCTCCTCTTCGCCGACGAGCCGACCGGCAACCTCGACTACACCACCGGGACGGAGATCCTGGACGCGCTCTGGCGATCCTGCGTCGAGCGCCACCAGACCGTCGTCCTCGTCACCCACGACTCCAAGGCCGCGGCCTACGCCGACCGAGTGCTGGTCATCTCGGATGGTCAGATCCGGGACGAGATCAGTCTCGGTCGGCGTGTGTCGCACGACGCGGCGCCGCTGATCGCCCGCCTCGCCGAGCTGGGCCTCTAGCGTCATGCGGGGACTCACCGGGCTCGCGGCTCGAAGCCTGTCCGCCCGCAAGGGTCGGACGGTCCTGTCGGCGGTGGGGATCGCCCTGGGTGTCGGCGTCCTGTTCGCGTCGCTCGCGACGGACGCCGGGATCGAGTCTGCGATCGACCGGACGGTCCGGGACATCGTCGGACGGGCGGACCTGCGGGTGGCGGCGTTCGGTGACGAGGGCCTCTCCCCGAAGAGCGTGGCCGCGATCGATGAGGCGCCGGGGGTCGTGGTCGCGGCCCCGGTGCTCGAGCGACGGACCTATCTGGTCCCTGAGCTCGCGTCGGTCGACACGACCCCGCCCGCGCCGGTCACGGTGCTCGGCATCGATCCCGGCGCCGAGGCCCAGATCCGCGACCTGCCGCTCGTCGCGGGCGACGCACTCGCGGGCCCTCAGCGATTCGGGGCGCTCGTCACGGAGCGGCTCGCTCGCGAAGACGGCCTGACCATCGGCTCCGAGGTCACGTTCCAGGGCGGCATCGAGGGTCCCGTCTCGCTCGGCGTCCAGGGGATCATCGCGGGCGACGGCCCGTTCGTCGGCGCCGGCGGCCGGACGGTGGTCATTCCGCTCGTGACGGCGCAGCGGCTGCTCGACTACGACGGCGTGAGCCGGGTCGACATCATCGTCGGCGAGGGCGCCACGGACGCCGAGGTCGCCTCGGCCATCGAAGTCGCGCTCACCACGGAGCCGTATGTCCTCTCGTCGCGCCAGGACTTGGCCGCATCCCTCCGCGCGTCCACCGCCGACTTCCGCGCGATCACCGCGCTCATCGCCGCGGTCGCGCTGTTCGTGGGTGCGTTCCTGATCTTCAACACGCTCTCGATGACGGTCACGGAGCGGATCCGCGAGCTGGGTCTGCTGCGGGCAGCCGGCGCAACCCGCCGCCAGCTCGCGCGCTTCGTGCTGTTCCAGGCCGGCGTGCTGGGGGTCGTCGGATCGGCCCTTGGCCTGGCGGTCGGCGCCGGGCTGGCACTCGTCATGGCCCAGTACGTCCGCGCGGTCGGGTCGATTCCGTTCGACGCGCCGGATCTCGGGCTGAGCGCCGTCATGATCTCGGTCGGCATCGGGCTGCTCGTGACGCTCGCCGCGTCGATCGAGCCCGCTCGCCGCGCCGGCTCCATCCCGCCCGTCGAGGCGTTGAAGGCACGCCTCGATCCGGCGTCCGCCCGTCGCGCCCGGCTCCGCTGGCTCATCGGCGTGTTCGTCGCCGTCGGATTCGCGGGGTTGCTCGCCTGGCCCCAGGGCGCCGTCGGTTCCGGCCTGATCCGCTCGCTCGCCGTCTACTCCCTGCTGCTCGCCGTCGTCCTCGTCTCGCCGTACCTCCTTGGTGGGATCGCCCGCGTCGCCGGCATGCCGTTCCGCTGGCTGTTCCGCCTCGAGGAGCGGCTCGCCCGCTCCGCGCTGGCAAGGGATCGCAGCCGCACGGCACTGACCGTCGGAGCGTTGACGGCTGGACTCGCCATGATCGTGGCGATCGGCGGCGTGGCGGACCACTCCCGGGCAGCGGCCAGCGCCTGGCTCGCCGACGTGATTCCGGGCGAGGAGCTCCTGACCTCGATTCGACCGGTCGCGCTCGACGAGCCGGTGGTCGACGAGATCAAGGCGATCGACGGCGTCGCGACCGTCAGCCCGATCGCCACGTTCGACGTCGCGAGCCGCGGCGTCCGGACGGACGCGGCCGCGGTCGTCGGTAGCGACCTCCTGACCGACGGCCGGATCCGCCTCGTAGCCGGCGATCGCTCGACGGCCCTCCGGGCACTCGACGAGGGCGGCAACGTCGTCGTCCCGCTCGCGCTCGCCGCCCGCGACGAGCTGCACGTCGGGTCCGAGCTCGTCCTCGCGATCGGCCAGGGCCGCGTCCTCAAGCTCCACGTCGCGGGCATCGCGGAGCGGACGCTCCCGGGCAGGGGCGGGGAGTCGATTCTCGTCGGCTGGACGGACGCCACCGATGCACTCGGCGTCGCCGGCGCGGACGCCCTTGCGGTCCGCTACGAGCCCGGCCGCGAAGCCGACGCCCGTCCCCACGTCGACGAAGCCGCCATCCAGTCGGCCCTCGAGCCGGCGTCGCTCGCGAGCGTCGCGGGCGCCGTCGACGTCGCGCTCGGCCGCGTCTTCGGGCTCTTCGATGCGCTCGCGATCATCGCCGTCATCGTCGCGGCGCTCGGCATCGTCAACACGCTCTCGATGAACGTCCTCGAGCGCGTCCGCGAGCTCGGCGTCCTCCGCGCCGCCGGCATGACCCGCCGGCAGGTTCGGCGGACTGTCGTCGTCGAGGCCGGCATCCTCGGGATCTCGGGCTCGGTGCTGGGGATCGTGACCGGGCTCGCCGCGGGGGCGCTGATGATCGTCCTCGCCGGTGGCACGCTCCGGATCGGCGTCGACCTGCCGTGGGCCTCGATCGGCCTTGCGGTGTTGCTCGGCGTGGGCCTGTCGATGCTCGCGGCGTGGTATCCCGCCCGACTGGCCAGCAGGCTCGCGATCGTCCGCGCCGTCCAGCACGAGTAGGCTTCGGCCGGCGGAAGGCCGGTCGGGCCGAATCCCCGGTGCTAGACTCGACTCGTCCCCCCGGCCGCGCGCCCGTCGACGAGGAGCCGAGCATCGGATGACGATCGTCCCCCAGATCAATCGCCTTCCGATCGACCAGCGAGGCGTCACCCTCGCCGACTTCCTCGTCCCGATCACCGTCGGCGAACGCGTCAGCGCGCGCGCTCGACACCTTGGCCTCGTCATCGCGGGAGCGCTGTTCATCGCGCTGACCGCGCAGATCACGATCGTCCAGGAAGGCCAGACGATTCCGATCATCGCCGACTTCCGGATCACGCTCGCCGAGACGCCCGTCCCCATCACCGGCCAGACGTTCGGCGTGCTCCTCGTCGGCGGCGCGCTGGGCCTGCGGCGAGGGGTCTCCTCGGTCCTGCTGTACCTCGCGATGGGCCTCCTGCTGCCGGTCTACGCCGACCACGGCTCGGGCCTCGACACGTTCATCACCCGCGAGTCGGGATCGTGGGCACTTGCCCCGACCGGCGGCTACCTGGTCGGGTTCGCGCTCGCGGCGGCGATCACCGGCCGGCTGGCGGAGCTCGGCTGGGACCGCAACTCGCTCGGCGCCGCGGCCGCGATGCTGCTCGGCAACGTCGCGATCTACCTGGTCGGCGTGCCGTGGCTGGCGGCATCGCTGGGCGTCGACCTGGCGACGGCGATCGCGTTCGGGCTGACGCCGTTCATCGTGATCGACCTGCTGAAGCTGCTCGCCGCGGCCGGGATGTTCCGCGCGTCGTGGTGGGTCATCGGCCGCCGCCCGGGAGAACGCTAGGCACGCATCCCCGATCCGCCCGATGATTCGGGCGTGACCGCCGTTGCCGCCTTCCGAACCGAGGACCCCGCCGAAAACGCCCGCGGCCTCTACGGCCCCGAGAGCGAGGCCTGGCGGCTGAACCGCGAGGCGATGCTCCTGCTCGGGGCGGGGCCCCGGGCGCTCCTCCTCCAGCTGGCGCATCCCGGGGTCGCCGCGGGCGTGGACGAGCACAGCGACTTTCGGGCCGATCCGTGGGCCCGGCTCCAGGCGACGCTCAAGAGCTATCTCGCGATCGTCTATGGGACGAAGACGGCGGCACGGGCGGAGATCCGCCGCCTGAACGAGCTCCACCGATCGATCAGGGGCGCCGGCTACGCCGCCCGCGATCCGGCGCTCTCGCTGTGGGTCCACGCGACGCTCGTCGAGACGACGATCGCGGCGTACGACGCCTGGATCGAGCCGCTGCCGCGTGCCGCCCGCGAGCGCTACTACGGCGAGACACTGCCGATCGGCCGAGCGTTCGGCGTCCCGCCGGACCTTCTGCCGGCGGACCTCGACGCCTTCGAGACCTACGTCGCCGGGATGCTCGCGCCCGACGGCCCGATCCATCCCTCCGCGACCGCCCGGGAGCTCGCCTGGCACGTCCTGAACCCGCCGCTTGGGCCGGTCCTGCCGGCGCTTGGCTGCGTGCCGCGGCCGGCCTACGCCTGGACCCTCTGGCCGTCACTCGCCCTGCTGCCACCCAGCGTCCGCGAGGAGTACGGCTTCCGCTGGGGCCCGCTCGAGTCAGCCGTAGCGTCGTGGCTGGTCGGCGTTTGGCGGCTCTGGCGGCCGCTCCTGCCCGCGTGGTTCCGCCAGATGCCCCAGGCCCAAGCCGCCGACCGTCGCGTCGCCGCGATCGACACTCCGCAAACCTGATTCAGAGATCGTTGCGCCCAAGCGCAACGATGTTGATACCGCCGCGGCGGTCGAGGGTCTCACCGGCGCCGGCGCGTGCCGCCGAGCGAGTCGCCGTTGGGCGTCCGGGAATAGACGACGTAGCGCCCTTCGCGGCGGGCGGTGATGAGGCCGGCCTTCCGGAGCACGCTCAGGTGCTCGCTCACGCCACCCGGGCTCGAGCCGGTTCGGGCGGCGAGCTCCTGGGTCGTCGCCGGCCGCTCCAGCTCGATGAGAATCCTCGCCCGGCCGCGACCGATCAGCGCCCAGAGCGCGCCGGAGGAAGGCTCGTCGTCGGTCCAGAGGTCGGCAACGCCCGGCGGCGGGTAGACGAGCGCGGGCTCCCACGGAGGATCCGTTCGCGGCCAGACGCTCGGCCAGGTGAAGACCGCAGGAACGAGCAGGAGGCCGCGGCCGCCGAGCTCGACGTCCTCGGCTGCCTTCGTCGTCGGATGGACCGTGAGCGTCGAGTCCTGCCAGGTGACCGTCTCGTGCAGGCCGGCGAACGCCGAGCGCGGGCCGACCGATGCCAGCCGGCGGGCGCGCCACGCGACCTCTGACTCGAGCAGATCCGCGATCACGCTCCACCACGGCGCGAGTGCCGCCTCCCAGAACGCCGCCATCTGCTCGACGACTCTGTCCCGCGCGAGCGCCGGTTCATCGACGAACAGGCGACCCGCCCGAGGGACGCCCGCGGGGTAGCTGCGTGCGATCTCGGCGGCGACGCTCTCGGGTGGCATCGCACCCACCCGGGCGAGCTCGTCCTCGATCTCCGCGCGGGGGACGCGCGGCGGCGGTCCCAGGAAGTTCGGCCAGTACGGTCCTCCCGACGGCGTCGCCACGTGCAGGAGCCGCAGATCGAGCGAGTCGACGCGTGGCCGGGCCCACTCGACCCAGGGCCGGTGGACGCCGTAGCGCGATGGATCGCGAAGCGCGTACAGGGCACCGATCAGCTCGAACACGGGCGTGATTGCGAACCGCGTGCGAAGCAGGTCGTTGCCACCGAAGTGAAACCGGATCACGGATTCAGGCTACGCCGAATCCATTGCCGGGTCGGCCGAGCGTCGCGTTCCATCTGTACGACGCACACACAGGAGGAACCCGTGTCCACCACGGACGATCCGGCCGCCACGGCCCGGCGGCTGCTCGACTCGATCATGTACATGACCCTCGCCACCGCAGATGAAGCTGGCCGGCCGTGGGCCTCTCCGGTCTGGTATGCCGCGGCATCTCCGACCGAGCTCATCTGGGTCTCGGATCCGAGCGGCCGGCACTCCCGCAACCTGGCCGCCCGTCCCGAGATCGGCATCGTGATCTTCGACTCGACTGTGCCGATCGGTGGTGCCGAGGCCGTGTACATCGACGCGGTCGCGGCTCCGGTCGAAGACGCCGACCTCGAGCCGGCGATCGACAGCTACTCACGACGCTCGAAGGAGGTGGGCGGCGTCGGCTGGACGAGCGCCGACGTGCGCGCGCCTGCGCGGCTTCGCCTCTACCGGGCCCGGGTGACGGCGATGTCGGTCCTCGACGAAGGCGATCGACGCATTCCTGTGGAACTCGACACAAAGGAGAGACGATGAGCAAGGTCATTTCGGGGATCTCGATGTCGCTGGACGGCTTCGTCACCGGCCCCAACGTCAGCCGCGAGCAGCAACTCGGAGACGGCGGCGATATCCTCCACCGCTGGCTCTGGGAGCCCGAGCCCGGCGACGCCGAGTTGCTCGAGGGGATGGCGAAGGACGTCGGCGCGATCCTGATGGGCCGGCGGTCCTACGATCTCGCCGAGGGCGACGGTGGCTGGGGCGACGGCGGCCCGGCCGGGCCGACGCCGTGCTTTGTGCTCACCCACGAGGCTCCGGCCGCCGAGACGGTGCGCGCGCCGTCGGTCTTCACGTTCGTGACCGATGGGATCGAGAGCGCCGTGGAGCAGGCGAAGGCCGCGGCAGGAGACAAGGTGGTTGGCGTCCACGGCGCGAGCTCCGCGCAGCAGTGCCTCGCGGCCGGGCTCCTCGACGAGATCCAGCTGAGCCTGGCCCCGGTCCTGCTCGGTAGCGGCACCCGGCTGTTCGAGCACCTGGGCGGCCAGGTGCGCCTCGAGCGCACCGACGTCAACGCGACCTCCAATGCCACTCACCTGCGGTTCAAGGTGATCCGCTGAGGGTCTGGACCGATCACCTCCCTCAGACGCGATTCGCGGGTCGTCGCGCACAAGCGCAACGATGTTGACAACCGGTTTGGCAGAGCATCGGCCAAGGCGCCGCTGACCGCCGGCTCGCCGCGATCGACACTCCTCAAACGCGATTCCTGAATGGTCGCGCTCAAACGCAATGGTGTTGATAACCGCGGTTCGGCGGGGTTGTCCACATCGTTGCCGTTGGGCGCGACGATCTCGAACCGGCATTTGGCGAACGTTGAATCCGGCGAGGTGAGCGCGGATTCATCCGAACCGCCGGCTTCTGCGCACTAGCGGGTGTCTCAGCCACGTCGACCGAGATCGAAGCGCGCTAGCGGTCGGCGTGGCGCCCGTCATTCAATCGTTGGAGGACCCAGGAGCATGGCTCGCTATGCCCGGCGGGCACTAGCCGTCGCCGGCGCGCTGATGATCCTCGTGACCTCGGTCGGCGGCGCGGCCGCATCGAGCCACCGCGAGGCCCCGTTGATCTCGAAGGACGCGTTCGCCGACAACACGGACACGTACGTGTTCATCAGCCCGTCGAACCCGAACAACGTCGTCATCGCCGCCAGCTGGATCCCGTTCGAGGGACCCGAAGGCGGCCCGAACTACTGGGAATGGGATCCCACCGCCCAGTACTCGCTCAACGTCGACAACGACGGCGATGCGGTCGCCGACTTCACCTACACGCTGACCGCCCAGACGTCGATCCCGAACGGGAACACGTTCCTCTACAACACCGGCCCGATCACCTCGCTGAGCGACGCTGACTGGAACATGAAGCAGAAGGTCACGATCACGGAGCACGCCGCGGGCGGCGCCGACACCGTCCTCGTGAACAACATGGCGACGACGCCGAGCAACATCGGCAAGAAGTCGACGCCGAACTACACGACCCTCGAGAACCAGGCGATCCGGACCTTCGGCACCGGCGCCAACCAGGTGAAGATCTACGCGGGCCAGACCGATGACGCGTTCTGGGTCGACCTCCAGATCTTCGACCTCCTGACGCTCCGCGGCCAGGATTCGCCGATCGGCTACTCCGGCGCGAACAACCGGCCCCAGGACTCCGTGTCGGGCCACAACGTCCACACGCTTGCCCTGGAGATCCCGATCTCGCGACTCAAGCAGGGCAGCGAGCCGGTGCTCGGCGTCTGGGCCTCGACGACCCGCGACGGCGCCCAGGTCTCGCGCCTCGGCATGCCGCTCGTCAACGAGGCGGTGATCCCGCTCGCGCTCAAGGACGCGTTCAACACGCTCCGCCCCGACCAGGATCTCAGTGTCTACACCGACGGTCTCGGCGCGGACGTCGGCGCGCTGCTCCAGAAGAGCGTCGAGGATCCGGAGCTGGGTCGGCTGCTGTGCGGCCTGTACGGCGTGAGGCTGCCCGCGGACTCGAACAAGAACTGCTCGACCGAGGTCAACGTCAACACGCCGCGGTCCGGTCGTGGCGACATCTTCGACATCTTCCTCACCGGCATGGTCACGGCCAAGCCGTTCACGATCACCACGAAGAACGGCCCGGTCACGCTGCCGGCCGGCTTCAACGTCAACCGCCCGGCGGGCGTCCAGCCGGCCGAGATGATTCGGATCAACACGAACATCAAGGGCGACCTGTGCTCACCGACGCCGAGCCGGCTCGGGCTGCTGGGCGGCGACGCCTGCGGTTTCCCGAACGGCCGACGCCTGACCGACGACGTCGTCGAGATCGAGCTGCTTGCGGTCGCGGGCGCGGCCTACCAGGTGCTCGACGGACGCGACGCCTCGTTCAGCTTCAACCCGGCGCTGATCGGCGTGCTCACCGACGGCGTCGACTCGAACGATCGCCTGTTCCGGAGCGCGTTCCCGTACTTCGCCCAGGCGCAGTCCGGCCAGGCGCACTTCCACCAGAACCAGATGGGCCCGCGACCGACTCCGTCCTGAGTCTTGGGTCCCACGCAGTCATGGGCCGGCCCCGACGGGGCCGGCCCTTCGATTCTGGGCTACCTGATCAAACCGCTGCCAGCACGGCGTTTCGCGCACGTCTCGCACACGAGTCTCGTGCGGAACGCGCCGACGCGAGCGTGGCTGCTGAGCCAATCGCCGCCTTGGCAGCGATCTGATCAACTCCCGCGTCGTCGCCGCTCAGTACAAACGCGGGAACCGGGGCTCGTAGCGGGGGACCAGGTTCTTCGACGTGTGGTCGTCGAGCGTCTGGAGCAGCCGTTTCGTCGGGGCGATGCCCCAGCGGCTCGCGTCGATGTAAGCACGGATCCCGTTCCAGAACGCCGTGTTGCCCATCGTCCGGCGCAGGTCGTCGATGAAGTTGCCGCCCTGGATGTAGACGATCTCGTAGTAGCAGCTCGTCGAGTACTTGTAGATCGACAGGTCGAGCCGGGCCGTCGAGCAGCGCGACGCCCGCTTCTGCGAGAGGACGTACCGCGCGAGGAAGTCGGTCAGCGCTTCGTCCGTGAACGGCTCGTACGCCTGGTCCGACCCGACGATCCCGTAGAACCACTGGTGGCCTGTTTCGTGATGGACGAGGTAGGGCAGGTTCGACGACGCGACGCCCGACGGGATCCACGTCATCCCCGGCGACTCCATTCCGTAGCCGCCGGCCGTCTGGGCGAGGTCGTAGACCGGATACGGGTACGGCCCGACAAGCGGCTGGAACGCCGAGATCGCGTGCTTCGCCTGCGCGAGCACCGTCGACGCCGGGAACCCGGCCCGGTAGTAGACCCGCACCGTGACAGCCCCGACCTTCGACGAGATCGACTTGTAATCGGGCGCGGCGCTGAACGCGAAGTCGCGCACGGACGTCGCCTCGATCGTCGTCGTCAGGCCGCTCTTCGCGATCGGTTCGCCGGTCGAGGCGAACGCCATCGGCCGGTCGGTCGTGATCGCGACGGTGACGCGCGGGCTGACGCCGGTGATGAACGGATCGCCGTGGTTCGGCCGGTCAAACGGCACGTTCTTGCTGACCCACGGAATCCAGCGATGGGCGTCGACGATGCCGTTCGTCCGTGTGAACAGCCAGTTCGAGCCGGTCGTCGAGGAGCGCAGCGTCGCGGAATAGGCGATCCGGACGTCGACGGATTTGCCCGGTCCGAGCACGCCACCGAGCGGCAGCAGGATCGTCTGGTCGTCGACGGTCGAGGTCACCGGCTTTCCATCGGATGTCGTCGTCGTGAGCTTCATCCCGCCGAGCCGCGCCGCGATCGTGTTCAGCTCGAGGCGGTCGATCGGGGCGCCGGAGTCGTTGCGGACGTGGATCGTCGTGTCGGCCTTGAATGCCCGCGTCCCGAAATTCAGCGACAGCTTCACGTCGTACTCGGCGGCCAGCTTCATGCTCGTCGCGTTGACGCTGCCGCGGGAGAGGCCCGGCGGCGTCCCGGTGGTGATCCCGCGGTCGTCGGCGTCGTCGGAGGCCGTCTTGGGCGCACGAGTCAGGGCCGGAGTGGGCGCAGGGGTCCGCGTTGGAGAGGCAATCGACGTCGGCGCCGGCGTGGCGACGACCGACAGGACCGACGACGTCGGCGCGGCCGAAGGCGCCGGCTCGGGTGTCGACGAAGCCGCGACGATCGTCAGCACACTGACCGCCATCAACGCGGTGGCAACGACGAGGCGGCCGAGGGGACCCACGCGACCGAGACGTTCGGCGAATCGACCGAGTGACATCCGGTCGATGCTACGGCGAGCGGCGCGGACCGTCGACCGCCCGATCGTCGGGGGCGCCTAGACTGGAGGGGTGACCGCGCCATCGATGCCCGCCGCGCCATCGGTCGAAGCCCAGTCGGCGTTCCTCGCCGCGATCCGCGCGGCGCTTCCGGAGCTCAAGGTCCTCGACGACCCGGCCGATCGAGAGAGCTACCGAACCGACGAGACCGCCTACCTCAAGGCCGGTCTCCCGCTGGCCGTGGCACTCCCGACGACGACCGCCGAGGTCACGACCCTCGTCCGCCTCGCCGGGGAGCATCGGATCCCGATCGTGCCCCGCGGCGCCGGCTCCGGGCTGAGCGGCGGCGCTGGAGGCATCGAGGGCGGGCTCACCATCGCGTTGATCAAGATGGACCAGGTGCTCGAGATCGACCGCGAGAACCTCGTCGTCGTCACGCAGCCGGGCATCCTCAATGCCGAGCTCAAGAAGCGCGTCGCCGCGGAGGGCCTGTTCTACGCTCCGGATCCCGCGAGCTACGAGATCTGCTCGATCGGCGGCAACCTCGGCACGAACGCCGGCGGCCTGTGCTGCGTGAAGTACGGCCAGACCCGCGACTCCGTCCTCGGCCTCGAGGTCGTCCTCGCCGACGGCCGCGTCATCCGGACCGGCGGCAAGAACGTCAAGGACACCGCGGGCTACGCGCTGACCCACCTGTTCGTGGGGTCGCAGGGGACGCTCGGGATCATCACCGAGGCGACGCTCCGCCTGCGGGTCGCCCCGCCGCCAAGGACCACGATGCTCGCGTTCTTCCCGACGCTCGACGGCTCCGGCGACGCGGTCGCGAGGATCGTCGCGGCCGGGATCAACCCCGTCACCCTGGAACTCCTGGATAAGCCATCCATTGCCGCCGTCGACGACGCGTTCCAGCTCGGGCTCGATCGCGACGCCGAGGCGATGCTCCTCGTCGAGTCGGACCGCGCCGAACCGGCGGCATCAGCAGAGCTCGACGAAGCCGTCGCCGCGTGCGAAGCCGCGGGCGCGACGTCCACGATGCGCGCGGCGGATGCGCAAGAGGCCGACTGGCTTCGCCAGGCCCGACGCCTCGCGTTGCGGGCGCTCGAGCGCCAGGGCATGGTCCGGATGGAGGACGTCGGCGTCCCACGCAGTCGCGTGCCGGAGCTCCTCCGCGAGATCGACGCGATCGGCAAGCGCCACGGCGTCCGGATCGCGACGTTCGGCCATGCCGGCGACGGCAACCTCCACCCGAACTTCATCTTCGACCACGGCGACCCGCGAGCCGAGGAACTGACCGACATCGCCCGGGCCGACCTCTACCGAGCCGCGATCGCCCTCGGCGGCACGGTCACGGCCGAACACGGCATCGGCACGTCACGCCGCGAGGCGCTGGTCGAGCAGGTGGGGCCGGACGTCGTGGGCGTGATGCGCTCGATCAAGGAAGCGCTGGATCCGCAGGGGATCCTCAACCCGGGCCGCGTCATCTAAGGTTGATCGCGGTCAAGTTGACATCGTCCCATCGAGTGGCACGACGCTGTCGTGGGTGACACACAGGCGCTCTCGCGGGCCGATCGACTTTGTCTGGCGCTCGGGGTGCGATTGGGTCTGCCGGTTGTGACCGGGGAGCCGGCGTGGGCCGACGAACCGGATCAAGCGGAGGTGATCGTCGTTCGCTGACGCGTTGATCCGCCTGGGTCGGTCGCCCGAACCAACGGGTGATGAGAACTCCGGGCGCGGCACTTCTTGTGATCCTTGCGATGGTCCTGGCCGCCTGTGGAACGAGAGCCCCAGATGCCCGCCTGAGTCCGAGCCCGTCATCGGTCGCCGCCGCGACGTCTCAGCCAGGCTTCGCGCCGACCGACACCGCGGCAGCGATCGTCGTCCTTCGCGATCGACTGGCTTCGAGTCCGGATGATGCCGACACGTTGCGCGACCTTGGCCTCGCGCTGCTCCAGCGCGTTCGCGAGACCGGTGATCCATCGCTCTATGCGCAGGCCGAGGAGGCGCTGACCCGGGCGCGCGACCTCGCGCCCGACGACGCCAAGGTCCTGGTCGGAATTGCCAGCCTCCAGCTCGGGCGACACCGGTTCGCGGATGCGCTCGAGACCGCGGATGCGGCACTTGCGATCGCGCCGTCGTTACCCGCGGCACACGCGGCGAAGGTCGATGCGCTCGTCGAGCTGGGGCGGTACGACGAGGCGGCCGACGCCGCGTCGGAGCTGCTCGCGCTGCGCGTCGATCTCTCGTCGCTTGCCCGCGTGTCGTACCTGCGGGAGCTCCACGGCAACATCGACGGCGCGGTCGCCGCGATGCGCCAGGCCGCCGACTCGCCAGCGCTCGCCCCGGAGAACGCCGCCTACGTCCGAACGCTGCTCGGCAACCTGCTCGTCTACGCCAGCCGGCCGGACGAGGCAGCTTCGGCCTACCAGCAGGCAGTCGCGGTGGTCCCGAATCACGCCGCCGCGATTGCGGGGCTCGGGCGGCTCGCCGTCGGGCGCGGCGATCTCGACGAGGCGATCTCGCGGTTCGAGCGGGCGTCGGCGATCCTGCCACTGCCGGAGTACGTGATCGCGCTCGGCGAAGCGAAGGAGGCGAGCGGCGACTCGGCAGGCGCGACGGAGAGTTACGACCTTGCGCGCGCCGAGACGCAGCTGTTCGTCGCGGGTGGCGTCGACGTCGACCTCGAGCTGGCGCTGTTCGAGGCGGACCACGGCGATCCGGCGACGGCGGTCGAGCTCGCCGAGGCCGCCTACGGGACGCG
Organism: Candidatus Limnocylindrales bacterium; assembly: GCA_036274475.1. GTDB lineage: Bacteria > Chloroflexota > Limnocylindria > Limnocylindrales > CSP1-4 > CF-46. Next base: position 70,004 of record DASUFO010000013.1, read on the forward strand.
GCAGACCGTCCGCACGTCAGATGCCCTCGCCTGGGCCTATCACAAGGCGGGCCGGGACGCGGACGCATCGCGCCTTTCCGCGGAAGCGTTGCGTCTCGGTTCGCAGGATCCGTTGCTGCTCTATCACGCCGGCGTCATCGCCAATGCTTCGGGCGACACGGCCGCGGCTCGCCAGGATCTCGACGAGGCGATCGCGCTGGACCCCGGCTTCTCGGCGACGGGCGCGGCGATCGCGCGTCAGACGCTCTCGGAGATCGCGGCGGCGCGCTGAGCCCCTACCTGATCAGCGCCATCAACGCCGACGCCTTCGCCGCCGTCTTCGCCTGGACGCCGAGCAGCGTTTCTGTCGTGTCGTCGACGTAGAACCAGACGTCGCCGATCTCGCTGAACGGGTCGATGATGTGGACGACGGGCCGATTGTTGAGCGTCGCCGACTCGACCTTGCCGCCGAACGTTTCCGCGTAGGTGATCTGGGCAAACTCGGTCGCGAGCTTGCTGGGATCGGCACCGGGGACGTGGAGCGCGAACAGGTTGAACGTGGCGTCCGGGTCGCCGGCATACGCGAGTCCGAAGTCGCCCGTCCCGTTTCCGATCTCCTTCGCGACCTCGATCATCGACTTCGCGCCCGGGAAGTCGTCCTGCGACGACGGGTCGACGCTCAGCTTCGTCAGCGACTTGCCGTCGACCTCGTCGGGGAGGCGGGCCTCGAGGTCGGGGTCGGCGTGGGGGATGACGGCGGCCTTGCTCGGCACGGGGGTGGGGCTGGGACGTGGTGTGGCGGTCGGCGCCGCGGACGGGGAGGCGGCTGGTCCGCTGGCTGATGGAGCTACCGGTGCCGCGCATCCCACGAGGACCAGCGCGGCGGCCGTCACGGCGAGGGTTCGGAAGCGCATCGGCGGCCATGATGCCATCGCCCGGCGCTTGACACCGGTCTGGCGCGCCTTGCACATTTGCACGACACAGATGTGCAACGGAGCGACCGATTGTCCGACCTCCAGCAGCTGATCGACGCGAGCCGGCTCTACTACGAGCTGGGCGAGACGCAGTCACGCGTCGCCGAGCTGCTCGGCGTTACCCGGCCGCAGGTCTCTCGGATCCTCAAGCGGGCACGGGCTGAGGGCATCGTCGAGATCCGGATCGTCGACCAGGCGGCGCAGGCGAGTGCGGCGGGGGATGAGCTGCGCGAGCGGTTCGGCCTGCAGGGGGTTCACCTGGCCGCGAGCATCCGCGGGCCCGAGGACGTCGGGCGGCGGCTGGTGGGGCGGGTTGGGGCGGAGGTGCTGCGGGCTTCGGTCCGCGATGGCGCGGTCGTAGGCGTGGGCGACGGGGCATCCGTCTCCGCGCTCGCTGACGCGATGGACGAGCCGACGCGCGAGACGGGCGCGACCGTCGTTCCGCTGTGCGGCGGGTACTGGTTCACGGGGCCCGCGCGCGAACCATTCCGGCGCGTGGCCGACGCCGTCGGGGGTGTGCCGCAGGGGCTCCTGGCGCCGGGCCTGGTCGACGATCCGGCGACGAAACGATCGCTGGTTGCCCATGCCGGCGTTCGGCGGATCCTCGAGCTGTGGGATCGCCTCGACGTCGCGGTGTTCGGGATCGGCGGCCCGACGTGGACGACCGCGGCCTTCGGCAAGGCCGCCTGCCGGCGGCTCGACAAGGCCGGAGCCGTCGGGGAGCTGCTGATGGCGCCGTTCGACGTTGCCGGGCGGTTCGTCCGGGGGGATCTCGAGGACCGGACGATCGCGTTCGACGTCGACCGACTCGATCGGGTGCCAGTGCGGATCGGCGTCGCAGGCGGGGCGTCGAAGGTCCGGCCGATTCTCGGCGCGTTGCGAAGTGGCGCGGTCACGACGCTGGTGACGGACGTTTCGACGGCCGAGGCGGTCGCGCGGCTCGCCAGCGGGCGGGCCGCGTGATGGCGGCGGCGCGCGAGGCGGCGATTCTCGGGATCGATCTCGGGACGACCGAGGTCAAGGCGGGGCTCGTCACGCTCGACGGGCGGTTGCTGGGGCTCGCCCGCTCCGGCTACCGGACCGACACGGATGCCTCGGTCGGGCGGGCTGAGCAGGATCCCGACGCGTGGTGGGGCGCCCTTTCGACGGCCGTTCGTCGGCTGGCCGCGTCCGGTGTCGCCGACGTCGTCGCGATCTCGGTCGACGGTCACGGGCCGTCGTTGGTCGCCGTCGACGCTGCCGGCCGGCCGACTCGGCCCGCGATCATCTGGCAGGACTCGCGATCGACATTGGAGTCGTCGGAGCTCGCGGGTGCGACGGGTCTTTCCGGATGGTCTCTCGCCGGGCTGCCTGCCGCGCTGTGGGTGGAGCGCCACGAGCCGTCCGTCGCCGCGGCTTCGTGCTGGTATCTCGCGACGTGGGACTTCCTCGCGCTGCGGATGACCGGCCGGGCGACGACGAGCCTGCTCGACGGCCAGCCCTTTCCGTCGGGCGACGTCCTCGAGCGCGCGGGGATCCCGGCCGCCAAGGTTCCGCCTCCGGTTCGGGCGGGTGAGGTCGTGGGCGAGCTGACTGGCGCGGGTGCCTCGGATCTTGGTCTGGAGGCTGGCGCCCCCGTCGTCGCCGGGATCGTCGACGCGTGGGCAAGCTTCCACGGTGCTGGCATGACCGCGAAGGGCGACGCGATCGACGTCGGTGGGGCGGCCGGCGGCTTCGGGGTGTACTGGGATCAGCCGCTCGTCGTGCCGGGGAGCTTCTCGACGATCGCCCCGCTGCCTGGTCTCTACAGCGTCGGCGGGGCGATGGCCGCGACCGGCCGCGCGATCGACTGGTTCCGGACGCAGATCGTCGCCGGCGTCGACTCGGTCGAGGTGCTGCTCGAGGAGGCGGCCGCGACCCCACCCGGCGCCGACGGCGTGATCTTCCTTCCGTATCTCGCCGGGGAACGCTCGCCGCTCTGGGACCCGAGCGCCCGCGGCGCGTTCGTCGGGCTGACGCTCGACCACCGGCGGGGGCACCTGACGCGGGCGATCCTCGAGGCGTCGGCGTTCGCGATCCGTCACGTCGCCGAACCGATTCTCGCCGCCGGTGCCGCCGTCCAGGAGATGCGAGTGTGCGGTGGCCCGGCTCGAAGCGAGACGTGGAACCAGGTCAAGGCCGACGTGACCGGGTTCCCGGTGCTCGTCCCGTCCGTGCTCGAGACGGCGGTGGTCGGGGCGGCGGTCGTGGGCGCCGTGGGAGTTGGCGCGTATCCGGACGTGCCGGCGGGGATCCGGGGGATGACCCGGGTCGCGCACCGCATCGAGCCTCGCGCGGAGCTCCGGTCGCTGTACGACGACGCGTTCGCGGCGTACGTCGGGCTCTATCCGGCGATCGCGCCGGTCCTCGCCGGGTCTCGGTCATGACGGTGCTCGAAGCTGCCGGTATCGGGGTGTCGTTCGCCCGCCGCGGGGCGCCGCCCGTTCAGGCGCTCGACGGATTCGACCTCACCGTCGATCGCGGCGAGATCGTCGCGCTCATTGGTCCGAACGGCTGTGGCAAGAGCACGTTCCTGCGGGTGGCCGCGGGCCTCCTGCTGCCGACCGAGGGGAGCGTGAGCCTCGAGGGTCGACCGATCGTCGGGCCGGATCCGCGCGTCGGGCTCGTGTTCCAGGAGCCACGGCTGCTGCCGTGGCGTTCGGTCGCCGACAACGTGACGTATCCGCTCGAACTCGCGGGTTGGCCGAGGGAGCAGCGTTCGGCCCGTCTCGAGCAGCTTCTCGGCCTCGTCGGCCTCGCGGATGCGCGCGATGCTCGCCCGAGCCAGCTGTCGGGCGGGATGCGCCAGCGCGCCGCGATCGCCCGGTCGCTCGCCCTCGAGCCAGAGGTCCTGCTGCTCGACGAGCCGTTCAGCGCGCTCGACGCGCTGACCCGCGACCGCTTCAACCTCGAGCTGCTCGAGATCTGGGAGCGAACCGGCTCGACGGTCGTGATCGTGACCCACAGCATCCCCGAGGCGATCCTGCTCGCCGACCGGGTCGTCGTGATGACGCCCCGGCCGGGCCGCGTCGCCGCGATCATCCCGATCGACGCCCCTCGCCCGCGCTCAATGGCGACCCTCGACGGCGCCATGGTCTCCGACGCCGCCGCCGAGATTCGGGCCCACCTCGACGACATGAGCTCGGCCGCGTGACGGGGACCGCGCGTTCCGCCTCGTTGTCGGTCGCCGCGTCGTTCGCCGTGTTCGTCCTGCTCTGGAAGGCGATCGTCGTGATCGGCGGCTACCCGGTGTTCATCCTGCCGCCGCCGGAGGCCGTCGCGACGCGGTTCGTCCAGGCATGGGCCGATGGGATCATCGCATCCCACGCCCTGACGACGATCTCGGAGGTGCTGCTCGGGTTCATGGCGGGGGCGCTGGTCGGGCTCGTCGTCGGCTATGGCCTCGCGAAGTCCCTCATCGTCGAACGAATCGCGTCGCCGTACATCGTCGCCGCCCAGGCGACGCCGATCCTCGCGCTCGCCCCGCTGCTCGCGCTGTGGTTCGGCCCGGGGCTCACGAGCAAGGTCGTCATCTGTGGGCTGATCGTGTTCTTCCCGATCGCGATCTCGACGATGGTCGGGATCCGGTCGGTCGACGCGGGACTCCTCGAGATGGCTCGCTCGTTCCGGGCGACTCGGCGCCAGGTGTTGACGACGTTGGAAGTGCCGGCAGCCCTGCCGTCGATCCTCGGCGGGATGCGGGTGGGCGTCACGCTCGCGGTCGTCGGCGCGATCGTCGGGGAGTGGGCCGGCGCCGAGAAGGGTCTCGGCGTGCTGGTCAACCTCGCCCGCGGGTCCTTGTTCGACATCCCGCTGATGTTCGCGACGCTCGTCACGATCGCGTTGCTCGGGATCGGTCTGTATCTCGTCGTCGTCGTCCTCGAGCGCCGGCTCGTCGGCGTTCGGTAGCCCAAGCCCCAGGAGGTCGCATGCCCCGCATTCGGTTCGGTCGTCTCATCGTCGGTGTCGCGGCGGTTGCCGTCGTCGTCGCGGCGTGCGGCATTGGTGCCACTCCGTCCCCGGTCGCGACGAAGCTGACCGTGGGCCTCGGCTTCATCCCGAGCGTCCAGTTCGCCCAGTTCTACCTCGCCGACCAGGCTGGTTACTACGACGCGGAGGGCCTCGACATCACGTTCCAGAACGAGATCGACGCGAACCTCGTGCCGAAGGTGGGCCAGGGCCAGGTCGACATCGGCATGTCCGATGGCACGAGCGTGATCCCGGCGGTGAGCCAGGGAATCCCGATCCGCTATGTCGCGACGGTCTACGGCCAGTTCCCGTCGGTCGTGTTCGGAAAGAAGTCGTCCGGGATCGAGTCGGCGGCCGATCTCGAGGGCAGGAGGCTGGGCATCCCGGGGCGCTATGGCTCGTCGTGGATCATGCTCCAGGCGCTGCTTGCGTCAGTTGATCTCACGCCGGACGACCTCGACATCATCGAGTACCCGGATTTCGGGCAGGGAGCGGCGGTGTCGGAGGGAGCCGTGGACGCGGCTACGGGATTCGCGAACAACGAGCCGGTCCAGCTGGAGCTGTCGGGGACGCCGGCGTTCGTGCTCCATGTGGATGACACCGTGGCGCTGCCGGGGCCAGGGCTGATCGTTGGAACGGCTGCGATGTCGTCGAAGCACGACGCGGTCGCGGGCTTCGTCCGGGCGACGTTGAAGGCGATGGACGAGATCGCCGCCGATCCCTCGAAGGGGTTGGACGCAGCGCTCAAGGCGGTGCCGGATCTGGCCCAGCAGCGGGACACGCAGAAGGCGATTCTCGACGCGACGATCGCCGTCTGGAAGTCGGCTGATGGGTCGACGTCGTTCGGCGCCATCGATCGGGACGGGTGGCAGGCGTCCGTTGACTTCATGACGGAGATTGGACTGGTCGCGAACCCGGTGACGGTCGACGGGCTCGTGTCCGAGGAGTTCCTTCCGGCGGACTAGCGCCGCCTATCATCGGCGCATGCCCATAGCCCTTCCCGGGTCACCGCCGTTCGCGCTGCGCGCGCGGGTCGTGTCGCCGCTGGGCGACGGCGGGACGCTCGACGTCCGGGATGGGGTGGTCGCGGTTGACGCCAATGGTGGCATCACGTTCGTTGGGGAGGCGGGCGCAGCCTCCGACGAGCTCTTGGCCGGCGCCGTCGACGTTCGGCCGTGGGTGGTCATGCCCGGGATGGTCGATCTCCATGCGCATCTGCCGCAGCTGCCGAACGCCGGGCTGGGGTTCGCGCTCGACCTCCTGACCTGGCTCGACCGTTTGACGTTCCCGACGGAGCGCTCGTGGGCCGATCCCGCCGTCGCGGCTTCGCTCGTGCCATCGATCTTCCGGGCGTTTGCGGCCGCCGGGACGACGACCGTGCTTGCTTACGGCGTCGTCTACAAGGCGGCGATGGACGAGGCGTTTCGGGCGGCCGAGGCGCACGGGATCCGGGCGATCCTCGGCAAGGTGATGATGGATCGGATCACCTACGACCCGACGATCGAGCCGTCGTCGATCCTGTCACGCTCGTTGCGAGAATCGGCGGATCTGGCGGCGCGGTGGCACGGCGCGGACTCCGGGCGGTTGGGCTACGCGGTCACGCCGCGGTTCGCCGTCTCGTGCACCGCCGATCTGCTGCGCGAGTCGGCGGCACTCGCCCGGTCGACGGGGGCGTGGTGGCAGACCCACGTGTCCGAGGATCGGGGCGAGATCGCCGAGGTGGCCCGGTTGTTCCCGTCGGCGCTGGACTATGTCGATGTCTACGACCAGGCCGGCGGGCTGGGCGAGCGGTCCGTGCTCGCGCATGCGATTCACCTGTCGCCGCGGGAGGTTGCGCGGCTGGCGGAGACGCGGACGCGGATCGCCCATTGCCCGGCTTCGAACCTGTTCATCGGGGCGGGGGTGATGCCGCTCGGCGCCTGGCGCGACGCCGACCTGGTCGTGGGCCTGGGGTCTGACGTGTCGGGTGGGCCGGACCCGTCGCTGTTCAGCGTGATGCGGATGGGGGCATATGCGCAGATGGCGCGGCGGTCGTTCGCGCCTGAGGCCGGGGCGCCGCTCGGGCCGCTGGAGTGGCTCCGCCTGGGGTCGCTCGAGGGGGCCCGGGCGCTGCGGCTCGACCACCGGATCGGGTCGGTCGAGGCCGGCAAGGAGGCGGACCTGATCGTCGTCGATCCGTCGCTGACGGCGCCGCTGCGCGACCGGGACGACGGCGGTGCCTCGCTCGACGCACAGTCGCTCGCGAGCCGGCTGATCTTTCGGGCGCATCCGGACATGGTTCGGGGAGCCTGGGTTCGTGGGCGGTTGCTCGCGGGCGCTTCGTGACGTCCGCCCCTGTCCGGCCACCGCGGTTGCGGCCCGGGGACACGGTCGCCGTCGTCTCGACATCGTGGGGCGGTCCGTCGGTCTTTCCGGGCGTCTTCGGCCGCGGCGTCGACGTGCTGCGGCGGGTGTTCGGGCTCCAGGTGCGCGAGATGTCGACGACCCGGATGCTCCCCGAGGAGCTCATCGCGGATCCGCGCCGGCGGGCAGACGAGCTGAATGCGGCCTTCGCCGACTCGTCCGTGGCCGCGATCTTCATGTCGATCGGCGGGATCGATTCGGTCCGGATCCTGCCGTTTCTGGACCCGGCTCTGGCGCGCGCCAGCCCGAAGATCCTGCTCGGGTTCTCGGACTCGACCACGCAGACGACGTTCTACAACCAGGCGGGCCTCGTGACGTTCAACGGGCCCTCGGTCATGGCTGGATTCGCGCAGATCGAGGCGTTTCCAGACGCGGTCTCGCACGTTCGGTCGGTGTTGTTCGAGCCTTCGGCGTCGCTTGAGTACGCGCCGTTCGGCGAGTGGGTGGGCGGGTACCCGTCGTGGACTGACCCCGCGAATGCCGGGGCGGTCGCGGAGCGTCAGGCGCACGACGGTTGGCGGTGGCTCCAGGGATCCGCGCGCGTCGAGGGCCGTCTGTTCGGCGGGTGCGCCGATGTCCTGGAGATGATGAAGAGCACGGCGTTCTGGCCTTCTGCCTCGTTCTGGGACGGCCGACTCCTGTTTCTCGAGACCTCCGAGGATGTGCCGCCACCAGACCAGGTGAGCAACTGGCTCCGGAACTACGGGATGCAGGGCGTGTTCGATCGCGTGGCTGCGCTGCTGATCGGACGCCCGCGCGGCTACGACGACGCCTCGACCGCACGGCTCGACGAGCTGGCCGTGAAGGTCGTCGCCGGCGAGTTCGGCCGGCCGGACCTCCCGATCGTCTCGGGCCTCGACTTCGGCCACACGGACCCGCAGTGGGTGCTGCCGCTGGGCGTGCTGGCGTCCGTGGATCCGGTCGTTCGTTCGATTCGCCTGGAGGAGCCAGCGGTCACATGATCACGATGCCGCTCCCGCGGGTTCACGTCCGGCACTGACTGCGGTCAGAATCTCTCGAGTTGTGCCCGGGAGCAGTTCGCGGAGCCCGGGTGCCAACGCCTTGAGCGCCGCTCGGTTGGCGCGAGTGTCTGAGACCAGGAGGATCAGGTGACCGTCGGGGTCGTCGCGGAGCTTCAGGGAGAGCTTGCGCTCGAGCGCCTGCCCATCGCCGATCCGCGTCTCCGCCTCGACGCGGGCTCGCCACGCCGCCGGGACATGACCGCGGATCTCGGCATCCCACGCGCGGAGGTCGCCGTCGATTGGGAGTGGCACCTCGGTGCTCCAGCGGAGCGTCGGGTGGAGGCGCACGCGGAGCCGCTCGAGCAGCCCGAGCTGCGCCTGGTCTCGGATCGGATCCCCGGCCGGATATGTCCTGAAGACCAGGTCTTGACCGAGCACCGCGAACCAAGCGCTCGCGTCTTCAAGCGTGACTCGTCGCAGCAAGCCGTGCTCGAACCGGAAGAGCTGCTGATAGGAAGCCCCCGAGGCGTCGGCACAGGCTCGAAGACTCAGCCCCGCCCCCACGCGAGCGAGTCGATGCTCCTCGCCGGCGCGAATGAGCGCTTGGCGCATGCGACGCCGGCCTCGATCGGCGGGACGCTCACGCGTTCCCATCATGGCATCGTGCCAAGGAGCCCTTCGCCAGCGCTTACGTCCGCATTTGTTCCCGCTGCCGGAACAACCGGCGGGGGAGCCGGCCCGGGACCGCGCTCCGCGGGCGCTCAGGCGCCGCTTGTTCCCGCTGCCGGAACAACCGGCGAGGGAACCGGGCCGGGACCGCGCTCCGCGGGCGCTCAGGCGCCGCTTGTTCCCGCTGCCGGAACAACCGGCGAGGGCGAGGCACGAGCGGCGTGAGCGGGCCGGAGATCCGGATCGTTGGTGGGACGCTTGTTGATGGGTCCGGGGCGCCCGGGCGTTCCGGCACGGTCGAGATCCGGGACGGGATGCTGCGGCTGACCGACGAGGAGGGTACGGAGCCGGCGCGCCGGACGATCGATGCGACCGGCAAGGTCGTGGCGCCCGGGTTCATCGACCTGCATTCGCACTCGGGGCTCATGATCCTCGCCGAGCCGACCCACGAGCCCAAGGTGCGGCAGGGGATCACGACCGAGGTCATCGGTGTCGACGGCAATTCCTACGCGCCGTTCGCGACGCAGGAGGACCTCGATGCGTTCGTCCACCTCAACGCCGGCCTCGACGGCGACCCGCGACGGACGCACCGGACGAAGATCGACTGGGACACCGTCGCGAGCTACCTGACCAGGTTCGACGACAAGGTCAGCCTCAACATTGCCTTTCTCATCGGTAACTCCCCGCTGCGGATCCAGGCCGTCGGCTGGGAGGACGTGCCGGCGACGCCCGCCGCCAGGGCGAAGATGCAAAGCTTGCTCAAGGAGGGAATGCAGGAGGGCGCCTTCGGGATCAGCTCGGGCCTCGACTACCCACCGGGGAGCTACGCCACCACCGGGGAGCTGGCGGAGCTGACGAGGGAAGCCGGCAGGAACGGCGGCTTCTACCACACCCACGTCCGGTACTCGCTCGGTGACCGCTTCCTCGATCCGTTCCGGGAGGCGATCGAGATCGGCCGACTGGGCGAGGCGCCGGCCCACATCACCCACTTCTATCACCGCAAGACCTTCCCCGGCAGCCCCGACCGGATGCTCGACCTCATCGACGACGCCCGAAAGCACGGTCAGGACGTCACGTTCGACGCGTACCCCTCCGAGTGGGCCGCCACGAGACTCCTGATCCTCATCCCGACGTGGGTCCAGGCCGGCGGCCCGATCAAGACGAAGGAGCGACTCGCCGAGCAGAGCGTTCGCCACCGGATCCGCAGGGAGCTCCAGGAGCGGGGCACGATGTTCGCCGGTGCCGGGGGACTCAGAGACGTGAGGATCGGCTACCTGCACCGCAAGGAGCTCATCGCCTGGGAGGGCAAGACGCTCGGCGAGCTGATCGACCAGACCGGCAGCGACCCGGTCGACACGCTGTGTGACCTGCTCCTCGCCGAGGACCTCAGCCCGAACGAGGTCACGCCGGGCCCGCACACCGACGGCATCCGAAGGTTCCTGAAGCACCCGATCGGGATGGTCGGGACGGACTCAACGTTCCTCGGCGACAAGCCCAGCCCCCGCACCTACGGCAGCTTCCCGAGGATCCTCGGCCAGTTCGTCCGCGACGAGGCCCTGCTCAGCCTGGAAGAGGCGGTCAGGCGGATGACGACTGCGCCCGCTGCCCGCCTCGGGCTCAGAACCCGCGGTGAGCTGAAGGACGGCTACGTTGCGGACGTCGTCGTCTTCGACCCCGAGACCGTGAAGAGCAACGCGACCTACGACGAGCCGCGCCAGTTCCCCGACGGCATCGAGCACGTCATCGTGAACGGGACGCTCGTCGTCGACGAAGGAGCCCACACCGGCGCTACCCCGGGCCGCGCGCTCCGCCACGGCCGCGACTAGGGGACCGGCGGGGAACTAGAGGGTCTGGAGCTCGGCCTCGAGGCGCTTCTGCGCGACGGCAAGGGCGTCGGCGAGGTCGCCCGACTTCGGCGGGCTGGCCCAGCCGAACGCGACCCCGACGACCTCGGACGCGACCCGCAGGTCACGCTCGCACGAGACCCGGGCCCGCTCGACGAAGTTGATCGCGGCGATCTCGGCCGTCTCGGTGAGGAGGATGCCGAAGCGAATCGGTTCGATGCGGGCGATGTGGTCGCTGGTCCGGATCGACTGCGACAGCGTCCGGGCGGCGCTGATCAGCGTTCGCTCGGCGACGTCGGCGCCCCACAAGGCACCCAGCCGGGAGAGGCCGGCGATCTCGACGAGCACGATCGTGGCCGGGCGCTTGTAGCGTCGGACGCGAGCCGTCTCGCTGATGATCAGGCGGTCCCAGTAGTGCGGACCGTCGGTGCCGGTCAGCGGATCGTTCCAGCCGGTTGGCGGCGGAACCGGGGCGGCGACGATCGGGATGGAGGCGGCGGGGGCCGAGACGTCGGCTACCGGCAGACCGTCGTCGGCGGCGGCTTCGTCCGCCGTCGCGGGCGCGACACCGGGCAACTCGGCCTCAGTCGGCGCGGTCGATGCCGCCGAGCTCGTCGATCCCCCGTCCGTTGCTACCCACTCGGGATAGATCGCCATCGGTGATTGCCTCTCCACTGGGGCGAATCGCGGTCCCCGAACCCGCCGTCAGGCGGCAATCATCGCGGGGCATCGGCTCGGATCCATCCCACAATTCCGTACTAGACCCAACCGCCGGAGGTCCCGTTCGTACGCCTTGCGGGCAGCTATCCGCCGGTGCGAGGATCGGCCGGTGTTCGCCACGAGCCTCCGTCGCCGTTCCGTGGCGATCGTCATCGCCTCAGCAGCGGTCGTGGCTGGCTGTGGGTTCCAACCGTCGCTCGCGCAGCCTGGCGGTGACCCTTCGGTCCGCGGCAATCTCGGGCCCGACTTCCTCTGGGCGGTGGGCGAGCCGACCCGGTCGCTTGGCTCGATCGACCCGGACGAGGCGCGAGCAATCGTCGACCGCGCCGCGGCCGCGATCCCCGAGGAGCGCGACGAAGACTTCCCGATCTCGATCGTGGCCCTGTTCGAGACGGCCGACGAGGCGGAGGCGCATGCACGCACCATCCGGGACGTCCTCGCCGACTCGGCGCGGTGGTACGCCGATCCGGCCAACGCGGCCGCCCGGGCCGCTCGCGACGACGCCGGCCGGCAAGCGCCGATCACGCCACCGGAAGAAGCGTTCATGCGCGACAACCTCCTCGATCCCGGCGAGCGCGGCGTCGGCTGGGGCGGCGACGCGTCGGCCGCCAACGACGCCGTCTACACGCTCGGGCCGCTGCTCGTCGTGACCGGACTCGAGTCCGATTCGTTCGCGACCGACGCAGAACCGCCGCTCCACCCGCTGGCGCATCTGCTCGGCGCGCAGGGCGCGGATGTCCGCCTCGAACGCGACGAGTTCGGTGAAGGCTCGATCGTCGCGGACGTCTCGTGCAGCGTCGCCGACCCGGCGGTCGCGGCCGCGCTCGCGGATGCGATCGGCGACTCGATCGTCACCGGTCAGCTGAACACGCGCCCGCCGTGGCTGGGTGCACCGCTCACCGCCGACGAGGCGCTGGCTCGGGCGACGTACCGGCGCTGGATCGACGGGTTCTGGACCGGCGCGAACGACCCGAAGCTGTACGAGTTCGCCCAGCAGTTCGCGAACGCCGGGTCAGCCGCCGACCGCGAGGCGGCGCTCAAGCAGTTCCAGGACTACCTCGTGAAGCAGGGTCTCGCGAACATCAAGGGCGAGCTCGATCCGGCCGTGATGGCCCTCATCATCGAACAACCCGACACCAGCGACTCGAAGGCACACGATGCGTGGAAGCGCGACATCTCCGGACGGATGGGCGGGCTCCCGGTTCACGCCACCGACCACGGCGAGCAGCTGAGCTCGGCCGACTACGACCAGGTCCCGTGGACGGGATCGATTCGGGTGAACCGCGACCGTCTCGAGTTCGGCTGGCTGAGCTTCGGCCGCTTCTCGGCGGCGATGCCGAACATGGCGGCGTATCTCGAGGCGCAGGGCTGCACGGACCTGAAGCTCGGGACGGTCGACTTCGACGACGTCCGAGGCGACTAGCCGGAAGACCGACCGGCCCTTGCGGTATCGTCAGCGGAGAGGAGGGACCCCACCGCGCCGATGACGATCCGGACCGAGCCCACCCGGACCAGCCCCGTGGCGCCCTCGCGAACGGTGCCGGACCCGCTCATCATCGACCCCGGCACGATCGCGCCTGGCCGGGCTCGGGGTGCTGCTCCCCTCCGCCGCGAGGGTCCCGCGAAGCTCACCGGTGAGGCGAAGTACGCCGACGACCTCGTGTTCCCGGGCGCCTGGTACGGCGCCACGATCCGCTCGACCGACGCCCACGCTCGCTTCGTCGCCCTGGACCTCGACCCGGCCTTCGACTGGTCGAAGGTCGTCGTCGTCACCGCGGCCGACATCCCCGGCGAGAACATCGTCAGCCTGATCAGCGACGACCAGCCGGTGCTCGTCCCGGTGGGTGGCGAGATCCAGCACCACAGTGAGCCGTTGGCGCTCCTCGCTGCCCAGGATCGCGAGACGTTGCGCGCCGCTCGCCGTGCGGTGAAGGTCCGCGCTGAATCGCTGCCGCCTGTCTTCGATCCGCGCCTCTCCGACCACGTCTTCGCCCACTACGACATCGCGTCCGGCGACCTGGAACGGGGCTTCGCGGAGGCCGATCACATCCTCGAGGGCACGTACCGGGTCGGCCACCAGGAGCAGCTCTACATCGAGAACAACGCGATGATCGCGGTGCCCCGCGGCGACGGCGGCGTGGCCGTCCACGGCAGCCTTCAATGTCCGTACTACATTCACAAAGCGTTGAAGCGTGCGCTTCGATTGAACGATCAGCAGGCACAGGTCGTTCAGGCCGAAACCGGCGGGGGCTTCGGTGGCAAGGAGGAGTACCCCTCGATCATCGCGCTCCACGCGGCGCTGCTCGCCCGGAAGTGCAACAAGCCGGTGCGGATGATCTACGACCGCCACGAGGACCTCTCGGCGACGACGAAGCGCCACCCGGCGATCGTCACCCACCGGACCGGCGTGAAGGTCGACGGCACGATCACTGCCCAGGAGATCGAGGTCGTGATGGACGGCGGCGCGTATTGCACGCTGACGCCAGTCGTGCTGTCCCGCGGCGCGATCCATGCCGGCGGGCCGTATCGCTGCGAGAACGTCCGGATCCGGGCACGAGCGACGCGAACGAACACGCCGCCGAACGGTGCGTTCCGCGGCTTCGGGGCTCCCCAGACGGAGTTCGCGGCGGAGATTCAGCTCGACCGGGTCGCGGAGGCGCTCGGTCTCAGTCCGCTCGAGATGCGCCGCCGGAACCTGTACCGCGAAGGTGACTCGACGCCGACCGGCCAGGTCCTCCGCGAGAGCGTGGCCGCGTCGGAGGTGCTCGAACGGGCCGCGGAGGCGGCCGAATTCGAAGGCGTCCGGGCACGGACGGCGCGGGATCGGGCCCGGCGCGCCGGGTCCGGGTCGCTTCCCACCCACCCACATCGGACTGCGCGTGACCGCGTGGCGTCGGGGATCGGCATCGCGCTCGCGTGGCACGGCGCCGGGTTCACCGGTTCGGGCGAGGTCAAGCTCGCATCGGTCGCGTCCCTGGAGCTGGGCGCCGATGGCGTCGTCCGGATCCTCACCGGCTCGACGGAGATGGGCCAGGGGACGAAGACGATCTTCCCGCAGCTCGTCGCGGCGGAGCTCGGGATCGACTACGACCACGTCGAGATCGCGCCGCAGGACACGGCCCTGGTGCCGGATTCGGGTCCGACGGTCGCGAGCCGGACCGCGATGGTCGTCGGCGGGCTGCTCATCCAAGCGGCGCGCAGGCTCCGGGCGGAGGTCGAGGAACGCAACGGCGGCAAGCCGTTCTGGGAGGTCTACCGCTCGGACTCGGTGCTGCACGGCCCGACTCGCGTCGACCAGCAGTTCGAGCCGTACCCGGGCGTGGCCTTCGACGATGAGACCTACCGGGGCGACGCGTACCCGGCGTTCGGCTGGGCGGCCTGCGTCGCGTCGGTCGACGTCGACCTCGACAGCGGCGAGGTCACGGTTCGGGACGTCGTCGCCGCCGACGATGTCGGTCGAGTGATCCATCCCGTCCTCGCCGAAGGCCAGGTCGAGGGCGGCACGCTGCAGGCGATCGGCTACGCGACGGTCGAGGAGATCAAGCTGGCCGACGGCCGCTATCTCAACGACCGGCTCGCCACGTACATCATCCCGACGGCATTGGATGCCCCGCGCATCACCTCGATCCTCGTCGAGGCGCCGTTCAGTGGCGCGCCCCACGGCGCGAAGGGTGTCGGCGAGCTGCCGATGGACGTTGGCGCCCCGGCCGTCGTCGCGGCGATCCACGACGCGATCGGCGTCTGGGTCCACGATTTGCCCGCGTCGCCGGAACGGATCCTGGCAGCGATGGGCGCCACGGGCGACGTGGCGGGTCCGGCGGGGTTCGGCGGCGGAGGCGGCAGTGGCGTGGACGCCGCGATCAGCGCCCCGATCCACGGTGGAACGGATCCCCGCCCGTCCGCGGCGACGGATCCCGCGCCGCTTCGCGGGCCGGGTCCCGAAACCGACCGACCCGTCGACGACGGCTGGCACAACGCATGACCGCGTATCGGTTCCTCGTCAACGGCGAGCCGACCGAGGTCGACGTTCCCGGGATGCGCCGGCTCCTGGACGTGCTGCGCGAGGACCTCGGGCTGACGGGCACGAAGGAGGGCTGTGGGGAAGGCGAGTGCGGCGCGTGCACGGTGATGCTCGACCAGGTCGTCGTCGACTCCTGCCTCGTGCCGATCTGCCAGGTCGACGGCTCGCAGGTGCGGACGGTCGAAGGGTTGGCTGCGGGGGCGGAACGCGGCGCCTCCCTGGACACGCTGCAGCAGGCGTTCCTCGACGCCGGCGGCGCCCAGTGCGGGATCTGCACGCCGGGGATGCTGATGGCGGCGCGGGCGTACCTCGATGACGGCGGCCCGACCGACGAGGGTGCGATCCGCGAGGCGATCGCGGGCAACCTCTGCCGCTGCACGGGCTACACGAAGATCGTCGAGGCGATCGCGATCGCGGCCAACCAGCGCGGGATCACATGAACACGATCCCGCTTCCGGGTGGCTCGCGACCCTCTCCCAGTGCTTTGAGGATGAAGCGGGACGACGTCGGGAACGCGCCCTGCAGGCCCGCACCGAGCGTCGCGACGGCACGTCGATTCGCTGTCGTGTCCGCGACGAGGACGATCAGGTGACCCTCCGGGTCGTCTCGAAGCTTGAGCGCGAGCCGGCGCTCGAGCGCCTGGCCGTCGCCGATCTTCGTTTCGGCCTCGACGCGGGTGCGCCAGGGAATCGGCGCGAGGCCACGGACTTCGGCGTCCCACGCGCGTCGATCCCCCGGGATCGGGAGCGGCACCTCCGCCCGCCATCGGAGACTGGGGTGGAGGCGAGCGCGGAATCGGTCGAGCAGCGCGATCTGGGCACGATCGCGAATGGGTTCGCCTGTGGGGTAGGCCTTCATGACGAGGTCGTGCCCGAGCACCGCGAACCACGCGCCGAGTTCTTCGACATTGACTCTGACGAGTCGGCCACGTTCGAAGCGCCAGAGCTGGGGGTACGAAGCGCCGGAAGCATCGGCGCACGCCCGGAGGCTCAATCCAAGGCTAGTGCGGATATCGCGGTGCTCCTGTCCGAGGCGTCGAAACGCGTCGCGGGCCCTGCGTCTGCCGCGATCGTCTGGTCGTTCCCGCGTAGACATCGCCCCGCAGCATGCCTTGGAGCCCTTCACTCGCGATTTGCCGCCGATTGCTCCGTCCACGTCGCCTCCTGTTACGGCAGCCGTACCAAGCGACGATCGGGACCGACTGGACCCTCTGCCTCAGCCCCCTCAGTGGCCGTTTGGTACGGCAGCAGTAACAACTGGCGGCTGACAGGGCTGAATCGGTCAGTTGATGAGCCCCCGATCGCCCGTTGGTACGGGAGCCGTAACAACCGGTCAGGTCTCGAACGAGCGAGGGTGCAATAGCGATGCCCGTCGAGCCGCCGATCGAGTCGCCGCGGTCGCTGCCCGATGCATTCGCGTTGCTCGCGAGCTCGACTGCGGACGATCAGCTCACCCCGATCGCCGGCGGAACGGACGTCATGGTCCGGATCACGGGCGAGATCGGCGAGCCGCCGTCGCGGCTGCTCGACCTGTGGCGCCTCGACGAGCTGCGCGGGATCACGAGCGATGGCGACTCGGTCACGCTCGGTGCGCTGACCACGTACACGGAGATCCGCCGGTCCGACCCTTGCCGCGAGCATCTCCCGGCACTCGTCGACGCCGCCGCCACGATCGGCGCGGCGCAGATCCAGAACCGGGGGACGCTCGGCGGGAACATCGCAAACGCGTCACCGGCGGGCGACACGCTGCCGGTGCTGCTGGCCCTCGACGCGGAGATCGTGGTCGGCGGGCCACGAGGCGAGCGCACCGTCCCGGCCAGTGACTTCTGGGTTGCGTACCGTCGGACGGCCCTGGCTTCGGACGAGCTGATCCTCCGCATTCGCATTCCAGTTCCCGGCGGTCGCGAGGCGCGGTTCCGGAAGGTCGGGACGCGGCGGGCGCAGGCGATCAGCAAGGTCGTCATGGCCGTCGCGTGGCGCGAGAGCCCCGGCGATGCAGCGTGGCGCGATGTTCGGGTGGCGCTGGGCTCGGTCGCGGACCGGCCGATCAGATCCGGCTCGGCGGAGGCGGCGTTGGAAGGCCAGGCGGCCACGCCTGAAGCCGCCGACCGCGCCGCCGAAGCCCTCGCCGGCGAGATCCACCCGATCGACGACGTCCGTTCGACCGCCGACTATCGCCGGGTCGTCGCCGCTCGCGCGCTCCACCGGATCGTCCGCGACGCCGGCGGCTGGTAGGGGAATGCCGTGCCGTCGTCGCTCAGCCACGTCTATCTGTCGGTCGGCTCGGTCGAGGACGCCCTCCGGCTGTACGTCGACCTGCTCGGGCTCGAGCTCCTCATCGATGGCGGCGGCTACGTCCGGATCGGCGGTGGCGGCGGCTTCCACATGGGCGTCGAACAGGAGCCGACGGGCATGCCGGTCTCGGCCGAGATCGTGATCAAGGTCGACGACGTCGACGCGATGGTCGATCGCCTGCGTGCCGCCGGGTTGGACGTGACGGAGCCAAGAGACCAGGAATGGGGCTCCCGGCACGCCTGGTTCCGGGACGCGGACGGCCGCCCGATCTCGATCTACACCCCGCTCGACGCAGGTGGCTGAGAGGCTCGATCCGCTGAACGGCGTCCGGCCTGGCCGCCGTCGCTCGTGGTGGTTGCGCGAGGCGCTCGCGGCTGAGCCCACGTCGCTTGCCTCGGACGTCGCCGCCCCGCCACTCGCCGGAGAGCATCGAGCCGACGTCGCGATCCTCGGCGGCGGCTACACCGGCCTCTGGACCGCGATCCGGCTCCGTGAGCTGGAGCCGTCGCTGCGCGTCGTCGTCCTCGAGAGCGACATCTGCGGGGGCGGCCCGTCCGGGAGGAATGGCGGCTTCGTCACCGGCTGGTGGGACGAGCTGCCGGGACTGATCTCGCTTGCGGGCGACGACGAAGCGGTGAGGACCGCGAACGCCCTCGACGGCTGCATCGCCGACATGCGCTCGTTCACCGACGCGAACGGCATCGACTGCTGGTGGACCGAGACCGGCTTCGTGTCGGTGAGCGCGGCACCGGCACAGGACGATGCCTGGCGCGAGTCGACCGCTGCCTGCGAACGGATCGGCCACGGCGACCGATGGCGACCGCTGTCCCGCGACGAGGTCGCCGCCTATGCTCGCTCGCCCGTGTTTCGCGAAGGCGCGTTCATGCCCGGAGCGGCCACCGTGCAGCCGGCCGCGCTCGCCCGCGGCCTGCGGCGCGTCGCGCTCGAGCGAGGCGTGGTCATCCACGAGCGAACGCGGGCGACCCACTTGCGCGATGGTCTCGTGAAGACGTCGTCGGCCGAGGGTGACGGCGTCGTCGTCCCCGACCGGGTCGTCGTCGCCCTCAACGCCTGGGCCGCCGCCTGGCCGGTGTTCGGCCGCAGGCTCGTGACCTGGTCGAGCTACATCGTGCTGACCGAGCCGATCCCCGACCTGCTCGAAGAGATCGGCTGGACCGGCGGCGAGGGCATCGCCGACTCGCGGTTCACGCTCCACTACGGCCGGACGACGCTCGACGGCCGAATCGCGCTCGGTGGCGGTGGCGGGCGGGCCGGCTACAGCGGGCGGATCGGCGCGGCGTTCACGAATGACGAAGGCGCAGCGCGACGAGCCGCCGAAGGGCTCCGCCGATGGTTCCCGCAGCTCGATGGTGTCCGGATCGACGACGCCTGGGGCGGCCCGATCGACATCAACGACACCCACCGCCCGTGGTTCGGCACGCTACAAGACGGCCGCACCCACTTCGGGCTCGGGTACAGCGGCAACGGCATCGCGCCGTCCTCGCTCGGAGGGCGGATCCTCGCGTCGCTGGCGCTCGGTCGGAACGACGAATGGACGAGCCTGCCGATCGTCGGTGACCGAGCGAAGCCGCGGGCATTCCCCCCAGAACCGTTCCGGTTCGTCGGCGCGCGGGCATTCCGCGAGGCGATCAGGATCCGCGAACGGGCCGAGGAAGCCGGCGAACAACCGAACGCCATTGTCCGCGAGATCTCGAAGATGCCGCGGCGGCTCGGCTATCACCTCGGCCCGAAGTAGGCCCTCGCCTGGCCCTCGAGCGGCTCGAGCCGGTAGTACGTTCCGACGGCCTCGATGTGCGCCCGGGCAGACCGGTACAGCAGGCCCGCCGGGAACGGTTGCTCGCCGCCGGCGGCGATCACGGCACTGCGCTCAGGGCCCGGGGCGAGCGGGATCGCTCGGACGCGCATCGGCGGCGAGCCACGGCGAACGAGCACGCCGCCGCCGGCCTCCAGGTTTCGCGTCCAGTGCGCGGCGCCGTTCGGGTGACCGACATACATCGCGCCGTCGATGTCGTAGACCGACACGTTGTGGCGACGCACCGTGCCGGTCCGCCGGCCGATCACGACGATCTGTTCGATGGGTGACTTCGAGGAGCGTCGGCTGTATGCGCTGAGCAACCGATGCGGCGTGGTCGCGAAGAAGACCCGGAGGACGCGGTCCCACGTCCGGCTCTCGGCCGGTTCGACCTCGTGATCGTCGTGCGCCTTCGCTTCCATGACGTGACCTCGAAGCCGATCCTCGCGGACGTGTGTCTTCCCCTCATCTCCATAGGGGGCACGAAACGTCCCGAATCGTTCACGTTGCGCGAGGATTCCTCGCGCCGAAGATCGCCATCGACCCGACGATCTCGATCTCGACCGAGCTGAAGTGCCGCTCGAGGGCCGACCGCAGCCAATCCTCCGAGTCGTCGAGGTTGTCGAACGCACCCCGCCGATTGAACGGGCCGATGACGCGGCGAGCGATCCAGTTGTGGTTCCCCGAGCGACCCAACACGGTCGACCCGAAGAACACGCCATCCGGGGCGAGGACGGCGGCCACGTGCTCGATCGCTCGCTCCTTGCGCTCTGGCGGACCCGGCAGGCAGTGAATGACCCCGTTCATCCCGGCGGAGTCGAACCGCTCCTCGAACGGAAGCGGCTTCAAGACGTCCGCCTCGACCGCCGTCAGCGCGACGCCGCGAAGGCGCCGCGTGACGTGTCGGAGGACGTTCGGGTTCGGGTCCAGGATCGTCAGCGACGTGACAACGGGCCGGCGCGAGGGCTCGAGGAAGTAGCCGGTGCCCGGGCCGACGTCCAGATGGTTTCCCCGCATGTTCCGGCGATAGCCCGCGATCATGTCCTTCGCCGGGCATCGCCAGATGTACGGTGCGAAGACGCCGAGGACCTGCAGGTCGTAGATCCTGAGGAAGAGCGGCGAGTAGTCACGCCAGCCCCGACGTGCGAGATCGTCCGGCGTGTCCATC
>DASUFO010000014.1:0-12954 GCA_036274475.1 Candidatus Limnocylindrales bacterium
GGAGGTCTTTTCCGTGGATCCGATCATCACCGAGGTCTGGGCGATCCAGCCGGCCGTGCTGGCGCAGATCCGTGCCTACCTCGCCGGTGACGCGAGTCTCCGGGCCGCGCTCGCCCGGCCGCCCGACAACGAGCCACCGAAGACCCAGGCGCTGATCGGCGTCGTCCCGATCCACGGGGTCATCGAGCATCGCTCCTCGTGGCTCATGGAGATCTTCGGCGGGGCGAGCGTTGAAACCATCAGTGCCCAGCTGCGGGCGGCGGTCGCCGACCCCGACGTGCGGGCCGTCGTCCTCGACATCGACTCGCCGGGCGGCTCGGTCGCAGGCATCACCGAGCTCGCCGAGGAGATCCGGGCCGCCCGCAAGGTGAAGCGGGTCTACGCCGTCGCGAACACGACCATGGCGAGCGCAGCGTTTTGGCTCGGCGCACAGGCGAGCGCGGTCTACGCCACGCCGTCGGCGCAGGTCGGCTCGATCGGGATCTTCGGAGTCCACATGGACTTCAGCCGCGCCCTCGACGCCGAGGGGATCACCGCGACCGTCTTCACCGCCGGCGAGCACAAGGCCGAGGAATCGCCGTATCAGCCGCTGACGGACGACGCGAAGGCCGAGATCCAGGCACGGACCGACGCCTACTACGACCAGTTCATCGGCGACGTCGCGAAGGGCCGGGGCGTGACCGCCGCGAAGGTCAAGGCCGACTACGGGCAGGGCCGCGTGCTCATGCCGGCGGCGGCCCTCGAGGCCGGAATGATCGACGGCATCGAGACGTTCGACGACGTCCTGCGGCTGATCAGCCGCCAGTCCCGCGCCGGCGGACTCGCCGCGGCTGGCGAGGGCGTCGAGCTCGAGGCCGACGATGATCCCGGCACGCTGCCCTTCCGCGACGGTATCGAGCTCCTCGCGGCCGACGCGCTCCGAATCCGTGACCACGGCCTCGTCCGGGCCGGGCTCCGGGCGAAGGAGGGTCGCCCTCCGTTCTCCGAAGAGGTCCTCGCGTCCTTGCGGTCCACCCGCGACGCGATCGACGCGCTGCTGCCGGCCGATCCGGCACCGGCCAGGCCCCCGGCGGTCGATCCGCCCCCAGCACCGCCGGCGGCCGCCGTGGCCGCGCCGGTCGTCCCGATGTTCCGCTCCGACGAGGAGTGGCTGGCTCACCTGAAGGGAGTGAACTGACCGTGAACCCGGAGATTCCGTACCTGCGGTATGCCGGCGCCGTGCCCGGCGCCGCGGCCGTCTATACGCCCGGCAACGTCTTCGGCGGCGGCTCGATCGTGCAGTCGATCGGGAACGTCGCCTTCATGCTCGGCGTCGCCCACCTGTTCACCCTCGAGGCGCTCGAGGGCCTCCGCGGCCGCGATGCCTACGCGTCCTACAAGGCCGAGGCCGTCAACCGCCGGACCGAGCTCGACAAGGAGTTCGAGGGCCAGCCCATGTCGGCCGAGGCGCGCGAGGAGTTCGGGACCCTCAACAAGATCATCGAGAAGGCCGACGCGGTGATCGAGGAGCTCGACGCCCGGACGGCGATCGTCACCCAGGGCGGCGACGACCCGCGGCGGAGCGAGCCGGCCGCACCGGTCCGGTCCCGAATGGCCCACCTGTCGCGGATCCCGGAGAACATCCACGACGTCGCTGACTACCGGAACTACGCCCGGTCGCTCGACGACCTGCCCGTCCTCTACCGCGAGGGCGCGAAGCGCTTCCTCGACGGGCTCGACAAGGACACCGCGCAGGCCCTCGACGCGATGCTCGGCAAGGTCGTCGAGAGGAAGAACGAGCGTGGCTTCCTCGCCATGCGCTACCTCGAGTGCGGCAGCCCGCTCTACGACCGCGCGTTCGGCAAGTACATCATGGGCCAGGGCCTGACCGTCCAGGAGCAGGCGGCGCTCGGCACGTACTCCAACAGCGGCGCGGATGGCGGCTACGCCGTGCCGGTCATCCTCGACCCAACGCTCGTCCCGACGTCCGACCTCGAGATCAGTGACATCCGGCGTATCGCCCGGGTGATCCCGATCGTGGGCAAGGAGTGGGACGGCGTCACGTCGGGCGGCATCACGGCATCGCGCGTCGGTGAGGCCTCGGCCATCACGGCGACGAGCCCGACGCTCGCCCAGCCGCGGATCGTCCCGACCGCGGTCAAGGTCGCGATCAAGCTCTCGCTCGAGGTCGACGCGGACTGGGGCTCGCTCCGGACCGAGATGGCCCGCGAGATCAACGATGCGAAGATCAACGAAGAGGCCACGACATTCACGACTGGCTCCGGCGACGGCGCCACAGGCCCGCAGGGCATCGAGCGCATGGCCGACTCCTCGATCATCTGGACGCAGGCCTCGGCCTCGTTCGGCGTCGAGGACGTCTACGCGGCCGAGACCGACACGGGCACGGGCGCCAGCGGTAACCCGCTCCCCGAGCGGTTCCGCGAGGGCGCCTCGTTCCTCGCCAACAAGTCGATCTACAACAAGATCCGCCAGTTCTCGGTCGGCACGGTTGGCGAGGGCTCGATCTGGCAGCGCGGCATCGCAGCCGGCATGCCGAACGAGCTGATCGGCTACCCGGCCTACGAGAACTCGGCGATGGACTCGACGATCGCGAACGGGAATGACGTCCTGATCTTCGGGAAGTTCAACCCCTACTTCACGATCGTCGACCGCGTCGGCATGTCGATCGAGGTCGACGCCCACGTCCAGGACGGGAGCGGCGACTACACCGGACAGCGGGCGATCATCGCCTGGTGGCGGAACGGCTCGAAGATCCTGTCGAGCAACGCGTTCCGCAAGATCCGGGTCGGCGAGGGCTCGTAACCCGATGCCGAAGCCGAACGGACTCGTGGTCGTCAAGACGTCGCACTTCATGGGGAACAAGTTCATCCGTGCAGGCGACGTCTGGGCGGCCGACGATCCGGTTGTCACCCACTACCCGGCGGCCTTCAAGCCGCTGGTGATCCAGTCGTCCAAGCCGGTTCGGAGCGATGACGAGGAGGCCCCCAGCTCCTCGTCCGCTCCGGCCCAGCCCCAGCGACGCGTGAGCCTCGGGCGCGCGAAGGCCTGATGCTCGACGTCGACGAGCTCCGTGGGTTCATCGAGACCAGCCTCGGGGACGACGTCCTCGGGGTCTGGCTCGATGCGGCCTACGAGGCGATCGATGCCTACGCCGGCCCTGCCGGCGACAGCAGCGGGGACACGGGCGCGACCACGGAAGTGATCACGCCCGGTCCCGGCGACCTCCTCATGCTGACCCGGCCGGCGAGCGCGATCACCGCGGTGACCGAGACGTGCTACGGCTTCGACACGGATCTCGCGCTCGACGACGTCGCCCTGATCGGGACCCAGATGGTCCGGCGTCTTCGGACCGGTACGAACCCCTCGAGCCGGTGGCGCGGCCGCGTCGCGATCACCTACGAGCGCCTGCCCGATGCGAACGAGCGCGATCGCGTTGCGGTCGGCCTCGTCCGGCTCGACGTCAACCACAATCCCGGCATCACCTCCGAACAGCTCGGCGACTGGTCGGCGACATACGCGAACAACAGCGCGATGAACTACAGCGTCGAGCGCCAGGCGCTGCTCTCGAGCCTGACCCCGGGCTTCGTCGCGAAGTGAGCATCAGCCGGTACCTCAACCACCGCGTCGCCATCGTCGCATCGAGGTCCGTCCTCGACGACCAGGACGAGCCGACCGTCGACGAGTACGGCCAGCCGGTCCGGGCCGACGTGACCGTCGCGTCGAACGTTGCCGCGGGGATCCAGCCGAAGTCGGAGCGCGAGCTCGCCGCGATCAGCCAGGCGGGCGTCGCCGAGTCGACGCACACGATCTACATGCTGCCCCGCCTCGTGTCGACGGCCGACACGATCGTCCACGACCCTGACGACTGCCCGCTGTCGGTCGACCTGCCAGCCGCCCGCTACCTCGTCACGGGCGTCCCGGACGCCGCCGGCGCTGGCCACCACCTCGAGATCGACGCGCGCCTGCTCGGCGCTCCGGTCCAGGCCTCGTACGACACGCCGGTCGGGATCGGCTCGTGACGATCCTCGTCGCCGTCCCCTATTACGGCGTCCCCGAGCTCGTCGGCAGGTGCGTCCAGTCGATCCTCGCCCAGACGGTTCGCGACATCGCGGTCGTCGTGATCGGCGACGGCGAGCGGCCGCCGCTGGCGATCGCCGATTCGCGCCTCGAGGTCTACAGCATCCCCGACAACCACGGCCCGTACTTCGCTCAGCAGGTGGCCCTGCTCGCCTCGCCGTTCGACCGGTACGCGCCGGTCGGCGCGGACGACTGGCTCGAGCCGGAACATCTCGAGCGCCTGGTGGACGCCGGCGGCGAGGCGGTCGTCACCGGAGCCGTCTGGTTCCACAACCTGGCCGGTGGAGTGTCGGTCCACGAGGGGAACTACGAGGTCGGTCTCTTCGATCGCGACCGGCTGCTCTCGATCGGAGGCCACAACCCGAGCGAGCGGGTCGGCCAGGACTCGCTGCTCATCCACCTGCTCCGCCATACCGGTGACCTCCGGGCGACGCACCACCCGACGTACCACCGCGTGAAGCGTCCGGACTCGTTGATGACGTCGGCGCTGACCGGCAAGGGCACCCCGTACCGGAATGACGTCCGCCGGCGGAATCGGATCGTCCTGGCCGAGTGCAAGCGGCTCGGGACGGTCGACGCGATCCGCGACTACCGCGAGCGCATCGTTCCGGCCCACGTCCGCAACGAGGTCCTCGAGCATGCCGCCCGCCTTTCGGAGCGGCTCGGCCGGGCGGTGGCGGCATGACGTACGACCCCGTCGCCTACTGGCGCGAGCGCGGCGAGACGTACGAGGCGAAGTTCGTGGCCGAGGCGTATCGCGACCAGGAGGCGGCACTGCTCGATCTTGTCCGCGCGCTCCCGGTTACCGGCCTGTCGGTGCTCGAGGTCGGCTGCGGCTTCGGGCGGATCGGCGCGCTGATCGAGGGCCTCAGCCCCGAGGTCGAGTACACGGGCGTCGACCTCTCGCCGGCGATGCTGGAGTCCGCGCGGCCGCGGATCCGCGGCGAGCTCGTCGAGTCGTCGATCCTCGACTTCCAGGCTCACGGCCGCAAGTGGGACGTCGTCCTGGCCGTCGAGGTCCTGATGCACATCCCGCCAGACGAGCTCGCGCCGACGGTGCGCAAGCTGCTGAGGCTGACCGGCGGGCACCTGGTCACGGTCGACTGGACGACGCCGCTGCCCCGCAAGCGGACCGCGGCCCACAACTTCCTCCACGACTACTCGGTGCTCGCCGACGTGACCGTGCCGGCTCTCGGCTGGCCGACGCCGCGCACCGTCGAGCGGATCCCGGTCGGCCTCCAGACGATCCACCACCTGGTGCGGCCGTGAAGGTCCTGAACGCCTCGCACCTCGCCGACACGGGCGGCAACGGCCACCGGACGGCGGCCGCGTTCCGGAAGCTCGCGCCCGACGTCGAGTACCGGTTCACGGCTCGGCAGATCAACTGGCTCGACTACCCGGTCGACCTCCCCTGGGACGACGCGCTCGCGGCGTGGCGCGCGGCCGACGTCGTCCACGTCCGCGACGGCTTCCAGGCGCAGCAGCGCCTCGGCGCCCCGGACCGGCCGACCGTGATCCATCACCACGGCACGCAGTTCAGGCTCCATCGCGACGAGCTCCTCGAGACGCAGCAGCGCCGCCGGGCGATCGGTCTCGCGGCGACGCTCGACCTGTGGCTCATGGCCCCCGACTACCTGCTCTGGGCGCCGGCCCTGTACGACCTCGAGACCCTCTGGGCGATGCGGCGGCCCCAGCGCGATGGCGTCTTCCGGATCGCCCACGCGCCCACGAACCGGGCCGTGAAGTCCACCGAGGCGTTCCTCCGAGCGGCCGACCGGCTTGGCAGGGAGATCCCGGTGCAGGTCATCCTCATCGAGCGAACGCCGTGGGCCGAGTGCCTCCGCCGCAAGGCTCGGGCCGACATCTACTTCGACCAGGTCGGGCTGGGCTACGGCAACAACGCGATCGAGGCCTGGGGCATGGGCCAGGCGGTCGTCGCCGGCGCTGCTCCGGCGACGCTCGACGAGATGTGCCGCCGGTTCGGCGAGCTGCCGTTCGTCCTCGCCGACGAGGGCTCGATCTACGAGGCGCTCCGGTCGCTCGCGGATCCGATGTTCCGCGAGGAACGTGCCCGGGCCGGGCGGACCCACGCCGAGCGGTTCCACTCCGAGGCCGCCGGCGTCGCGATGCTGCGGCGCGTCTACGACGCCGCGCTCGAGCGGCGGGCGGTGGCCGCGTGAACACCGTCGACTTCCTGGCCTACGAGCCGCACTTCATCGATCATTTGGCACCGGTCTGGCACGCGCTCGACCCGCGGATCCGCGGCCGGTTCCTCACCGATCCGGACCTGATGAAGCGGGCCCGCGACCTCGACATCCCGGCGCTAGGGATCGTCGCTCCGAAGCCGCGGCCGCGACAGCCAGGCGCCGTGTTCGACGGGACGCCGGCGCTGGTCGCCAGCTACGGCGACATCAAGAAGGGTCGGCGGATGGGCTATGGCCCGTTCGCGTTCCTCGAGCACGGCATCGCCCAGTCGTACGCGGGCGACCGCACGGCGCGGAGCCATGCGTCGTACTCGGGCGGGGCGGATCGCGGCGACGTCGAGCTCAACCTGGTCCCCAACGACAACGCCCGAGCGCGCTGGCGGGAGGCGTACCCGGACGCCCGGACCGTCGTCGTCGGTTGCCCGAAGCTCGACACGCTGCCGTCGCGCGAGCCCGGCCCAGGGCCCGTCGTCGCGTTCAGCTTCCACTTCCCGTGCTCGGTGGTCCCCGAGACCCGGCCGGCGTTTGGCACCTACCTCGAAGCCCTCGAGGAGGTCGCCCGCCAGTACACGGTCATCGGGCACGCCCACCCGCGGTACTTCGGCATGGACCGCCGATACCGGCGCCTTGGCATCGAGTACGTCCCCGACTTCACGGACGTGTGCCGCCGGGCCGATCTCTACGTCTGCGACAACAGCTCGACGATCTACGAGTTCGCGTCGACCGGGCGGCCGGTCCTCGTCCTGAACGCCCCGAGCTACCGCCGAAACGTCGATCACGGACTTCGCTTCTGGGAAGCCGCCGACGTCGGCATCCAGGTCGACCGGGCGAAGGACCTCCTGCCGGCGATCGCCGAGGCGCTCGAGGACGACGCCGAGCTGCAGCAGGGACGCGAGATCGCCCTCGACATCGTCTACGGCCACCGCAGCGGCGCCGCGGAGCGGGCAGCAGCCGAGATCGCCTCCTGGCTCGGCCAGCGGGCTGAGGTCGCGGCCTGATGCTCGACGTGCTGCCGAAGCTGCTGATCGAGCTCCGCGACGACGACGCGGTCGACGCGATCGTCCACGGCCGCGTCCGCGGCTACGAGCCGGCGCCCGACACGATCGATCCGAACAGCGGTGCGGTCCTCGAGCAGGGCGATGCCCGCGGGCCCGGCCAGTACGTCGCGTTCGTGGTCCTCGTCCGGCTCGACTCGCCGCGCGACAAGCGGTCGGTCGGCCAGTACCCGCGGATCGCGGTCCGCTGCTACGGCCGGACACGGCCCGAGGCGTTTGCCCTCTACGCCGCGTGCTCGGACGCCCTGCACGGGCGCGGGCCGCGGATCCACAACAACGGTCTTGGCATCTACCTGAGCTGGGACGACACGGGCAGCTCCCAGGAGAAGGACCCGGTCACCGACCAGCCGTACGAGGAGTTCATCGCGAGCCTCATCGCGACGACCCAGGCCGTCGCGTCATAGCCCGGGCCGGTCACGACCGGCTCGGAGCGAAGGAGGAACACGGACAGGTGAATAGACCGCTCCCGGAGCCGCGGGTCGCCGTCATCGAGGGCGAGCGCGTCGCCATCTTCGAGCGCCAGCCGCCGCTGCCGCCGACGCTCGTCACCATGCTCGAGGGCGGGCGCGACGCGTCGGGCCGCCCGTGGGCCCCCCTCCGGGTCACCGTCCGGTATCCCCTTCGTCTGGGCGGCGCCCGGCCCGAGTGCGCCCGCCAGGATCACCGCCTGAGCCTCTGGCTCGAGGGCTTCCACTCCGGGTCGGATGGCCTGACCCGCTACCTCCACCTCCAGGCGTGCGCGGACTGCGGGAGCGTCTGCGTTCGCGACGCGTCGTACGACACCCTCGAGAACCTCCCGACCGGACGACTCCCGCTCCGGCGCCGGGACAAGGTCATCGGCTGGTACACGGGCGCCCGCCCGCGCCAGCGCGTCTACACGTAGGAAAGGAGAACCAGGTCATGCCGGTCACGACCGACACGCCGACGAACATCGTCGCCGGCGCGGGCGAGGTCTACAAGAACCAGGACTCGTTCGGCGCGTCCCGCGACGCCAACGTGTTCCGCATCGAGCGTGAGCTCATCACCCCGGAGATCAACGGCCTCAAGGGCATGCTCAAGGGCACCGACTACATCCGGCGCTCCGAGGGCATCCTCGAGACGACGATCCTCGAGGTCAGCGCGGCATCGCTGCCGTCCACCTGGCCAGGCTCGTCGTCGGACACGGCCGGCGACACCACGACGATCGACGAGGACAACACGCGCCGGATCCCGACGTCGGCCTACGCCGACTGGGAGCTCCAGCTCGAGCGCCTCGGCGGCGGCGAGTTCCAGTTCGAGGTCGACGACGCGATCCACGTCGGCAACTTCGAGAGCGAGTTCACCGACGACGGGTTCTTCGGGACCCGCCTCGAGCTCCACTCGCGCTGGGATCCGGCCAACCTCACTGCCAGCCCGCACCGCATCCGCATCCTCACGACCGCGTCGTGATCGACCTGTTCAACGGGCGACCGGCTGAGGACATCCTCAGCCGGACCGTCCGGGTCACGCTGGCCGGCCGCGAGTACGAGCTCGCGGTTCTCACGATCGCCGGCAACAAGCGCTGGAAGGCGTCGCTCGACAAGCGGCTGACCGGGATGCTCAACGGCCTCGAGGCCCTCCCGGACAACGACGTCGGGACGATCTTCAACCTGCTCAACAGCCAGGTCGACGCGTTGCTCGACCTCCTGGTCGAGTACGACACGACCGGCGTCCTGCCGCCCCGCGACGTGCTCGAGGAGACGGTCTACGAGAGCGAGCTGCTCGTCGCCGTCCGCGAGGTGTGGCGTGCCGCCAACCCTTTCGCCGTGGCCAGCCTGGAGGCGGCGACGATCGCTCTCCAGCCGAACGACTTGTCGGCGCCTACGAGTTCGCCGCGGCCGAATGGGGCTGGAAAGCGCGCGAGGTCGAAGAGGAACTGAGCGATGAGCAGCTGGTCGCGTACCTCGAGATGGCCACCGAGCGCCGGCGCCGCAGCGTCCGCGACCGGTTCGAGATGGCCGTCGAGGCGTCGCGACTCGGTGCCGTCTTCGCCTCCAACCTCAAGGCCTACCGGGCATGGCGCCGGACTGCCGACCGCCAGGCCGGTCGCAAGACGTCGCTCTCACCCGAGGCCCTCGAGGCGACCATCCGCCACCTGGCGTCCACGAACCCCGAGTACGTGGTGATGGGCTGATGCCTCAGACCACGGTCACCGCGCGGGTCGCCCTCAACCGCCAGGCGTTCGACGAGATCACGCTCGCGGCCGCCGACGGGCTGTTCGCGTTCGCCGTGCAGATCGTCGAGGCCGCTCACCCGCCCGACGACACGCCCTTCGGCAAGGGCCTCGTCGAGGGTGGCGGGGCGCTCGCCTGGGCCGGCAAGAAGAAGGTCAACGGGACCACGATCGGGGGCAAGCAGATCAAGAAGCCGCGGGCGGTCCGCCTCCAGGCCAACGAGGTCACGGCGATCGCCGGCTTCGGGTTCCCGGCCCGGTTCGTCGAGCTCGGGACGGTCCACGCTCACCCTGAACCGTTCCTGACGCCGGCCGTGGCTGCGGTTCTGCCCGACGCCGAGGTCACGGTCTCGAAGGCGATGGCCCGGCGTCTCAGCGGCAGCAAGCTCGGTCGCGGGGAGCGCGACTGATGAACATCGGCGATCTCTTCTACACGCTGCGGGCGAAGTCCGACCAGCTGATGGTCGACGCCAAGCGGGCTGGCGAGGCGTCCGCCCAGACGTTCGGCCAGGGGCTCGCCGCGGGACTCCGGTCGTCGATCGGCAAGGCGGTCCTCGGGAGTCTCGCCGCCGGCGGCGCGCTCGCCACGAAGAACCTCCTCGAGCTGCAGGAGATCCAGGCCGACTTCCGGGCCGAGACCGGGGCAACCGCCGAGGAGGCCGAGCGAGCCGGCAAGGCGATCAACGCCATGTCGGGTCGAAACCTCCAGCCGATGCGCGAGATCGGCAAGGCCCTCGCGAAGGTCCACACCGACCTCGGGCTGACCGGCGACGCGGCCGAGGAGACGACGGAGTCGTTCCTGAAGTTCGCCCGGGTGACGAAGCGCGACGCGGCCGAGGAGGTCGCCTCGTTCGACGACATCCTCGACGCCTACGGCGAGACCGCGGACCAGATCCCCGGGATCATGGACAAGCTCGTCAAGAGCCACCAGGAGTACGGCGGCGTCATCGAGGACGACGAGCGCGCGCTCGCCGCGATGGCGCCGCAGCTGAAGGCCTTCAACCTCGGCATCGACGACGGCATCGCCCTCCTGAACCTGTTCAAGGCCTCGGGCCTCGACGCGGCGAAGATCCCGCGTGCGCTCAACAGCGCCATCCAGAAGCTCGACGGGCGACCAATCCAGGACTTTGTCGCGGAGCTGGCGTCGATCGAGGATCCGGGCGAGCGGGCCCGGCGCGCGATCGAGGTCTTCGGCTCGCGTGCCGGCGTCGACCTGGCCAACGCCCTGGGGCCCGGCATCGACTCGCTCGACGACTTCAAGATCTCGACGGGCGAGGCCGCCGGCGCGACGCTCGAGGCGGCCGCGGCGCTCGACTCGACGTTCACCGCTCGCGTCCAGCTCGCGATCAAGGCGGTCACCGCCCGGATCACCGAGTTCGGCGCCGCGTTCGGGCCCGCCCTCACCGGCCTCGCATCGCTCGCCTCGCTGGGCGCCGCGCTCGGGCTCGACAGGATCCTCGCCGGCGGCTGGAAGAAGGTCGCCGGCTCAGCGGCTGTCCGGGCCGCCGCGGCCGCCGCCGGCGCCGCGATCGGCGCGATCTACGGAGCGGCCGCCGGCGCCGCGGAGTTCGTCGTCGACCTGGTCAAGGACGCCTGGGAGGAGATCAGCGCAAAGGCCGCGATCAGGGCAGCCGCCGCCCGGGCGGGCGGGATCGTCGGAGCGATCTACGGTGCCGCGGTCTCCGCCGGGATCAAGCTCGCCGACATCCTGAGCGCGGCGTTCAAGGCGCTGCCGGTTGCGGCCCCGCTCCGCGCCGTCGTGCTCGCCTCGGCGATCGAGATCGGCTCGTTCATGGGCACGTCCGCCGGCGCCGCGTTCGTGTCGGCGTTCCTCGCCGCGGTCGTCGTCGGGATCCCGCTCATCGGCGAGGCGGTCAAGAAGGAGGTCGAGAAGCAGGGCGGACACCCGCTCCTCGGCAACGGGCTCAAGGAGACGCTCGACAAGCAGGGGCCACCGACCCAGATCCTCTGGTTCAAATTCGGCCAGGAGAGCGCCCAGACGGCCGTGGCCGGTGCCGCCGCGGGGTTCGGTCAGTCGGCGTCGGTCCTCGCCGGCGGCGTCAACGGGGCAGTCCAAGGCGCCGCGCAACAGATCGACCCGTCGCCGATCGTCAACCGATTCGCCGATCTCTTCGAGCCCGACGCGGTCGGGGCCGGCCTGAAGGTCGGCCTCGAGCAGCTCCGACAGAACATCGCATCGGAGGCCGGCGAGCTCGCGACGTCACTCGCCGCCGGCGGCGCGAACCTGGCGACGGTCTCCGCGGAGCTCGCGCGACAGATGCCCGACGCGGTCCGGGCGAATCGCGACGAGGTCCGTCGGCAGGCGGTCCTCTCGATGGTCGACTACGCCGCCGGCATCCGCGACAAGCGGGCCCAGGTCAGCGCGGCGATCGAGCTGCTCAACTCCGACATCGACAATGCACTCTCGCGCCGGGCCGAGGCGAACGAGCTGCAGGCAGCCCTCGGTGGCGAGAACATCGCGAAGGGCCTGGCATCGAAGGATCCGGTCGTTCGAGCCCAGGCACAGGGCACCGTCCAGCTGATCGCCGACCGGCTCCGCGAGCTCGAGGTCGACGCCAGCAAGCTCGGCGGGGCGGCGGGACAGAACTACGCCGACGCGCTCGGCGACACGAAGCCGCTCGTCTCGAGCGCCGCGACCTCGATCACCACCGGCGCCTCGACGGCGTGGGAGGCGTACGTGAAGAGCGGCTATCGGTACGGCTACGCCACCGGCAAGCAGTACGCCGACGGCCTCCGGGCGACGTTCGGCCTGGTCAACGACGCCGCGTACTACGTCGGCAAGGGCGTCGGACCGCTGAAGCCGTCGAGCCCGCCGCCGGCCGTGCCCTGGATCGTCGACGCGGGTCGCGCGCTGACTGCACTCTGGGCGAAGGGAATCGCCTCGGGCGTCGGGCTCGTCCGCGACGCCGCCGGGACGCTCGCGGGCGGTCTGTCCGGCCTGCAGCTGACGCCGGCCATGAGCCTCGCCAGTGCGGTATCCGTTCCGTCCGCGGGCTCCGTGGCGCTCCCGACGCTGTCAGCAGCCGCCGGTCCCGCCCCTGTCGCCGGCAAGCACATCGAGTACCACATCCACGCCGAGGGCCAGCTCGAGGTCAAGGATCCGCTGGCCGCGGCGAACCTGCTCGCACGTTTCCAGGGGCAGGGGATGCTCCCGGAGGGTGACGAATGACACACGCTGCCGCGACGGTTGGACTCACATTCGACGCCACGGACCTCCAGCAGGCCGACCTTCAGTGGTTCTTCGAGATCAAGCGCGGCCTCGATGAGGTGCCTTCCGTCCGGGGCAAGGATTCGATCGTGCCGGCACTCGCTGGGCGGGTCGAGCGTAACCGGAAGAACGACGTCCTCTCCATCGTGCTCGAAGGGTTCGTCCGGGGCGACCCGACGCTCACCGACGTCGACGACA
>DASUFO010000015.1:0-15810 GCA_036274475.1 Candidatus Limnocylindrales bacterium
AGGCCCTTGGAGAGCGACACCATCGCGACGTCGAACGGTGCGGCGAGCTCGGCCACGGACCGCTCCGAGACGACGGCGGCGTTCCACAACCGCGCGCCGTCGAGGTACGACGCAATCCCGAGCCGGCGCGCGGTCTCCGCCACGGCCGCCGCTTCCGAAGGCGGCACGACGACGCCACCGGCCCGGTTATGGGTGTTCTCGACCTCGACGAGCGTCGTCGGCGGGTACATCGGGTGGCCCTTCGGCTTGGCGGCCGCTTCGAGCTCCGGGGCCGTGAAGAAGCCGCGACCGCCGATCTCTGTCAGCTGGACGCCGGCATTCGCGGCGCTGCCGCCGGTCTCGTGCCAGACGGCGTGCGACTCGCGGGAGACCACCACGTCGTCGCCGGGCCGAGTCAGCGCGCGGAGGACGACCTGGTTCGCCATCGTCCCGGTCGGGAACCAGAGCGCGGCCTCTTTGCCGAGGAGCTCGGCGACCCGTTCCTGGAGGCGGTTGATCGTCGGGTCGTCGCCGAACTGGTCGTCGCCCACCTCTGCCGCCGCCATTGCGGCGCGCATCCCGGGCGACGGTCGGGTGACCGTGTCTGAGCGGAGATCGATCACGGCGGGCGGCATCGCTCCCGATCGTCGCAGAAGCGGCGGCGCACCGCTCGGTTACGCCGCCGCAGAGATCGAGGCTACTTGCAGCCCGGGCCGAGGTACTTGTCGACGACGACCTCGTAGTCGACGATCGCGAGTTTGTACGTCACGACGCACGACCCCAGCGGGCCGTCGTAGCGCGTGTGCTCGACCGTGAACGTCTTCGACTGGAAGCCGTCCTCGAAGACGGTCCTGTCGAGCGAGCGGGACTTCGTCGTGGCGATCAGCTCGCCCGTGACGTTGTCGTAGCTCTTGATGTCGGTGTGGAAGTGGATGCGGGCGGTGGCCTTCGTGTTGGGGTTGTACGTGACGACCAGCGTGCCGCCGTTGACGGTGCAGTCGGTCCACTCGCCCTGGTCGAAGCACCACTCGTCGTGGAACTCGTAGCGTTCGCTGAAGGCTGGCAGCTTGTCGGAGGAGGCGAGCGCGGCGGAGGCGCCACCGAGTGCGAGGGCGGCGACGGCCGCGGTGGCGAACAGAGCGCGGAGAACGGATCGCATGGGCTGTTGGGCTCCTTCGGGCGTGACCCTGCTGTCGGGTCCGGAGGAACCCAGTCTCGGCGCGCCGACGGCCGGTCGATACCGTCGCCGGGCGCGGCCGAACCCTCGTCGAACGTCGGGGGCAAGGCACGACGGCCGTCATCCGTATGATCGTGGGGTGAGCCCGGACCAACCCACGACGCGCGCGATCGAAGCCGCCGAGGCCGCCGGCGTCGCCCATCGCGTCGTCCGGACGGAGGCGGCCGGCAGCGCCGAGGAAGCCGCCCAACTCCAGGGAATCCCGCTCGCGGCGCTGCTCCGGACGATCGTCGTGCGTCGCGGCGACGACGATTACCTGCTCGTTCTCGTCCCCGCCGGTCGCCGCTTCGATTGGCCGAAACTTCGGGCCCACCTCGGCGTCAGCCGGCTCTCGCTGCCGGACGCCGACGAGGCTCGCGACGTCACCGGCTACGAGCGCTACACGATCACACCGTTCGGCGCGACGCGAGCGTGGCCCGTCGTCGCCGACGCCGCGATCCTCGACCAGCCGATCGTCTCGATCGGCGGCGGCGCACGCGGCGTGAACATCCACCTGGCCCCGGCCGATCTCGTCGCCGCCATGAACGCCGACGTCGTCGACGTTACGCAGCCAGAAGCGCCGGCGGAGGGCTGAAGCCCGCGCCGGCGCACGCACGGCCGCGGCCTAGGGGCGCGGAAGTGACATCGACCTGACCACGGCATTAGCCTCGGTAACGAGGCTGTCGAACGCCGCCTGTGTCTGCGCTTCGATGTTGATGAGGAGCGTCCGGCCGCCGCCTGAATCGAGGAGGTAGTTACGCTCGCGCGTCTCGGGCCCGACGCCCCAGTGGAAGTCGCCTCCGGCCCCGTCGGTGAACAGTGGCCGCGTCGGCTGCCCCTGGCTGAACGAGCAGGTCATCGTCCAGGCGGGATCCATCCTGACGTCGACGCGGTAGCCGCTCAGGCGGCCGATCCGGACCAGTTCCGGCGTTGAGGTGATCGCGCCGTCCAGGTGCGTCAGCCACGCAACCAGCTCTTCGACGCTCCGGCCGACGGCCGGGTCGGGTTCGTCGAGACACGGATTCGATGCCGAGATCGCAACGACGTCGCTGACGACGAGGATGCCGCTGCCTTCGGGATCGGCGGATCGCCGAAGCTCGTATGACCCCGGGTAGTCGACCGTGTTTTCCCAGCCGTCCGGAACGGTGTAGTGGATCGCGCCGAAGCGGGGCTTCCAGGACGCCGAATCCTGGACGAATGGGTCGATGTACTGCGATGAATAATCACCAGCCTCGAGCGGACCGAGGCAGTCGTTCTCTTCCGTTTCGCACGCGATGCGCTGCCAACCACCTTGAACGACAGCGGCGCGTGCCGCGCACGCATCCCGAACGAGGACGAAGGTGAGCTGGGTGCCACGGCGCGACTTCATCCAGCTGTACCGCCCGACGTCGCCTTCGGAACAGCCGCCTGCGGTCGTGTTGGACACGAGTCGAACCTGCCCCGGCCCCGCCGCCGAGGCGGTCGAGACCAGCAGGGTGCCGTTGTACGAGAACGCATCCTCGGTGAATTCGATGCTCGAGATCGCCTGGCCTGCGGAAGCCGGCGACTCCGAGCGGAGCTCGCCGACCATCCGCTGCCGGAGCGTTGCCGGCACCGCCTGGCCGCCGGAAGCTGCCGGGCTCGGAGATGGCGATGTTGTGACCGTAGGCGCGGTCGGCGTCGGGCGAAGCGCGCCGACGGTCGCCGCCCCGACGAGGAGCACGAGGATCGTTGCGCCGGCCGCGAACAGCAGGCGTGCGGTTGGAGACATGTCGGTAACCCTCAGTCGGATCCGCGAAGACCGCCGCTGCGGCGCCCGTTCGACCTGGTCGAAGACGGCCTGAAACACGCGATCGGGCATCTCGTTCGGGCCGTCGAGGAACCAGCCCTCGAGGATCCCGTCGATGCTGCCCTGGCGGTTCATGCGAGCTGTCCTCCGATCGCGGCCGAGCGAGCGTCCGCATCGAGCGCGGCGCGCATCGCGCGGTGGGCGTGGTGAAGTCGGGAGCGGGCCGTGCCCGGTGGAATGCCGAGGATCTCGGCGATCTCGCCGGTTTCGAAGCCCGCGAAATGACGCAGCACGAGGATCGCTCGCTGCTGCGGGTCGAGTCGCCGGAAGCCGCGCTCAAGCTGGTCGCGGTCGGCGACCGACACGAGCTCGTCGATGCCGCCGGCCAGGTCGACCGGCAGCACGTGGAGATTCGAGACGAGGCGCCGCTGACGCGTCGCCTCGCGAACGCAGGAACGTACGACGAGGCGGTGGAGCCACGCGTCGAACCGGTCCGGATCGCGGAGCCCGGGCAGGTCGCGCCAAGCGATCACCAGCGCGTCCTGGACGGCATCCTCGGTCCGGTCGACGTCGCGGAGGATCCGCTGCGCGAGCGCGAAGAGTCGGTCGCCACGCGAGCGGACCAGGTCGGCGTATGCCTCCCTGTCGCCGCGTCGTGCCGCCTCGACGAGATCGCGATCCATGACCTCCGCCTCGCGTCGACGCCCAGCGAAGGCGTCGTGGACGGCCATCCGACCGTCTCGCCGCCTATGGGACATCCCCGGCGTGGCGTGTTCAATCTACGTCCCGGCGGGTCGCGTCGAGCCTCGGGATCGACCTAGACTGGCCGCGTGGACGGCGTGATCTTCGGCGCGGTGGTGGCGGCCCGGATCCTCGTCCCGCTTGCGATCCCGCACTTTCCGCTGCCGGCGATGCTCGCGGCGCTCGTCATCGACGGCGTCGACCAGACGATCTTCTCGACCTTCACGAGCCTCGACCTGAGCGGCTACCAGCAGTACGACAAGGCGCTCGACATCTACTACCTCTCGATCGCCTACGTCGCGACGCTCCGCAACTGGACGAACCTCGCGGCGTTCAGCGTGAGCCGGTTCCTCTACTACTACCGCCTGGTCGGCGTCGTGATCTTCGAGCTCACCCAGATCCGCGCGGTGCTGCTGGTCTTCCCGAACACGTTCGAGTACTTCTTCGACGCCTACGAAGGCATTCGCGCCCGCTGGGACCCGCGACGAATGAGCCCGCGCCTGGTCATCGGGATCGCGGCGTTCATCTGGATCTTCATCAAGCTCCCCCAGGAGTGGTGGATCCACGTGGCCCAGCTCGACATGACCGACTTCCTCAAGGAGACGATCTTCGGCGTCGACCCGAGCGCGTCATGGGGTGAGGCGATCGCCAACAACC
This sequence comes from Candidatus Limnocylindrales bacterium, assembly GCA_036274475.1. GTDB lineage: Bacteria > Chloroflexota > Limnocylindria > Limnocylindrales > CSP1-4 > CF-46. Next base: position 4,362 of record DASUFO010000015.1, read on the forward strand.
CGCTGCCGGTCATCCTGACGGTCGTCGTGCTCGTCGTCGCTGCGGTCGCCGGCTGGTGGCTGCTCCAGAACAGGTTGCCGCCGGCCGACCACCCGCTGACGTTCTCGGCCGACGCCCACCAGCCCAAGCTCGACCTCGAGCGGGTCGCCGCGACGCGAAAGCGGACGGCCCGGAACCTGTTCGACCGCGAGCTCGCGGAGAAGGTGGTCCTCGTGTCGCTCGTGAGCATCATCTTCGGCCGGATGCTGCCTGGCGTGGAGGCCTCGCCGCTCGTGATCGCGGCGGGCGTCGCGATCGTCATCGTGGTCAACGCCGCGATCAGCGACTACCTCGTCCGCCAGGCGACGCGACTCGGATACCACACGACGACCCGCCAGTTCATCGGCACGCTCGCCGTCAACCTCGGGATCGTCGCGATGGGCCAGGTGCTCCTCGAGGTCCTCCGCGGCCAGACGCTCCAGCACGCCCTGATCTTCGCGCTGCTGCTGTCGCTGATCGTGACGTTCTACGACCGCTACCGGCCGATGCACGTCACCCGCTTCGAGAAGCTCGACGCCGACCTGCCGCCGGCCGCGTAGGTCCTCGCGAGTCAGCAGCCGTTGAAGCGCGGCAGCTCCGGCAGCGTCGCGGGCTTGTCGGGCGGGGCCTCCTGCCGCCCCGTCGTCGGCCGCGTCCCGACGTCGCTGAACAGGAGCGATGCGATCTCGCGAATCTCGTCGAGGTTCGCGCTGAGGACGTAGCCGCGATCGTCGTACGCCTCAGTTCCGCCGCTGCCGAACGGCTGGACGAGGCGACTGTGGATCCGCCCGGGCGAGACGCCCCCGGCAATGCCGGCCGCGGCGACGATCGTCTCCGGGGCGAGGTCGGTCCGGATCGATGGAACCTTGGCGAGCCAGCCGAGAGGGTCATCCGTCGCACCGGCGGCGACGATCGCGTCGCGGATCTGGGTGAGGAGGTTGAGCTGTCGTCGAAGCCGCTGGAAATCGCTGCCGCCGGCATCGTGTCGGACACGGGCGAGGCCGAGGGCCTGGGGACCGCTGAGATGCCACCAGCCGGCCGGCGCCTCGAACCCGCGAAGACCCAGCTGGCGGTAGCCCGGATCGCAGATCGGGTTGGCGACGTACGCATCGACCCCGCCGAGCTCGTCGACCATCCCCGCGAAGCCGTCCATATCGATCGCCGCCCAGTGATCGATCGGGACGTCGATGAGGTTGCTGACGACGCCCGCGAGAACGTCGTATGGCTCGTCGCCGGCCGCCCCACCGAACCGCCCCGGGTTCGCCCGGATCTCCGCGTAGACCGAGTTGAGCTTCTGGCGGTACGTCGCGCCGCCGGGCAGCGGGAAATCGGTCAGGTCTCGGGGCAAGCCGAGGAGTGAGACGGTGCTCGCGACCGGGTCGAGCGAGGCGACGATCAGCGTGTCGGTCAGTTCCGAGAACTCGCGCTCCGTGGTGTGGTCCAGGCCGACCAGGAGCACCGTCAGGCGCTCGCCGCCCAGCGCCGGCGATTGCGACAGGGCGATCGTCGTCGGGCTCGGTGCGGGCGCCGAGGGCGGGGTCGGCGCCGAGGCGGCGGGCGTCTGCGTCGCGGACGGCAGGGACGACGGGCTCGATGTCGTCGGGGCGGGCGACGCCGGGGATCCGCATCCCGCGGCGAAGCTGAGCGTGATCCCGAGCGCGAGAAGCCGCCCGAGGAGCGGGCGCGGGCGTGAGGGGACGCGAAGGATCTGCATGACGGGTTTCCCATCGTAGCAGCGAAGCGGGATCTTCCCGGTCGGGGACCGTCGGTAGACTGACGGCTTCGATCCAGCGGAGGAGGCCAGCCCACCGTGGCGTCATTCGACCTAGGGCTCCAGATCGGCCTCGCGCTGCGGTTGCTGCTCGCAGCGGTCCTCGGCGCGGTCGTCGGGTTCGAGCGCGAGATCCACGAGCATCCGGCCGGGATGCGGACGCATCTCCTCGTGTCGCTCGGTTCGGCGGCGTTCACGGTCCTGTCGATCTACGGCTTCGAACCGGCCGCCGGGTCGCCCGAATCGACCGACACGTCGCGCGTGGCGGCCCAGATCGTCACCGGCATCGGCTTCCTCGGCGCGGGCGCGATCATCAAGTACGGGACGTCCGTCCGGGGCCTGACGACCGCGGCCAGCCTGTGGGCCACCGCCGGCATCGGCATGGCGGTGGGTGCGGGCTGGTGGTTCGTCGGGATCGTCGTGACCGCGATCGTCGTGCTGTCGTTGTGGCCGTTGCGGAGCATCGTCCGGCGCGTCCGTGGTGAGGGTCCGCTCCAGGTCCGGATCCGCCTCCACACGACCCAGCTTCAGACGCTCGGCGAGATCACACGGACGCTCAACCGCGAGCACGTCGAGCTGAGCGACATCAACAGCCAGCGGCTCGGCAAGAACCGCTACGAGATCGAGCTGTTCCTCAGAATCCCGGCGAATCTCGAGCAGGCGACGCTCCTCGCGTCGCTGGCCGAACTTCCGGACGTCGAGATCCTCGAAACCGACGCCGGCGCGGAGTAGACGCCCGGGCACGGAGCGCGTGATCCCCGAGCTTCGCGAGGAGTTGTCCGGGGCGCCGGCTTAGACCGCCTTCACCGCGGCGACGAGGTCGGCCAGGCCCTGCTTCGCGTCGGCGAAGAGCATCCCGGTCTTCGGATTCGTGTACAGCTCGTTGTCGATCCCGGCATAGCCGCGGCCCATCGATCGCTTGATCACCACGATCGACTTCGCCTTGTCGACGTCGAGGATCGGCATCCCCGACACCGGCGAGCCGGGCCGGCGGGCGGCCGGGTTCGTGACGTCGTTCGCGCCGATGACGAGGGCGACGTCGGCCCGCTCGAACTCGGGGTTGATCTCCTCCATCTCCTTCAGCTGGGGATAGGGGACGTTCGCCTCCGCGAGCAGGACGTTCATGTGGCCCGGCATCCGGCCGGCGACGGGGTGGATCGCGTACTTCACGTCGACGCCGCGCTCTTCGAGGAGGTCCGCCAGCTCCCGGACGGCGTGCTGGGCCTGAGCGACCGCGAGGCCGTACCCGGGAACGACGATCACGTGCTGGGCGTAGGCCAGCTGGATCGCGACGTCGTCGGCGCTGATCGAGCGGACCGTTCCACCCTCGGCGCCAGCGGCCGCGACGGTACCCTCGCCGCCACCGAAGCCGCCGATCATGATGTTCATGACCGAGCGGTTCATCGCGTCGGCCATGAGCTTCGTCAGGATCGCGCCGGACGCACCAACGAGGGCGCCAGCGATGATCAGCACCGGGTTGTCGATGACGAAGCCGGCCATCGCGACGGCCGTGCCGGTGAAGCTGTTCAGGAGCGAGATCACCACCGGCATGTCGGCGCCGCCGATCGGCAAGGTCATCGTCACGCCGAAGATCAGGGCCGCGGCAAGGATGACGACCATCACCGCGACATTCGGCGCCCCGGTCGCGAACAGGTATACCGCGGCGAGCACGGTGACCGCGGCAAGGGCGATCGTCACGAAGCGCCCGCCCGGGATCATGATCGGCTGGCCGCGTATCAGGCCCTGAAGCTTGCTCGAGGCGATCAGCGACCCGGTGAACGTGATCGAGCCGATGATGATGTCGAGGACGATGAAGATGTTCGTGTCGAGCGGGACCGCCGTGTTCGTCGAGGCCAACCCGAGGTAGTCCTCGATCGCAATCAGCGCCGCCGCGCCGCCGCCGACCGCGTTGAACAGCGACACCAGCTGGGGCATCGCGGTCATCTTCACGGTCCGGGCGGTGTAGAGGCCCAGCCCGCCGCCGAGGGCGATGCCGAGCAGGATGATGATCCAGCCGGTCGCGGCGAGGCCGCCCTCGCCGATCAGCTGCTCCGACAGGATCAGGACGGCGGTCGCGCCGATCGCCAACGCCATGCCGGCGGCCGACAGCAGGTTGCCGTTGCGGGCTGTCGCCGGCGAATTCATCCGGACGAGGCCGATGACGAACGCGACCGCGCCCGCCAGCCAGGCGACGCGGACCGCGACTTCGATGTAGCCGAGTGTGTCCATGTGGGTCGCCTACGCCTCCGCGTCCGCCTCGGCGGGCTTGGGAGCCGCGGGCTTCTTCTTGAACATCTGGAGCATCCGGTCGGTCACGACGTAGCCGCCGACGACGTTCATCGTCGCGAATGCGACGGCGACGAAGGCAAGGACGTAGCCGATCGGATCGTCGACCTCGGCCGCGATCAGCATCGCGCCGACCAGGACGATGCCGTGGATCGAGTTCGCACCCGACATCAGCGGCGTGTGGAGCGTCGCCGGGACCTTCGAGATGACGGCGAACCCGACAAGGATCGCCAGGACGAAGATCGTGAGGTTGTTCAGGAGGTCCATGACCTCTTGCGGGATCACGCGGCACCTCCGGATGTGGCGGACGCGGCCGGCGCCGGCTCGAGCAGCTTCTTCGTTGCCTCCTGGACGACCTGGCCGCCGTTCGTGATGACGGTGGCCTTCGTGACCTCGTTTTCGAAGTCGAGATTCAGCTCGCCGTCCTTGGTCATCTCGAGCAGCAATGCGCTGATGTTGCGAGCGTAGAACGCCGACGCCCCGCTCGGCATCGTCGCCGGCAGGTTCTCGGGGGCGATGATCGTGACGCCGTTGTCGGTGACGATCGTCTCGCCGGCCTTGCTGAGCTCGACGTTGCCGCCGAGCGCGCTCGCCGCCATGTCCACGATGACGGAGCCCGGCTTCATGCCCTTGACCGCGTCTGCAGTGACGAGGAGCGGCGGGCGGCGGCCGGGGACCTGGGCGGTCGTAATGACGACGTCCATCGTCGCGATGTGGCCGTTCAGCTCCTGCTGCTGGGCGGCCTGTTCCTCCGGCGTGAGCTGGCGGGCGTAGCCGCCCTCACCGGATGCGTCGGCGACGGACTTCAGGACGAGGAACTGGGCGCCGAGGCTCTGTGCCTGCTCTTTCGTCTCGGCTCGGACGTCGTAGGCCTTGACGACCGCGCCGAGCCGCTTCGCGGTGCCGATCGCCTGGAGTCCGGCCACGCCGATCCCGAGGATCAGCACGTTCGCGGGCTTCGCCGTGCCGGCCGCCGTCGTCAGCAGCGGGAAGTAGCGCCCGAACGCCTCGGCGGCGATGAGCACCGCCTTGTAACCACCGACATTCGCCTGCGAGCTGAGTGCGTCCATCGACTGGGCTCGACTGAGCGTCCGCGGGATCGCGTCGAGGCTGATCGCGGTCACGCCCTGGTCGGCGAGGGCCTTCGCGGTCTGAGGATCGATCAACGGAGCCAGGAAGCCGACGACGGCCTGGCCCTTGCGCATGACCTTGATCTCGTCGGCGCTGGGCTTCTGGACGCGAAGGATCACGTCGGACTGGGCGTACAGCTCGACGGTGCTCACGATCGTCGCGCCCGCCTCCTTGTACGCCTCGTCGGGAATGAGCGCGCCGGCACCTGCGCCGGCCTCGACGAGGATCTCGTACCCGGCCTGCTGCAGCTTGCCGAGCGCTTCGGGTACCAGGGCGACGCGCCGTTCGCCGGCTGCGGTTTCCCTGGCGACGCCGACCTTCATGGGCACCACCTGTCCGCTGGGGGACGATCGCGGGGTTCGCGTTCGTTGGGTCGGCGAAAGGATAGCGGCCGCCGCGAGCGCGCGCGACGCGCGCCGGGTTGCGGTTCGGTCCCCGCTGGCCTAGGGCGCCAGGTACTCCACCGAGGAGATGGCTTCGCGACCGACGGTGTCGCCACCGATCACGACGACCCGGCCGTCGGGAAGCAGCGTGGCCGTGTGGGCGCCTCGAGGCGTTGTGAGCGACGGGCCGGGATTCAGCGAGCCGGTCGATGGATCCCAGACCTCCGTCGTGCTCGTCGGCTTCGGGCTCGGATCGACGAAGCCGCCGCTGATGAGCACGCGGCCGTCGCCCAGGAGCGTCGCCTGATGCATCCCGCGACCCTCCGCGAGCGACCCGGCGGCCGTGAACGCCTGCGTCGCAGGATCCCAGCGTTCGACGGTCGCCTGGCCAGGCAGGTCGGATCCGAACCCCTCGCCGCCGAACCCACCGACCAGCAGGACCGTGCCATCGGGCAGCAGCGTCGCGGTTCCGAACCAGCGCGCCTCGTGGAGCTTGCCGGCCGCGGCGAACGACATGGTCTTCGGGTCCCAGATCTCGGCGGCGGCCGGCCCGCCCGCGACCAGCACGCGGCCGTCGGCGAGCGTCGTTGCCGTCGCCCAGGCGCGGGCGTGGGCGAGCGTTCCGGCCGGGGAGAAGGTCCGCGTCGACGGGTCCCAGATCTCGGCCTCGCCAATCAGGCCCCCGGTCCCCTCCTCGACGCCGCCGACAATGAGCACGCGGCCATCGGAAAGGCGGGCCGCGGAGTGCAGCAATCGCGGGGTCGCGAGGATTCCGGCCGGCGAGAACGTTCCGGTGGCCGGATCCCATGTCTGGGCAGTCGCGACCGACCGTTCGTTGAAGAGACCGCCCACGACGAGGACGCGGCCGTCATCGAGCGGCGTCGCCGTATGGAAGTGGCGGCCGTCGAGACGCCCCGCGTCGGACGACGTGTCGCTCGCCGGATCCCAGATCTCGGCTGACGTGTTGGACTCAGCCGGGTAGCCGCCAATGACGAGCACGCGGCCGTCGCCCAGGGCCGTCGCCGTGTGGCCCCCGCGACCCCTGAGAAGCGACATCGCCGCAGTCGCCGTCCGCGGCGGCTGATCCGTGGGCGATGGCTCGACCGTCGACGGTTCAGGCGATGTCGATGGCGATGACGACGACGGCGAACTCGACGGTTCGCCCACCACGCATGCCACGAGCAGAAGGACTGAGATGGCGACCCAACTGACGCCGAGAAGCACCCGCTTCATGACGCTCACTTGAAGTGGATCGAGCGGACGAGATCGTCGGTAAACGTCTCGAAGTCCTGCATGCCGTACGACCAGGCCGAGACCACGATCAGGTCGTCGCCGGTCGGGATCGCGTAGATCCGGCTCCCGATGGGGAAGATGATCGAGTCGAGCGGCGCCGACTCGCCCGGGCAGTCGAGCTGCTCGACAGGCAGCAGCAGGCCACTCCGGCCGTCGACCTGGATCGGCTGGGGGACGCCTACCTTCAGGCCGGTGCTCGAGCGCAGCCATGCATCGACCGCTGCCGGCGTCGCCGGGATGTCCGCCAACCTCCCGCGGTCCGGGCGGCAGGGGTCCGCGCCAACCTCGACGTCGTCCAGCAGGATGATGCGTCCCTCCGCGCCGCTACCGATCCCCAGCCTCCCTTTCCGGCTCGTTCGCATGAACAGCCTCAGTTCGGGGCGGTTCCCCGGCAGCCCGAATACGAGCGGCTCCGTGAAGTCGGTCGCTTCGTATGTTTCGCCGCTGGCGAGTTCGACCGTAGGGCGGTCCCACGGCCCCGACGTCAGGATCTGGAACCGATCGCGGCACGAGTCCGACACGGGGACGAGCCGGAAGGGTTCGCCTTGATCGAGTCGCTGGAGCGCGCTGAGGGCTGGATCCGGTGTGGGGTTGCCGCCGGACGCGCTGGGTCCTGCTGAAGGCTCGGGATCGTCGCCGGTGAGGCGAAACGCGTACTGAGCGTCACCACACGGCCACGGCGCGCGAACGGTGAGCTCGAGGCCGCCGGTCGGGGTCGGAGTTACCGCCCGAGCGGCGCCGGCCCACTGGAGCGGCTCGCCGCCGGGTCCGTGCAGGAGGCTCGCGTCGTTGAGATCGAGTGTGTACACGCCCCCCGGAACGCGTTCCCCTGCAGCCTGGACGGTCGCCGAGTGGTCGCCAAACAGCTCTTCCGGCATCGGCAGCGGCGGCTCGACACGGAACGCGCCGGCGCCAGCGAGGAGGAGCAGCGACGCGAGCAGGAGCGCGACCGCGATCGTGATCCACGTCAACCGCCGAGCGACCGGGTGGGCAGGCATCGAGAGCCACCGGGCGCGTCGCGGATTCTCGCGGGCAATGGCCGTCGCGAACGCCGCGGGATCCTGAATGGTCGGCGCCTCGCCTGCGTATGCGCGCAGCGCGTCGGCCAACTGCCGATCGAACAAGTCGAGCTCAGTCATCGCCAAGCTCCTTGCGGAGGCGTGCGGTGAGTCGCGAGAGGTGGGCCCGCGTGCCAGATGCGGTTCGGCCGGTCATCAACCCGAGCTCCGGCGCGTCGACTCCTGCGACGTAGCGGAGCGCCAGGAGTGCCCTGTCGTCCGGGGAGAGGCCGGCGAGGGCGCGGGCGAGGTCGATCCGGTCGATGCCGATCGCCGGATCCATCCGCGGCGTGCCTTCGACGTCGACGTCGAGCTCGACGACCGTCGCGCGGCGATTGCGCCGAGCCGTCTGGCGGGCCTCGTTCGCCGCGATCGTCAGCAGCCAGGCGCGAACCCGCTCCGGGTCACGAACCGTCCGGAGTCGCGTCCACGCCCGGACCCACGCCGACTGGACGGCGTCCTGGGCGAGTGAGCGGTCGCCGGTGATCACGAAGGCGACCCTCGCCATGTCGTCGTAGTGCTGGGCCACGAGCCGCCCGAACGCCACCTCGTCGCCGTCGGCCGCCAGCTCGACGTCCGATCGCCCGATCGCGGTGGTCGGTGCGACTCCGTTCATACCAACCCAGATGCTCGGATGGCGCGAACCGCTTCAAACGAGGATGAGCGGACCCTAGCGTTCCCGGCGAAGACTGACGATCAGCAGCCGCCCTTCCTCCTCGGAGATCACCTCGGCGTCGTGGGGGATCGTGCCGTCCCACCGGACGTAGTCGCCCGGGCCGGCCTCGACCACGTGATCGCCCTGGGTCATCCGGAAGCGGCCGCTCAGGACGACGTGGTGCTCGTCGCCGGCGTGGGCGTGCTGGCCGGGATGGCCACCCGGCGGGATCACGACCTCGACGATCGAGATGTCGCGGGCGCTGCCGGCGTCGACGCGCTCCACACGCATGCCTTCCGGCTCTGTCACGGCTCGTTCGCTTCGGCGGACGACGACCGGAGCGGGCGTCTCATCGACGAAGAACCAGGCGATCGGCACGTCGAGCGCGCCCGAGAGTGTCGTCAGGCAGCCGATCGACGGCACGGCCTTGCCGTTCTCGATCTGCGACAGGTAGCCGATATTGAGGCCCGTTCGGTCGGCCACGCCCGCCAGCGTGAGGCCGCGTTCGGTTCGCCAGCGGCGGACCTGGGCGCCAACCGGGGGCGGCCGGCGATCGGTTGCGGTCCCCTGTCCTCCATCGATCGACATTCGTTATGCCCTCTGGACAACTCGTATTGACAATGGCCAACATGCGGCGTAGTGTTTGGCTCACCACAAAGTCTGCTTGACGACAGCCAAGTCGTCAACCCGGAGGTTTCTCGCGATGAAGGTCGCAATCATTGGTGCCGGCAACGTCGGCAAGGCGCTTACCACATCGTTCACGCGGGCTGGCCACGACGTCACGCTGACGGCGGCACACCCGGAGCATGCCCGCAAGGCGGCGAAGGAGCTCGGCGCGACGGCGGCCCCGTCCAACGAAGAGGCCGTCGCGGACGCTGATCTCGTCGTGCTCGCCGTCCCCGCGACGAAGGTCGGCGAGGTCGCGACGGACATCGAGCAGGAGCTCGCGGGCAAGGTCGTCGTCGACGTCTCGAACCGCCCCACACCGGATCCGGCCGGCCCCGGCACGTCGATCGCGGAGGAGCTCCAGGACCGCCTGCCGAAGAGTCGAATCGTGAAGGCGTTCAACACGCTGTTCGCATCACGTCAGGCCGACCCGATCGTGGCCGGCGTCCCGGCCGACGGTTTCGTCGCAGCCGACGACGACAAGGCCAAGGGCGAGGTCCTCGACGTCCTCGACGGGCTCGGCTTTCGGCCGGTCGACGGTGGGCCCCTCGCGGCTGCCCGAACGCTCGAAGGCATGGCGTGGCTGAATATCAGCCGCAACATGGCCGGCGGCACGTGGCAGGAGGCGTACGTCATCGTCGGTCCCGACACCGACATCGCCTCGTCCAACTGAGCTCGAGAGGGGTTGACGATGGCCATCCCGGTCGCGCGGCTGAACCACGCCGTGCTGTTCGTGCGCGACGCCAAGCAGGCTTCGGAGTTCTACGGCCGCGTCTTCGGCTTCGAGGTCGTCGGCAGCGAGATGGGCGGGCAGGCGATCTTCATGCGGAGTCCGATCGGTGACAACCACCACGATCTCGGGCTGTTCTCGGTCGGGCCGAACGCGCCTCGACCCGCTCGCGGGTCAGTGGGCCTCTACCACCTCGCGTGGGAGGTACCACGGATCGAGGATCTCGCCGACGCAGCTCGCGTGCTGCGCGAGGCCGGCGCGCTCGGCGGGGCCAGCGACCACGGCGTCTCGAAGTCGCTCTATGGCCAGGATCCGGACGGCAACGAGTTCGAGATCATGTGGCGCGTTCCCCGCGAGGACTGGGGCGACTACGAAAAGCGCGGCGTCGTCATGCCTCTCGACATGGACGCCGAGGTCGCCCGCTTCGGCGGCAGGGACTGACACGGGGCCGAAACGGTCCTGCAACCCTCGTTCGAGCGGGCGCTGACCCGGTCGCGACTGCATCCGGGGGACCATACCTCCCGAACGGAGGTACTCCCATGGCCACGCTCGACACTGCTGATCGCAATCGGCTCAAGGATTCCTCGTTCGCTTGGATCGACGAGACGGGCGAGCGCCACCTGCCGATCAACGACGAGGAGCACATCCGCAACGCGATTGCCCGGTTCAGTCAGACCGAGTTCGACGAGCCCGGCGCGAAGGCGTCGGCTGCCCGCAAGATCCTCGCCGCCGCAAAGGAGCACGGCATCGACGTCGACAAGAACGACGACGTCGTGAAAGCTGCGAACCGCTGACCGAAGCGCTTTCCCACCTGTCGGCTGACGCCGGCGGCCCGATCCCGGGCCGCCGGCGTCGTCGCGTCTAGCGGGCGGCGGCAGCCGCCGTGAGCAGCGTGAGGATGTACGTGTGGGCGAGCGCGCCCCAGACGATCGATCGGGTCCGCCAGGCGAGCCAGCCGTAGAGCATGCCGCCGATCAGCGTTGAGATCAGCTCCAGCTCCGGCTTCGTCAGGTGGGTCAGCGCGAACGGCACCGTGGCGACGAGCACGCCGATCGGGCCGATCGCCCGAACGAGCGTGAACATCAGGAAGCCCCGGAACAGGAACTCCGCGGAGAACAGGTCGAGGAGGTTCGTCGCGAGGACGTCCGGCAGATCCGACCAGCTGTTCGCGTAGTACAGCTGCGCATCCGGCGTCGCGGCGAACCACAGGACGACCGGCGTCATCACTGCGCAGCCGGCGACGGCGAGCGCCCCGCCCACTCGCCAATCCCCGACACGGAGCCCGTACCGCGAGGGCCGGTCCCGGAACGCGAGCAGCACGACGAGCAACGGCACCACCAGGAACAACACGAAGCGGTCCCACGCCTGGAGCCGCTGCATGCCCGGGTTGTGGTCGTACTGGATCAGCGCGTCCGGGATGAACGTCCGGCTGAAGTCGAAGATCACGACGAGGACCAT
>DASUFO010000016.1:0-11138 GCA_036274475.1 Candidatus Limnocylindrales bacterium
AGGTCGGTCTGGCGGCGGCGGCCGAGCAGGCCGAACAGGCCCGGGCAGCGAACGACGCGGAGGCCCTCAAATCGATGCCCGCGACGGTCGAGCGTATGACGGGATGGGTCGCCGACGCCCACCATCAACGCGACGCCGCCAGGATTCCTGGCCAGGCGGGGCAAGACGGCCTCGACTATCTCATTGCCGGGCACGTTGCGAGGATCGAGAACCGTGACGAACCGGGACCGTGGATCGCCGCGGCCGAGTTCTTCCAGCCTCGATCGGTCTGGTCGCTGACGGCTCGCTATCGGCAGGCGGAGGCGATGCTCGCGACGCGGATGCCACGCGACGACGTGTCCGCCGTCATGGTCCCGGCGTACGCGGCGGCGGTCGAGATTGGTGCGCGCCCGCTGGCTCAGCGGTTCGAGGAGCTCGCACGGCGCGCCCGGATCGATCTGCGTGCGGGCAGTTCGACGCTCGGAGCTGTAGAGCCGGCCGTTGCGTCAGCCGAGGAGGTCGAATCCCCGATGAGCCACTCTGCGCTCCGGAAGCGCGGCCTGAGCGATCGCGAGATCGAGGTCCTGACGCTGGTTGCGGCAGGCTTCTCGAACCGTCAGATTGCCGACCGCCTGTTCATCAGCGACAAGACGGCGAGCGTCCACGTCTCGCACATCATGGACAAGCTGGGAGTTTCAACCCGCGTCGAGGCGGCAACGATCGGCGTTCGGCTCGGACTCCCGGAGGTCGACTAGCGCTCCGCTCTTCGTGTGGTGAGCCACCAAGTCGCCGCGACGACTTCGGGGATGAGGACTTCGGTGAAGGCAGCGACCTCCGGGTCGTCGTCGCCTTGGTAGCTGACCGTCGCCGTTGCTCCCGGGATCTCCCCGCCCACGGCCACGATGGTCGAGCCGCGCTTCGCCAGCCACTCGAGCGCGTTTCCGTCCCAGTGAGAGCCTGCGAAGAGGAGCGCCCGGTAGTCGAGCGTCTTCGCGAGGTAGACGTCGACATGGCTCCAGTCGCCGGTTTCGCAGGCGACTGACAACCGACGAGGGCCTTCGCGAAACGCGAGCGCGCCCTGTTCTGCGGAGGCAAGGCGCTCGACCGGGGCGAGGACGAAAACGCCGTCAGGACTGTCGAGCGCGGCCGAGACGTCCGGGAGCCAATTTTGGCGCTCCTCGAGAAGGTCGGCCGTTGCCGCTGCGACGCGATCGCAGAGCGCCGGCAGGTCGCCGGGGCGCCCGCCGAGACGCGCCTCCAGCTCCCGTAGGATCAGCTGGGTGTGCTGGAACGTCCGGCACGCGACGCCGCCTCGTTCCTCGCCAGCCGCCAGCGGGACGACGATGTCGGCGAGGGTCGCGATCGTCGAGCGCGGGGCGTCGCTCAGGGCAATCACCGGCGAGCGGCCGCGGTAGCGATCCACGGCGGCGATCGTCTCCTCTGACTCGCCCTTGGCCGAAATCGCCACGACGAGCGTGTCACGGCCGGGGGGCCAGCCGATCGTCGCCGACGCGTAATCGGCGGTCGCGTCGATCCCGGCGGCACGCAACCGGAGCGCCGCGTCCACGGCGGCGTAGCGCGAGCTGCCCATCCCGAAGAGGAGGACTCGGCGCGGGGACGGGGGCACATTCGCGAGCGGATCACCCGCGCGGAACGCGTCCGCGAGGCGCGCCAGCGACGCCGGCTTTGCCTCGAGGTCCTCCAGGAAGAGCGCGGCGTCCATCAGCCGAACCGCGCCCGGAGGGTGGCCGTCGGCGCATAGCGCCAGCGCGGCAGGAACCTGGCCGAGTAAACGAGCTCGCGGCACTCCTGCTCGACCTCGAACGCGGCGAGGAGCACGTCGTCAACCGGCCCGACTGCGGCCAGGAACCCGGCCCGCGTCTCGGCGATCCACGAAGAGCGATCGCCGTCGCCACGTTCCTCGATGACGCGGCCGACGTGATCGAGCGCGGTCAGCATCTGGGCGATGTCGCGCTCCCGCGCCTGGACGATCGCGTTCGCTGCATCGGACAACGTCGGGTTGCCGTCGAAGTCGATGAACGCGAGTCCCCCGCTCCAGGCGAGGACCTGGCCGACGTGCAGGTCGCCGTGGACCGGCTGGATCGGTACCGACCTGGCCTCGACCGCGTCGACCACGGCTCGCATCGGGCCGACCCACGACTCGAGCTCAGCGTCTCCGGTCAGCGCCAGCGCCTCGTCCATCGTCGCGAGTGCTGCCGCCCGCCATCGGCCGAGCTCCTCCCGCTCGGCTCTGCCGACTGGGTGCTCGATGACCGACGACGGCATGGCCAACGCGCGATGCAAGCTCGCGACCGCCTCGCCGAGCTCCCGGCCGACGCCCGCGTCCCCGGCCTCGCAGCGCTCGAGGACCCACTCCCAGCCGTCCCGGGCATGCGCGAGATACGCGTCGCCCTGTGCGAGCGTGAGCAAGGACCCAGACGGCGACCGCCAGGCAAGGGACCCGAGCGGCGCCGGGATCCCGTCGAAGCCGGTCTCCGCGAGGTGAGCGAGCAGCAGGGACGCGCGCGATGGACCCGGCCCAACCCGCCGAAACCATTTGACGATCGCCCGCTCCCCCACCACGACCGACTCGTGGGTCTGGTCGACGCCGATCGGCCGCTCGGAGGCCATCGGGGCGCCCGCGACGAAGGCCGACATCCCGTCCCCGGGCAACGCCCGTCGCCATCGGCCGTCATCGAGGACGACGGGCACGGAGGCGAACGATCCGCCGGGCTCAGCCGCCAACGCCACGCCCAATCGGTCGGTCAGGCGGACCGCCCCGCCGAGATCCAGGCCTTCGAGATCGGTCGACCGATACCCCTCGATCGCGACGGAGGACGCGCCCGGCACGGGCCACGCCGCGCGCAACTCCGAAAGCAGCGTCGCATCGGTCCCGTACGATTGGACCTCGACCGGAGTCCCCGTCACCCGCTCCACGAGGACCATGATGGCGCAGCCGCTGACCGTCCTGTTCATGCCCGAATCGGCCTACGGCCCGACGAACAACTGCATCGGCATCGGTGACGTGCTGCGTCGCCGCGGGCACAAGGTTGTCTTCGCCGCGGAGCGGAGCTGGGACGGGAAGCTCGAGAAGATGGGCTTCGTCGAGGATCTCGTCGACCTCGCGCCGCCGCCCCCGTCCGACGCCCCGGACCAGGACGCCGGCCAGTTCTGGAAAGACTTCATCCGGGACACCGCGCCGGAGTTCCGCAAGCCAACGATCGAGCAGCTGAGCACGTTCATGCAGCCGACGTGGCAGGCGTTGATCGACGGCGCCCGGTTCTGTGAGCTCCAGCTCCGCGAGATCATCGAGAGACAGCAGCCGGACGTGATCGTCGAGGACAACGTCGTCTGCTTCCCGGCGCTCGTCACGGCCAGCGCGCCGTTCGTCCGGATCATGTCCTGCAACCCGCTAGAGCTGCCCGGGCCCGATGTGCCGCCGGCGTACTCCGGCCTGCCTTCGGATGACCGCTCCTACTGGGAGGCGTTCCGCGAGGAGTACGACCGGACCCACCGTCCGACGTGGGAAGCGTTCGACCAGTGGGTTCGGGAGCAGGGCGCGCCGGGCCTGCCCGACCTTGAGTTCATCCACCGGTCGGATGCGCTCAACCTCTACGTTTACCCAGAGGTCGTCGACTACACGGACCGGCGACCGCTCGATTCGACCTGGCGGCGGCTCGACTCCAGCGTCCGCCAGACCGACGCCGAGGTGGAGCTGCCCTCGCTGCTCACCGACCGGCCCGCCGGCTCCGCGCTGATCTATCTCTCGCTGGGATCGCTCGGGTCCGCGGACGTCGGGCTGATGAAGCGGCTCGTCAGCGTCCTCGCGGACACGCCGCATCGGTTCATCGTCTCGAAGGGCCCCCAGCACGCCGACTACGAGCTCGCGCCGAACATGTGGGGCGCCGAGTTCCTGCCCCAGACGAAGCTGATCCCGCTCGTCGATCTCGTGATCACCCACGGCGGCAACAACACGACAACGGAGTCGTTCCACTTCGGCAAAGCGATGATCGTGCTGCCGCTGTTCTGGGACCAGTACGACAACGCCCAGCGCGTCGACGAGACCGGGTTCGGCGTGCGGCTGCCGACATACGCCTTCGAGGACGCGGATCTGCGAGGTGCGATCGAGCGGCTGCTCGCGGAAGACCTCTCGCGACGGATGGCCGAGATCGGGGCGGAGATCCGGGCGAAGGACGGCGTGGCGAAGGCCGCCGAGGCGATCGAGATGGTCGGGGCGGGTGCCGCAGTCGGGCGCTGACGTCGAGCCGCGTCTGCGATCCGTCCGGGCGACGCGCTACGTGACCGCGTTCCGCGAGGGCGGCTCGCTGCCCGGCCTCGTCGAGGCCGACGACGACGGGCTCTACGTCGTCAAGTTCCGCGGCGCCGGCCAGGGGCCGCGGGCGCTCGTCGCGGAGTGGATCGTCGGCGAGATCGGCCGGGCGCTGGGGCTGCGCGTGCCGGAGCTCGTGACGGTGGACCTCGACCGGGACATCGCCGAGTCGGAGCCGCACGAGGAGATCCACGATCTGCTGGTCGCGAGCGTCGGCACGAATCTCGGCGTGGACTTCCTGCCCGGATCGATCACGTTCAACCCGGCCGCGGATGAGGTCGCCGACGCGGACTGGGCGGCCGACGTCGTCTGGTTCGACGCGTTCACGACCAACCCCGACCGAACGGCCAGGAACCCGAATCTGCTCGTCTGGCACGGCCGGACGTGGCTGATCGACCACGGCGCGGCGCTCTACGTCCACCACACGTGGAAGGACCCCGCGGAGCACGCCCGGCGACCGTTCGAACAGAGTCGCGACCACGTCCTGCTGCCGTTCGCGAGCTCCGTCGCCGCGGCGTCGGATCGCCTCGCCGGGCGTGTGACCGAACGGCTGTTGACGTCGATCGTTGCCGCCGTTCCGACCGAGTGGCTCCCCGACGACCCGCGAATCGGCGCCGCTGACGCCCAGCGCCGGGCGTACGTCGACTACCTGCTGACGCGCCTCGACGCGCGCGACGCGTTCACCTCCGCGGCCGCCTGATGGCCCCGGCACAGTTCCAGTACGCGGTGATCCGCGTCGTTCCGCGCGTCGAACGCGGGGAGTCGCTGAACGCCGGTGTCATCGTGCTGAGCCGGCCCAGGAAGTTCCTCGGCGCTCGCGTGTCACTCGACGAGGCGCGCCTCCGGGCGATCGCCCCGGACGCGGACCCCGCGACGATCATTCCCCATCTCGTGGCCGTCGAGCGCATCGCGGCCGGCGACTCCGCGGCCGGGCCGATCGCCCAGCTCTCGATCGCGGAGCGGTTCCACTGGCTGACCGCGCCATCGAGTACCGTCATCCAGCCGTCGGAGGTCCACACCGGGCTCTGTGACGACCCCGAAGGCGAGCTCGACCGGCTCTTCGAGCGCCTCGTCAGCTAGGCGGCCGCCTCGGCGGGCGCCGCCGATTCGCGCCGAGCTCGCGCCAGCGACTGCCGCCCATCAATGACGAGCAGCACCCAGCCGACCGAGGATTGGGTAGAGCTCGAACCCGACTGAAAGGGCGGCGATAGCCGCAAGCCGGTTCCTCGCCTGTTGGCGTCAGCGACGCGGGTCCACGCTCCGGGCCTGATGGCCAAGCGAGAGACTCGTTCCGCGTTCCGGCTCTGGCGCGACTACAGCCTGAGCATCGTCGTCGGCGTCATGTTCGTGGTGAGCTTCGTCCTGCATGCCATCTTCGGCTGGTGGGAATACGTCGCGGACCAGACACAGCATGGCGGACAGGCGACGTTCTGGGGTCCCGACGGCTACGTCATCTACTTCGGCGAATGGACGTTCCAGAACTGGCAGTCGGAGTTCCTCGAGGTCTTGATCCTCATCGTCCTGACCGCCTTCCTCATCCACAAGGGCAGCCACGAATCGAAGGACAGCTCCGACCGGATGGAGCAGAAGATCGACCGGATCGAGAAGAAGATCGACGAGCTGGCGGAAGCGCGCGGCGCGCGGCGACTCGAGAAGGCGGGATGAGGGACGTGGCGCGTGCGGCCCCTGCCACGGCACGGGGCGGAGCGACGCGCGACAGCATCAGCGACGTCTGGGGCCCCCGGACACCGCACACCGGACCATGGCCGGTCCGCGTCGACGAACGAACCACGGCTGAACCCGAGCGCTGGGTCCAGTCGGTCTGCGTCCTGTGCTCGACCGGCTGTGGCATGGACGTCGGGGTCGCAGGAAACAGGATCGTCGGCGTCCGCGGCCGGGCGACGGACCGGGTCAACCACGGCCGGCTCGGCCCGAAGGGCATGTATGGCTGGGAGGCGAACGCCAGCGCCGATCGGTTGACGCGGCCGCTCGTCCGTCGCGACGGCCGCCTGGTCGAAGTTCCGTGGGACGAGGCGATGACGATCGTTCGCGACCGTTCGAGCCGCCTCCTGCGCGACTACGGGCCGGGCTCACACGGGTTCTACAACTCGGGTCAGCTGTTCCTCGAGGAGTACTACACGCTGGCCGCCGTCGCCGAGGCCGGCATCGGGACGACCCACGTGGACGGGAACACGCGCCTCTGCACAGCGACGGCGGCGCTCGCGCTGATCGAGTCGTTCGGCACCGACGGTGCTCCCGGGTCATACGCGGACTTCGACCTGACCGACGCGATCTTCATGGTCGGCCACAACATGGCCTCGACGCAGACCGTGCTCTGGGCCCGAGTCCTCGACCGGCTCGAGGGACCGCGGCCGCCACGTCTCGTCGTCGTCGATCCCCGAGCGACGGTCGCCGCCCGCCGAGCCGACGTCCACCTTGCGCCGAAGCCGGGCACGAACCTCGCGCTGCTCAACGGCCTTCTCCGGATCATCATCCAGAAGGGCTGGATCGACAGCGACTTCATTCGCGACCACACGATGGACTTCGAGACGCTCGTCACGCACTCGGATCCGTGGACGCCCGAGGCCACGGAGCGGGTCACGAACGTCCGCGCCGCGCAACTCGAGGCCGCCGCCGAGATCCTGGGAACGTCGCCTTCGCTCGTCTCGACCTGTCTCCAGGGCGTGTACCAGTCACTCCAGGCAACCGCGAGCGCGGTCCAGGTCAACAACCTCCACCTCATCCGCGGCCTCATCGGCAAGCCCGGCTCGACGGTCTTCCAGATGAACGGCCAGCCAACGGCGCAGAACACCCGCGAGTGCGGCGTGAACGGCGAGTTCATCGCGTTCCGTAACTGGCAGAACCCGCAGCACGTCGCGGACACCGCCCGGGTCTGGAACGTCGAGCCGAAGACGCTCCCGACGTGGACGCCGCCGACCCACGCGATGCAGATGTTCTCGTTCGCGGAATCGGGCTCGATCCGGTTCCTCTGGATCATCGCGACGAACCCAGCGGTCTCGCTGCCTGAGCTGAGCCGGATCCGGAAGATCCTCAAGAGCGACGACCTGTTCGTCGTCGTCTCCGACGCGTTCCTGACGGAGACCGCGCAGCTCGCCGACGTCGTGCTGCCGGCGGCGATCTGGGGCGAGAAGACCGGCTGCACGACGAACGCCGACCGGACGGTCCATCTCTCGGAGAAGGCGATCGACCCGCCCGGCGAGGCTCGGTCCGACATGGACGCGCTGATCGACTACGCGCGGCGGATGGGCTTCAAGGACAAGGACGGCCAGCCGCTCGTGAAGTGGACGGACCCGGAGGGCGCGTTCAACAGCTGGCGCGAGATGAGCCGCGGCCGGCCGTGCGACTACTCCGGGATGACGTACGAGAAGCTTCGCGGCCCGAGCGGCATTCAGTGGCCGTGCACGGACGCGGCGCCGAACGGAAGCGAACGGCAGTACACGGACGGCGTCTTCAATACGGCCGCCGACTACTGCGAGGTCTACGGCCACGACCTCGCGACGGGCGCGGCGATCACGCCGACCGAGTACGCCGCGCGCGACCCGAAGGGCCGGGCGATCATCAAGGGTGCGGAGTACCTGCCGCCGCCCGAGCAGCCGGACGACGACTATCCGCTGCTGCTGACGACGGGCCGGGTCACTCACCATTTCCATACCCGGACGAAGACGGCCCGGGCGCCGGAGCTGAACGCCGCGGCCCCCGCCCCGTTCGTGGAGCTGTCGCATGCGGACGCGGAGCGGTTCGGCATCGAGGAGGGCGCGCTCGTCGAGGTGAAGTCGCGCCGCGGCCGCGTCGTCGTGCCGGCTCGACTCACCGGCATCGAGCCGGGCGTCGCGTTCATCCCGTTCCATTACGGCGATGACGCTGACGGTGAGGAGCCCACGGCCGCCAACCGATTGACCTTGAGTGGCTGGGACGCCGTGAGCAAGCAGCCGTACTTCAAGTACGCGGCCGTGAGCGTCCGGGCGGCCGGTGACCGCCGTGATCGAGCGACCTCGGCAGCGGTCCCGGCCGCACTGGCCGGCTCGGGAGCCGAGCGTCCCGTCGCCGGGGTCGGGCGCGAGACCGAACGCGACGTCCCGACCGGAGCCCGTTGATGGCGACCCGCCAGTCCCCCGTCGCCCGCCCACTCGGCGCCGCCCCGAGCGGTCGGGTCGAGCCGCGCCCCGAAGGCCCCGCCGGGAAGATGGCCAACCCGCCAGCCGGGGCAAAGCTCCAGATCGCGAAATACCTCGGCCTCGCTCGTTCCACGGAAGAGCAGCTTCTCAACGCGCTCGTCCTGGTCGCGGAGCGACACGAGCGCAACTACGACGTTGCGCACGGCGCCACGACGCTGGCGACGTGGTCGCGAGAGCACCTCGAGTGGCTGCCCCCGCTCGCCGACCACTACGGCGCCGTCCCGAGCGAGCAGCCCGAGATGCTGCGGGCCGCGCTGCTCGGCGGGACGCGGGCGGGCCTCATCGGTGAGCTGGCCGACCTCACGGACCTGGCAGTCCTCGCCCAGCAGGCGGAAATGACCTGGGAGATCGTCAGGCAGGGGGCCCGCGAGGTCCGCGACGACGCGCTCGTCGAGCTGGCGTCGCGTGCCCACGCCCACAGCGTTCGCCAGATGGCCTGGATCCGGACGGAGATCGACCACATCGCGCCTGACGCCCTCTCTGTCCCGCTCGATGTCGGCGGGCAGGCGGCGATCTCGCTCCCGAAGCGCCTTGACGCGATCTCCTCGATCCCGGACTCGCTCTGGGCACCCGCGACGGCGGGACTGATCCTCTTGATCGTCGGGGCGCTCGGCGTGCTCGTGGGCCGGCCGTGGCTCGGCCCGAGCATCGGGCCGTCGGTCGTGCTCGTGGCGATGATGCCGGCCCACCCGAGTTCCCGTGCCTGGAACACGCTCGTCGGCCACGCCGGCGGCCTGCTCGCGGGGTTCATCGCCGTCATGCTGGTCGGCGCGGCGAATGATCCGGTCGTGCTGACATCAGGGATCCTCACGTGGCCGCGCGTTGCGGCTGCGGTCATCGCGATCGCCCTCACGATCCTGGTGGGCATCCTCCTGCGCGCATCCCACCCACCGGCGGCCGCGACGACGCTGCTCGTGGCACTGGGCAGCGTCGCGACGCTCGATCGGAGCCTCGCGGTCGTCGCCGGCGTGGCCGTCGTCGCGCTGTTCGGGGAGCTGGTCCGGCGAGTCCGCCTCGAGCGGGTGACGCCGGCAGAACGGCGGGCTCCGGCGGGCTCCTCGATGGCGCGCTGGCTTCGGGGTTCGGGTGAATGATTTCGACTTCGGGGGTTTCAAATTGGCGATGGACTCGCCTCGGCGACCCGGAGTACGATTCCGGTCCCTCCGCGAGGATCGGATGTCCGAGACCCACACGCCACGGCTTCTCGCCTTCCCCAGTGGCGACAGCGACTTCCGGGATGACGTCGAACGCGCCCAGCGCCACCTGAACCCGGTCGAGTCCGACGCCGACTGCCGCGAACACTTACTCCACGAACTGCGTCGGAACTACCGCTCCGTGGAGATCGTGGCCCAGGACGCGCTCGCCCAGTTCGAGCACGATCAGTCCCGCGTCTGGTACGTGTACCGCGACGGCCGGGTCCGGGCGTTCGACGAGCGCCGGGAGCGACTCTACGCGGCCCTCGCAAACGCCCGCCGGACGTACGACGCGAGCCGGACTGCCATGGCCGACGCGACCGCGGCCGCGCAGGCTGCCGGGTTCGACTCGAGCGTCGAAGCCGCCGTCGGTGCCCTGGACCCTGTCGAGGCGGTGCGCAGCTAATCTCGCCGGGCGATCCTCAGTCGACCCGGCGCACGCTCAGCAACGTGAAGCCCTCGTCGTCCGGCCCGAACGCCGCGGCGCGGACGTCGAACGTGCCCAGCTTGCGACGACCCCTCCTGACCTGGACCCGCGATTGGAATGCCTCGCCGCGCATGGCTCGCGCGGACGGCGCCGTCTCGTCCGCGAGCGGCGAGCCTGACTCGTCGAGGACCTCCACCGCCCCGTCGAACACGTCGCGATAGCCGGCGTTCGCGACCGTCAGCTGGCCCTCGGGATCGAAGAGCGCGAGACCGGTCTCGAGGCTGTCGAGGACCCGTTCCAGGCGTGCGCGATCCGAGTCGGACTGCCGCGTGTGTCGATCCATCGTCGAGGTCGACTCCTGGAGCTCGACGCTTCTCGCCTGCAGGTCGTCGTTCGTCGTGTTGAGCTCCTCGACCGTCGCCTGGAGCTCCTCGTTGAGCGTCTCGAGCTCTTCGTTCGCCGCCTGCTGCTCCTCATTGAGCGTTTCTATCTCCTCAGCGGCGGCCTGCACTTCCTCGTGGGCAAGCTGGAGCTGCTCGTTCTCGGCACGCAATCGTCCGAGCTCGGCGGCCATCGCATCATTGGCATGTCGCAGCTCGCGAACCGCCACCCGTGCTTCTCCGGCGCGATCCTGGAGCTGGTCGCGTTCGGACTCGAGTTGTCCATGCTCTGCTTCCAACTGTCGTTGGTGTTTCGCAAACTCGGTCACGTCGGTGATCTCAACCTGGGCAAGGACGACCGAATCACCCGCGACCTCAACCGGCACCGGCGAGCAAGAAATGGCCAAGTCCCGGCCCAGCTCGTGGGCAACGTCAGGCGGGACCTGCAACGTGGTTTGGGTCATGTCGCCGTTCAACGCCTTGTCGATGACGCTTCGTAGGGGAGCACCCAGGGTTGGCGTCACCTGGTGAATGAGGTCGTCGCCAAGGCCTGCGCCGCGAATATCGAGCAGCCTTCGTCCCGCGACGTTGATCGCGCGAATGTCATACGACCGGTCGACGACGACGACTCCG
>DASUFO010000017.1:0-20114 GCA_036274475.1 Candidatus Limnocylindrales bacterium
AACGGCAACGCCGATTCCGGGCCCGACGAAACGCGTCGGTTCTACGGCGACGCGAAGCTCGAGCGGCTCGCCGCGCTGAAGCGGGCGTGGGACCCCGACAACGTGTTCCACGTCAACCCGAACGTGGCACCCGTCGCGCCCTGAGGGGGATCGCAAACCTGGTCACCAGCCATGAATAGCCGGCCGAGCTCGGGGGTGGGGGCCGCCCGGGCGCCGTAGTTCGGTTGCCACCCCGACGGGACTTCGTAATCGGCGTCGCCGCGCCTCAAGTCGACGATTTCCCGGCTCGCGGCCCGGATCGCGGGCGCCAGACCCCGAGCCCGCCGAGGCCACCGAGCTCGGTCAGCCCGCGTTGCCAAACGTCGGGCGGCCGGCCAGCCGATACGTCAGGAGCATGACGCCCGACGGCAACGGCCGCGACTCGACCAGCTCCAGGTTGTGCGCCTGACCTTCGTCCGGAAACAGCCGCAGGCCGTCGCCCACGATCACCGGGTACATCCGCAGATTCAGCTCGTCGACGAGGTCCCGCTCGAGCAGCCAGCGGAGCAGGACGCCGCTGCCGTGGAGCTGAAGCTCGTTGCCGGGCTGCGCCTTGAGCTCGCGAATGGCGGCCTCGACGTCGCCGTCGATGACCCGGGTGTTCTGCCACGAGGGGTCCTTGAGCGTGGTCGAGGGGACGTATTTCGGGAGGACGTTGATGCCGTGGGAGACCGCGTCGCCCGAGTCGTGGTTGGGCCAGTACGGCTCCCAGATCTCCCATGTCTTGCGACCCAGCAACAGGGCGTCGGCGCGCTCGAACATCGAAAGCAGGAACTGCCAGCCTTCTTCGTCACCGTATGCCGCGATCCAGCCACCGCGATCGAATCCACCGCGCCGGTCCTCGTCAGGGCCGCCCGGACCCTGATACACGCCGTCCAAAGTCACCATCATCGATGCCGTCAGCTTCATGATCGTCGCTCCTGCATGTGCTCCTGACGATATGACCGTGGCGCCGAGCGTTTCTCATCGCCGGGATCCACTTCGTGCATCGGCATAGGTCGAAGACGAAGTGCGCATGAGTCGGACGACCGATGAACGGGCGCGTGCCTACGACCAGTCTCCGGGCAATGGCGATCCCGCCATCACGTCGGAGCAGGGAAGGAGCACACGATGCCAGGTAAGAAGAGGTTCCTGGACACAGACGAAGCCGCCGTCGAGGAATTCGACACCGAGGGCCACATCGGGCGGCGCCTGATCGACGACGAGTCGGGCGCGGACACGCTCCGTCGCTTCGAGTCCGAAGGCGACGACGACGAGCCAGCGACGCCGAGCGCTCGGCGGCTTGCTCGCCGCTAGGGACTTTCAGCGGAGCGCCCGTTCGAGGGGCGCTCCGCCTCCTGCCCTCGCTCAGTCGTGGATCGTCGCGACCAGCGTGAGGCTTGGCGCAGACTGACCCGATGGAGCCACGTGTCGGCATCGCGCACATCGAAGTGACCGCTGCCGACGGGACGTTCACGATCGGGCGCGAGGCGTTCCCCGACTTCGAGCGGTACGAGCGCCTCGGCGTCCACATCCAGTCCGACCAGGTCCGGCTCGCGATGCCCCACCCCACATATGTCGAAGCCGCCCTGAGCGCGCTTGCCGAAGCGTGCCGCGAGCTGGCCGTTCCGCATGCCGACATCGCCTTCATCGACACGATCGTCGCGCCGCCTCGGTTCGGGCTGCGCTACGGCTTCAAGGGTTCGTACACGACGGATCGGCCGGACGTCATCTGGATCTTCGCGAACTGGACCAGCGAGGAGGAGCTCCGGACGGTGGTCCGGCACGAAGCGGCGCATCTCGCGTACGCGCGGAGGCATTCGGCCGAGGAATCTGCCGGCCACGCCGGCCCGTCCGAGGACTTCGCGCTGGCGTTCGAGCGCGGCTAGGACCGGCGCCTGGATTCGGTTGCCGTGCGTTCCATCAACTCGAGCAGCGCCGTCGTCGTCGCCCAGCTTCGGATCGTCATCGACTTGTAGGCGGGGCTCGCCATGATCTTGCTCAGCCGACTCTTCGTGCGCTGCGCGCTGAGTCGCTGTGAGTAGATCACGCCGTCACCCGGCCACACCGAGTCGACCCCGGGCCGAGGGTCGAACACCTGCATCGCCGCCTCAGCGTCGATGTCGATCAGGAAGATCGCGTCGCTGTGGAATTTCGCGGGCTGGTCGCCGAAACCCTCCGGCTTCTTGTTCACGACCGCTTTCAGCTCAGCGTGGCTCAGGACATGGACCGAGATGAGCTCGCTGTGGAGTCGGAACGCCTTCGGCAACGCGGCTTCGATGTCGCGCTTGATGTCGGCGGGCTTCCGGTCGGAGGTGAGGACGACGTTGCCGCTCGCGATGTAGGTCGCGACGTTCGAGAACCCCAGCTCCTCGAGGAGCTCCCGGAGCGGTGTCATCGGCACCTTGTTCTTGCCGCCAACGTTGATCCCACGCAGGAGAACCAGGTACGTCGTCACCGGGGTGAGTATCGTCGGCCGATGACGGACGCGCCAAAGCCGACAACCAGCGACCACATCGTCGTGTGCCTGCCTGACATCCCCGAGCTCGCACACCTCGGCCGTCTACCGAAGAGCGTCGAGGTCCGGCTCGCCTCGCCGCCCGGTCCCGTCCCGAACCTCGCCGAGGTCGACCTCGTCGTCCCGACTACCTCCATGCGGTCGACCGTCCTCGAGGCGCTGGAGCGCCCGGGGCGCCTCCGGGTCATCCAGACGCTGACCGCCGGCGTCGACTGGCTGATCGGGCACGTTCCGGAGGGTGTCATCGTCTGCAACGCCCGCGGTGTCTTCGATGCGCCGCTCGCGGAGTGGGTCGTGGGCGCGATCCTCGGCATGCAGCGCGGCCTCTTCCGGGCACGTGACGCGCAGGCGGCCCGCGAGTGGCGCTACGACGAACCGCCCGAGCTCGCCGGTCGGCGCGTCGTGATCCTCGGCCTCGGATCGATTGGGGCAGCCATCGCGGACCGGCTTCGGCCGTTCGGGGTCGACATCGTCGGGGTCGCTCGCTCAGCGCGTGAGGACGTCCACGATCTGGCCGATCTCGACGTTCTTCTGCCGGGCGCCGACATCCTCGTCAACATCCTTCCGCTGACGAGCGCGACCATCGGGCTGATCGGGGAGCGGCAGCTCGCGCTCCTTCCCGATGGCGCCCTCGTGGTGAATGCGGGCCGCGGCCGCACGATCGTCACCGACGCACTCGTCGAGGAGCTCCAGACCGGCCGGCTTCGGGCCGCCCTCGACGTCACGGATCCCGAGCCGCTGCCTGGCGATCACCCGTTGTGGGCACTACCCGACGTCCTGATCACGCCGCACATGGGCGGCGACTCGACGGACACGCTGCGTCGCGCCGTGGAGCTGGCAGGCGACCAGATCCGGCGGTTCGCGGCCGGCGAGCCGCTGATCAACCAGGTCGCGCGCTATCTCCTCGACTGACCAGTGCGCCGGATGGGCGTAGGCTAGCCGCATGGCTCTCGTGATCGACTACGTGGAACTGGCGGTCGACGACCTCGAGGCGGCGAAGGCGTTCTACGCGAAGGCGCTCGGCTGGACGTTCAATGACTACGGCGGCGAGTACGCCGGGATCCAGGACCCACGGAACCCCGGTCAGGAGTTCGGCGGGCTGAACCCGGTACCGGCCACGTCGCGCGGCGACGGCGTCCTCGCGCTCATGCGCACCGATGACGCGGACGAGGTGCTCGCGAGCGTCCTTGCCGCCGGCGGCCGGGTCGTCGTTGAGCTGCACGAGTACCCGGGCGGGCGGCGGTTCACGTTCGCGGACCCGTGGGGCAACATCCTCGGCGCCTACGAACCCTCGGAGTAGGCGATCTCGCGGCGTACCATCGCAGCGGTGAAGGACCGAGCGATGATCCTGGCGATCCTGTCGTTGCCGGCGGCCGTGGCGGGGTACTTCATCTCGAGGGCGATCTTGTCATCGCTGCCACTACCGGGAGGGCTCGCGGACGCGGTGCTCCTCTTCGTGCCGCTCCTCGTCGCCGGGCTGTGCATGGTCCCGTTCATCATCCCGATCGTCGACCGCCAGGCGAAGCGTGACCTCGAGGCCCACCGCGCGGCGTCGCAGGTCGCGGATACGGACGCCGCGGATCCTGACTCCAGCCAGGACGGTTAGCCGGGCGAGGGCACAGCCGAAGCCGCCTCCGCGCTCGGCGCTCGGGGCGGGCGCGTCGCGAGCACGGAGCCCAGGATCACGAGCCCGAAACCCGCGATCATCGGCGGCGTCAGCGTCTCGTTCAGGACGAGCACGCCAAGCACGGCCGCGACGGCCGGGTTGATGTAGGTGATGACCGTGGCCCGGACGGGACCAACGGCGTCGATTAGGGCGACAAACACCACGAACCCGAGGCCGGTGCAGACGATCGCCAGCGTCGCGATCGAGCCGATGACCGCGGGCGAGGGGACCGCCCCCGGCCACTGGGACGGCGCGATCGGAAGGAAGATCAGGCAGGTCAGCGCGAGCGACAGTGCAATGACGCCGAGGGATGGCAGGTCGCTCAGCCGTCGGGCCAGAATCACCGGGCCCAGCGCGTAGCAGACGGCGACAGTCCCGAGCTCCACGAGCGCGACCGGATCGGTCGTCCCGAAGTCGGCGCCCACGATCGCGGCGACGCCGACAAGCCCAACGAGGAGCCCGAGGAGGCCGACCGGCCCCAACCGCTCCGAGCGCCCGGTCAGGAGCGCGATCGCGACCCCCACGAGCGGCACGCCGGCGATGACCATGGCCGCCAGCGAGCTCGAGACCTTCTGCTCGGCCGACCCGAGCAGCACCCACGGGATCGCGATCTCGATCGCGGCGAACGCGGCGAGCCACCGCCATCGAGCGAGCACGGGCCGAAGATCTATCCGGGCCAGCGCGATCGGGAGCAGGATCGCGGCGGCAATCCCGGTCCGGGCGAAGACGAGAAACGCCGGCGACACTTCGGCCACGGCGATCCGGATGAACAGGTACGGGATGCCCCAGATGACCGACATCATGGCGAAGAGCAGGAGCGGCCGACCGCTCACGGCCGAGCCCGGGGCAGGGGCGTCACCGCCGGATCTTCCCAGAACTCTGACTACGGCGCCCGTCATTGCGCCGGCCGACGGTCGCTATCGGGCCGCCGCGCACCAGCGATCGATCTGGTCGAGAGCGGACGCCAATCGGGTGCGCGCCGCGTCGAGCTCGTCCAGCCGGTCGAACGCGGTCCCGCGAACCTCACGTTCGACTGCGACGGTGATCCGATCGCGAACGCGAGCCGCTGCACGCGATCCAAGCCGGCGGGCGTGGACACCGACGAGGCGGGCCAGCACATATCCGACGAGCAACGACGCCACGAGTGCAGCGAAGGGCGACGGCACCGGCCCGAGCACCGGCAGGACGATGGAGCCCGTCTCCGGCCGAACGATGAGCCACACGACGACCCAGGCCGCCGACAGCGCGATGCCAGCCGAGGCGACCGTCTGCAGCAGCCCGAGCAGCGGCCAGACGCGGCTCGTCGGCGGCTCCAGGTGACCGATGTCGCGGATCGCTCGATCCACGCCCCGCTCGAGGCCCCGTCGGACCTCGACCGGATCGATCGAACCGGCCAACGCCGGCCGGATCGCCGGCGGTGCATGCCGAATCGGCCCCGAGATCGCCTCGCGGATCGCCTCGATCGCCGGCCCGAGGCTGGCTCGCTCGCGCCACCGCAGCAGGTAGCGATTCGGATCGGCGACCGCCGTCTCGCGGCCCGAGGCGCGGTAGACGAACGAGGTCACCCGACCGAGCGGGCCCGTGCCGCGCGCCCGGGCAGCCGCCTGGGTCGCGGCGACGACCTGCCGCTCGAGACCCGCGACGTCGACAGCCCGGAGGACGGCTTCCGACGCCGCCCGCGTTGCCGCCTCACGCGTCGCGGCGTCGAGGAACGGCTTGCCCGCTCCGGCGCGACCCTCGCCGGCCGTCCAGGCAAGGTCGCGCGCCGCCGCGGCAATCGATGCGGCGATCCGTTCCCGGACGACGCGCTTGGACTCGGCTCCGGACGAGAGCCACGCCTGGAGATCGTCGGTCCCTCCCGATGAGATCGCGCTCGTCACGAGGACCGCCACGTCAGACCCCCGGATCGCGCCGGACGCGAGGTCTGCCTCGAGATCGCGCCGGATCCGGCGAGCATCGCCTGGCGCGAGTCGATCGGCCTTGTTCAGGAGGACGATCTGGCGACCGAGTCGCGGCAGCCACGATCGCAGAAAGTCGTCGTGAAGGACCGCGTCGGCGTATTTCTCCGGGTCCGTCACCCAGGCCACGGCGTCGACGAGCGGCAGCAGCGTCTCCACACGATCGCGATGCGAGGTCGCGACCGAGTCCATGTCCGGCAGGTCAAGGATCGCCAACGGCCCAAGCCCGGACGCGTCGTACTCCCGCGTCTCGTCCACGCCGAGCCAGTCGAGCAACGGCTCCAGCGCCTCGTGCTCCGCATGGGGGACCCACGCAATCGGCTCCGAGGTCGTCGGCCGCCGAACCGATGCGGCGCTCACGACGCCGCCCGCCAGCGCATTCAACAGGCTCGACTTCCCGACGCCGGTCCCGCCGACGAGCGCGAGGACGTAGGCGTCGCCCGGAAAGCCAACGCGTCGGAGCCCGGTGGCGTGGGCGGCGCGGAGCGGCTGACTGTCGAGGCGGAGGACGTCGGCGGCATCCGCGGCGTCGAGCGCGGCGGCCAGGCACCGCCCGAGCGGGTCCGCACGCAGCACCGGCTCAGCGGTCGTGGCCGGCCGAGCTGCCGATTGGTCGACGGTCGTCGTCATCCGGCCGGCGTCGGCAGGGCCCGGACCTCCCGGGCCGCGGCGCGAAGCTCCTCCGCGAGATCCGGCAGTTCGCCAGATGACGGCAGATGCGCATCGAAGCGTGCCCGTTCCGCCTCGAACGCCTCCGTCAGCACGTCCGCGAGCCGCCGCCGCGCATCGGCGATCAGCTCGACCATCGCCGCCTCCCCGAAGAGCGCCGACAGCAGCTTCTGGTTGAGGAACGCCGTCCCTGCCGCGACGCCGACTTCGACGCCGGTCAGGCCGCCCGTATGCAGGAACGTCCCCAGCATCACGCCGGTCCCCAGGACGTTGACCCCGACCGAAGCTCCCCGGGCAAGCAATCGCTTCGATTCGCCGCGAGCCTGGATGTCGGCCGCGATGCCGTCGATCCAGGCGTCGAGGCCGGCCCGCAGCCGGTCGTCGAACCCAGCCGAGGGGAGCCACAGATCCGATTCCTCTGCCACGGTCGGGGCCGCGCTCGGCTCCGCCGCCCACGCGGTCGCCGTCCGGCGGGCCGCCTCCGCGGCCTGGAGGCGGGCGACGTCGATGAGGTCGTCGGTCGTCGCGGCGCGAACCTCGGTGACGGGCGCCGTCACCGGTCGGACGAGGGCCGCAACGGCTCCGCGGATCCGGCCGATGCCCTGCGAGAAGAAGCGCGTAATCTGGTCCGCGCCGACGTACGACTGCCAGTGCCGGAGCGCCTCCTCGCGCAGGAAGCGGCCGTGCCGCACCTCGTCGAGCACGGCGGTCAGGCCGCTCTCGTACGAGCGGGCAGCCGTGCGGCGTAGCGCCTCGACGTCGATCGCCTCGTGCTCCACGTCGTCCGCGATCCGGTCGAGCCCCTCGCCGAGCGCGAGCAGGGAACCCGCGAGCGCGCGGGACGCGAGCTCGTGCCGGGCGTCCCGGGCGGAGCGCAATCTCGCGATCTCGTCGCGGAGTGGCCGAACCGTTTCGGGCAGCAGCCGGTCGCCGGCTGATGCGAGGTCGCCCTCGCGGACCGCGATCAGGTCCCGCGGCGGCGCATCCGGCCCGGCCGAGAGTTGATCGCTCAGGTCCGCTCCGGCGAGGAGGCGCCGAACATCGGCCAGGATCTCGGCGCGATCCGCCAGATCGGATGGCATCCGGTTCACGATCACGAGCAGCGGCAGGCCGCGCTCCTCGACGCGCGACAGGACGGCCCAGGGAACCCGGTCCGCGTAGCGCGTCGCGGTCGTGATGAAGCAGCACAGATCGGCCGCCTCGACGAGCCGGTCGGCCAGCGCCCGGTTGGCGTGCTCGAGCGAGTCGATGTCCGGCGCGTCCACGACCGCGAGGCCGCTCTCGAGCGCCGCGTCTTCGACGAACCTGAGCTGGCTCGGAGGAATGCCCGCGAACGCGCCGTCGACGAGCGCTTGGCGATCGTCCGGATGCACGAGGACGATCGCGACACGGGTCGTGGGCCGCAGCACGCCGGTCGGACTCGCGGAACGGCCGGCGATCGTGTTGAAGATCGTGCTCTTGCCCGCGCCGGTCGGGCCGACGAGGAGCACGACGAGGGGCGCGTCGAGCGAAGCGGCACGAACGCGGATGTGGCCGCGAAGGAGATCCGCCAGCTGACGGGCGCGCGTCAGGCCCTCCTGGGTCCGGGGACGGGATGCCAGGCGCCGCGCAGCGAGGTCATCGAGCCGTTCGACGAGCGCACGAAGCTCGACCGGGGCCGTTCCGATCATCCGCCGACGCTATCGAGCCAACGGCGGCTGCGTGGTGACAGACATCGGCCCGTCCATGGAACCGGCATTGCAGAACCGATGACTTCGCCGCCCCGCTGCGGTCTAATCCACCGGACCGCCTCAGTCGAGGGAGCAACGGATGACCGCATCGAACGAGAAGTACGGCCCGGACGGCGTCCTGAACGACCTGCCCGAGGCCATGACCGGCAGGGCAAGCCCCGCGAAGGCCGCGGTCGGCGAGAAGCCCGTCTTTGCCTACATCAGCAGCCTGCCCCAGCCGCAGCGCTCGATCGCCGAGCGCGTCGACGCCCTGGCGGCCGAGACACTGCCCGGCCTGCAACGCAGCGTGAAATGGGGCATCGCCTGGTATGGCGTCGGCGACGGCTGGTGCTTCTCGTGCGGCGGCTTCGCCGGCCACGTCAAGCTCACGTTCGGGCGCGGCACGTCACTTACCCCGGTGCCTCCCGTGAAGCCGATCGGGATGGGCAAGGACTCGCGCGGCGTGGACCTCGAGACCCTCGACGACCTCGACGAAGAGCAGGTCGCCTCGTGGATGCGGCAGGCGGCAGCGATCCCAGGCTTCGGCAAGCGCTGACGACCGGTTCTCCGTTCGGTGAGATCGTTGCATCCACCGACACCGAAGGGTGGACCAGCGTGATCGGCCGGCCGATCCCAATGAGGCGCTTGACGCCCGCTGATCCGCAGCCGATGAGTTCGGCGCTCCGCGGCGGTCTGACAGACCATAGGACCCATCACGCACGGAGCACTGGCATGGCGACCAATACCGCAGCCCCTCCCGCGACCGGCACCTACGCCGACGTCAACGGCCTCCACCTCTACTACGAGACCGAAGGCAGCGGTCGGCCGCTGGTCCTGCTGCACGGCGGTCTCGGGACCGGCGAGATGTTCGGACCGACCCGCCCGGCGCTTGCCGCGAATCACCGGCTGATCGTCCCGGACCTCCAGGGTCACGGCCGGACCGCCGACATCGATCGGCCGCTCGACGTCCGGCTCATGGCGGACGATATCGCCGCGCTCATCGAGCATCTCGGGCTCGAGCAGCCCGACATCGTGGGCTACTCGCTGGGTGGCGGCGTGGCGCTCAACGTCGCGCTCAAATACCCGCAGCTCGTCCGCAAGGTCGTCGTCGCCTCGGCCCACATCAAGTACGACGCCCTCGACCCGGCGATGTATGCCCAGCAGGAACAGGTCGGGGCCGCAGCAGCCGACGCGCTGAAGGGCACGCCGATGTACGACGGCTACGTCGCGGTCGCGCCGCGACCGGAGGACTTCCCCCGGCTGCTCGACAAGATCGGCGCGAGCATGAAGAAGCCGTTCGACTTCACCGAAGAGGTTCGCGGCCTGACGGTGCCGACAATGTGGGTTGCCGCCGACGCCGACATGGCGCCGCCGAGCCACTACGTCGAGGTCTTCAAGTTGCTCGACGGCGGGCTGCGCGACGGCGGCTGGATGGGCGAAGGACGGCCGAAGGGCGGCCACGCGCTGGCGATCCTGCCCGGCCTGACCCACTACAACCTCGCGGTCTCGCCGCTGTTCGCAGACGTGACACTCGCCTTCCTGGACGCGCCGGACAGCTAGCCGCGTCCCGGTCGCCGTCAGGGCAGAGGGAGCGTCACGCTCATCACGATCAGGCCATCCCGGCCGAAGGTGAACGCCCGTCCGTCCGGCAGTGGCACCGGTGCCGGCCAGTACCAGTCGCCGTAATCGACCGTTTGGCCCAACCGGGCGCCGTGCGCGCCCGGCGGCAGCCGCATCCCACCGAGCGCGGCCCCGTCGCGGTCGAGGACTAGGATCGTCTCGCTGCCGTACAGCTCGATGTAGACGTTGCCAGCCGCGTCAGTGCTCGCCGGGCCGATCCCGTCCGCTTCCATCATCGGCCCGTCGTGGCGGCCCACGATGTGAGCGTCGTCCGGGCTGAGGTCGAGGAGCTGATTGCAGAAGTCGCACGTCGCGACGATCGAGCCGTCCGGCCGCACCGCGAGGTCGCGGGCATGGTCTCGTACCAGGCCGTGAACGCGGCTTCGTCGGCGCACAGGGCGGCAAACGTCGGTTCGGTCACCGGCGTGGTCGCGGCGGCGCCTCGAGCGTCCGACACCCCACCTCCTCGGCCACACGGTACGCCCGAAAGGGCCGCCGTCCGCGTGGAAGTTGGACGTGGGATTCGACGAATTCCTTCGCGAAGAACGTTGGGTTGACCGCCGTCTAACCGCAGTCACGCACAAACGTTGAAGAGGAGGTTCGCATGCGACGGCTGCTCTTGATCCTGGTCGTGCTCATTCCGGCACTCGCACTCGCGCCGATGGCGTCGGCGTCATACCCGGGCCGCAACGGCCTCATCGCGATGGGTCGCGATCTCGACGAAGGCGATCGACCGATCCTCACGATGCGGCCGAATGGCCACGGCCTGACCCAGATCACGCACGGTGGCGGGGAGCACGGGCTCCTCGACTGGTCGCCCGACGGGCGCCAGATCACGTTTACCCTCGACGGCTGCGCGATCGGATTCGTCAACGGCGATGGCTCGAACTACCGAGTCCTGCCGCCCGAAGATCCCGACACGATTCCGGGCGAGAACGTCTGCGATGCTGACTCGGAGTTCACTCCAGACGGGCAGCACGTCGTCTACAACCATTACGACGCCGTGGCTGACGTCGAAACGCTCAACACGATGCGTCTCGACGGAACCGACCGGGAGGTGCTCTTCGCAGCTTGCTGCGACCCCAGCATCTCGCCGGACGGCACCAAGATCAGCTTCCATCCCGGTGAAGGTCCGTTGGCGGTCGCGAACCTCGACGGCAGCGACTTCCGACAGATCTCGCCCGATTGGAACGTCGGGATCAAGTCGGACTGGGCGCCCGATGGATCGCGCATCGTCTTCTGGAACAACCGGATTCCGGAGGAGGACGACTTGACGAACGTATACACGGTGAAGCCAGACGGCAGCGACCTCACCCAGCTGACGCACTTCACGAGTCCGAACTACCGCGTCTCGGGGACCGGCTACTCGCCCGATGGGCAGTGGATCCTGTTCAAGCTCGAGCGAACCGATCTCGAGTTGCACGCGTTCTACCGGATGCGGCCAGACGGCAGCGCGCTCAAGCGGATCAGCCAGCTGTTCGACTGGGCGCCGCGCCAGATCGACTGGGGCGCGGCCCCCGCGCACTGAGTGATCTCTCAAGTCGGACGCCCCGGCTTTGCGCCGGGGCGTCAGTCCGCGTAGAGCGGCGGTTCGAGGGCCTCCGGGGCGAGGGCGACCCTGGTCAGCGGCCCGTCGAAGGTTTCGAGCACCAGCGCAAGCCTCAGGTGGCCATGATCGCCGCTGAGCCGCCACGTTGAGGTTCGCTCGCCATCCCCGCCGATCATCGGACCGAGCTCGACCGGGCCGAACAGCGCTTCCGCGGCTCGAAGCTGGCGGTCGACGCCGGCCCGATCGAGCGATGGCGCCAATGGCAGCTCGTCCGGCCATACGGGCGACGGCGCGCTGAGCAGCTCGACGATCTGCCTCGCGACCGCGACGAGGCGCTCGGAAGGCTCCGGCACGGACGTCACGTTCAGCGCCTGGACGCGAGGCGGCATCTCCGGGTCGAGCAGGATCTCGATGCGGGCGCGGCCGCGTTCGCCCTGCATCCACCACTCGAGATGGGCCGGGCTGTAGCTCAGCGTCGGCGTGTCGTCGGCGGTGAGCCGGCCGTGGGTCGCGCGGAGCCGTTCGAGCGCTGCCCGCCGATTGGCGAGCGGCTCGTCGAGGTCGACGTTCATCGCGAACAGCTCGCCCGCGACCTCGTCATCCCACTCGTCGATCAGCCGCTCAACCGCCGCGCGGGCCGCCGACGTCTCGGGCCAGGGGGCGTGGCGCCGGATCCGCGTCTGCGAGTCGGCGAGGAGCAGCCGAAGCGTGTCGATCGCCAGTCCGAGCGCGGGTGCGTACCGGGCGTTGGCCAGGACCACGACGCCGACCCCGGACGCCGGATGCCAGCGCATGTGCGAGCCGAACCCCGGGTAGCCGCCGCCATGACCGGCGGTGCGCCCGATGGCCAGGTCGTCGACCATGAACAGGCCCATGCCGTAGCCGCCGAAGAGGAACGTCGGGGCCGCGTCGACCGATTCCCAGGAGACTTCGGGCGGCTGCGGCGCCGCAATCTGCTGCATCTCGCGGCGGCTCGACCGCCGCAGCGGGTGTCCGCCCTCCGCGTCGTCGCGTGCCGGAAACGCATCGGTGAAGCCGGCAACCCAGCGCCCGATGTCGCGAACCGACGCCCAGAGGCCGCCCATCGGCGCGAACGCACCGTGACCATGGACCGTCTCGAGGAGCCAACGGTCGTCGCGCCGGACGTACCCGCTCGCAACGCGGTCCCGCTTCGCAAGGCTGTCGTCGAACACGGCCGTGATCCCGAGCGGCTCGAGGAGCCGCGTTCGGATGGCTTCGTCGTACGCGCCGCCGGTCACGTTCGCGATCACGCGCCCGAGGATCGCGTAGCCCAGGTTCGAATACTCGAACCGGGCCGCCGGCGGCCACACGAGCGCAACGCCGCCCTCGAGAAACCGCCCGAACTCGTCCGGATCGAGGTCCTGTTGCCAATCGCCCCAGGGATCGTCGCCGGGAAGCCCGGCGGTCATCGTCAATAGGTGTCGGATCGAGAGCGGAGGAGAGTCGGTCGAGAAGCGCCGGATCCCAGCGACCTCCGGGACATAGGCGACGACGTCGTCGTCCAGCCCCAGGCGGCCCTCGTCGCGGAGCAACAGCACCATCGACGCGGTGAAGCTCTTCGTCATCGACGCGATCCGGAAGATCGTGTCGGCGTCCGGTGGCGCGGTGTCGCCAAGCCGGGCGACGCCGTGACCATTCGTCCGGATCAGCTCGCCGCCCTCGATCAGGCCGTAGGCGACCCCGGGAGCACCGTTCTCGGCGACGAACCTGTCGAAGATCGCATCGACCCGATCGAGCGTCTCGTCCGTCGCCACGAAGGAACTATCGCAGAGCGCCCAGCGACAAGAACTCTCCGAACAGCGCCTGCATCGCTCCGCCCATCTCGACCTGCGTCAGCAGGACCCCGACGGTCCCGTCCGGGTCGACGAAGAACGTGGTGCCCAGGCCGCCGGACCAGCCGTAACGCCCGACGTGCGGGCCCGCGGTGGTGACGCCGACACCGAGTCCCCAGCCGGTCTCGTCCCAGAAGCCCGGGAAGAAGCTGTCAGCCGCCTTGGCGTTCGCGGGGATCTGGTCGGTCGTCATCATCCCGAGGTGATCCGCCGACACGATCTGTCGCCCGTCCAACCGGCCTCCGTCGGCGAGCATCCGGGCGTACCGGGTGAAGTCCTGGACCGTTGAGACGAGCTGGCCGTGACCAACGTCGAACGGCGGCGGGCCGGCGTTGAAGCCACCGCCCGCGGGTTCGAGCTCCACCAGGCCGGCGTCCGTGTGGCGATAGCTGGCCGGCAGCCGATGGACGCTCTCCGGCGGTGCCCACAGACCGGTGTCTCCGAGGCCGAGTGGGCCCAGCAGGTCGTCGGCGAGGTGATCGCCCAGCGGCCGGCCCACCACGCGACCGATGAGGATGCCGAGGATCCCGAACGAGTGGTGGTAGCGCCAGCCCTCGCCGGGCTGGAACGCGAGGGGCAGGGCAGCGAGCCGAGACAACCACTCGACCGCGCCGATCGAGACCGGCTCGGGTCCGACGTCGACACCGGTCTCGATCATGGCCCGCTGGAGCGGACTTTCGGTCAGGATCATGCCGTAGCCGGAGGTGTTCGTCAGGAGATGCCGCAGTGTGATCGGGCGTACGGCGGGTGCTGTGTCCTTCAGGTCGGCTGTTGGGCTTCGCAGCACCTCGCGGTCGGCGAGCTCGGGCAGCCACCGCTCTACCGGCTCGTCGAGATCCAGCCGTCCGGCCTCGACCAGGCGCAGCGCCGCGACCGCGGTAACGGCTTTCGTCATCGACTGGAGGCGGAACACCGCGTCCTCGCGCATCCGCTCGCCGCCGACCGACATCACGCCGGCGACGGCGATCTCCGGTTCCGCCTTGCCGAGGCTGGCGACCGCGCCCGGGACCGTGCCGTTCGCAACGTGCCGGTCAAGAAGCTCCTGCAGCGCCGAGCTCACGGTTCGGATCCCTCCATGAGCTCGCGCACGTCCTGGGCGCAGCGGCACGCCACCGCAACCTTCGCGGCCCACGCAAGCGCCTCCTCGCGTGAGGGCACCTCGATGATGGAGAAGCCCCCGATGTGGCCTTTGCTCGCCGGGTACGGGTTGTCAGTGACCGTCCCGTCGGTGGCCACGACGCTCACCTCGTCGCCGTCGATTCCCGCGCCGAACACCCAGACGCCTGCGTCCTGGGCCTCGCGGACGACCGCATTCGCTGCGTCGGCCACGGCGGGCAGCTCCGCCTCCGGGAACGTCATGGCGCCATCGTCGAACGAAATGAGGTACCGCGGCATCCAGCTCCTCCTTGATTCGGGTGGCCTCGTCAACGGTTGGACGGTGATTCGGCAGGAGAATCATCGGCCGAGGCGGCAAACTGACGCGATGGAGGCATCGGCCAGGTGATCGATTCCGAGTCCGCGACTCGATCGACCTTCGAGCAAATCCTCGCGAAC
Organism: Candidatus Limnocylindrales bacterium; assembly: GCA_036274475.1. Classification (GTDB taxonomy): domain Bacteria; phylum Chloroflexota; class Limnocylindria; order Limnocylindrales; family CSP1-4; genus CF-46. The sequence goes on from DASUFO010000017.1 coordinate 15,115, forward strand.
CCCACGCCGGACGCTCTCTGGGCATTCCAGAAGGAGCTGCTCGCCGTGGACGGCCCGGACGCGGCTCGTGCCAGGGCCGTCGCGCGGACCTTCCACGCCTGCCTCCGGACGCTCGCGAGCAAGAAGGCGTCGCGCACCGCGAGTCGCTGGGGTGCGGTCCTCGGGACGGCGGCCGTCGCGACCGTCAGCCTGTCGGATCTGCGCGAACGACAGGAGCGCGACTTGGGCGACCTGCTCGAGGGCGCGCTGCCGGCCGTTCTCGAGGTTGGCTCTGCGTTGCGGACGGCCGAAGCCTGGGAGATCGAGGCCGGCCTGATCTACGACGAGTTCGCCTGGTTCCTGTATGAGGAGCTGTGGGATATCTCGCTCGGCGTCCGGCCGGAGCTGAGCGCGGACGAGCGCAGCGAACGAATCGACCAGATCCTCGACCCGCTGCTCGACGCACGCCTGCCCGACAAGGACCGGGCCACCCTCGTCGTCGAAGTGTTCCGGTCGGTGCTCGCGGCGCGGACGCTGCCGCTGCTCACGTAAACGCAGCAGCCGTCGGTCAGGTGACCGAACGCCAGCCGGGCCAAGCCGCGATGCCGCGAACCTGAGATGCGCCCGGCCCGTCCCTTCGGGTGCCGGCGTTCGCCATTCGGGCGACAATCAGTCCCATGACAGCGATTCCGCCCGGTGCCCGGGCATTTCTCGAGACCGGACCGCTCGCCCACGTCGTCACGCTCAATCCCGACGGCACGCCCCACGTGACGCTCGCCTGGGCGGGCGTCGACGGCGACCGGATCGTCTGGTCGACGTTTTCGGATCAGCGAAAGCTCGACAACCTGCGCCGCGATCCGCGGGTCACGCTCTCGTTCCAGGCGCACGAGAGTGGGGGAGAGCCACTTCACCCGTACGTCGTGATCAGCGGCCGGGCGCAGATCACGCCGGGCGGCGCGCTCGACGTGATGGACCGGCTCGCGGAGTACTACATCGGTCCCGGCGAGCGGTATCCGTGGCGCGACGCCCCCGACGGCTTCACGGTCCACGTCGACGTCGACAGGGTCTACGGCCAGGGATCCTGGCGCGCCGAGGACGGCGGCTCGACCGAGGACGACTGACCGTCCGGCGCGTGGGCGTGCCGCTAAGTCGCAGGTCCGCCGGCAGCCGGGGCACTCGGCCATGCGCCCGTTGAAACCGTCATGTGGCGCCATGCTCGACGACCTGTTCGGCTCCGTTACGCCGTGATCGTCGCAGCCGCGTTCGTGACCCCCGACCGCCGCCGTTGCTCGCCGGATGAAGAGCCATCGGCTCCGGACCGGCGCCACGCGACGGGCGAGCGGCCCCACCGCCCCCGGCGACGAGCGTGGTTCGACGCAAGTCGCCCGCGTCGCGAAGCACGGACTCGTAGGCGGCGAGGTACCTGTCCGCCATCCGCGAGGCGGAGTACCGCTCGATCGCCCGCCGCCGAATGCGGCTCCGATCGAGCCGGTCGAGCAGCCGAACGGCATGGGCCGCCTCATCCAGGTCGTCGACGAGGTATCCGTCGACCCCGTGCTCGACGATCTCGGGCAGGGCGCCAGCCCGGCGCGCGATGACCGGCGTGCCCGCCGCCAGCGACTCGATGGCGACCAGACCGAACGGCTCCGGCCAGGCGCCGACCATCAGCGTCGCCTTGGCCGAGGCGAAGAGCGGGTCGCGGGCGCTGGGCGGCAGCTCGCCGAGGAACTCGACGCCTCCGGCGGCGACTGCGGGTCGGACGATCTCCTCGTAGAGCGCAATTTCCAGGGGGTCATGGACCTTCGCCACGATCTTGAGCGGCAGGCCGACGCGTCGAGCCAGCTCGACCGACTCGGCCACTCCCTTCTCGCGGGCGATCCGTCCGACGAGGAGAAGGTTGTCGTCGACGTAGCGGCTGGTCGGCATGTGCTCCAGCGGCAACCCGTTGGGCACGACCGCCACCCAGTTCGCGTCGGGAGCCCAGCGCTTCTGGCTCTGGCTGATGGCGACGAGCGGGATGTCGCTGAACTCGTCGAGCAATTCCGGCATGCCGGCCACATCGAGCCGGCCGTGCAGGGTCGTGACGACGGGGACCGGGGCATACCGCGCGAACGGGAAGCCGAACGACTCGACGTGTGCGTGGACGATGTCGAATCGGTCCGCCTCGGCCCAGCACCTGGCCACCGCCCGGAGCATGTGGGCCGACACGTCGCCGCGGTAGCCGGCCTGCCAGAGTGCGCGCTCGACCACCGGCCGCAACCGCGCGTCGACGGTCGAGTCGCCCGACGCGAACACGGTCACGTCGTGGCCGCGCTTCCCGAGTTCCGTTGCCAAGGCGGCGACGACACGCTCGGTCCCGCCATAGGCCACGGGTGGGACCGGCACCATCGGTCCGGCCAGGAGCGCGATTCGCATTGGCCGGCTCGACGCGGCGGCGACCGGTCCCTGGCCGTTGTTCTCACTCACGGTTCCGGGCTCCTCCTCTTACTGCTCTGGGGACTGCTCCTGGCCCATCGCCAGCGCGTCGTCGACGGCCGTCCGCAGGTCGGCGCGGCTCGCGTCGTCGCCTACTGCCTCGAGCCGATCGATCATGGCCAGCACCAGCGCCAGCCCGGCGACGTTGAGGCCCCGCACGTCTACGAAGAACTGGATCCGGTGCAACCTCCGGATGTCTGCCCCCGAGTACATCCGCTGGTTACCTGCCTGGCGTGCGGGCCGGATCAATCCCGCGCGCTCATACTTCCGGAGCGTCTGGGGGTGCATGCCGGACAGCCGCGCGGCGACCGCCATGGTGTAGACCGCGTCGTGCTGTTCCATCAGGCGCCTCCGATTGCTCGTCTTGTGTCTGGTCTGATTACTCGAGGGCCCGGCACGCTACGCGCCGGGCCCTCGAGGCGCTGCGCTGGGTACGTCCCGAGCGCGTGCGGCCAGGCTGACCGCAATGATCGGAATTCGGAATGCCTACGCCTCGGGCGGACGCTCAGCTCAGGCGGTGGCCATCGGCCGACGCGAGTACGTCCCGCCGGTGAGGCGCCGGGTCGCAACCGCGACCACGATCCCCACGACGAGGCCGCCCGCGATGGCCGGCACGAGCGCCAGCCCGTCGACCACCGGCTCGAACGTCCGCCAGGCGACGACGAACTCGCTGGCGACGAGGCCGCCGATCCCGGCCGCGATGGCATCAGCGAGCCATTCGAAGCGGGTTTCGGCCTGGCCGATGAACTGGGCGGCAACGCCGAAGAGGATGGCCCCGGCGATCAGGAGCAACCATCCGCCGAGGCCCAGGTTGATGGCGAGTTCCATGTGAGGCCTCCTTTCTTTGATGCTTGGATCGCGCGGACGATCAGGCCTTGGCGCTCTCAGCCGGCGCCCCGGCCTCGATCTGAGCGGCGGGCTGGATTGAGATGCGCGTGGGCCGGCTCTCGAGGGCCTTCGGCAACGTCAGCGTCAGGATGCCGTTCTCGAACTGCGAGTTGGCCTGGTCCACGTCGACCTTCGCCGGCAGGCTCACCGACCGCGAGAATTCGCCATAGCCGATCTCGCGCAGGTGCCAGTTCCAGTCGTCGTTCGCCTGGGGGGTCTCGGTCTTCGCCTTGATGGTCAGGACGCCGTCCTGAACGGTCGCATCAAGGTCGGACGGGGACACGCCCGGGACGAGGGCCTTGACGATCACCGCGTCGGGCGTCTCGTAGATCTCCATGGGCATCGTCCGGGAGCCGAGACCGTTCGAGATGAACCGCGCCGGGTCGACGAAGCTCTCCTCGAACAGGCGGTCGACGGCGTCTCTCAGCGTGACGAAGTCACGGAACAGTGGTGAAGCGAGTCGAGTGACCATACAGCTACCTCCTTTCCACCAATGGCCGCTCGAGCCGCGCCGGATGGCATCGCATCACGAGCGGCCGATAACATGCTGCACGATGTATCTAGCATATTTAGTCGTGTCGTGTCAAGACCTCGCCGATGCGTGTCAGACGCGCTCACTCGTGCCAGGCCGCCAGCCTTCGCGCGATCTCGTCGACATCGCGGATCGAGCCGTCGGCGATCGCGACGATGTGGTCATATGCCTCGTCCACAGGCGCACGGAGGTCGGCGTCGTTGAGCAGGTAGAACAGGCGAGTCGCCACCCATCCGAGACGCTTGTTGCCGTCCACGAGCGGATGGCTCGTCACGATCGAGTGGAGGAGCGCGGCAGCTTTGTGATCGAGGTCGGGATAGGCGTCAGCGCCGAAGACGGTGGCCTGCGGCCGGGCCGCGGCGGCATCCAGTAGGCCGATGTCGCGGATCTCGGGCGGACCGCTGGTCGCTGCCTCGGCAGCCGCGAGGAGATCGTCGAGGTCCAGGTACTCCGTCACATCGTGCCGAGTCGGCGGATCAGGTCCGCGTCCTCGGCGATGATGCGAGCAAGATGCTCAGCCCGGCGACGCGTCCGGCTGGACACATACGCCACGATCGCCTCGCGCGCAACGGCCTGCATCGAGCGCTTCTCGCGCCGCGCAGTCTCGCGGAGCGCTTCGGTTTCCTCGGCCGTGAGGCGGAGCGTCATGGGCATCGCCGCATGATACCGAGTGGTATCACGGTGTCAACGACACGCGCGCGTCGCGAAGCGGGCGACCCGGCCGAAGTCGCGTGGCTGACCGGCCGGCCCGCAGCGTCGCTTACTGCCAGCGGATGGCCGCGATCATCGGTTCGATTTCTTTCACCGCACGATCGAAGTGCTCCGGCGACTCGTGATCGATCAGGCCGATCGAGATCAGGACCTCGTGCTCGGCGACTCGGACCGCAATCAATCGCGCGCGATGCGACGAGCCGAGCCCCGCCCCGACATCGGAGACACCCGGGATCGGCCCGAACGCGGCTCCTGATTCCCCTGAAACCACATCCATCTCGGTCGCAGCCAGACCACCCACGCTCGCCGGCGCCGGTCCGGCGACAAGCGAAAGATCCGCGCGACCGGCGAGCCATAGCCCCAGGTCGGGCGGCGGACTCACGAGGGCACGCGGGTCAGCCGGATCTGCGACCTC
>DASUFO010000018.1:0-14198 GCA_036274475.1 Candidatus Limnocylindrales bacterium
TCCTGGCGGATGAGGGTTACCGTCACGGAGGCGAGGGGATCCTGCGGCGACCCAGCCGGCGACACCGTTACGTCCGTCGTCGTGACCGCGGCTTCCCTGGCAGCGCGTCCCGATGCCCAGGGGTGGTTGCGCGCGACGGGAGCGGTTCGGACCCTGTCCGTCCCCGCGCGCGAGGGAGTGCAGGAGGCGGCCCATGGTGCGCAAGCTCGCGACGCTCGTCGCCGTTGTCTCGCTGCTGTTGGCAGGCGTTCCGGCTGCGCTGGCCGCGCCACCGAATCAATTCCCCGCCGGTGCCGCCGGAATCGGTGACCCGTACTTCCCGGGCGACGGGAACGGCGGATACGACGTTCAGCACTACGACCTGGTGGTCTCGTACGACCCGGCCACGGACAAGCTGGTCGGGACCGCGACGATCACCGCGAAGACGACCCAGAACCTGTCCGCATTCAACTTCGACTTCGTCGGATTGACGCTCCGCTCGCTCACCGTCAACGGCGTCGCAGCCACCACCCAGCGCAAGGGCCAGGAGCTGACCGTCAAGCCGAAGACGGGCCTCGCGAACGGCTCGACCTTCACCGTCGTCGCGAAGTACGACGGCGTCCCGCTGACGCTGGAGGACTTCGGGCTGTCGGGCTTCATCCACACCGACGACGGCGCGATCGTCATCGGCGAGCCGCACGTCGCGGCGACGTGGTTCCCGGCCAACGACCATCCCCGCGACAAGGCCACGTTCACGTTCCACGTCACCGTCCCGTCCGGCGTCGAGGCGATCGCCAACGGCGCGCTCTTGAGCCAGACGACCAGCGGCGGGAAGACGACGTTCAACTGGAATGCCCCGGAACCGATGGCGACCTACCTCGCGTTCATGGCGATCGGTCAGTTCGACATCGACGCGTACTCCGCGGATGGCCTTGCCTACTGGGACGCCATCGACTCCAGCCTCTTCGAGGACACCGTGCCGGCGGTCCCGCCGCTGAGCGGCGCTCAGGTCGCGTACTCCCAGGTGAGCGAACCCGCGTACAAGCGCCTGACCCGGACGATCACGGTTCCGCCCGGCGGGGCGACGCTTTTCTTCGACGTCCATCGCGACACGGAGTTCAACTGGGACTTCTTCTTCGTCGAGGCACGGACGGCCGGCGGCGGCGACTGGACCACGCTCCCGGACGCGAACGGCCACACGAGCCAGGACACCGGCGAGTGCCCGTACAACTACCTCGGCTTCAACCCGTGGTACGAGCACTACCTGACGCCGTTCGTCGCGGATCCGGGCGACCCGAGCACTCCAGACGACGATTTCCTTCGCTGCAATCCTTCCGGCACGAGCGGTGCATGGAACGCGATCAGCGGCCAGTCGGCCGGGTGGGAATCCTGGTCGGTGTCGCTCGCCAACGCGACCGCCTCGCCGCGCCAGGTCGAGGTCTCGCTGTCCTACGCAAGCGATGGCTTCATCCAGGGCCAGGGCGTTGCGATCGATAACGTCGTCGTCTCGACCGGCGCGGGGTCGACCGGGTTTGAGAACGACGGCGACGTCCTCGACGGCTGGGTCGCCGGGCCGGCTCCCACCGGCAGCGCTCCGAACCAGAACACCTGGGTCGTCGCTCCCGGGATCCCGGCGGTGCCGGGTGTCGCGACCGGCGTCCAGCAATCGTTCGACCGCCAGCCCGAGATCATCGGCTGGGAGGCGGACACCTTCGGGCCGTACCCGTTCTCCACGGCCGGTGGCGTAGTCGACAACGTCGAAGTGGGCTTCGCGCTCGAGAACCAAGGACGACCGACGTACTCGCCGTTCTTCTTCGGACCGAACGAACCCAACGACGGCGTGATCGTCCACGAGCTCGCCCACCAGTGGTTCGGCGACAACCTCGCCGTCGACACCTGGCAGCACATCTGGCTCAACGAAGGCTTCGCAAGCTACGCCGAGTGGCTGTGGAGCGAGCGCGAAGGCCAGGGCACGGCCGAGCAGATCTTCAACGACTTCGCCGGAATCCCGCCGGACGACGAGTTCTGGGCGATGGCCATCGGCGACCCGGGCCCCGTCCAGCTGTTCGACTTCCCGGTGTATGCCCGCGGTGCGATGACGCTCCACGCGCTGCGCGAGGAGGTCGGCGACCACAAGTTCTTCCAGATCCTCACGACCTGGACAGCCGAACAGGCCGGCGGGACGGTGACGACCCGGGAGTTCATCGATCTCGCGGAACGGATCTCGAAAAGGGATCTCGACCCGCTGTTCGCGAACTGGCTGTCGGCCGGATATCCGGATATCGACACCGGACCGGGCGGCGGCCCCAACAACCTCAACGTCGAGAAGCTTCACCCCGCCGCGAAGTCGCTCGTCGAGCGGCTGCACGACCGGAACGGCAACCCGTTCAAGGTCAAGGGTCCGAAGAAGTAGGGCTCCTGTCCCCCGGGAGTCGATCCGCCGGCTCGGTCCGTCACGACCGGGCCGGCGGTTTCTTGTTGCTCGCGAGGCAAGATGCGCCGAAGACGGTTGCTCCCTGGCGTCGCAGGCGATGGGCGGCGGCTAGGCCAGGTCTGGGGCAGAAGGAGCTACGGCGCGAGGCGCTGCCAGCCCGAGAGATCGGCCGCGGACCACGGCAGGACCGTGCCGTCACCGCCCGTGGCCGCGTCGACGATCCGCGTCTCCTTCGACGCGCTGTCCGTTACGACGACCAACGTCCCGTCCGGCGAGAACATCGAACTGAGTGATTCGTTGTTGACGACTCGATAGGCCGGGCCCATCGGAAGGCGTCCCGTGCCGTCGACCGACGCCACGAAGACCTGCTGGCGATCGGCGATCTGATTCAGGAACGCGATCTTCGTGCTGTCGGGCGAGAACACGGCCCAGCCTTCGCTCCGGCCGACATCCGTGAGTGTCCGGTCCTCGCCCGTGCGGACGTCCACCAGGTGGACACGAAGTCCGTTGAACTTGGGATCGAAGGCCGTGTAGGCGATGTAGCGGCCATCCGGGGACGGCTGCGGGAACGAATAGCTCATGTTCCTGTCGGTACCGTCAGTGGGAGTGAGCGGCCGGAGCCCGCTTCCATCGGGCTTCACGGCGAAGAGCCCGAAGCGGACTCCGTCCCCTGTGACGGTTCGGCCCCGGAACACGAGTTCGGCGCCCGTCGGCCCCAGGAAGTTCGGCGTGCTCATCGTCATGCTGCGATCGCCGACGTTGAGCGAGCGCAACGTGCCGGGATTGCGGAAGTCCGCGATGAACAAGTGCTGCCCGGCCCACGGGGTGCCGGCTGCAACGACGGCGAACGAGTCGTCGGGCGCGTAGTCCGCCCAGTCGGGAGCGACGAGTGGCTCCGTGACGGCGACCGGATCTGACCCATCCGCCTTGGCGACGAAGATCTGAAGCCGCTCCGCCGAGCTGCCCGGCGTGCCGCTTACCCGGCGCAGGAACGTCAGATGCTCTCCGTCGCGGGTGAAGCCTGCGGCGAAGTCGTCCGTCAGGCCCCCGAGGATCAGCGTCGATGTTCCGTCGATGCCGTCGCGGAGGTAGATGTCGCCGTCACCGAAGAGCAGCGCGCCGTTTCTGGCGGGTCCGAACGGCGGCGGAATGCGGTGTTGCGAGCCCGCGATCAGGAGCGCGGCCGCTACCAGGGCGACCAGGAGCGCAGCGACGATCAGCGGGCGCAAGGGGAGCGAGGGGACAGGTACTCGGTACGCGATGGCGTCCATGCCAGGCCACCTTTCGAGGAAGGTCCAGCGCGAGCGCTGCCGGGTCGCGGCGGCCTGCGCCAGAAGGTCGTCGTAGTAGTCGGGCACCCGCGGCACGGCAATGGCGGTCAGGATGTCGGGCAGCTCGTGCTCGAACCGCGACGACCGATCAAACGCACTCATGCGATCTGCCCTCGTGGAAGCTCAGTGGCTTCCAGGCTCGTGGCGATGCCGAGATCCGAGCGCATCGCCGCGAGCGACCGATGCAGCCGGGACTTGGCCGTCCCGAGCGGGATCCCGAGCGCCGCCGCCACCTCCGGCAGCGGCAGACCCAGGAAGAAGTGCAGGACGACGACCGCGCGATGGTCCGGGCTGAGGCGCGCGAGCGCCCGCTCGACCTCGTCGCGATCGACGATGAATGGACCGAAGTCACCGACAGGCACATCGGTCGTCGAAGTCAATTCGACCTCGATCACCCGGCGGCGCCGACGCCGCAGGATGCCGAGGCAGGAACGAACGGTGATCCGGTGGATCCAGGCGTCGAACGCATCCGGGTCGCGCAACCCGGGCAGATCCCGCCAGGCCCCGACGAGCGCCTCCTGGACCGCGTCGCGCGCGAGCTCGGGGTCGCGGAGGATCAGTCGGGCGGCCGCGTCCAGCCGCGCGATGCGCTCGAGGACGAGCCGACCGAAGGCGTCATGATCGCCTCGCCCTGCCCGCTCGACGAGCTCTCGCTGGTCCACAGACGTCCACCAGTGACGGCTCGACCACTCGGTCGTGCTCGCATCCTACGGTGCCGGTGTCGCTCGATTCGTTCCCTGGCCTTGCGATCATGTCGTGGAGCGAGGAGGACGAGATGGCCGAGTTCAAGACGATGCGGTTGCCTGCGCTTCCGACGGAGGTCGCGCCGGACGGCTCCGACGTCCGGGTCCTGCTGACGCTCGCCGCCGGCGGCCTGGCCCACTTCGAGCTGGGGCCGGGTCGCGTGTCGGCGGCGACGCGGCATCGGACGGTCGAGGAGATCTGGTACTTCGTCGGCGGGCGGGGCCAGATGTGGCGGTCGCAGGACGGCCGAACGGAGATCGTCGACGTGGATCCGGGGACGTGCCTCACGATCCCGCTGGGAACGTCGTTTCAGTTCCGCGCGCTGGGGTTCGAGCCGCTGGCCGCGATCGGGGCGACGATGCCGAACTGGCCGGGCCCGGACGAGGCGATCCACGTCGAGGGCTGCCCCGACTGGTGAGACCGCCCCGCCCGAGTCGTCGCCGCTTTACTGACCGAGCGGGTCCGGCCGCCATTGGACAACCGGGTAGGTAAGGGACGACAGCTCCACGTCGTAGGCGTCCGGGCCAAAGTCGGTCAGCCGCTGACCGTCGCCGCCGGCGGCATCCATCGTCCAGAAGTCGCCGACGTAATCGCCAGCCCCGTCGCTCTCCAACTGGATGAAGCGGATCCGGCCGTCGGACGTCCACGTCGCCCCCGTTGCATGCCCGTAGTCGGTCAGCTGCCGAAGGTCCGTCCCGTCCGCCGCGATCGTGTAGATGTCGCGGCGAACCCGCAACGTATCGCGACGGCCATTGGTCCCGAACACGTAGTCCTCCACGTACGAGCCGAACACGATCCGCGACCCGTCGGGCGACCAGACCGGATCGCTAGCCGACGTGCCCCCGAGGTCGAGCGTTCGCCCGTCGGATCCGTCGGCATCCATGAGGATGATGTCGCCCCGCGCGATCGTTGCTCCCCTCACGACGCCGGGATCCTCGTCTGCCACCTCCTCCATCTGGGCGTAAGCGATCCGACCGCCGTCGGGCGAGAGCGATGGTCCCCGGATCCAGGGCCCCAGACAGTTCGAGCCTGCGTTTCCGCACGAGCGGAAGCTTCCATCCAGGCGCGTCCCGACGAGCTCGGTCTCCCGGCCCGTTGCCATGTCAACCAGAAGGATCGACGAGCCGAGCCTGTTCCCTGTCGCGTCGGCGGTCTCGCGGACCACCAGGAGCGTTGATCCATCTCGAGAGAGCTGCGGGCCGGAGTCGCGAACGCAGGGCGCTTCGCAAACCGTGAGTTGCGTCGCCTCACCCGTCGCGATGTCGAACGCGTAGATGCCCGGACTTGTCTCGGGCTCGACGTTCGGGTAGCCCGGGGCAAACGCCATCACCCGTGACCCGTCCGGCGTCCACCCGAGAACGATCGTGTCGACGCTGACATCGTCGTTGAGTCGACGCCGGTTGGACCCGTCCGGCTCGACCGTCCAGACGTGCCACTTGTAGGTCAGCAATCCGGTGTTCGGGTCCGTCTCCCGACGGACGTATGCAATGAGGGGCGCGCCGCCAGCCGGCGGCGCGGTCTGCGATGGCCTCGCCGTGGCGTCGCTCGTCGGCGTTGGAACGTCGGTTGCAGCGGGTGGCGACGGGGTCACCGCGACTGGCGGAGGCGTGGTCTGGTTGAGAAGCGCCGCCGCGCCGGCGACGACGGCCACAGCCGCCGCCGCTGCCGCCGCGAACCGCATCGCGTGTTGCATCAGGAATCTCCTTGGCCGGCGCAGCCGAGGTCTCACCTGGCCGGTGTCGTCAATCGTTTCGAGGGCGCTCGCCACGACCCTGTCGTTGATCTCGATCGGCCCGCGTTCGAAGTAGAGCCCGAGCACGCGGTCGAGTTCGTGGTCCGTGGTCATGACGACCGTCCTCCGAATGCCGTCGCCGGGCGTTCGGCCGCCTCGAGTGCGGCCCGCATAGCCCGGTGCGCGTAGTGCAGTCGTGAGCGAGCCGTCCCCTCCGGGATGCCGAGCAGCTCGGCGATCTCGCGGGGTTCCAGCCCTACGTAGTGGCGAAGGACGAGCACGCTCCGCTGCTCCGCCGGAAGCCGGCGGAAGCCTCGGTCGAGCTGGTCGCGATCGGCGACCGACAGGGTCTCGTCACGGTCGACCGGTCCGTCGGCGGGGAGGATCTGGAAGATCGATCCCCACCGCCGCGCATCCCGGGCTTCCGAGTAGCACGCGTGGACGAGCAGCCGGTACAGCCAGGCATCGAACCGATTCGGATCGCGGAGCGCGGGCAGCTGACGCCAGGCGATCACCAACGTCTGCTGAACCGCATCCTCGGCACGGCCGATGTCCCGGAGGATCCGCTCGGCGATCGCGAACATCCGGTCGGCCGACGCGCGCGCGATGACCGCGAAGGCTTCGCGATCCCCGCCCTGTGCCCGCTCGACGAGCTCCCGATCCACCGGCTCTCCATCCCTGGCACCCCGACCGAACGGGGCGCTTCACGGAGCATGAGTGGACAAAATCTTCCGCCGTTCAATTCAGATGTCGTACCTGGCCGCCGCCAGATCAGTCGACAGCGACGGCTTCCGCCTCCCTCGGGACGTTGACCCGGCGGCGGATCACGTGCCAGATCTCCATCGGGCCCTTGCCCTTGACCGTGATCGTGCCCCGCGGCTCGCACTCGAACTCGTCCGCGACCAGTTCGTACGTCGCTCTCGTGATCTGGACGCGACCGGGCGTGCCCTGCGACTCCATCCGGCTCGCCGTGTTCACCGCGTCGCCCCAGAGGTCGTAGAGGAACCGCTTCCGGCCGATCACGCCAGCGACCACCGGCCCGGAATTGATCCCGACCCGAAGCTCCATCCCGAGATGCCCGACGTCGTCGCTCGAATGCATCGCCTCGACCATCTCGAGGCCCATCTCGACGAGGGCAAGAGCGTGATCCGGCCGGGCGTTCGGGACGCCCGCGGCGACCATGTACGCGTCACCGATCGTCTTGATCTTCTCGACGCCGTGGCGCTCCGCCAGGGCGTCGAAGTGGCTGAAGAGATGATCGAGGAGCCCGACGACCTCGGCCGGCTCGAGGAGCTCCGATCGCGGTGTGAAGTCGACGACGTCGGCGAACAGGATCGACGCCGCGGCGAACTGGTCGGCGATCGTGTGGGCATCGGCCTTGAGGCGGTCCGCGATCGACTCCGGAAGGATGTTGAGCAGCAGCTCTTCGGCTCGTGCCTGCTCCACGCGGAGTGCCGCGAGGGCCGACCGACGCTGGATCTCGACGGCCGCGAGCAGCGTGAAGATGATCGTCCCGCCGACCGCGATGTTCAGCGCGAGCATCGTCGTCGTGAACCACTCCGGAATCGGTGGCGGGATCGGCCCGACGATGACGCCGGCAACCCCCGAGCCCAGGAACACCACGACCCAGGCGACGAACCAGCCGACCGCAACCCGGACCTCGCTGAAGACCAGTGCGCCGAGCGGCGCGAGCACGCCCCAGATTCCGACACCGCCGGCGCCGAGGAACCCGCCCAACGGGATCATCGAGAGCGTCGGGGCGAAGAGGATGTCGAGCTGGTTGACCCGGAGCAGCATCGCGAAATTGCCGCTGCGCGCGAAGAGCGCGACTGCGCCGAGCAGGATTCCCGCGTAAATGAACGGCACGAAGCCGACCGGTGAGCCGAACGCGAGGTAGAGGGAGCCCCAGACGACCGCGATCGGCAGGATCAGGAGCGAGATCAGGACGAGGAGGCCCTTCCGGGCCCGCGTCTCGTCGTCGTCATCGGGATGGGCGCCGATCTGCGCCGCGCGCGCCAGCAGCGCCTCGGCAGGCGATCCGGGGCGGGCGACGGGGTTCACGCCGGAACCCTACTCCAGCGCTTCTCTCGTGATGCGGCCGCCGAGCACCCGGTGGCCGGCGAGGTCAGTCCGACTTGTTCATCCGGGCCGAAGCGCCCTTCTTGCCGAGAGCAGTGCGGGTCGACTTCGGCAGGTGGGCGATCGTCTTCTTGTCCGCCGCGGCGCTGGCCGCCTTCTTGATGTTCCGGCGGGCCGCCGCCCGCTGCTTGTCGGTGGCCATGGGTCAGCGCTTCTTCTTGTCGTCGCTCTTGCTGGCCATCTTCTCGAGCTCTTTCTCGCTCAGATCGGTGCGGGTCTTCTTGCCCTCGCGCTTGCGCTGGAGCTCGGCGCCCATGAACTTGCGCTGCTTCTCGGTCTTGGCCGGCATGGCATGCCTCCTGTCCGCGGGGGTCCTCAGACACGCTGTACCCAGCCGGGTGATGCGACGCGCAACAGCGCAGGGACCGCCACTTGCCGAAGCGTTGCAAGACACGAACGCGCTCGCGGTCGGAGGGGTGGACTCGAACTGGGGTTTTCACCGGCGCGAGCGCACCCCACTCCTCCCGAGACTGGGTTGTCCACGCGTGCAGCCAGGCGTCACGCGGGAAAGGAGCTTGTCGTGCCTCGACGTGTGTGGTCCCTGACCGCAACTGCCCTCGCCGCACTCATCGTCGGTTCCACTGCGAACCTGATTCACATCGGCGGCGCCGCGGCGGCGACGAAGCCACCACCGAGCGCCGCCTCGGAGTACTCCCGCCAGTGGAATCTTCGAGCGATCGACGCTGAGTCAGCGTGGTCCGACGGACTGCTTGGATCGAGGGGCGTCGCGGTCGCAGTCCTCGACACCGGGATCGACTCGAATCACCCGGACCTCGCCGGGCTCGTCGACACGGAGCGATCGAAGTCGCTCCTGGGCTCCACCTGCCTGCCGGCGGATCCGGGCACGCCGAGCCCGACGACGGAGAACGATGTCGCCACCGACATGGGCCTCCCGAAGTACACGGACTTCCATGGCCACGGCACCGCGGTCTCCGGTCTCGTGTCCAGCAACGCCGTCGTTCTCGCCGGCGTCACGCAGCGCACGAAGCTGATCGCGGTCAAGGTCCACGGCCGAAATCGGATGAATTGCCTCAGCATCTATATCGAGGCGATCAAGTACGCGGCGAACGCCGGCGCCGATGTCATCCACATGAGCTTCCCGCTCGAGTTCAGCAACGCTGCATTTCCAGGCGCGAGGGAGCGGATCGATGCTGCGACGACGTACGCTTATGAGAAGGGCGCACTGCTCGTCGCCGCTGCCGGGAACGCTTCCCAGGATCTGGACGGCGATCCGGATCGGGTCCGGTTCTGCATGGCCGCTCACGTCATCTGCGTCTCGGCGACCGGTCCCGACGATCTCCCCGCGGACTACACGAACTTCGGTTCGCCGATCGATGTGGCCGGCCCGGGCGGAACCGGAACCTTCCCGAACCAGGTCGACCCGGTCTGGCTCGACTGCTCGCGAGTCAGCCTGATCACGGCGCCGACCCAGGCGCCCTCGCAATGCCAGACCGAGCCGAGGCTCATCTGGGCGAGCACCGGGACAAGTTTCGGGGCGGCCGCCACGTCGGGTCTGCTCGCGCTGCTCGTGGAACTCGTCGGCAAGAATCACCCCGACGAGGTCGAAGCCGTGCTCCGGAACTCAGCGGAAGACCTGGCTGATCCGGACTTCTATGGATCTGGCCTGATCAACGTCGAGGCCGCTGTCAACCTGGCGACGCGGTAGGCAGGGCTTCGGCCGGAGCCGCCTCCGGCGTGGAGCCCCGACGGCTCGCGACCATGGCGGCGAGCTCCGTCCTCGATCGGATGCCCAGCTTCGAGTACACGTTCCGAAGGTGGAACTCCACGGTCTTCGTGGTGACGAACAGGGCGGCCGCCACCTCCCTGTTCGTCGCCCCATCCGCGACGATCAGCGCGACCTGAAGCTCCTGGGGCGACAGATGGTCGATGGCCCGATCTCGAGGTGCGCGGTGCTCCGCTGACCCGCCCAGCTCGACCGCTGCGCGCCTCGCCCAGTCAACCGCGCCCAGCCGTTCGAACGTCTCGAGCGCAGGCCGAAGCTGTTCCCGCGAGTCGACCCGGCGGCCGGCGCGCCGCAACCGCTCGCCGTAGCAAAGTTGCGTCCGGGCGAGGTCAAACGGGGTGGGCATCGTGGCGTGAATTCGAAGGGCCTCGGAGAACGGCTCGTC
Organism: Candidatus Limnocylindrales bacterium; assembly: GCA_036274475.1. Taxonomy (GTDB): domain Bacteria; phylum Chloroflexota; class Limnocylindria; order Limnocylindrales; family CSP1-4; genus CF-46. The sequence continues at coordinate 10,489 of DASUFO010000018.1, forward strand.
GAACGAGTCGGCGAGCATGCCTTCGCATCTGGCGGCCACCGCGCGCGCCCATCTACCGTCGGTCTGATCGGCTTGGATCGAAAGCGTTTCAAGGAGCGTTGCGGCATCGCGTCGACGGCCGGTCCGAGCGTATGCCTCCACCAAATCTGGCATCCACTGGACAACACTCGGTTCGCCCACGCCCCACTCAGCCACCATCCGACCGACTCGTTCGAGTTCCTGGATCGCCGAGTCCACGTGCCCCGCGCCAAGATCGAGTAGGCCGAGGGCTCCCCGGACGTATGTTCTAAGCGAGTGGAAGCCACTCCAGTTCGCGATGTCCTCGACCTGCCGAGCATGGCTCCTTGCCTCCACCCGACCAAGGCCGGCCTCGACGACCGCGAGGTTGGCGAGAACGAATCCCGAGCCGGACGTCTGGCCGGTTGCGATCGCGAGTTGCGCGCCAGTTGACGCGTGGGCCAATGCCGCCGCCCAGTCGCCTGTTCGATATTCAAATTGACTCAAGCCGGCGAGGACTGTAGGCAGCGTCTCCGGGGTTGCGCGGGCTCTGACGTGAAACGCCCGCAAGAGCTGTTCCGCGAACTCGTAGTCGCCCAACGCTGTCAGGACGACACCAATGTTTGGGTTCTCCCACCAGCCCGGAGCCGTGGCGCCTGCTTCCTGGAGCGCTGTCTTCCAAACACCCAGGAGCGATCGGGCTTCTCGAGACCGCCCGCGAAGCATCAGCGCCACCGACAGCGCAACGGTCGTTGTCAGGACAAGGTTGTCTCCGACTCGCTTGGCGATCTCGAATGCGCGCTCGGCGGCATCGAGTGACAGGTCTAGCGCGGCTGCCCCCGAAAATGCCCATGACGCCTGCATCAGGAGTGAAACCGCCGTCTCCGGAGCTTCCTCTGCTACGGCCAAGGCATCGCCGACAAGTCGGTCGGAGGCTTCAGTCGCGGAGCCGTGCATGTACGCGAAGCGGCCCCGCAGGAGCAGGACGTCGGCCAGCACGAGCTTGTCGCTTGTCCAAGACGACGCCGCGGTGAGGAGACGTTCTGTCCGAGAGATCTCACGCGCGCGCCATGCGTTCTCGGCCGCCTCAAGCAACCGCCGTGCCCGCTTCTCGAAGTCGGGTGTGACGTCCGCCGCACGCTCGAGCGCCCGGGAAGCGGATGCGAACGCCGCGCGCGCCTGCGCTCGATGTGCCGCCGCCTCAAGGGCGCTTGCCACGGCCTCATCCGGTTCGATCGCTGCCGCGGCGAGGTGCCATGCGCGCCGTTCGGCGTCGGATCGATCGCAAGCTGCGGCCAAGGCGTGATGGGCGCGGCGTCGATCGGCCGGTGGTGCCTCGTGATAAACGGCCGACCGAAGCAGCGGATGCCGGAAGATCGCCCGGCCATGGTCAACCCGGATCAGTCGAGCGGTTTCGGCCGGCTCCAGCGCGTCGGGATCTGAATCGCCATTTGCGAGCGCACGCGCCACGAGATCGAGCGACCCTTGATCCTCGGCCGCGAGCAGCAGAAGCGCCTCCCGCGTCGGCTGAGGCAGCGCTTCGATCAGCCGATGAAACGCCCGCTTGATTGAATCGCCGGCCGGCAAGGGGTCCGGGAGTGGCTCGAGTCCCGCCAGTTGTGCCTCTGTCAGGAGAGCCGGAATCTCCATCAGCGCCAACGGCGCGCCTCCGGTGAGGCGGACGAGCTCCTCGACAACGGAGTCTGGAAAGGTCGACTCGCCGTACATCGTCCGGACCAAGTCGACACCGGCCCTCAAGTCCAGACCGCGGACTTCAAGCACATCGAGGCCTCGGATGTCTCGCTCATCGTCGATACCAGCGCGGAGGGTCATAACGATTGCGACTCGGTCCGGTCCCAGGCGCCGTGCGACAAAGAGCAGGGCCTCCGACGACGGTGCGTCGAGCCACTGGAGGTCGTCGACCAGGACGAGGAGCGGCCGCTCCTCGGCTGCCGCGGCGACCAACGTCAATGCCCCGGCATACGCGGTGAATCGGTCCGCGACGGCGGCCGACGTGATCGCAAGCGCGGCTTCGAGTGCCGTTCGCTGGGCCTCCGGAAGCGCGGGCAGGAAGCGGAGCAACGGGCGGCTGACCGCCAGCAGCCCAGCGAATGGAAGCTCGGACTCCGATTCGACGCCGGCCGTCGCGCTGACCTGGAAGTCGCTCGCCTGGGCCGCTGCGAACTCGAGGAGGGCGCTCTTGCCCATCCCTGCCTCGCCCCGAACGATCAGCGTTCGGCCGTGTCCCCCGCGCGCATCGTCGAGTAGCGACTCGAGCAGATGCCGCTCGCTGTCCCGCCCAAACAGCATCGGCCGATCCTACGGCAGGCGTGTCTCCAATCCCATACCCAGACATAGGTTCTTCGTAGTCGGTGCGCTGCGCGCCTGGCGACATCGCTTCGGCGACGGCTCCACTTGGGAACCGACCCCGCCGGTAGACTGCGTCGGTGGCGTCACCCGCGAACCCGTCAAGCTCGGACTCCTCGCCAGCCCCGACCTGGCCGACACCGCCGAGCTGCTGACTTGACCGACGCGTTCGACCGGCTGCAGGAGCGACTGGGCGACGCACTCGCGGCCAACTCGCCGGAGAGTGGCATCCCGCATGTCCTGCTGATCCTGCCCTCGTTCAGCGTCAGCGAGTCCATCCTGTCGCACTACGGCGATCGCATTCCGTCGCTCGAGCACCGCTACCTCAACGCGACGCTCATCCCCGATCGGATCGAGTCGTGCGAGGCGATCTACATCTCCACGCGGCGGCCCGGGCAAGCGATCGTCGATTACTACCTCGACCTCGTGCCGGCCGAGCGACGGGCGGCGCTCGCCTCGAAGGTCAGCCTGATCGAGGTCGACGACGGGACACCGAGGTCGGTCGCCGCGAAGCTCCTCGACCGGCCGGACCTGCTGGCCGACCTGCGGGCCCGGATCGCGGGCCGACCGGCGCTCATGGAGCCCTGGAACGTCACCGACCACGAGGTGGCGCTCGCCGTCGCGCTCGGCGTCCCGATCAACGGCACGCGGCCCGACCTGCGCTGGATCGGCTTCAAGAGCGAGGGCCGGCGGCTGATGCGCGAGGCGGGCGTGCCGGTGCCGTTCGGAGTCGAGGACGTGCGATCGATCGACGACGTCGTCGCGGCCGTGGCGGAGATCCGCGCGGCGCGGCCGGACGCCCCGGGCGTCGTGATCAAGCATGACGACAGCGGCGCGGGCGACGGCAACGTCGTGCTCGAGTTGACGCCGGACGTTGACGTGCGCGCGGCCGTTTCCGGTCTCGAGGACTGGTATCTCGAGGACCTGGCCCGCGGCGGAATCGTCGAGGAACGGATCGCCGGGACGCGGTTCAGCAGCCCCAGCGCCCAAGTCGATATCCGGCCAGACGGCGAGGTCCGGGTACTCGCGACGCACGAGCAGGTGCTCGGGGGAGCGTCGGGGCAGGTGTACCTCGGGTGCCGATTCCCGGCGGACCATGCCTACGCACCGGAGCTCGCCCGCCACGCGGCGGCGATCGGGGCGCGGCTCGCGCAACGGGGAGCCGTCGGCCGGTTCAGCGTCGACTTCGTGACGGCGTCGTCCGACCGCGGCGATTGGAACGTCTACGCGCTGGAGATCAACCTCCGAAAGGGCGGCACCACCCACCCGTATTCCGCGCTCCGCAACCTCGTCCCGGGCCGCTACGACACCGAGGCAGGGGAGTGGGTCGCCGAAGACGGCGAGAC